>CAZPPG010000036.1:0-37362 GCA_964588385.1 uncultured Phycisphaeraceae bacterium
TCATGGGCCCGCTCGGTCCTGTCGGCCATTCAGTTCCAGGCGGCAGATGGGGCGTGCCTCCAAGCCGCGACTCGTGGGGCTGCACACTCTCCGCCGGTGTTCGCGCCAGTCGAATGCACGGACGCACGAGGGAAAGGATCGCGGCTGCGTGATCGTGCAGGCCATACTTTGGGATCAAATTAGCGACGGATGTGTTCGGTTTCAATGTGGAGCCTCCCATCGAGCAGTGTATCGATGGGCCAAAGCAACAGGGCCGGAGAATCCTCCGGCCCTGCATGGGTGTCATGAGAAGCCTCGGAGGTCACACCATCGCCGGCTTCTTGCTCTCGTTCAGGAGGCGGCGGAGGACGGTCTGGAGCACGCCGCCGTTGCGGTAGTACTCGGCCTCGACGGGGGTGTCGATGCGGCAGCGGGCGGTGAAGGTGATGGTGCCGCCGTCGGCGCGGGTCGCGGTGACGGGCACCTCGCAGCGCGGCTCGACGAGGCCCTCAGCATTTACGGGGAGGTTGATGTCGAAGGTCTCCGTGCCGGTCAGCCCGTGGCTCTGGGCCGACTCACCTTCCATGAAGCAGAGGGGGAGCACGCCCATGCCGACGAGGTTGGAGCGGTGGATGCGCTCGAAGGACTCGGAGATCACGGCGCGGACGCCGAGAAGCAGCGTGCCCTTGGCCGCCCAGTCGCGCGAGGAGCCCATGCCGTAGTCTTTGCCGGCGAGGACGATGAGCGGCGTGCCCTCGGCCTTGTAGTTGAGGGAGGCGTTGAAGATCCAGTCGATCTGGCCTTGGCCCTTCTTCGACATATCCCGGGTCCAGCCGCCTTCTTTGGGCTTGCCGGAGCCGTCGGCGGTGAGCTTGTTCTTGACGCGGACGTTGGCGAACGTGCCGCGGGTCATGACGCGGTCGTTGCCGCGGCGTGCGCCGTAGGAGTTGAACTCGGGCTTGGGGATGCCGAGGGACTTCAGGTACTCACCGGCGGGCGAGGCCTCGGCGATGTCGCCGGCGGGGGAGATGTGGTCGGTGGTGACGGAGTCGCCGACGTAGACGAGGACCTTCGCGCCCTTGATGGGCTTGGGGGGCGTGGGCTGGGCGGTGAGGGTCTCGAAAAAGGGCGGGTTCTGGATGTAGGTGCTGGAGGCCTTCCAGGTGTAGAGGTCGCTCTTGGAGACGGGGACCTGGTTCCACTGCGGGTTGCCTGTGAAGACGTTGGCGTACTGCGAGCGGAACTGCTCGGGCGTGACGCACATGGCCTTCAGGTCCTGGACTTCCTTGTGGGTGGGCCAGATGTCCTTCAGATAGACCTTCTTGCCGTCCTTGCTCGTGCCGATCGGTTCGGTGGCGAGGTCGATGGCGACAGAGCCGGCGATCGCGTACGCCACCACCAGCGGCGGGCTGGCGAGGTAGTTGGCCTTGACGTTGGAGTGGACGCGGCCCTCGAAGTTGCGGTTGCCGGAGAGGACCGAGGCGACGACGACGTCACCCTGCTTGATCGCGGCTTCGATCTCCGTGGGGAGGGGCCCCGAGTTTCCGATGCAGGTGGTGCAGCCATAGCCGACGGTGTGGAAGCCGAGGGCTTCGAGGTCCTCGGTGAGGTTCGCACGGTTGTAGTACTCGGTGACGACCTTGGAGCCGGGGGCCAGCGAGGTCTTCACCCAGGGCTTGCGGGTGAGGCCCAGGGCGCGGGCCTTGCGCGCGACGAGCCCCGCCGCGATCATGACGTCGGGGTTGCTCGTGTTCGTGCAGCTCGTGATCGCGGCAATCACGACGTCGCCGTGGTGCAGGTTGAAGGACTTGCCATCCATCGTCACGGGCACGCCCGCACACCCGGCATCGGGATCGGACGAGGGGTTGCTGTTGACGGCCTTGCCCGCCGTGTTTCCCCCCTCGTTGGCCCAGCGGCCGACGTGAACGGCTTCGGCGGGGGCCTTTTTGCCGAAGGAGTCGGCGAGTTCCTTGTTCCACGCGGTCTTGACGTCCTTCAACAGGACGCGGTCCTGCGGGCGCTTGGGGCCGGCGAGGGAGGGCTGGACGGTGCCGAGGTCAAGCTCCATCACGTCGGTGAACTCGGGCTCGGGCGTGCCGGGAGCCCAGAACATGCCGTTGGCCTTGCAATACGCCTCGACGAGAGCGACGGTCTCGTCGCTGCGGCCCGTGAACTTCAGGTAGTCGACGGTGACCTTGTCGATGGGGAAGAAGCCCATGGTCGCGCCGTACTCGGGTGCCATGTTGGCGATGGTGGCGCGATCGGGGACGGAGAGGGCGGCGATGCCGTCGCCGAAGAACTCAACGAACTTGTCGACGACGCCCTTCTTCCTGAGGATCTGCGTGACGGTGAGGACGAGGTCGGTGGCGGTCGCGCCCTCGGGGAGCTTGCCCTTCAGGCGGAAGCCGATGACCTCGGGCGTGAGCATGTAGATAGGCTGGCCGAGCATGACGGCCTCCGCCTCGATGCCGCCGACGCCCCAGCCGACGACGCCGAGCCCGTTCTCCATCGTGGTGTGGCTGTCGGTGCCGACGCAGGAGTCGGGGAAGGCGATGGTGTCCGCGCCCTCCTTCTTGGTGAGGACACCCTTGGCGAGGTACTCAAGGTTCACCTGGTGGACGATGCCGGTCGCGGGCGGGACGACGCTGAAGTTGCTGAGAGACTGCTGGCCCCATTTGAGGAACTCGTAGCGTTCGTTGTTGCGCTCGAACTCGCGCTGGGAGTTGATGGTGAGGGCGACCTTGGAGGCGAAGGCGTCGACCTGCACGGAGTGGTCGATGACGAGGTCGCACTGGACGAGGGGGTTGATGGCCTTGGGGTCGCCGCCGAGCTTCTTCACGGCGTCGCGCATCGCGGCAAGGTCCACCACGCACGGCACGCCGGTGAAGTCCTGGAGGACGACGCGACCGGGCATGAAGGGGATCTCTTCCTTGGCGGGGCTTTTGGCGTTCCAGTTGGCCATGCCGCTGACGTCGTCGGCGGTGACGATGAACCCGTCGAGGTTTCGGAGCATGGACTCGAGCAGGACCTTGATGGAGTAGGGGAGCTTGTCGACGTGGCCGATGCCGGCTTTCTTCAGGGCTTCGAGGGAGAAGTAGGTGTAGGTGCCGTGGGCGGTCTTGAGGGTTTGGCGTGCCTTGAAGGGGTCGGGGCGTGTGGATGCCATGGTGGTTGCTCCTGGTCAGACTGGTTCTCGTCAGCGCACAATCATGGCATCGGGAGTGGCATGAATCCAATCGATGTGAGTGGCACGTTCGATAGATTATTGTGATGAGACAAGGATTCAGCGTGGAGGGCCGCGGAGAAGAATGGGAACGAGGAGACGATAATTCAACGAGGACGGCGCAGAGCCGGGACTTGGAAAGTCAGAATCGTGGTGCGTATCGGCAACCGGGCGGGAACTTGGGGCGCACGCCCTCTGTGTACTCAGGCCCGAGCGTTTCCGATGAGCCGTTCATCTTTGCAAGGACCTTGAAAACTTCGAGCCACTCGGCCTTGTTGTCCCACTCGAGCGTTCGCCACGTGACCTCGAAGTACACGCGCCACTCCGGCCAATCGTGGCCTTCCGCTCGTATCACCGCAGCGAGCGCCTTTCGCTCGCGGTCCATCATCTCAAAGCCATATGCCATCCGCTCCGCTGGCGTCATCGCTTTGAGACGCTCGAAGCGTTCTTCCTCGGTCTCGACGCGTTCGACGATCGGCTCGGTCATGAAAGCAGTCTACCACGCGACTCGCGAGGTGCGCCTTGTGTACGCGCGGGCTTTCCCACACGGGCGAGGAGTTCCTTCTCGAAGGCCTCGGCGGCGGGGCTGGCGGCACGGGCGCGGCGGCGGATGAGGACCAGCGAGCGGGAGAGGCGCCCGTCGCGGCAGGCCATGCCCTCGCCATCGTGTCTCTCGCCATCATGGAGCGCGAAGCGGCTGACGAGCGCGACGCCGATCCCCGCTTCGACCATCGATTTGATCGACTCGATCGAGCGCAGTTCCATGACGACGTTGAGCGTCACGCCCGCGGCGGCGGCGGCGCGATCGACGATGGAGCGGACGGCGGTGCCTGCCTCGAAGGCGACGAAGGGCTCGCCGGCGATGTCCTTCCAGCGGAACTCCCCCACTGTCGTGATGCGCTTGCGTGAGGCGGATGAGCGCGCTGGCTTGGGCGCGAGCGGGTGGCCGGGAGGAACGATGAGGCGGAGCTCGTCTTCAACCAGCGGGACACGGACGAGGCCTTCGGCGTCGGGAACGGCCACGGGGAGCGTGACGATGCCGAGGTCGAGCTCGCCGGAGAGGACCGCGCGGGCGACATCGGTGGAACCGGCCTCTCGGACGAAGAAGCGGAGTCCCTCGTGCTTTTTACGGAGGGCGGAGACAACGGACGGCAGGAGGTAGGCGACGGCGGTTGCGCCGCCGCCGATGCGGATGCTCCCTCGTTCGAGCCCCATGACCTCGCGGACGGCTCGGAGGGTGGCGTCGGCGGCGCGGAGGGTTTCTTCAGCGTGGGTGAGGAAGGCGCGGCCGGCCTCCGTCAGTTCGACACCCTTTCCGGTGCGAAGAAGCAGGTCCGCGCCGACCTCGGATTCCAAGCGCTGGACAGCGGCGGAGAGGGCTGGCTGGGTGACGCCGAGCGACTGCGCCGCGCGCGTGATGTGACCGGCGCGAGCGATGGCGACGAAGTAGCGAAGGGGCGTGAGCTCCACGTGTGGAGCGTATCAGCGCGAAAGCCCCGCTCCACTCGGCAGAGTCTCGCGCTTGGTGGGCGGATCAGGGGCACAATAGAGCATGACGATCGGCATCATGAGCGCCATGCCCGAGGAGGCGTGTCTGCTGGCGGCGGCGCTGGCGGGCGCGACGACGCGCACGCACGGCGGACGGACGTACATCACGGGGGAACTGGAGTAAGGGGGGACGGGGGTGGATGGTGGCGGGGCGCGGGTTGTGGTGGTGTACAGCCGCATGGGGAAGGTGGCGGCGGCGGCGACGGCCCAGCATCTGATCGATGTGCATGGCGTCGGGTCCATTGTCTTCACGGGCGTGGCGGGCTCGCTGTCGCGGGATCTGCGGATCGGCGATGTTGTTGTGGCGAATGAGTTGTGGCAGCACGACATGGATGCGTCGCCTCTGTTTCCCGCGCTGGAGATTCCGCTCCTGGGTGTGTCTTCATTCCGTGTGGACGCGGGGATCGCCCGGCGGTTGCGTGCGGGGGCGGAGGCGTTCGTGCGCGAGGATCTGGCGGCGAGAATGGATGGGGGCACGCGGCGGGAGCTCGGAGTGCATGAGCCGCGTGTGGTGGTTGGCGGCATCGCGAGCGGGGACCGGTTTGTGTCCACCGGGGCGGAACGGGACTCGATCGTGAAGCGGATTCCCAGGGCGCTGTGCGTGGAGATGGAGGGGGCGGCGGTGGCGCAGGTGTGCCACGAGCACGGCGTGCCGCTGGGGGTTGTGCGCGTGGTGTCCGACAGCGCGGATGAGGGCGCGGCGGTGGACTTCGGGAGGTTCGTGAGGGAAGCCGCGAGCCACTACGGACTGGGGATCATGCGGCGGTTCGTCGCGGCGGATGCCTGAGCGCGGGTCACACCTTGGTCGCGATGAGCACGCCGTTCCCGACGGGGACGAGCGTGGAACGGAAGCGTGTGTCGGCGGCGATGGCGCGGTTGACCAGGTCCATCTGATCGGGCTGCTCGCCGAGCGGGACGGGGTCCGCGGTCCAGCGTTTGGCGGCGAGGGCGTTGTCGATGGCAAGGATGCCGCCCCGGCGGAGGAGTTCGTGCGCGGTGTCGAGCATGGCGAGGTACTCGCTGCGTTCGGCATCGAAGAAGATGAGATCGGCGGAGCCGTGGCCGCATTCTCTGAGGAGGACGGGGAGCATCTGGCTTCCCTTCCCCTGGCGGATGGTGATGCTGAAGCCGAGGTCCGCGGCATCAATCTCCTTCTGAGCGAAGGCGGCGTGCGTGCTGGAGGCCTCAATGGTGATGACGCGGCCGTCGCGTGGGCCCTTGGCGGTGAGGCCGCGGGCGAGGCCGCGCGCGAGCCAGATCGCGGAGTATCCGGCGAGCGTGCCGACCTCGATGATGAGCTTCGCGTTGAGGGAGGTAGCGAGGACCTGGAGGAATCGGCCGGTTTCGGGGCCGGCATCGATCGGGGGCATGCCCGCGGCCACCGCGCGCTCCATGATGCCGGCGTGGCGGGCGTCGGTCCTGGCGAAGACATCGCGGATATAGGCAGCGGTGCGGTCCCAGCGCGGCTGGGTCATCTCGATCGAGTCACTCATGGATAGTCCTGTCTGGTCACGCAAGGCCGGAAACGCCGGATGGAAGCTCGTTCAGAAGAGTGTACGAGGGAGGGCGTGTCGGACGGCTCGGGTCCGTATAATTGGGCGATGGAGAAGCTGCGTTCGGCAAAGCGGCCGCCTGTGGATCCGGCTCGGATCGAGGTTGTCGGTTGGGAGGTGGCGAAGCTGCTCCCAAAGATGACCGGGCTCCAGAAGATGGACCTGATGGATCAGATCTATCTGGATGTGCGTGGGCTCATCGAGCAGAGCGTGCGCGTGCAGAATCCGGGATTCAACGAGGACGAGGTGCGCGCGGCGGTGAATCGGAGGATGACGAGTGACTCCACGTGAGTTCGCGGCCATGGTGGGCGATGCGCTCCGGGCATCCGGCGTGCGGCACTTTGTTACCGGCTGCCAGACTTTGCTGGCCGCATGCTTGCCCACGCCTTCATGAACTGCTTGTGATACCTCTCCTGATCAATGATGCGCGGTGTCGCTATCGCAAGGAATGACGGGACAAGTCCAAAGAAGCCGGGCACGATTCCCTTAGACGGTGTGGTACGACTCAACTCCAACCACCGGGAATGGCGGATCAGGATGTCCCAACTGCGCGAGTCGCCCTCAACGATGAGCGAACGCCTGATTCGCGCGAGATCGCTCTCGGCCAAGTAGTCTCGAGTCATGTCGTGTGAAAGGCTGCCATACCACCAAGTCTTACGTCCACACGAGCGGCAGCAGTGTCCCGCTGCGGGTGCTCCCTTGATTCCGCAGCACTGGACGTGGTATCGCTTTGGCCGGAGTTCCCACCATGGCTCTGTGACCCGCCGAGACTGTTCCACCCGAACCGCGCGCCATGTGAACGCCGAGCGCTCACTTGGCGTGAGAAGTCTGCGAAATGACTCCGGGGCGATACGAATCGAGCTCATGCCGATCTGGAATGGTGTGGCAAGCGATGCCGGATGGGTGAGGCGAACGCGCAGTGGCACGCGCGTCCGTTTGTCCCGAACCCTCCTGCATCGAGAACAGGACGGCGGCCCCCACAGTTCATTCTCGCTGTTGAGAACGTGGAACTCGCCGCGTGCGCTGGAGATCGACACCCATCCCGCGATGCGAATGCCTGGCTTTGCAACGGCAAGACGAGGTGCGAACGCGGGCACGGGCTGCAGGAACAGCAGGTCGTCGCCGATGACCTTGAACAATGCCCAGTACAACTCGTCGATGACCTCGGAGAGGTCTGGCCCCTTCGCGCGAATCTGGGGCGATTGCTTTACGAGTGCAGCATATGTCCCTCCGTGGAGCTTCCAGCACGCGTGATACACGCCATCGCGAGTTCGACGCGGCGTCGTCGCATTCATGCCGAACTCCCCGTTCGTGCGCCGGTTGAAGGTCGAACCACTTTGCGTCTCTCAAGGTCGCGAAGTGCGGACCTCGACTCCGCGCCCTTCGCGTTCTCTTCTCTTCCGCTCACGGATAATCCTGCCTCGTCGGCCGGATCATGATGTCATTCACGTGAACCGCCGGCGGCTGGGTCGCGATGAAGGACACGGTCCGTGCGACATCTTCGGGTTTGAGGACGGGGCCGATACGGTCCCAGATGCCCTTCAACCACGCATCGTCGTAGCCGGCGACGCCCTGGAACTCCGAGACGACGAAGCCGGGCTCGATGAGGGAGACGCGGATGCCGCGGGGGCCGATCTCGCGACGCACGCCCTCGACCATGCCGTGGACGTTGAACTTGGTGCCGCCGTACATGGAGGAGAAGGGCGAGACGTGGCGTCCGACGGTGGAGCCGAGGACGATGATGTCGCGGGCGCGGTCGAGGAGGGCCTCGCCCTGCTTGCCCTCTTGTTCCTTCAGGAGGCGCTGGCCCGCGGCGCGGATCAGTTTCGCGGCGGCGAGGACGTTGGTGCGGATCATCTCGTCCCATTGGGAGATATCGGAGGTGATGACCGTGCCGCCCAGGCCGCGGCCCGCGTTGATGACGATGAGGTCGGCCTCGCGCGTGCCGCCACCGAACGTGGTGCGGGCGGTGTCGAGCATGGCGGTGATGGTGGAATCTTCCGCGGCATCGCCGGGGGCGATGGCGACGCGTGAGCCGAGGGATGCGGCGAGTTGCTCGAGTTTCTCGGCGCGGCGGGCGTTGATGACGATGGAGGCGCCGTAGCCGTGCAGGTCGCGGGCGATGGCCTCGCCGATGCCGGCGGAGGCGCCGGTGACGATGGCGATGCGGCCCGAGAGGAGCGTGTTACTCATGGTGCGAGAGGGTATTCACTCGGCGGGCCGGTCATGCGGCTTTCGGCTTCGGCCCGAATCGCTCCAGCACCACGAACAGCCCGATGGCAAAGACGGCCAGACCCGCGATCAGGAGCCAGGGTGAGACGTGCATGATGTCGGCAAACGTGACCTTGCCGAGGTTCGCAACGGACTCGAAGCGTGAGGAGATCCACGGATAGGCCTCGGCGTACGCCGCGGCTCCGAAGAGCATGCCGATCACACCGACGCCCGCATCGCGGCTGCCGGACCCGAGGGCTGCGAGCGCGGTCCCGGGGCAGTAGCCAAGAACGACCATGCCGACGCCGAAGATCGCGCCGCCGATGCCGTTCATCGCGAGGGCCGCGCCCTTGACCTGGAGCCCCTCGATCATCCCGGCCTGCTTCATGCCCCAGATGCCGATCGCGCCGACCACGATCGCTGTGAGCATGGTCTTGAGCACCGTGAAGTCCTTGAACCTGAACTGGTTCACGATCACGTTGTAACGCGTCACGCCTCCCTTGTGCAGCAGGAAGCCGAACACGAGCCCCGTGATGACGCCCATCAGCAGCGTCTTCGGATCCGCGATCGCGTGGTCAAACATGGGAAGCCCCCTTGGTGGCGGTCCGCCCGCCGAAACCGAACATGAGTGCGGCGGCGACGACGCCGGAAATGAACATGCTCACAAAGAACGTCCATGAGGAGACGGCCAGTTGCAGGCCACCGGAGATTCCGTGGCCTGAGGTGCAGCCGCCGGCCATGCGTGCGCCGAACATGAGGATGAACCCGCCGACGAGGGCCGCGGCGTATCGCTTGATGCGCGAGGGCCCGAATCGGTCGGACCAGACTGTGGGCACTGCTCGGCCCTGGAAGTCTTTGGCGAGCCACGCGGCGAGGAACGCGCCGGCGATCAGAGCGAGATCCAAGGCCATCTGCCAGTCGAGGATCGGCTTGAAGCCACCTCCCTTGGCCCCATACTCCTTGACGAAGTACGCGTTGGCCTCGGCGTGCTCGGGCGCGACCGCTCCGATCAGACACTCCGCAGCGCCGACGAACGACGTGCTGGTGCCGAGGGCCTTGTTCATGAAGTAGAAGGTCGCCCACGAGAGGACGCCGATTCCGGCACCTACCAGATATGGCGACCAGCGTGAGATCCGAAGCGGGTTTGGCATGTGTGGCTCCGTTCGGGGCAAGTCAATGCTGCCGCCCCGAGTTGAGAGCCCTCAATGCGCCTTCCGGTTCCCGGATTGACCCTTTGGAAGATGTGTCCGCATGCGTTCGGGGGGCCGGGACGAGACCGCCCGAAGGCGCCGCTCGAGCGCGCTCGATATGGTTCCCGTCGACAGTGCGGCGCACACGTTCTGCGTCAGGTCGAGTTCCGCGAAGACGGCGCGGCAGCGTTCGCAGACGACGGACTGTCCGATCGGGAAGC
Source organism: uncultured Phycisphaeraceae bacterium (assembly GCA_964588385.1). GTDB lineage: Bacteria > Planctomycetota > Phycisphaerae > Phycisphaerales > UBA1924 > JAHBWV01. Next base: position 9,926 of record CAZPPG010000036.1, read on the forward strand.
CGCGGCCCGCGTCCATGGCGTCGAGTTTGGCCCGGAGCAGATCGAAGCAGACCTGCTTCTCATAGATGGGGGCTGGGGCGTCGCGCTGCGGCACGTGGCTCATCAGCTTCCCGCGCAGCAGCAGGCGAGCCCGGTGCACGCGCGTTTTGACGGTCTGGGGCTTGATGCCGAGCGCGGCCGCCACGTCCTCGGTCTCCATCTCCAGGATGTCCTTGAGCACGATCGCCAGCCGGAACTCGTCCGGCAGCGACGCGATGGCGCGCTCCATGGTTCCGATTGCTTCGCGCTTGGCGGGGATGTCCTCCAGCGTGGGCGACGACGCGAGCGAGAGATCCGCCACGGTCGAGTCCTTGAACGGCGCGAGATCGGTCAGCGACCTCGGTGCGCGCCCGGCACGCCGGGACTTCTTGCGCCAGAGCCTCACGGCGATGGTGTACAGCCACGTTCCCGGGTCACTCTCGCCGCGGAAGGTCGCCCACTTGCGAAAGGCCTGCGTGAAGGTCTCCTGCACGAGGTCCTCGGCCTCGTGACGCGATCGGGTGAGTCGGAGCGCGAGCCCCATCAGGCGGTCGCCATGCGTTGCGACGAGCCGCGGGATCGCTTCACTCGCGGCTGTGTCGGCTGTGAGCGCGGCACCAGGGGGCGGCTTCCCATTCGTGTCCGGGCGTCGCGTGATGGCTCGGGCTTGGACCACGGCTCCAGCATACGCCAAGACTGTCGCGGCCCCCAATCGCCATACGCCCACGCCGCGCCGGGTGCAGTTCCGGGAGAGACGAGGGCGGATGGGCATTTGATTGTGTGGGCCGTGGCGCGGCCCCGGAGGATCAGTTGCCGCCGGCGGCTTTGGCGGGCGCGGTGTAGGTTGCTTCGGCGCCGCCGGTGACGGGCTGGACCTGAATCACGCGTCCGTCCTCGGTCGTCCACTGGCCGCCGGTGATGCCGGCGCCGACGGGCAGGTTCTCGGCGTTGATGGTGATCTGCTTGTGGTCGCCCTCGGTCTCGATCATCATCTGGCCCTCGACCTGGACGCGGCTGCCGTCTTCGAGGTCGACGTAGCCGGTGAAACGCTGGGTGATGACGCTCGTGGCGACGGCGCCGATCGCCGAGCCCGCGAGAAGGAGCAGGATTCCGCCCGCCCACAGGTGACGCTTCGACACGCTCTTGATGCTTCCAGCCATGATGGCCTCCTCGATTCGATGGTTCCGATCCGGCGGGTTCGGACCGGGCCAGTCCCGATCCATGAGAACCCTCATCGCACGCGCGATGTGATCTTCGCTTGTTGATGCGGATGCCCGCGGCGACGAGGTCGGTGCGCTGATCCGGTCGCTGCTGCTGTCGTGGCTGCGATTCTTCATGGGGCGCCCTCCGTTTCGCTGCCCAGGAGCTCGGCCAACGCTGCTCGAGCCCGGCTGAGCCGGCTCTTGACGGTCCCGACGCGGCATCCAAGCACCCGCGCCATGTCATCCACAGAAAGAGACTCAAAGTAATGCAACGCGATCACCGTCTGGTGGTCCATCGAGAGTTTCAGGAGCGCAGACTGCACGTGCTCCGCGGCTTCGGATGCGGGCGCCGAGGCCCGCGTGGAGGTGTCCGCCCGTGCAGCGGCTCGCTCGTGTGTGCGCCGGCGCCCGGCGCGGTGCAGGAATCGGTTGGTCTCGTTGGTTGCGATGCGGAGCAGCCAGTGCCGGAAGGAGAGCCCGCGCGGCTGGTAGCGAGCGAGACCGTTCATGGCGCGGATGAACGTCTCCGCGGCGATATCCTGAGAGGCGTGCGCGTCGCCCGTGCGCCGATGGATGTGCGCAACGATGGAGGGATAGTGGGCCAGATAGAGGGGTGCGAAGGCGCGGCGGTCGGCACGGGCTCTGGCGATCAGATCCCGCTCGACCTGATCGGAGACGGCGCTGGGGCTGGCTGGGTCGCAGGAGTTGCCGGTGAACTCGTTCATCCGTGTGAGGGGCATCGACATGGCTGCTCCGTCGTCCACGCCAGTGTCAACCCGGCTCGAGGTCCGGCGGTTCCCGGCCAGAGGTCGGATTTTGCGTGTTCACGCGCTGGGGATGGCACCAGAGGAGCGGATTCGGCAGGATCGAATGGGTCCCGATCTACAATCGGCCCATGTTCGGATCACACCTTTCAATCGCCGGCTCAATGGTGAACGCCCTGCATGAGGCGGAGAAGCTGGGGCTGGACACGGTACAGGTCTTCACGAAGAACCAGCAGCAGTGGAAGGCCAAGCCGCTGGACCCGGCGATGGTGGCGGAATGGAAGGGCGAGGTCAAGCGGCTGGGGTGGGGCGAGCGGATCGTGTCTCACGCGAGCTACCTCATCAATCTGGCGAGCGCGAACGAGGAGTTGTGGGAAAGGTCCGTCAACCTGATGCTGGACGAAATCGAGCGGTGCGAGACGCTCGGGATCCGGTATCTGGTGCATCATCCCGGTGCGGCGGTCGGCCAGACGCGCGAAGAGGGTCTGGCCCGAATCGCCAAGGCGTACAAGACGCTGTTCAAGCAGACGAAGGGGTACGCCACGGTCTCGTGCCTGGAGAACACCGCGGGCGCGGGAACGACGCTGGGGCGGTCGTTTGAGGAACTCGGCGGCTTGCGGCAGATGATCCTGGAGGGGACGGGGTGCAAGCCGGAGCGGATCGGGTATTGCATTGATACGTGCCACGCGCACGCCGCGGGATATGACATCGCGACGCGGGCGGGGGCGGCATCGATGCTCGCAGCACTGGATGCGGCGTGCGGGGTCGGGCACGTGCGGGTGGTGCACATGAACGACTCCAAGGCTCCGGCGGGGTCGAATCGCGATCGCCACGCGCACATCGGCGAGGGGACGATCGGGGGCGGGACCACTCCCAAGAAGCTGGGGGCCAGCGGATTCGCGACGGTGCTGGCCAACCCGGTCCTCGGGGCCGTTCCGAAGATCATGGAGACGCCCAAGGAGGATGCCGAAGACGGCACCCCGATGGATACCGTGAACCTCGGGCGGCTGCGCCGGATGGTGCCGACCTGAGGCGGGGGTTCCCCGGGCGACTTCCGGTGAACGTTTGGCGGGGTTCGGACGTATCGGGCTTCACCGGCCGGGGTTTGGGTGCCGATAACATCCCGGCTCCCGACGGTCTGGCCGGGTGTGTTGTTGCGGATTCTGGAACGTCCGTTCTCTGAAGGTTCTCCCATGCTGCATCGCTCTCACAGTCTCCATGCTGTTGCCGCCCTCACGCTCGCGGGGGTGGCGTTTCTGCCGATTGGTTGCTCGTCGTCCGGGGGGAGTACGGATGGATCGACCGATGGCCGCCAGCGGGTCTCGCGCGATCAGGAGGTCTTGGACACCGCGGCATCGGAGTCCATCACGCGCGCGGAGATGCACAAAGCGTCCGGCGATCTGGACGCTGCGCTCGTGGAGTTCGAGCGGGCGATCGAGGTCAATCCCGACCTGACGGTGGCGTATCTCGGCGCGGGCGACATCTATCGCGAGCGCGGCGACTATCCGGAAGCGGAGAAGCGCTACGCGAAGGCAGCTTCGGTCGAGCCACAGAACTTCGATGCCCAGTACCTGCACGGTCTGACGCTGCAGATGCTCAACCGCGTGACGGAGGCGGTGCGGGCGTACCTGCGGGCGCTTGCGATCCGTCCCGAGGACTTTGAGGCCAATCTGAATCTCGCGACCGCGTACCTGCAGTTGCAGGAGCCGGGGCAGGCGTTGCCGTATGCCCAGCGGGCGGTGCGGCTGAACCCGTCGTCCGGTCCGGCGCGCGTGAATCTGGGGTCGGTGTACGCCGCGATGAACCGACACGCCGAGGCGGTGACGGAGTACCTGCAGGCGGCGGAGCAGATGTCGCTCTCGGCGGAGCTGCTGCTGAATCTGGCGGACTCTTACGGGAAAACGGAACGCTACGCGGAGATGCTGGCGACGCTGGAGCAACTGGTCGCGCGGAACCCCTCGGCGATCGCGTACGAACGCCTGGGCTTTGCGCGATTCCGGGTGAAGGAGTACGACGCCGCGCTCGCGTCGTTCCAGAGCGCGCTGGCGATCGATCCGAACCATTATCCCGCGCTCAACGGCGTGGGCGTGTGCATGCTCAACCGGTACGTCTGGAGCGACCGTCGCGACCGGGCGGCGCTGGAGGATGCGATGCGAGCCCTGAAGCGTTCGCTGCAGATTCAGCCCAGTCAGCCCCGGATCGTGGAGCTTGTGACGCGCTACGGTTAACGCCGTATGACGCAGAACGAGCAGCACGCACTTCTTGAGGCCTTTCCGACGCCCGCCGAGCAGCCCTTCGTGGTTGAGCACGTGGCGGAGGAGTTCACATCTTTGTGCCCGGTGACGGGGCATCCGGACTTCGGAACCGTCACGGTGCGATTTGTGCCCCGCGCGCCCGGCGCCGGTGGGACGTGCGTCGAACTCAAGTCGCTCAAGGTCTACCTGCAGGCCTTCCGGAATCAGGGGATCTATTACGAGGCGGTGACCAACCGCATCCGGGATGACCTTGTGAAGCTGATGAATCCGGCGTGGCTGCTGGTCAAGACGGACTGGCGCGGCCGGGGCGGGATCCGTTCCGTGGTGCGCGCGGGACACGGGGACGTGCCGCAGAACTGGATGGCCTGAGGCGCGGATTCTGGATCGTCGGGGTCAACGGGGTGTGGAAGGAGATCATGATGTCCGAGGTTGCCAACGGGCGTGTGCAGATCGCGGCGATGGAGCCGTCCAGCCGCATCAAGGGCGCGTTCTCGATCGCCAATGCGCAGCTCGGACGGACGCGCACGGACAAGCCGTACCTGCGGTGCCTGCTCGGCGACAAGACGGGGCAGGTGCCCGGACGCATGTGGACGATCGAGGAGTCGACGTTCAAGCGGATTCCGACCGACGGCTTTGTGTGGGTCGAGGGCGAGACGCAAAAGTACGACGGCGAGCTTCAGATCATCATCCACGTCATCGACACCTACGACCCGACGGCCGAGGAGATGCGCGAGCTGCTCCCGGCGACGAAGAACGACGTGGACGCCATGTTCGCGGAGGTCGTCGCGCTGCTGGAGACGCTGGAGCATCCGGCGATGAAGGCGCTCGCGCGGGTGTACCTGGATGACGCCTTCCTGATGGAGCAGTTCCGGGCCGCGCCCGCCGCCAAGAGCATGCACCACGCGTACCTGGGCGGCTTGCTCGAGCACACGCTGATGCTGATGCGTCTGGCGGACCGGGTCTGTCCGCTGTATCCGAAGATCAGCCGCGACATCGTGCTGATGGGGCTGTTCCTGCACGACCTGGGCAAGACGCGCGAGCTGGTCTATGACCGGGCGTTCACGTACTCGGATCGGGGCGAGCTGATCGGGCACATCGTGGAGGGCGCGATCATGCTCCACGACAAGATCCACCAGGTGATCCGCGACCACGGGATGCGCGTGCCCGCGAACGCCGCCCTCGTGCTCCAGCACATCATCCTGAGCCACCACGGCGTGCCGGAGTTCGGCGCCGCCAAGGTGCCGGCGACGCCCGAGGCGATCCTCGTTTCGATCCTCGACAACCTCGACGCCAAGACCACGATGGCGCTCGCCGCGGCCCGTCCCGACCATGCCGACCAGGATCTGGGGGGCAACTTCACCGAGCGGCAGTGGGCTCTGGACACGAAGCTCTTCAGGCCGAATCCGCTGGCTTGAGGTTCCGAATCATCCGCGGCACGCCCGCTTTCGATACACTCTGGGTGTGCATCGGAGGGTGCGCGATGTCGGACGGGGAAGAATCCACGATCAGGGTCAACTTCGGGAAGCCGATGCCGTTGTTCCCTTTGGATTCGGTCTCCCTGCTGCCCCAGCAGGTGCTGCCCCTGCACATCTTCGAGCCCCGCTATCGACAGATGATGGAGCACGCGCTGGACGGCGCTGGCCAGTTCGCGATGGCCGTGTTCCGCGGGCGGGCGTGGAAGCAGGAGTACCACGGGCGGCCGCCCCTCATGCCCGCGGTCTGCGTGGGCCAGATCGCCCAGCACGAGAAGCTGCCGGACGGGCGGTTCAATCTGCTGCTGCAGGGCGTATGTCGGGCCCGGATCGCCAGCGAACTGGCGCCCGATGAGTCGCGCCTCTACCGGGCCGCCACGCTTGAGCCCGTTGACGCCACGGTCCACGAGGACGATGAGCTGGCTGAAGCCCGGGAGTATCTGGAAGAAGCACTCGCCGAGGGACCCCTCGCGCAGCTCGCGGCGGCTCGGGCCGTGCTCGAGTACGTGCAAAACGCCGAGGTGCCGACCTCGGCGCTGCTGGAACTGGTGTCGTTCACCATGCTCAGCGGCAAGACGCTGCGGTACCGGCTGCTGGCCGAGGGGGACATCCAGCGTCGAGCGGACCTGATCAAGTCGGAGCTCGAAACGCTCGCCAGCCTGATCCGCAGAGCCGCCCATCAACGCCCCGAGGAGTGGCCGAAGGGGCTGAGCTGGAACTGATCGTCTTGTGTTTGGTAGAATAGACGGAACCGGCCGGAACTTCGGCGGAACAACTGGAGACGAGCGGAACGAGGACGCAGCGGCCGGGCATCAAAGAGTCGGATCACGGATTGTCCCAAGGAGTCTGATCAATGAACGTTGGCATACCTGCATCCCGGAACGCTTCACGTCGGCTGGTTGTGCTCGCCGGCGTCGCACTGCTCGGTGCGACCGTGAGCGGCTGCAACAACGCCGGGCAGGGCGCGGTCTCGGGCGCGACCCTGGGCGCGCTGGCGGGCATGGGAATCGGCTCCCTCTCGGGCGACATGGGCAAGGGCGCGGCGGCCGGCGCGATCATCGGCGGCGTGGGCGGCGCGATCATCGGTGACCAGAACCGGCGGAAGTCGGGGAACAACACGTATCCGGATTGAGTGCGGCAAGAACACAATCGGAGTTGTCCGGCGGGCGAATCGCCACCGGACGCTCCATACGAACCACACCGCGACTCCTCACAGGGTGCGGGACGAAAGCGACGCGGCCCTCGGCACACGCCGGGGGCCGTTTGCGTGATATGCTCGGTGCGTGCGTGTCCTCGGCATCGATCCCGGCCTGCGAATCACCGGCTACGGGTGCATCGTGCACGCGACCGGGCGCCCGGAGATCGTGGAGGCGGGCGTGATCCGGCTGGTCGCGGCCGGCGCGGAGAAACGCACCGTCTCCGAGCGCCTGATGGAGCTGGATGCGGACTTCCGGGGCCTCTTGGACCGTGTGGAGCCCGAGATCGTGGCGGTCGAGGGGCTGTTCGCGCACTACAAGCATCCCGCGACGGCGATCGCGATGGGGCATGCCCGGGGCGTGCTGCTGCTGGCGATCCGCCAGCGGGGCGTGCGCCTGATGGAACTCAAGCCGCTGGAGGTCAAGCGGTCGGTGACGGGCCACGGCCACGCGAAGAAGGAGCAGATGCAGCGGGCCGTGCAGACGCTCTTCGGGCTGCCCGCCCCGCCCTCGCCCCATGACGTGGCGGACGCCTTGGCGATCGCGCTGGCGGCGGGTCGCCGGGCCAGTTCGATCCACACGCCGGCCGTGCTCTGAGGCGTCGGGGGTCCGCACCGACGAAGATGCGCGCCTCGCTTACACTCTCCCTCGCATGACGGAACAGACCGAGAAACTCGCTGCCCAAGTGCTGATCGTCGAGGATGAGCCGGAGCACGCCGAACTCATGGCGGATGCCCTGCGCAAGCCCGGGCATGTGTGCACGATCGTCCACTCCGTGCCGCAGGCGATGGAAGAGCTGAAGGGTGGCGGGTTCGACGTGATCATCACGGACCTGCGGATGCCCAACTCCGCGGGGGTGAACGGGATCGCGGCGGATGGCGCTGATGCGGGGCTGAGCGTCCTGCAGGAGGCCAGAAAGCTCCAGCCCACGGCTGAGACGATCATGGTGACGGCCCACGGCGACGTGCCGACCGCCCGCGCGGCGTTCAAGCACGGCGCGTTCGACTTCATCGAGAAGCCGCTGGATCTTGAGGTCTTCCGCTCGCTGGTGAATCGGGCGGCGGAGACCGCGCTGCTGCGGCATGAGTCGGGCACGCTGAGCAATCTGGTGCAGCACGACGGGTTCGAGGGAATCGTCGCGGGCTCCGAGCCGATGCGCCGCATCCTGCGGACGGTCAAGGCCGTCGCCCCATCTCCTCTGCCGGTGCTGATCACGGGCGAGAGCGGCACGGGCAAGGAACTGATCGCACAGGCGATCCACAAGCTCTCCAACCGGGCCAAGGCGAGGTTCGTGGCGATCAACTGCGCCTCGGAGGCCGAGTCGCTGCTTGAGGACCAGTTGTTCGGGCACGTGCGCGGCGCGTTCACCGGGGCGGAGAAGGATCGCGAGGGCGTCTTTGAGTACGCCTCCGGGGGCACGCTGTTTCTGGATGAGATCGGCGACATGCCGCTGAAGATGCAGGCCAAGTTGCTGCGCGTGCTGGAGACCGGCGAGGTCGTGCGTCTGGGCTCCAACGACACGCGGAAGTCCGATGTTCGAGTGGTGTCCGCGACCAACAAGGATCTGCAGCAGATGGTCCGCGAGGGGACCTTCCGCGAGGATCTGTACTTCCGGATCAACGGGTCGCAGATCGCGTTGCCCCCGTTGCGAGAGCGGCGCGAGGATATCCCCAGGATCGTGCACCACGCGCTGGCACGCTTCGCGGAGAAGATGTTCCCCGGGAACCCGGTCCCCGCGGTGACCGACGCCGCGATGATGCGCCTGACCAGTTACAACTGGCCGGGGAACGTGCGCCAGTTGATGAACGTGGTGCAGAACGCGCTGGTGAACGCGGTCGCGGATGCGGACGGGACGATCACGATCGATGCACGCCACGTGCCGCCGGAGATCCGGGCGGCGGACGAGGGCGAAGAGGTCTCGGGAACGCCGGGCTCGCTCGCGGGCACGTCGCTGGAGCAGATCGAGAAGCGGGCGATCCGCGAGACGTTGCGTCTGACGGGCGGGAACCGCGAGCACGCGGCTCAGTTGCTGGGGATCGGCGAGCGAACGCTGTATCGGAAGCTGAAGGAATACGGGCTTCGCTGACGGCCCACGCGGCTATCCGGCCGAACGCCCCTCTTCCTCGCGGCATTCCCGGCACAAGGCCAGGGAGCTGCCATTTCGAGGGAGTGAGGCCGGCGATCCGGCGTTCAAACGCCACCCACGCCCGACAATGCGGCGAGCGCGATTCCTACCATCGCCCCATGCGAGAAGGCAGCGACGGCCACAGCAACGGTTCCACCACGTCCCGGGTCCTCCGATTCGAGGTCGCCACCGCGCCGGGCCGGGTTGATCCCAGGGGCGATGCCGTGCTCGCTCAGGCACGCGCCATGGGGCTGCCGGTGAGGAGCGTGCGCACGGCACGCGTCTACTTGATCGAGCCGGGCCAGAGCGGCTCTGGAGCGACAGCCGCGCTCGGCACGCTGCCTTCTCGTCTGCTGGCCGATCCCGTGGTCGAGGTCGCGACCGCAGGGATCTCCCCCACGCCCGCTGGCGCGGTCACGATCGAGGTCCATCCCCAGCCGGGCGTGATGGACCCAACGGCGCAGTCCGTGGCCGAGGCGATCGCCGACCTGACCGGCTCCGGCGCGAACGTCACGACGGGGTGGCGATATGACTTTGAGGGCGTGTCCGCAACGGACGCCTCTACGTTCGCGCGCCGGGCTCTTGCGAACCCGGTCATCCACGAGATCCGCGAACGCGGCTTCCATCCCGCAGCGTTGCCGACCGGCCACGCGTACGCGCTGAAGATGACGCACGTGGCGATCCGCGAACTCGACGACGATGCCCTGGCGAAGCTCTCACGCACGGCCCACCTGTTTCTCTCGCTGGATGAGATGAAAGCGATCCAGGGCGAGTATCGGCGCGTGGGGCGCGATCCGTCGGATATCGAGCTGGAGACGCTGGCGCAGACGTGGTCGGAGCACTGCGTCCACAAGACGCTCAAGAGCCGCGTGAGTTACCGCGCGGCAGACACGGGGTCCGACACCATCAACTGGACGAACCGCCCGGGGCACACGGTGGGCCCGGACGGCACGGTGACGATCGAGAACCTGCTCAAGTCCACGGTTGCCGCGGCGACGTTCGAGCTGATCGATGAGGGGATCGACTGGACGCTCTCGGTCTTCAAGGACAACTCGGGCGTGATCGCGCTCGACGACACGTGGGCCGTGTGCATCAAGGTGGAGACGCACAACCATCCTTCGGCGATCGAGCCCTACGGCGGCTCGGCAACGGGCGTAGGCGGGTGCATTCGCGATGTGATGGGCACGGGCCTGGGCGCCAAGCCGATCGCGAACACCGACGTCTTCTGCGTCGCGCACGCCGACCACTGGACCGACGGCGACCCCAAGCTCGGCACGGAGCGTCTACCCAAAGGCACGCTGCACCCGCGCCGGATTCTCGGCGATGTCGTGGCGGGCGTGCGCGATTACGGCAATCGCATGGGTATCCCCACCATCTCCGGCGCGGTCTCGTTCGATGATCGCTACATCGGGAACCCACTGGTCTTCTGCGGCTGCGTGGGCCTCTTGCCCCGTGATCGCGTGAAGGGCGCGGCCCGCGCCGGCGACCTGATCGTCGCGTTGGGCGGGCGGACCGGACGCGACGGCATCCACGGGGCGACCTTCTCCTCCGCGGAGCTCACCGACTCGCACGCGGACGAGTTCGGGCACGCGGTGCAGATCGGCAACGCGATCGAGGAGAAGCGCACGCTGGATGCGATCCTGCGGGCCCGCGATGAGCATGGCGAGCCGCTCTACCACGGGCTCACCGACTGCGGCGCGGGCGGATTCTCCTCCGCCGTCGGCGAGATGGGCGCGACGCTGGGCGCACTGGTCGACCTTGATCGCGCCCCGCTCAAGTACGACGGGCTCTCATACACCGAGATCTGGATCAGCGAGGCGCAAGAGCGCATGGTGCTGGCCGTTCCGAAGAAGAACCTCGACGCGCTCCAGCGGATCTGCGACGAAGAGGGCGTGGAGCTCTCCGTGCTCGGCACGTTCGGCACGCCGGGCGAGGAGCTCATCCTCCGGTACAAGGGGACCGAGGTCGGCCGCCTCTCCATGCACTTTCTGCACGAGGGAATCCCCACGCCGCTCCGCGATGCGTCGTGGTCGGCGCCGGAACTGATCGCGCACACGGACGCGCCTCGCCCCGACACGAAAGCCGCGCTGCTCGGGCTGCTCGCCCATCCCGACATCTGCTCCAAGCACTGGATCATCCGCCAGTACGACCACGAGGTGCAGGGCAACACGATCTTGAAGCCGCTGGTCGGTCCCGAGGGCGTCGGGCCCGGCGATGGCTCGATCATCGAGCCCATTCCCGGGAGCGGGCGCGGCATCGCGATCTCCTGCGGCCTGCAGACACCCGTCGGCGACCCGGCAATCGGCGGCGACCCATACCAAATGGCGCTTGCCGCGATCGACGAGTGCGTGCGGAATCTGGTGTGTGTGGGCGCGGACCCCGATCGCATCGCGATCCTCGACAACTTCTGCTGGCCCTCGTGCCAGAAGCCGGAGAACCTGGGCTCGCTGGTGCGGGCGGCCGTGGGGTGTTACGACGGCGCGAAGGCGTATCGGACACCCTTTGTTTCCGGCAAGGATTCGCTCAATAACCAGTTCACGATTCCGGGTGAGAACGGCGCCGAAGCGCGAACGATCCAGATCCCGCCCACACTGCTGATCACGGGGCTGGGCATCGTGCCCGATCTGGGCGCGGTCACGACGAGCGACGCCAAGCGGGCCGGGTCTGTGCTGATCCAGATCGCCTCGCACCAGCACGACGGCATCCATCGCCATGGCGGGGCGTCGCTGGGCGGGTCGCGCTACGCCTCGATGTTCGGCGTCGGCGCGGCCGAGGGGCCGGCGACGATCCCGAGCGTGGATCTGCAGGCCGGTCCCGGCGTGGCCCGCCTCGTCGCCGCGCTGATCGCCAAGCGGCTGGTGCGGTCGGCACACGACGTGTCCGACGGCGGGCTGCTCGTCGCCATCGCCGAGATGCTGATCGGTGCGCACCCGAACGGGCGCTTGCATGGGTCCGAGGCGAGCTTCGGCCCGGCCGAGCCACTCGGCGTTGAACTGGCGATCGCGCCACCAGGCGCGTCGCTCGCCGCACTGGCCTTCGCGGAGGGGCCCTCGCGCTACCTGGTGGAGGTCGAGGTCATGAACGTCGACGCGGTGCTTGAGCACGCGCGAGCCGCAGGGGCCAGCGCAACGCAGGTCGGCGCGCTCGACCGTTCCGGATCGCTGCGGTGGCCGAGCGCGGGGCTTGACGTGCCGGTGTCGGAGCTGGCCCGGGCGTGGCGAGCGACCCTGGATTGGTAAATGACCCGGGATTGGTGAATGACCCGGGATGGTCAGCGAGCGGCCCGTGCTTGCTTCGGTCAAAAACAGCGCGGCCCCAGCGGGAAGCCGGGGCCGCGTGCATTCGTATCAATCAAGCCGCCGCATCAGCGTGAGCCGCTGGAGGCAACGCCACCAGCGTTCTTGGCCTTGACGGGAACGGCGTCAACGCCGACCTCGGGCGTGATGGTGGGCGCGGGAGCGACATAGAAGATGCCCTTCTCGGCGGGCTGTCCGTAAAGCTCCGGATGGAGATACTTGCCCTGGGCCGCGACGGGCTTCACGCGCACATCGGCGGGCGGATTGGCCTGAACCCAGGCGTCGTTGCGCGTGGCAGTGACCGTCCAGGAGACCTTCATGCCCGGCATGCCGCCGGCGATGACGAACTCGTTGTTCGCGATCTCGCTGGCGATGTGGAGCATGGGGGCCGGCGCGCCGACCGCGGTGAGCTGGTACTGAGGGTCCTTGTTGATCTGGCCGAAGTACTCGGGCAGCTCGACAACGGCCGAGCCGGAGCCATCGAGCAGAGCGGTGCCTCTGTAGACGAGGTAGGGCTCGGGTGACTCGACGGAGTAGTGAACGAGGAACTTGTTGGCCGGGTCGCCGGGGTGATCGATCATGAAGCTCTTGGAGCCCGAAGCGCCGGTTGCACCGTTGCTGAAAACACCGAAGCCGCCGACTGTCGACGTCACGCCGACGACGCCGTAGACGATGCCGGTGGTCGAGCCGTTGCCGCGTCCGTAGACGCCCACGGCGTTATCCGAGTTCGCGATGCCCGAGACGCCGATGGTGTTGGCGCCGGGCGTGCCGGAGGTTGTGGTGCCGGCGACGCCGGTTCCGGTCGACGAGTTCGACTGGCCGAAGACTCCGTAGGTCTGGCCGGTCGTCGTCGTCGCAAGACCGTACACGCCACGGCCGCCTGTGGAGTTGGTCTGGCCCAGGACGCCGTTGTTGGGGCCGGTGGTCGCGTTGCCCAGGCCCACCACGCCGCGCCCGTCGGTCGAGTTGGACTGGCCGTAGAAGCCGGCGCCCGTGCCGGTGACGGCGTTGGAGAAGCCGATCGCGCCGCGGCCCGAGGGCGAGAGCACCTGGGCCCACAGGCCGTAGACCGTGCCGGACGCCGTGTTGTTCACGGCGTTGATGGCGCGGGCGGGGCCGGTGGTCTGGATGCTCAGTGGGAAGAGCGGCGAGCTGACGCCGATGCCCACGCTGCCGCCTGTGAAGAAGATGTCCGTGTTGTTGGCGTTGAACTGCCAATCGTTCTGGGCGTGCGCGCTGGCCGCGCCCAGCACAATCGACGAGGCGGCGAGAAGAGCGCGAACGGAACTACGACGATGGTTCATACAGACCTCCTTTGCGGCCTCGCCCATGCGAAGCGCGAACGTGGTGACTTGCTGGCCGATGCTCGCCGATGCGGGCACCTCGAAGAGACAGGCAAGGATTGGAACGCTCATCCGGTTGTCAGGCGTGCCACTCTGTCAATCATACCTTAACTTCAGTTCCGACAAGGCCATGGCTTGGGCTTTCCGCTTGTGCGGGTCCGACCATGGCGTGTCAGACCCTCTGAACGTGCCGACAGCCCGGGCGCGCACGCGCCGGTCGCGGTTCCAGTGGTTCGGCCGATCCGGCCCCAGGCCGCCACAAGATAACCCGCACGGACCGCGCCGCGAGCGCGATCTTTGCGCCGAATGTCACGATGAGAGATGCTTCATCCTCGACACCGAGATTCGGGCGTCGTGAGGCGGATGTGATACAGTCCACCCCCATGGCGCGACGACGCGAGCGTGTCACCCGAACCCCGGAGCCGGATGCCACCGTCGCGCACAGCGGGGCAGCCGACGCGGTCCTGTTCGAGGTCTCCTCCGAAGTCTGCAACCAGGTCGGCGGCATCTACCAGGTGCTCCGCTCCAAGGCCGCGCTCATCACCTCACGGTGGCCGAACCGCTACTGGCTGATCGGGCCCTATGTGGAGCAGAAGGCCTCGGTGGAGTTCGAGCCCTCACGCCCGCCTCGCTGGCTCGGAAGGGTCCTTGAGTCGCTCGACATCGAAGGCATCAAGATCCATCACGGGCGCTGGCTCATCGCGGGCAACCCGCGCGTCCTCCTCATCGAGAGAACCGTGCCCTGGCAGGAGATCGACAAGCTGAAGTTCGAGCTGTGGTCCGACCATGGCATCGAATCGCCGGGTGGCGATCGCCTTGTCGATGAATCCATCGTCTTCGCCGACAGCGTCCGCAGGTTCCTCTCCCGCGTCTGCGAGCTCAACGCCGCCGCCGGAGCCAAAGAGATCGAGGATTCCGACTCGGCCGACGAGGCCCAGGAGCGTCCCTCGCGGCGCGTGGTGGCGCACTTCCACGAATGGCTCGGAGGGCTGGCGATCCCGCTGATCCGCAAGGCCAAGCTCCCGGTCGCCACCGTCTTCACGACGCACGCCACGATCCTCGGCCGGTACATGGCGTCCAGCGAGGACGGGTTCTACGACCGGCTCTGGTCCATCGACAACGCCGCCGAGGCGGCCAAGTACAACATCAAGGGGATCCACGGCTACGAGCGGGCGTGCGCACACGGCTCGCACGTGTTCACCACCGTCTCCCCCATCACGGGCGAAGAGTGCGGCGCGCTGCTTGGACGCGTGCCCGATCTCTTCACACCCAACGGCCTGAACGTCGGACTGAACAACGTCGGCCACGAGTTCCAGACGCTGCACGCCACCTACAAGGACGCCATCCATCGCTTCGTGATGGGATACTTCTTCCCCTCATACTCCTTCGACTTGGATCGCACCATCTACATGTTCACGAGCGGCCGCTTCGAGCCCAAGAACAAGGGCTTCGATCTCTGCCTGGAAGCCCTCGCACGCCTCAACGCGCAGATCAAGGAGTTCGACCTCGGCGTCAACGTCGTCTTCTTCTTCATCACGCAGCGACAGACCAGGAACATCGATCCGGAGACCCTCCGCCTCCGCGGCGTGCTGAACGAACTGGACAACGTCTGCGCGGACATCCTCGAGGGTGTCGGAAAGAAGATGTTCCCGCTGGCGGCGTCCGGGCAGCGCGCCAATCTGGATGCGCTGGTCGATCCCTATTGGTCGCTGCGGTATCGACGGATGCAGCAGGCCTTCAGACGGAACGGCCTGCCGCCCGTGGTCTCGCACCATCTCGAGAACGACTGGTCGGACCCAGTCCTCAACCACATCCGTCAGCTCGGGCTGTGCAATCGTCCCGACGATCCGGTCAAGATCGTCTACCACCCGGAGTTCATCTCACCCGCCAGCCCGCTCTGGGGCATGGACTACGACCAGTTCGTGCGCGGCACGCACCTGGGCGTCTTCCCGAGCGCGTACGAGCCGTGGGGCTACACGCCCCTGGAGTGCATGGTCGGCGGCACGCCCGCGATCACCAGCGACCTGGCCGGCTTCGGCGGCTTTGTGGCCGATCGCCACCCGGACCACGACACGTGGGGCATGACCGTGCTCAAGCGGCGCGGACGCGGCTTCCACGAGGCGGCGGCGGACCTGGCCCGCTGGATGCTCGCCTATTGCCGCCTGGATCGGCGCGGGCGGATCTCCATGCGGAACGCGGTCGAGAGCAAGAGCTGGGACTTTGACTGGACACGCCTGGGCACGGCCTACCACCGAGCCCACGACCTCGCGCTGGAACGCCTCGCACGCGAGACGGGAGAGCTGCGATGAGCGCGGGGAAGCATGCCGCGACCGGCGTGGGCGAGAACGGGGCGCCCCGGCCTCACGTTGAGTTGCACACCGACGGGGCTTGCTCGGGCAATCCGGGTCCCGGCGGTTGGGCGTACGTGCTCAAGCACGGCGCGACGGGGAAGGAGCGAGCCGCGAGCGGCGCGGAGCCGGACACCACGAACAATCGCATGGAGCTGCGCGCGGTGATCGAGGGGCTCTCGGTCCTGAAGCGCGCGAGCCTCGTCGATTTGTACTCGGACTCCAAGTACGTGCTCGACGGGCTCAAGAGCTGGCTGCACGGCTGGAAGAAGAAGGGCTGGAAAACCGCCGACAAGAAGCCCGTGAAGAATCAGGACCTCTGGATGGAGCTGGACACGCTCTCCTCGCGCCACGAGATCCGCTTCCACTGGATCAAGGGCCACAACGAGCACCCGGAGAACGAACGCTGCGACCGCATGGCGGTCGAGGCCCGCGAGGCGCTGGTCAAGAACACGCCTCGACACACGGCATTCTGACTCGGAAGAAAAGAGGCCCCGGCGTGCGCCGAGGCCTCTCGTCGTTCATTGGCTTGACGCGTCGATCACTTCCGCCGGCGGCAGACCAGCAGCCCGGCCACGGCCATCAGCGCGACCGCGCCCGGCGCGGGGACGTACCCCTGATAGGTCGGCAGGTGGATCTCGCCGTTCTGCGTGAAGTTCTCCACGGCCACGGAGCCCGCGATGAAGTTGCCGTTGGTCAGATGGGCATCTGGCGCGAGCACCGCCCCATAGAGCGCACGATCGATGTTGAGTGTCTGGGCCTCGTAGAAGTTCCACAGGATGCTCGGCGCGTTGGAGGGATTGAACCCGCCCAGGAAGTTGCCCTGGTTGTGCGTGATGCTCGTGCCGGAGACGTTGATGATGACGCTGGTCGCGCCGTTCATCGCGATGTCGAACTGCTGAACAAAGCCGTTGCCGAAGAGCTGGTTGCCGTCGACATTGAAGACAGCCACCCCATCGATGTTCGCAACAGCGGAGAAGTTCACGGGAGCGGGAGAGCCCATGGGGATCGAGACCGTGTTCGTTGCGCCGAGCCCTGCGAGGTGGTTGGAGATCCACTGGATCTCCGAGCGGGCGGCGCTCACGATCGAGGCCGCGCCGGGGTCGTTGATCTGCGTGCCGCCGCCATTGAAGTTGGCGTTGCCGGTGCGTGTGCCGCCGAGACGAAGGTTTCCCGCCTCGATCTGCACGTTGCCGCCGTTGAGGTTGCGGCCGACGATAAGCACATCCAGCCCGACGTGGCTCGGCCGGTCCAGCATCGTGCCGTAGTTGGAGGCGCCCGTGGTCAGGTCGCGACCGACCATGGTGCGGCCCTCGACCTCCTGCGTGGAGGTCAGGTCGTTGAAGACGATCAGGTTCCAGGTGTTCAGCACGTCCGCGCTCGCGGACACAGCCACAGCGCCCGCGCCAAGCGCGGCGACAACAGACTTCAAACGCATCGGTCTCTCCTCAAGTTGAAATGGAACTGCACACTTCACGCCGGGCTATGACCTCCGGCGTGTCTCTCTGCAGCATCGTACGAGCGATCTCCCAACTCGGCCTCGTCGCACGCTCAAATCAGGGGTCTTGACCGGGCTGCCGAGGTGCTCTTCGCGACTCCTTCACATTCGCGGCGCTCGCGGCTTCTCCAGATTGACAGCGAGCCGCCGATGCATGGAACCGACTCCTGAGTCCTCGCAATGAAAGAGGCCCCGGGCAACCGCCCGAGGCCTCATTCGTGGTCGTGATGCGTATCGCTCAGCGGCCCGGCTTACGGGAAGATGCCGCGTGCCTCGTAGGCCTTCTGCAGACGCTCGAGCGCCGCGGCGTAGGCGGCGGTGCGGAGGTCGCAGTTGTACTTGCGGCGGGCGTCGCGCGTGCGTCCCGCGGCCTTGACCATGTGCTTGTTGAGCTCGCGGTCGACGCGTTCGAGCTCCCAGGACTGGAAGGTCTTGTTCTGGACCCACTCGAAGTACGAAACCGTCACGCCGCCCGCGTTGCACAGGATGGCGGGGAGGACCTCGATGCCGCGCTTCTGAAGGACGCGCTCGCCGGCGGGCGTGGTCGGGGCGTTGGCGCCCTCGGCGACGACCTTGCAGTTGAGCATGTTGGCCTCGGGCTCCTGGATCATCTGCTCGAGCGCGGCGGGAATGAAAACATCCACCTGCGTCTTGTAGAACTCATCCTTGGTGATGGCCGTCGCCTTGCCATACCCGGCAACGCCGCCCTTCTGGGACACGTACGTCGCCAGATCGTTGGCGTCGATGCCGCTGTCGTTGCGGATGAAGCCCGTGTGGTCGGCCACCGCGGTCATCTTGGCGCCCTTGTCCTGGAAGATCTTGCCCGACCAGGAGCCGACGTTGCCGAAGCCCAGCACGCTGAACGTGCTGGTCTCGGGCTTGAGCTTGAGCTCGGGGAGCATCTCGACGAGGGTGTCAACGACGCCCTGGCCGGTGGCCTTCTCACGTCCCAGCGAGCCGCCGTACTCGATCGGCTTGCCCGTGATCACCGCGCCGGGGTTGTGCCCGCCGATCTCCGAGAGGAACGTGTACGTGTCGGCGATCCACGCCATGTGCTGGCTGTTCGAGCCGACGTCAGGAGCGGGGATGTCATAGTCCGGGCCGATCTGGTGCGCGATCGCGGCCGTGAACCGGCGAACGATGCGCTCCATCTCGGTCGCGGAGTGCTTGCGGGGATCGACCTTGATGCCGCCCTTGCCGCCCCCGTAGGGCACGCCGACCAGCGAGCACTTCATGGTCATCAGGAATGCCAGCGACTTCACGTCGTCCAGGTGCACGTCGTGGTGAAAGCGGAGGCCGCCCTTGTAGGGTCCGAGCGCGTTGTTGTGCTGGACGCGGTAGCCCTTGAAAAGCTCGTACTTGCCGGAGTCCATCTTCACCGGGAAGTGGACCATGATCTCGTTCTTGGGCTGCGCGAGGATCAGCTGCAGATAGCGCGGAAGATTCATGATCTCCGCCGCGTGGAGCATGCTGCCCACGGTCTGGCTATAGAGGTTGTTGGGATCGTCCGGCAGGCCGACATCGAGGAAGATGCCGTTGCTGGACTGCTCAGCCGCATGCGCCTTGGGCGCCGTCATGGTGGTCATGGCACTTTTCCGAAACTGGTTGCGAGGTCGCGCCGGCGCACGCGAGGACGACTCGCGGCCCATGGCCAAACATCGCCCGCCCTGACCATTCAGAGACGGTCTACATTCTTGGCCTCAGCCCCCTGTGAATCGACAAGAATCCGAGCCATCCTTTGGACCACAACCCATGATCCTGTATTTCGCTTCCGACCTGATCTGGGCGACCCGGATCAAAGCCGCGGCGGACGACCTGGGCATCCCCTGCCGCCCCGTCCGAAACCCCGACATGCTCGCCCAGCGTCTCACGGACTCCGCGCCCACCGCCCTCATCCTCGATCTCGAGACCGGTCAGGCAGGGCTGGACCTTCTCCGCACGCTCCGGGCCGATCCCAGGGGCGCGGCTCTCCCTGTTCTGGCCTTTGCTCCCCACGTCAAGAAGGACCTGATGCAGCAGGCCCGCGATGTCGGCGCGGACGAGGTGCTCCCCCGGGGCGCGTTCGACCACGACCTTCTCAATATCCTCGTGCGACTGAGCGCGGGCGCGTGACGCGCCAGACCTCGCGTGCATCGGAACCACATCGCGCTCCCAAACCGACCTCGCCCCGCACCCCAAAGGCGCCGACCTGCCATCATCCCCACCGACCAAGCCGGAGACACCCCATGCCGCTCCCCACTGAATGCACAACCGTCTCACGTCGATCGGTCCTCGCACTCGCGGGAGTGGGAGCCGCGGGCGCCGGACGCCTGTCCCGAGAGACTGCACAGCCCGCGTCCGGTGCGCCGGCGGACCTGAACGGCGCGGGTTTCTATCGCGCACGCCTCGGCGCGTTCGAAGTCTTCCTGATCAGCGACGGAGCGTTCCCTTTCAGTGACCCTCGCGCCATCCTCGCCGCCAATGCCCAGCCCGCCGAAGTCGACGCCGCGCTCCGCGATGCATTCCTCAAACCCGCTGAAGTCGCCGGACAGGTCAACACGCTCCTGGTCCGCACACCCGATGCGGTCGTGCTCGTCGACACCGGCTGCGGCGAGCTGTTTGGCCCCACCACCGGCAAGCTCGTGACGAACATGGCACGCGCGGGCTTCACCCCTGCGGATGTTGACGCCGTTGTGCTCACGCACGCCCACGGGGACCACCTGGGCGGGCTGGTCAGCGGGCCTACCGCCGCGGCGTTCACTAAGGCGCGGTTCCTCGCATCCAGGATTGAGCACGATTTTTGGCGCGGGCCGACGCCGGATCTCTCCCGTGCGATCCTGCCCAAGGAGACGCTGGCATCGTTCATCACGAGCGCCAACCGGGCGTTTGACGCCGTGAAGCCCAGGCTCGACCTCATCGCCGATGGCGACCAGATCGCGCCGGGCATCCACGCGGTGCTGCTGCCCGGCCACACGCCCGGGCACATCGGTGTGCGCGTCGCATCGGGCAGCGACCAGCTCATGTTTGTCAGCGACATCATTCACCACGTCGCGTTCGGCATGACGAATCCGGAGTGGCACGTCGCGTTCGACGCCGACCCCGCCGAGGGATCAAAGACCCGTCGCTCCACGCTGGAGCGGCTCGCATCCGACCGCGCGTTGATCTCCGGCTCGCACCTGCCGTTCCCGGCGTTTGGGCACGTGCGCACGCAGGGCAAGGGCTACCAGTTCGCGCCCGCGTTCTGGACGTGGTGAACCCCGACAGCGCGTGGATTACTTCGGACCGGCGGCGGTCCCCGTTGCCGACCCCGCAGCCCCCGGCTTTGGCGGCTGCGAATCGCCCCCGCCCGTCGCGGCGCCCGGCGCGCCGTCCTGCGCGCCGGGCTCACCCTCCGCCCCACCCTCGGGCGGCACCGCGTTTGGATCGACCTCGGCCGGCTCCGGATCGGGCGCGGCAAACTTCAGGAACGGGATCGTGGAATCGATGTTCTCCAGCGTTTTCCGCAGCGACGCCAGATGCTTGTCGAGCGACGCCAGCGATTGATCGACCGACTTGAGCGTCTGATCCATCGATGTCAGCGATGAATCGATCGAGCGAATCGTGTCCAGTCGGGCCCGTGTGTCGTTCAGCTGATCCTGCAGGTCTTCGAGCTTGGGATTCACCCTGCCCACCTCAACCAGCAACTGCTCGGTCCGGTCCAGACGCTCATTGGTGACCTGCAGGTCGTCGCGGATGTCGCGGATGTTGTCAAAGACGCACCCGCCCAGCGGCGCGACCAGGATCGACAGCACAAAGAAATATGTGGCTCTCATCCGCCCACAATAGCAGACCGACGCCGGCTCAGCCCTCGCGGGCCTCGTCTTCAAGCTGGATGCCCGCGAGCGCGGTCATGGGGTCCGGCGCAAAGCGGAAGACCTTGTCCAAGCCCGTGACCATCATCACCGACCAGACCTCTTCCGTCACCGCACAAAGCTTCAGCGTCTGCCCCGTCGCCGCCAAGAGCTTGCGGATCCGCAGCAACTGGGCCAGATTCGACGAGTTCAGATACGAGACGCGCCCGAGGTTCAGCACCACGTGAGGCGTCTTCTCCGGCTCCGCGGCGGCAATCCGATCGGCAATGGCAGTCAACTCTTCCGAGAGCATGGGCTCGTCAGAGAGTTCGGAGAGCACGATATCGTCGGACCACTCGATCGCCATACAGATGCCATTCTACCCCGGGACCGCGCATCACGCGGTCGGTGTCTGATCGGAAGCGTCTTCCACACGTGCAACCGCAATCGCCTGATCCCCGTCATGGAGCGAGACCACGCGAACGCCCTGTGTGCCGCGCCCGATGACGGAAATGGACGAAGCGGGGAGTCGCACGAGCTGCCCGCCCTTGGTGACGACGACAATCTCGTCCCCCTCGCGGATCCCCAAGGACGCGACGGAGGGACCGTTCCGCTCGGAAGTCTTGATATCCGCCCGTCCCTTGCCGCCACGGGTCTGGGAGTACATCTTGCCGCTCTCGGGCGCGACGCGGTACTCATCGACCGCGGTGCGCTTGCCGTAGCCATTCCGCGTCACTGTCAGGAGCGTGAGCGTCTGGTCCTGCGTGACCAGATCGCCCTCGGCGTCCTCGACCATGGCGATCGGCACCACGCCGATGACCTTGTCGCCCTCCTCCAGTTCGATCCCCTTCACGCCGGCCGCGGATCGGCCCATGAGACGCGCGTCCTGCTCGTTGAAGCGGATCGCCTGTCCGTTGGCGGTTGCAAGAAGGATGTCGTCGTTGCCGTCGGTGACCGTCACGGAGAGGAGCGTGTCATCCTCCTTCAAGCCCACGGCGATGATGCCGCCCCGGTTGACGTTCCGGTACTCCTTGAGTGCCGTCCGCTTGACGATGCCGCCTTCGGAGACGAACGTCAGGAACTGGCTTGATGACTCGAAGTTCTTGACCGTGAGAAACGCGCGGCAGGTCTCTCCCTCGCGCAGCTCGAGCAGATTCACCAGGGCCCGGCCCTTGGATGTCCGGTTCATCTCCGGCAGCTCAAAGACCCGCTTCTTGAACACGCGCCCCGTGTTCGTGAAGCAGAGCAGATCGTCGTGCGTCGAGGCCACGAACAGGTGCTCGATGAAGTCGTCGTCCTTCGCGTCCGAGGCGATGATCCCCTTGCCGCCGCGGTTCTGCGTCCTGTACGTGTCCAGCGGCACGCGCTTGGCGTACCCGGCGTGCGAGATCGTCACCGCGACATCGTGCTCCTGGATCAGCGCGCCGACATCGATGTCCTCGGCCGCCTCCTCGATCCGCGTCAGACGCGGCGAGTTGAAACGGGCCCGCATCTCCGCGCAATCATCCTTGATCATGGCCAGCACGATCTGGTGGTCGCCCAGGATCTTCTCATATCCCTCGATCTCGTCGACGACCTTGCGGTACTCGTCGGCGAGCTTCTCGATCTCAAGCCCCGTCAACTGGATCAGGCGCATCTCGCCGATCCGCTCGGCCTGCACGCGCGTGAGGGCCATGCCGCCGTGGCGCTCGGCCAGTTCAAGCTGCTGCATCAGCCGCGCCGGGAGCTTCGGGGCATAGGGGTGCGAGGGCGGGATGCGGAAGCGCCGGTCCATCAAGCGCTGGATCGCCTGCTCACGCGTCGAGCTCGAACGGATGATCCGGATCACCTCGTCGATGTCGCACACGGCGTAGATCAGGCCCTCGAGCAGGTGGGCCCGCTTCTTGGCCTCGCGCAGCAGGTAGGTCGTCCGACGCCGGATGACGTCGACGCGATGGCCGATGTAGCAGTCGATCATCTCACGCAGGCCGAGCGTGCGCGGGCGTCGACCCACCAGCGCGATGTTGATGATGCTGAATGTCTGCTGCAGCGGCGTGTGCTCGTAGAGCTGACGCTCGACCACGTTGGGGTCCGCGCCCTTCTTCAGTTCGATCACGATCCGCGTCTGGGCCTCGCGTCCCGACTCGTTCCGCACGTCGGAGATGTTCTCCAGACGCTCTTCCTTCACGCCGTCCACGATCTTCTCGACCAGGCCGTTCTGGCCCAGGCCGTAAGGGATGCGGTCGATGACGATCTGATCGCGCCCGCTCTTGGTCTGCTCCACGTGGCAGACGCCGCGAACGTACACGCGCCCGCGCCCGGACGAGTACGCCTCGATGATGCCGGCCCGACCCATGATCACGCCGCCGGTCGGGAAGTCCGGGCCCTTGATGCCGTGGCGCACGACCGCGCCCTCCGGCCCGACCTCGTCCGTCATCAGCTCGCCCAGCGAGATCGATGGGTTCTCGACCACGCGCACGATCGCGTCCAGCACCTCGGTCGGGTTGTGCGGCGCCAGCGAAGTCGCCATGCCCACCGCAATCCCCAGACCCCCGTTGATCAGGAGATTCGGGAACTTGCCCGGAAGCACCGTCGGCTCCAAGAGGCGGTCGTCGTAGTTGGGCTGCATGTCGACCGTGTCAAAGTCCAGGTCGCCGAGCATGTCGACCGCCGCATACGTCAGCCGCGCCTCGGTGTACCGCATCGCGGCGGGCGGATCGCCCTCGATCGAGCCGAAGTTGCCCTGCGGATCGATGAGCGGGACGCGCATCTTCCACTTCTGGGCCATGCCGACCATCGTGGGATAGATCACGCTCTCGCCGTGCGGGTGATAATCGCCCGATGTGTTGCCGGCGATCTTCGCGCACTTCAGGTGCTTGCGGTTGGGACGCAGCTTGAGCATGTGCATCGCGTACAGGATGCGCCGCTGCGAGGGCTTCAGGCCGTCGCGCACGTCCGGCAGGGCACGATCCATGATCGTGCTCATCGCGTACGTGAGATACGAATCCTTCAGCTCACGCGCGATGTCCGTGTCCATCAGACGACCCGCGCTGTCGGGGGCCGGTGATGACGCTCCGTCGTTCGACACGATGTCCTGATCGGCCATGCAGCGGGGCTCCGGATGCGCGCCAAAAAGCGCACCGAAAGTATAGGTGAAGCCGCCTTGCGAAGCGCGTCCGAGAGCCCCCATTTCAGCCCGAACCAGCCGGAACTTTCCGCACTTTTCAGGGGTTCCGGGCCGACTCAGGCGCAGCCGCATCGGCACCCGCCGGGACTGGCTCAGCCGGCGCGACCACGCCCAGCGTGTCGCACAGAATCAGCAGCGCCAACGCGCCCGATTCGGGCGTCATCCGCTGGTCCCACAGCGATGCCCGCACGCCGCCGATCGCCCGCGAAGGGGCTGCATACATGTGGCACGTCGCCTCGTCGGCCGTCAGCGCATCAAGGAATCGCAGGCCCGCGAGCAGCTTGGAGAGCTCGCGAGGAACCTCCGCCGCCTCCGTCAGTCTGGAATCACCGAGCATGCTCGCCGCCGAGGCGACCGCCCGCAGCGTCTGCGCTGTGGGCAGCGGGCTGGCCGACCCCGTGAACAGGATCCCCCCCACCATGTCCGCACCGTCATCGCCCCCGTCCTCCGGTCGGACCTGATGGGTCCACACCAGCGTTCGCATCTGCCGCAGCGCCTCCGACGCGGGCACCGGTGCGCCGGGCGGCGCGAGCTGCAACTCCGCCCAGAGCAGCCACGGCATCTGCCCCACCAACATGGGAACCGTCGCGGCCATGAAGGACTCACGCACGGCACGGCTCGCAAGCTCCACATGCTCCGCGTCGGAAGTCACCCGAGCCCGCACCGCCAAGCCCCATGCCACGAACGCGCGTTCCGGCGCGGACAAAGAGTCCGCCCCCGCGCTCTCCATGCGCGCATCGCACGCATCCAGCATCCGCGAAACCGCCTCGGATCGCTCGGCGTCCGCCGCGCAGACCGTGCGGACCGCGATGCTCACCATCGCGGCGCCCGTCGGCGATGCCTCGGGCGCAATCTCACCCGGCACCACCACGGCCAGGTCCTCCACCAGCCGCCTGGCCAACCGCCCCGCTTCCGCCGCGCCGGCCCTCTCCGCGCCCGCCAGGATCGCGTACCTCGCCAGCGCGACCGCCACCAGCCCCTGCTCGATCGGCGATGCAATCTCCGGATCAAACGTGCCGCTCAGCGGCTGATACGTCCCTGACATCCCCGTGCGCTCAGCCTCGGGAACCTCTCGAGCCCCCAGATTCCCCGCGATCCGGTCCGCCAGCCCGAGCAGATCCGACACCGTCGGGGGCGTGGTCGATGGCACGCGCGATCCGCGATAGAGAAACACCGGAGAGGCCCCTGCCCCGCTCTGCGCGATGTGCGTGGTCCGAAATGTCGCAAACGAAACGCCCAGGTCGCGCCGAACCTGGGCCGGATCACGCAGCCCGGTCGTCGAAGCCCCTGTCACCGCCGCCGCGACCGCACCCAGCGCCTCCCGCGGCTCCATCCCCGTCGCCAGCATCGTCCCCGGAAAGAACCCCTCCGTCCGATCACCCAGGCGCCCCGAGACGCCATGGATCCCCGGCGACAGCGTCACCGCCAGGTCCTTCATCCCCTCCGCCGTCACGGGTACCGGCACGGAGCCCACCTCAAGCGAGAGCGCGAAGGAGCGTGCGAACTCACGCCGCAGGTCCGGATCCGCCGGGACCGGCACGCGATCCGTGGCCTCACGGATCGCCCGGGCCGTCGCCTGTCGCAGCGCGACCCCGGGGCCGGATGCGAAAGAGTTCCCCCGTCCGACAACACGCCCCGCATACCGAAGCGTCAGAGCCGCCGGACCATCCGGTAACACGCCCGCCTCGGCCCCGCCCTCCGGAGGCACCGCCAGAGCATCCACCCACGCCCGGGCGGCGTGGAACGCCCGCATCGCCGTCTCGGGGTCCGGCGCCCCCTGAGCCCGGGCGGAACCCGCCCAGCCCAGCAGCACCCAGAGTCCGAGAACCATCGCCACCAATGTCGGAGGCAGTGCCGCCGCGCGTCCAGAACCCGATGCTCGCAAACCCATCCGTTAACCCTCGATGTTGCTCCGACGCAACACTGTTGATTCTGGTATGCTGCGTTCGCGGACCTGACCCCCTCTGGGGCTCTGGAAACGCGTTCTCGCGTCGGGCATGGTGGCCTGGCACGCCCATTGAACATGGATGTGCGAAGGACACCCAAAGATGCTGAGAACACTCCTCGCCATGTCTGACAGCCGCCTCCGAATCGCGATGCTTGCCGTGCTGAGCTACCTGGCCCTCTGCTGAGGGTAAGGGCGAAAGCAGCGGAGCGTGACGAGGCCGTACTCCAGCTTGTTCTCCAGATCGCCCCACAAGAGTGCCTTGCACCGTCCCCTTCATCACGGGACTTGATCGATCACACGCCCCGGCCTGGAAGGTCGGGGCGTGTTGGCTTTGGTGCCACCAGAAAGAAACAGCCCCGGCCGAGGGGCCGGGGCTGCTGTGCATTCACAGGTTCAGGCGTCGATCAGGATCCCTCTCAAAGCTGGATCTTGTCGGTGCCCATGGAGCCGTGGGTGTCCATGCCGCCGCGTGTGGGCTTGGGACTTCCCGGGGCGCGATCGGAGGCATCCTCGGTGCGGGTCTGGGTGTTGTCGCCCCACTGAGCGCGCTTGAGCGACAGGCCGATCTTGCGGTCGCCGGTGTCGACGCGGAGGATCTTGACATCCACCTCGTCGCCGGGCTTGACCACGTCCTGCGGGTTCTCGACCTTGTGGTCGGCCAGCTCGGAGATGTGGAGCAGACCCTCGAGATCGGACTCCAGCTCGACGAAGACGCCGAAGTTGGTGATCTTCGTGACCGCGCCGCGGACGACCATGCCGGGCTTGTAGTGCTCGGGGATCGCGGCAACCCACGGATCCTCGGTGAGCTGCTTGAGACCCAGGGAGATGCGCTGCTTCTCCTGATCGACCTCGAGGACGATGCAGCGGATCGAGTCGCCCTTCTTGACGACCTCGTTGGGGTGCGTGACCTTGCGGGTCCAGGACATATCGGAGATGTGCAGAAGGCCGTCGATGCCCGGCTCGATCTCGACGAACGCGCCGT
Organism: uncultured Phycisphaeraceae bacterium; assembly: GCA_964588385.1. GTDB lineage: Bacteria > Planctomycetota > Phycisphaerae > Phycisphaerales > UBA1924 > JAHBWV01. The sequence goes on from CAZPPG010000036.1 coordinate 37,348, forward strand.
AGTTGGCCAGGTTCC
>CAZPPG010000037.1:0-36089 GCA_964588385.1 uncultured Phycisphaeraceae bacterium
ATGCGCGCGGGTTCACTGACAACAGTGTGTCAGTGAGGAAAGTCAAGCGAGGAAAGTGGCAGATTGCAGATACCCAGATGGCGAACAGAGGGGGGAGGGCGGAAGGCGGGGGCGAGGACGGTGGAACGCGAGTCGGGGGCGTCCGCCCCGCTGAGAGTTCGCGATCACCTTGGGGGCGATCGCGAGGTGGGAGAAGTGGGAGATCGCCCAGCGAGTGAATCGCTGGGCGTGGGAGGGAGAGTCGGGGCCTTCGGCCCACTCCACCAAGGAGGCCGTTGCGCGGCGGATCTGTACCCAGGGCGTTGGTCGTTGCTTCGCGACTCCCTTGCCCTGGGCTGTGGCTATTGCGGCCCGGTGGGCCTTGAACGCGGAAAGAGCGTGGCCTTCAAGGATGCGCCCGAATGATCAGCACTTCGTGCTGTGAGGCGAGCCGGGGCCTTCGGCCCGCTCCACCAAGGAACGCCCTGCGGGCGCGTGGATGAAGCGCTGCGGCCCCTTGACCAGACGCTGGCGCGTCTGGCAACGAGCGTGCGCCCGCGTCGCGGGCGAAGAGAGGGGCACGTCGCAGAACTGGGGATCAGGGCTGCTTTCCCCAGCCGCATTCGGGGCAGCCGCGGGAGAAGTCGGCAAGGAGGTCGTAGGAGCAACGTGGGCAATGGCCGCGGTTGATGCGGCGGGCGGAGCGGGAGGCGCGGGTCGTCGCCCCGATGAGAATGGCTCCGGCGCTTATCAACGCTGACGTAAGGAAAGCGAAATCGTGAAGCATCAGCAACGCCGAACCCGAGGTCTCCAGGTGATCGCTTTTTCGCATCCCGGCAACGTACTCATCCAAGTATGGCGACTTCCACGCTACGCCGGTTGCGAGCCAGTCGCAGAACATCTCGCGCCACTTCGGCTCTGTGAGTAGTTCGTTTCCGTCGGGGCTCATCACGATCAACCGGTATTCGCGGTGCCTGCGTGCGGGCGTGATCAACCCGTAGCCGTCCGCATGGAAGTATGGTGGGAAGGGGTACGCTGTCGCGAGTGGTTGCCAATCGGGAGGTGGGAACGGATTGAACTGCTTTTCAATCGCATCCCTGTCGTGGCCGAGTTCGGAAACGATCCGAATGCCCTCCGGCGTCTGGTAGAAGTATGCGGTCTTGCCCGTGAAAGACACGGTTCGCCCCATGCTCCCCAACTCGTTGACGAAGGTCCGGTCGCGCACGCCGTAGTCGATGCCGCGTACGACCAGGAAGTCGAGACACAGCGCGAGAAGCACCCACCACGCGATGCTTGAGGCACGCTTGCGTTTGCGGATGCGTTCGAGGTCCTGTTGGATGAAGGACTCGGCGTTGGCGGGCGGAAGCGCCGGGGGCTCAGGTTGCTCGTCGTTGGTTGGCGGTTGCTCGCTCATGCCCTGCTCGATATGTCGTTGCTGCGGTCGGGCGTTCGCCGGGCCTGCCTGCCCATACGCATGAAGCAGGGGTTGAGATTGTAATCGAATATCCCACTTGCACCCCTCCGGGGTGCGGGTGTTGGGGCGGCTGACCGGGGGTTGCGATTCGGCGAGGCGCCTCGCTTCACCCCGGCTGCACACCCGCGGCCCGCTGGGCCGCTCGGAGGAGAGCGTCGCCCTCGGCGACTGGAAAGTCTTTTTTTTTGAGGAAGCGCTGCGAGGCGCGCTTTGCCGGCGGCTTGCCCGTCGCTTCGCGACAGTGCTGCGCCGCTGGCAACATTCGTACGCCCATTTATCGAAACGTGCCGCCACGAAGAGAATGGTCCACCAGAGGGAAATGCCTATTCGGCTGGCCCCAACAGCAGAACGAGCCACCACGCATCTCGCGTCAGCGCGGCAAACGTGAGCAGAAATGCAATGACTGCGAACACAATAGTGAGTCTGCGATCGCGCACCGTTTCTCGTGCCTCTGAATCAGCGAGCTGTTGATGCCACTCCCGTCGTTCAGTTTCGATTGAAGCTGCAAGGTCTCTTTCAAAGTGTCGCCTCGATTCCTCGGTCGCGATTTCGAATCTGCGGCGTGAACTCTCGGTCGTATCCAGGATGTGGATTGCGAGATGTTCCCGAGGGGTTAGTCCCGTTCGCAGTCGCGTCCACATCGGACATTCGCGTGGTTGATTGATGATCTGAAGTGCAGCCTCTCGCTCCGCAGGGCTATCGGGGTATTGATTTCGGACTTGCGGCAACGTCCGAAACTGTTGATCGATATCCACGGCGGAAACAAAGCATGCCGGCACTGCCCGGTAGCCCATGGAACTGATCGGGAGATGAAGGTTTAGAAAGTCAGCTGTCGCCCGTTGACGCGCCGAGACGGGCAGGTGGGGATCGCCGTCGGCCTCGTACCCAGGTGAATCGGCTTGTCGCGAAAGAAATCCACACGTTGCACAGCAACGAATAGCGGGGTCAGATGTCATTGATGTTGCCACCGCTGCGTCCCCTCAGAAGGAAGGATTGAAGCGCCTTCCCCTGAATAGTAAGAGTAGAAGAGCGGCTCCGATATGCCCGCTCGTGACGATCTATGTGGCCCTGGTTCCTCCGGTCGTTTCATCAAGTGCGGAAGAGGCGGGGGAGTTCTGAGGCCTCAACATTCCACTGCCATTCTCGAGCGTGGTGTCGCGTGGAACAGTGGAATCCAATGACGGTGGGAATTCAGTGGGATCATTCTTGAAGCGGCCGGTGCGATAGCCCCAGATGGTGTGGACGATGCGTGTGACGACGATGCCGGAGGCGAAGCCCCAGACGAAAGCCCAGGAGGGCTTGATGCCCTGGTGCTGGAGCAGGTACATCAAGCCGCCCGCGACGACGTAGTAGAGCGGTGAGAGGATGGCGCGTTCGAACTGGATGAGGGTTGCGTCTTTGAAGAAGGCGCGTTTGCTCTTGCGGACCTTTGGCCTGCGGGATGCGGGGCGCCAGTGGTTGGCGAGCCAGTGGAGGGCGTAGTACAGGAGGACGTCTGCGATCATGTCGAGGACGGCGGCGCAGACGGTGATGAGGAACTTGTGTTCGGGGCCGATCCACGCGCTGACGAGGGCGACGGGGTATTTGGCGATGAGGATCGCGAGGAGCCCGGCGACGAGCACGTTGAAGTTGATGTTGAAGACTCGGCTGCTCTGGTAGAGATGGAACAGTCGTTGTGGCATCGCGTGGCTGCTCTGGTCCGGTCGGCTATCCGTGTCTGGATGCGGGCGCGGGTGCGATCACCGGGGTGTGACTGTGGCGCGGCCGACGGAGTGGTATGTGTAGCCGGCCTGGGCCATCTGTGAGGGGCGATAGAGGTTGCGGCCGTCGAAGATGGTGCGGGATCGGAGGGCGGCGGCGAGCTTGGTGAAGTCGGGGCTCTTGAACTCGTCCCAGTCTGTGGAGATCACGAGGGCGTCGGAGGCGCGGGCGGCCTCGTACATGTCGTCGACGATTTCGAGGGCCGGGCCGTGCTTGTTGCCGAGTTCGTGGCGGGCGTTCTCATTGGCGACGGGGTCAAAGGCGCGGACGGTTGCACCGGCGGCAAGGGCCTTCTTCATGAGCGTGAGAGCGGGGGCCTCGCGGATGTCGTCGGTCTGGGGCTTGAAGGCGATGCCCCAGAACGCGATGGTCTTGCCCTTGAGACCGCCGTGCTTCTCGAAGTGGCGTTCGATCTTGCTGAAGAAGCGGTCGCGTTGGCGCTGGTTGACCTCGTGGACGGACTTTGAGAGGGGCGTGGGGACGCCGGACTTGTCGCCCATCATGATGCAGGCGAGGGTGTCCTTGGGGAAGCAGGAGCCGCCGTAGCCGAGGCCGGGATAGAGGAATGCGGAGCCGATGCGTTTGTCGGAGCACATGCCCTCGCGGACGCGGTTGATGTCTGCGCCGTAGGCCTCGCAGAGTGCGGCCATCTCGTTGATGAAGGAGATCTTGGTGGCGAGGAAGTTGTTGGAGGCGTACTTGACCATCTCGGAGGAGAGGATGTCGATGATGAAGATGGGGTGTCCGTTGCGGACGAAGGGGTCGTAGAGGGTGCGGAAGAACTCGCCGGCTTCGGGCTCTTCCACGCCGCAGACGACGCGGTCGGGCTTGACGAAGTCGTTGATGGCGGCGCCTTCTTTGAGGAACTCGGGGTTGTTGGCGATGAAGAACTTGACGCCGGGCGCGGCGGCCCGGATGCGATCGCGGACGGCGAGCGAGGTGCCGACGGGGACGGTGCTTTTGACGATGATGGTCTTGGGAGGGGCGGTGGGGGGGAGGGTGCGGAGGACGCCGGCGATGTCGTCGGCTGCGGAGTGGATGTAGCGGAGGTCGGTGTGGCCGTTGTCGTCGCTGGGTGTTCCGACGCAGATGAAGATGGCGTCGGCGTCGCGATAGGCCTGGGCGCGGTCGGTGGTGAAGTGGAGGCGTCCGGCGGCGATGTTCTTTTCCATGAGCTCGGTGAGACCGGGCTCATAGATGGGGCATTCGCCGTTGCGGAGTTTCTCGATCTTTCTCTCGTCGATGTCGAGACAGGTGACGTCGTTCCCTGTGTTTGAGAAGCAGACGCCAGTTACGAGCCCGACATATCCGGTTCCGACCATCGTCAGACGCATCGCGCACCTCATCCATGATGCTGCCGCCGACACGCCGGGCCGACGGGTTTGACTATAGCCCGCGCGTCACGCCGCGCCGTGCCTTCTACACTGCCCGCCCATGGCAAGTTCATCCAAGTCCGGTTCATCGAGGGCCCGAGGTTCCAAGCCGACGCGAGCTGAGCGTGCGGACAGGCACGACCTGTATCAGCGGGCGGTTCAGGATGTGGAGTCGGAGATCGACTTTGTTGACCGGGAGTTCAAGCGGATCCGGAAGCGGAGGGCGGGGTTGATTCGCGAGGACTTCTGCGGGACGGCGAACACGTCGTGCGAGTGGGTTCGGAGGAGGCCGACGAACCGGGCGATCGGGCTGGACCTGGATCAGCCGACGCTGGACTGGGGGGTGGCGCACAACCTGTCGAAGCTGAGGCCGGCGCAGCGTGAGCGGGTGACGCTCTTGAATCGCAACGTGCTGGAGCCGGCGGCCGAGGCGTCGGGAGTGGACGCGGTGCTGGCGATGAACTTCTCGTACTGGATCTTCAAGTCGCGCGGGATGCTGCGGGACTATTTCGCGTCGGTGCGACGGTCGCTGGTGAAGGACGGGCTGTTCTTCATGGATTTTTACGGTGGGCCGGACAGCCTGAAGATCACGAAGGAGCGGAGGCCTTGCAAGGGCTTCACGTACGTGTGGGACCAGGCGGCGTACGACTCATTGACGGGTGATTACACGTGCCATATTCACTTCGCGTTCCCGGATGGATCGCGGATGAAGAACGCGTTCACGTATCACTGGCGGCTTTGGAACTTGACAGAGATCCGGGAGCTGCTCTCGGAGGCGGGCTTCACGCGTTCGACGGTGTATCTGGAGGGGGATGACGGCAAGGGTGGCGGGGACGGGAACTTCGTGCCGGCGAAGGTGGGGGAGAACTGCCTTGCGTGGCTTGCTTACATCGTCGTGGAGCCCTGAGGGGCGGGGGACTGGTGGGGGGCTGGTGGGGGTGTGGGGCTGGAGGAGGCTGCTATACTTTCAGGAAGATTTGAAACTGGGCGGATTGGGTGCCTGATATTCGTGGAGCCCCGATGCGAGGCGTGGTGGAACTGAGCCCTGAGACCGAGGCCGTGCAGGTGGTGGTGGCGTTGTCGCTGGACCGGGTGCAGAGGCGGTTCGCGGAGCAGTTGCGGTCTGATCTGCCGGTGGTGAACGAACTGTGTGGGCATGTGGAGCGATACCACGGCAAGATGCTGAGGCCGATCCTGGTGCTGCTTTCGGGGTTGGCGGCCCATCCGGAGTCGACGGGCGTGGGTCCGGAGCGATTGCTGACGGACGCGCACGTCACGATGGCGGCGGTGTGCGAGATGGTGCACATGGCGACGCTTGTGCATGATGATGTGCTGGATGAGGCGGATGTGCGGCGGCGGGGTCGGACGCTCAATGCGCTGCGGGGGAATGAGGCGGCGGTGCTGCTGGGTGATTATTTGATTGCGTCGGCGTTTCACCTGTGCTCGCAGTTGGCGTCCCAGGAGCATGCGCTGGCGATCGGGCAGGTGAGCCGCGTGCTGTGCGCGGGGGAACTGCTGCAGATCGATCACCGGGACGACTGGTCGCTGGATGAGGCGACGTACTTCCAGATCCTGGAGCGGAAGACGGCGTCGCTGATCTCGGTGGCGTGCGAGCGGGGGGCGTTGATATCCGGGGCGTCGAGGGCGCACGCATCCGCGCTGGCGCAGTATGGCAAGCGGCTGGGTGTGGCGTTTCAGATCCAGGATGATCTTCTGGACTTGACGGGGCAGGAGGGGGATGTCGGGAAGTCGGTGGGAAAGGACATTGAAAAGGGGAAGCTGACGCTGCCGCTGATTCTGCACCTGGCGACGGCGGATGCGCGAGAGCGAGCGGAGTGCATCCGGCTGATTCAGGGGGCGACGCATGCGGGGGCGCACGCGGAGCGGGCGAACCTTGCGGATCGGCTGCTGGGTTCGGGGGCGCTGGCGCGGGCGCACCACACGGCGCTCGAGCTGGTGGCGGATGCGAAGAGCGTGCTCATGGAGCTTCCGGCGACGCCGGCGCGGAGCGTCCTGGAGCGGATGGCGGATGCGGCGGTGCATCGCTCTCTGTAAGGCGAGTCAGGTGGAAAGCGAATCAGGGGAGCGTGGCGAGGAAGGCGCGGAGGCCGCTCAGGAGCATCTCCACGGAGATGGCGACGAGCAGCATGCCCATGAGTCGCTCGATCGCGACGAGGGTTCGCTTGCCGATGCGTGCGGCGATGCGCATGCCGATGACAAGGACGATCGCTGCGGCGAGCCACGCGATGCCGACGGACGCGAGTCGGCCGGTCATGGAGCCGACGCCGCTGGTGCCGAGCAGGAGGACCATTGCGATCGCGGAGGGGCCTGCGAGCATGGGCGTGGCGAGGGGGACGATGAGCGGTTCGCCGACGCCCTCGGTTTCGAAGCTGAGCTTGATGGAGGGGAAGATCATCGGCAGCGCGATGAGGAAGAGGATGATCGCGCCGGCGAGGGTGAGGGCGGGCTCGGAGATGTGCAGCGCGCCCAGGATGTGCCTGCCGGCGAAGAAGAACAGGAGCAGGATGAGGAGGGCGATGAGGAGTTCGCGGATGAGGATGGTGTTGCGTCGCTCCGGGGCGACGCCCTTCAAGATCCCGACGAAGATGGGGATGAGCCCGAAAGGATCGATGATAAAGAAGAGGAGAACGGCGTTGGAGATCACGCTGGAGAGCATGGGCGGATGGTAACCGAAGTTCGGCGCGAGATGCTCAGTCCATGTCGTTCAGTGAGGGTCGCTCAGTACATATCGCTCATCCAGGGCGTGGAGCGTGCGAAGACGCTGTCGGCCATGGCGAGGGCGGGTTCGTCGCCATCGGCGAGGCCGAGGAGCTTTGCCTGGCGCGCGGAGTTGAAGCCGCTGTAGATCGTGGCGAGGGCGCGAGCGGTGAGGCGGAGTGTGGGGGACGAAGCGATCGGGGTGGTCGGTTTCTCGGCGGTAGCGCGGCCGTCGGCGATGCGGACCTTCCAGTGGCCGGCGTTCTCGGGAATGACGTCGTCGGTGATATGGAGTGAGAGGTCGGCACGGATGGCGGGGGAGTAGGCGCGGGCTTCGAGGGCGCGCTTGACGTCAACGACGCGGAGGAGCCAGTCGTCCTTGAGTTCGACGGTGTGGCGTTGCTGGCGGAGGAGCTGAAGGGCGGGGTGGGTTGGGCCGCCGTAGAAGGTGAGGTCCTCACCCATCATGGAGAAATCGTGGAGGAAGGCCCAGAGACGGCGGCCGGCGGCTTCGTCGTTGAAGACAAAGTCGCTCAGGGCGACGGAGAATCGGCCGCTGGGGCTGGATCGCTGCTGGGTGAGGAAGAGATAGCCCCGAAGCGTGCCAGTGCCGTCGCGGATGCCGAAGCCGGTGTAGGTGTCGTCGCGCATCTTTCGGATGCGTGACCAGATGTACGGGCCGCGATCGAGCGTGCCCTCGTACATGCTTGCGAAGTTCGCGTAGCAGGCGCGGATCTCAGGGTCGTCCTGTTCGGTGAGGGCGGCGACGCGGAGTTCTTCGACCGGCGCGGCGCCGGAGTTCAGTGCGCCGTCGGCGTCGATGCGGACGAGGGGGATGTTGTAGCAGAAGCGGTGTCCGGCGTGCTCGTAGCCAAACTTGCGGTAGAGGCGGTGGGTGGAGGCGTAGAGGCCGGCGAGGGCCCATCCCTCTTCGAATGCGGAGCGGACGAAGCTGTGCATGAGGAATGCGGCCTGGCCGTTGCCGCGTTCTTCGGGCGCGACGGCGACGCCCGCGACGCCGAGGAGGGGAACGCTGCGACCTCCGAAGTACGTGCCCATCGGGATGCGGAGGAGCGTGGCGACGGTGCGTTCTGCATCGCGGACGACGCGGAGGTTGTCGAGGCCGGCGGAAGTAAGCCAGTCGCGGCTCTTTTCGGGTGTGCCGCCGAAGGCGAGGGCGATCATGCGGGCGGTGGTGTCGAGGTCGCGGGCGGCGTCGAAGGAGGTGTAGATGCGGGACATCGGGAGCGGCTCCGGAGGCGTGATTGCTTGGGGGGTGTGGTCAGACTTGCAGAAATCCTAGATGCAGTGCGGCGTGGTTCAGGTGTATGCGCGTCCATTCGTCCCGGGTGAGCGGTCCGAAGATTGGATTGGGGCCGGGCTGCTCGGTGTGGAAGCGCGCGATGGCCTTGCGGAGGTGGGCGGCGCCTTCCGGAACGGACATCTCGGCGACGCCATAGGTGCCTTCGGGCGCGCCTCGGATGCGGAAGCCGGGTTTCATGCGGGACTGATTCAGCATGGGACCTTTGATCATGCGGCCGATGATGCGCACAAACCAGGGAGGGTTCATGGGGTAGCCGTCGAAGGCGAAGTCGATCCACGCGGCAATGTGGCCGAGGATCTTGCCGGCGGACCAGTTGCCGCAGGTCTGGAGCGTGCCGGCGCGATCGGCCGCTTCGACGGCGGCGATCTCACGTTCGAGGTCGTCCCAGGAGCGGAGTGTGATCTCTCGGCAAGGGCGGGCCTTTGGCGCGGATGATTTCACGGAGGCCTGGGGCGACATGCCGAGATCGTACCGTCTCCTGAATTCGAGGTGGGAGCGGAGAAGGGTGGGCGCAGGCGTCATGGCAGCCATCGAAGTCGAAGCGACTTCGATGGCACGGGAGAGCTGTGTCTAGAAGAGGAAACGCACGCCGACGACCATGCCCCAGTCGGTCTCGGGACGTTCGTTGACATCTTCAAGAATGGGGATGCGAGCGCCGATCTCGCCGGCCCAGGTGCGGGCCTCGTAGAGCAGGCCGGGTGAGAGGAGCACCTCGTTGTCGCCATTGGTCTCGTAGAGGCCGTTGAGCTCCATGACGGCGTAGAGGGCCGCATCGCTGGTGGCGGTCCATGCCGCGGGCGCGAGGCGGTAGAGGTATGACGTGTTGTACCAGAGTGCGTCGTCGGGGCCGTCGCCTCCGAGGTTGTGCTCCTCATCGCCACCGGTATTGAGCTTGAAGCGAGCGGAGGCGTTGAGCCCGTGTTGGCCTCGGATGGTGGTGGCGGCGATTCCCACGATGGGGTCGACGGAGCCGGAGGTGAAGTTGCCGTCGCCACTGGGGATTTCCGCGCCGGCGAGGAGCGCGACGCGGAGGGTGTCGAGGGTGCCGGAGTCGGACTTGTATATGCGGTACTTGAACAGGATCTCGGGATCGGCGAGGCCGAAGGATGTGTCCAGTTCCCGGGCGCCGGCGCGCTCCTCGCGGCGCTCGACGGGGATCATCGCGGTGACGGCCAGATCTCTGGTGAGGCCTGCGGTGATGCTGGTTTCCAGGCGGAGCTGGTTGGTGCGATCGGTGTGTTCGCCGGCGTTGTTCTCGTGTGGCGAGCGTCCGAAGCGGGTGTATTTGGCACGCTCGTAGATGTAGATGACACCGGGCGATGGTTGGGTGGCGGAGTCCATGTTGAGGGCTTCCTGCGCGAGCGCGCTCGGCGCGAGCGAGGACGATGCCGCGATCAAGACAGAAAGATGTCTCACCACGGAGGGCCACGATGAACGCAGAGGGAACAGGTGAGGGCGGCGTTGGAGCGTGTGGGGCGCGGAGCCCCGAGCGGACAATGCGGTGGCGCATTGCCCCGTTGCGGGCGGATTCATGGGCTGGCTCCCTTTTCAGCGCGGTGAGATCTTGACGAGGGTGAAGCCGGCGCGGTCGATGGCGTGGGCGAGCATGGCCGGTGAGGGCCTTGGATCGACGAGGTCGAGATCAATTTGTCCGTTGGCGAAATCGATGGCTGCGGTGCTGACGCCTCGGACGCCCTGCAACTGCTTGTCCACGTTGGTGGCGCACAGGGGGCAGGAGAGGCCGTTGACGGCGAGCGTGACACGCTCGGCCTCGATGGGGGACTTGCTGGCGAGGTACGCGCGGTCGGCATCGGTCGCGACGTGAACGGCCGCGTCGCCGGATGTGGCGGTCGTCTGATCGGCGGATGGGGTGGTCGCGCAGCCTGCGAGCAGGGCGAGCGTGAGTGTGAGGCATGCGAGCGTGCGTGTTGCGTGCGGGGGTCGGTTCATGGGCAATCTCCATCGCGCTTCGCGGCACACGGTTGCGTGCGCGAGGGGAGCGCGGCGTTGGGGCGAGGCCAGCCGCTGTGGCGGAGCATCGCCGACAGGATCTTGATGTGTGGGTGAACGATGACTGAAGGGAAAGGTGCGGCGGGCGCGCAATGAGAGCGCGGGGCCGGCGTGCTAGTTCTGCCAGACGCAGAGGGCGGCTTGCACGCTGTGGCCGAGTGTCGCGTGAATGGCAACAGCGTCTTCGCAGGGAGGATGCGGGATGGGGTCGTCGAGCCAGCCCACGACCATGTTCGTCGGGGGATCGATGCTGAGGAGAACGGGACGGGCGTTTGACGTGGTTCCCGGGGAGATGGGTTCAGGCGTGTGGGCAGGCGCGATGGGCGCCGGGGCCATCTCGCAGAGGCAGGAACCGATTTCGCAACAGATGCAACTGACGGGTTCGGATGCGGGGCGCGGGGAGTCGGCGGGGGAGGTTTCGACGGGGCAGGGAGCGGTGACGCCGGGCTTGAAGGAGGGGTTTGCGACACCGATGCCGCACGGGATCAGCGTTCGCAGGACGAGGATGGCGGCGAGAATCCAGTGCATGGTCGAGTCGAGCGGCTGCGGAACGCGATCGTGGGACGCGAGGATGGTAGGTCGGGCGTTACCCTGCGATCCGATCGGCGACGCGACGCAGGGGTGGGACGACGAGCAAGGCAGTCGGGAGCGCGACGAGGAAGCCGATGGCCGCGCTGCGGATCCAGACGCGGATGAATCCGGGCTCGAATCCGCGGTTCAGGATCGTCATGGCGAGGGACATCACCGTGCACATGACGATGCACATGAGCAGGACGAAGAGGAAGTTCGCGCGGCGGCGGGAGGCCATGGGCCGAGGATATGCGGGGTGGGCACGGGGGCTGATCGGGTGATGGCGTGGTCACATGCTCCGCGACTTGGTAGAGGGTGCGGTGACGAATCGCGCGGCGGCGGGAGGGGTTTCGGGGTCGACGCCGATCTGCCAGACCCAGTCGACGAGACGGACGCCCCAGCAGCGATGGACGCAGGGCCATGCGACGACATAGCCGAGTGCGGCGCCGATGAGGACGTCGGTGGCGTAGTGCGCTCCGAAGACGACGCGGGCCAGACCGACGACTCCGGCGAGGGTCCACGCGAGGGTTCGGAGCTTGGGATACATGGCCGCGATCCAGACGCTCATGACCACGGCGTAGACGGTGTGTGAGGAGGGCATGGACCAGAGGTCTGCGGAGATATCGGCCCAGAACTCCCATGCGTGGCGGACGCCGACGTCGGGGCCGAAGGGGTGGGCTCCGAAGGGGCCGAGGAAGTCGAGGTGGTCGTAGGTCTGGAGCATGTCGGGGCGCGGGCGGGGGCGTCCGACGAGCATTTTCAGGGGGAGCACGGCGAGCGCGGCCAGAAGGACGGCGAGGAGGTAGTCGAGGAGGCGGCGCGCGTGAGCGCGGTCGAGGATCCAGACGAGGATCAGAAGGAGGAGCGCCATGCCGCCCTGTCCGTATTCCCCGAACCATCCGACGACGCGGCGCGCATCGCCTTCAAAGGGCGCGCTGCGAGCGACGGATGCGATTAGCCCGTCGAGCGGGAGCAGGAGTGCGAACAGGACGAGTGAGGCGACGAGGGGTTTGCCCCACCACGCGCGTTCGGGAGCACCGGCCCAGCGCCAGAGCGGGGTGAGGGGGGAGAGGGCGATCGAAGCAATGAGGTGCGCGGTCCGCACCGGCCATGCAAGACCCCGGTTATAGTCGCGGACCATGCGTGTGCGGCCGATCGGCATCGAGTCTCGTTCCGGGCGAACCGCCTGGGCTGCGTCGCCGCGTGCGGGGTTCGCGCTGGTGCTTCTGTGCCTTGTATGTTATCTCCCCGGGCTGTTCAGCATTCCGGCGATCGACCGTGACGAGGCGAGGTTTGCACAGGCGAGCCGGCAGATGGTGGAGTCGGTGCTTCTGGCTGAGGCGGATCGCGAGCCGGTGCTGCATTCGGGGGGGATCGTGGTGCCGATGGTGGGCGGCAAGCCGCGAATCAACAAGCCGCCCTTGGTGTATTACGCGCAAGGTTTGAGCGTCGCGGTGTTCACGTTCGGGGATCCACTGCGTGACGCGATATGGATGTATCGTGTGCCGGGGGTGGTGTGCGCGGCGCTTTCGGTGCTGCTGACGTGGCGGCTGGGGCTGCGGATGTTTGAAGCGAGGGCGGCGGCGCTTGGGGCCGCGCTGCTGGCGGTCTGTCCGTTGATGGTGGTTGATGCGCACATGGCGAGGGCGGATCAGTTGCTGCTGGTGACAGTGCTGGCGACGCAGACGCTGCTCTGGAAGGCGTGGGGAACGATCAGGGAGGGCGGGCGGTTGCGGCTTGTGGATGGTGCGTTGCTGTGGGCGGCGATCGCGGCGGGAATCATGGCCAAGGGGCCGGTGACGCCGATGGTGGCGCTCCTGACGGCGGTGGGGCTGGCATTTGCGACGGGTCGGTGGTCGCTGCTGTGGCGGCTGAGGCCGGTCACCGGGGTGGTTGTGATTGGGGTGATCTGCGGGCCGTGGGTTTATGCCGTGGGTTCGATGGTCGGGTGGGAGACGTACCTGTCGACGATTGTCGATGAAACGCTGGGGCGAGCGGGTGAGGCGAAGGAGGGGCATTTCGGGCCGCCGGGGTATCACGCGGTGCTGTCGGCGGCATTGCTGTGGCCGGGTTCGCTGCTGACGCTGGCGGGGTTCGCGAGGGCGTGGAGGCGTGGGGGCTTGTGGAGACGGGTGTCGCGTCGCGGCTTGGGCGCGAGGGCGGCGGAGCGGTTTCTGCTGGCGTGGATCGTGCCGGCGTGGATCGTGTTTGAGCTGGTGCTGACGAAGCTGCCGCACTACACGATGCCGATGTATCCGGCGCTCGCGTTGATCAGCGCCAGGGCGGTGCTGGGGGCGAGGGCGTTGCCGGGGATACGGACGTTCGGCGCACGTGTCGGCGTGCGCCTGTGGGGATTCATCGGTATGGGGCTTGCGTTGGCGGCTTCGTACGTTGTTGCGCGTGATCTGCACGGGTTGCCGTGGTACTTCGGGTTGATTTACATCCCGTGCGCGATGGCCGCGGGGACGCTGTTTCAGACGTTTACGGTGCGTCGGGTGGGGGTGGATCACCTGCAGCTTCTGAACTCGGGGATGCGCGTGGCGGTTGTGCTCGCGGTAGTTCTATTTCAGATGTCGCTGCCTTTGGCGAAGTCGCTGTGGAACACGGAGCGGATCATGGCGGAGGTGCGTTCGATTGATCCGAACGGGGAGCGGCCGCTGGCGACGGTCGGTTATCACGAGGACAGCCTGACGTTTGCGACACGTGCGCGGGTTGATCGAATCAACTTTGAGCAAGCGGAGGCGTGGCTCGGCTCACGGCCGGGCGGGTTGCTCATCGTGCCGACGCAGCGATTGCCGGAGCTGGTCGACGTCAATGTGCTCAGCGGCGGGTGGGACAAGCCGGGGTACAACTACTCGAACGGGCAACTGGTTGACCTGGCGATTGTTGAGCGGGCTGGGCAGAGGCCGTGAGCGACGTTCCGGCGATCGGTGATGGCGGGGCGGCCGGGCCGGAGGCCATGCTGCCGAGCGGGTTTGTGGTGGTGGACAAGCCGCTGGGGATGCGCTCGACGCAGGTGGTTCGCTGGGTGCAGACGCGGGTGAGGGCGGGGCTTGATCCGCGGATCGATGCGAAGGCGTCGAAGCGGATGAAGGTGGGACATGGGGGGACGCTTGATCCCTTGGCGACGGGGATCATGGTGGTGATGGTGGGGAAGGCGACGAAGTTGTGCGAGCGGGTGATGGGGCAGCGGAAGGGGTATCTGACGGAGATTGATCTTTCACGCTGGTCGGTGACGGATGACCATGAGAGCGAGGCGCAGCCGGTTGAGAGCCCGCGCGTGCCGGGGCTTGCAGAGGTTGAGCGGACGCTTCGCCGGTATGTCGGGGTGATTGAGCAGTTGCCGCCGGCGCACTCGGCGATGCGTGTGGATGGTCAGCGGGCGTACGACATCGCGCGGCGTGGGGAAGACCCGGGGCTGAAGCCTCGGGCGGTGACCGTGTACTCGATCGACGTGATTGGGTACGCGTTTCCGATTCTGTCTTTGGATATCTCGTGCGGGCGGGGGACGTATATCCGTTCCTTGGCGCGCGATATCGGGCGGGAGCTTTCGGGCGGGGGGATGCTGAACGCGCTTCGGCGGACACGGGTGGGAGCGTTCACACTGGAGCGGGCGCTGATGGTGCCGGATGGGCCGGGCGTGATTCGGCCTGAGGAGTTGCTGCCGCTCGGGTTTGTGGATGAGGGCGAGTGACTCAGCAGAGGGCGAGCGGGAGTGATGTGGAGAGGCATTCGGCGAGCGCCTGGTCGTCGGTCGTCCAGTTGACGGCGGTCGTGGTGAAGCGGATGTCGAGTTGTGCGGGGAGTTCGGCACGCAGCGTGCAGGGAAGCGAGCGAAGGAGCTCGCCGGGGAGGTCGGTCTGGCGAGCGAGGAGCGGGCGTGGGGCGATGCCGTGGGGCTTGATGGTGAGGCTTGTGTAGGCGTGTTCGGCCAGAAGCCCCGCGATCGTGGCGCAGCACACGGGTAGGGATGCCGGGGTCAGGTCGCACCGGCCTGTGCGCGTCACGCGGATTCCTCTGCTTGGGCGGAGACATTCATGGCGCGGACCGAGGTGTCGCCCGCGATCGGGATCGAGAGTTCATCGCGTCCGGCCTGGGTGTGCTCGGGGAACCAGAGCTCGCCCCAGTCCTGACCGTCGCTGGCCTGACGCATGATGAGATAGAGGATCGTGGAGCCGCTGACGTAGGTGGCGAAGAGGGCGGCGGTGCAGGTGATCCAGACGAGGCCGATCCAGAAGCTGACGATCTCGGCGGCGATGGCGCGGGTTGCGGCGGGTGAGACCGCGGACGCGACCGCGGCATCGGGATTGAGGATCGAGCCGGGCGAGGGGGCGAGCCAGGCGCCGGTCGCGGTGCGGGCGAGGTACTCCGTGCCGCCTGCGATGGCGTAGAGAGCGAGCGCGGTCGCGGCGAGGATGAAGGCGAGGACGAGGGAGTATGCCACGAGACGGCCGGGCCGGGCGAGGACGTAGGCGTAGACGCGTTGGAGGGCGTCGATGGCGTCGGTGCCTTCGCAGGCGAGGGCGGGAACGAGCATGGACTGGCCGAGGAGGAGACCGAGGGTGAGGATGGCGGCGAGAAGGGCGAGAGGGATGACGAGAACAAAGCCGAGGGCGGCTGCGATGTCGAGGCCGGGGAGTTGGAGGAAGATGACGCCCATGGTTGCAAGGGCGAGTGCGATGAGACCGATGAGCAGCGGGGCGGCGAAGGCGGCGCCGAGCGCGGAGGGCCAGCGTCCGATGATGAAGCCAAGCCCTTCTGCCCAGGTCATGTTGACGCCCGCGCTGAACTCGGCGGCGGACATGCGCGAGATGGCGCCGATGCCGATGGCGAGAACAGCGAGCATGGGGACGCCCTGGAGGAGGACATTGAGAGGATGAGCCGTGACGAGGGCTCCGGCCCGTGCGAGGGTGATGCCGACGGGACCGGCCCGTGCGGCGTCTGCATTCGGGACGGCGGTCCACGCGCCGGAGAGCATCTCAAAGAAGCTGGAGTCGGCGCCGAGCCAGGTGTTGGCGATGCCGATCAGACCGACGGCGGCGAGGGTAAAGAGTGCGATGCCGATGTGGGCGGGCTGGAGGGCGAGCGGGGCGGCCCGGAAAAGCTTGGGCCAGAGAAGGTCGTCGAGGAGATCGGGGAGTGTCAGCCGGGATTCCTTGACCGTGATGATCCGAGTCCCGGGTTCCCGTGGTGTGCTGTCGGCCATGTCTGCTCCAGTCCGCGTCGTGGATGGTGGCGCGGGAACGGTGGAAGTCTACCGGCCATTCGCCGAATGAGTCGTTCCGGTATGATCGTGGCGCCGGGAGTCCCCCGGCCCCGAAGGAGGTTGCCATGTCCGGTCTGATCATCGGGCTCGTGATTGCTGGCTTGTTCGTGGTCGTGCTGCTGTGGTTCGTGGCCATGTACAACGTGCTGGTGCGGAAGCGGATTGACTGTGACAACGGGTGGTCGCAGATTGATGTGCAGTTGAAGCGGCGGTATGACCTGATTCCCAACCTCGTGGAGACGGTGAAGGAGTACGCATCGCACGAGCGGGAGACGCTTGACGCGGTGATCTCGGCGCGGAACCAGGCGGTGGCGGTTTCGAGCGACGCGGCCCATGCCATGGAGAAGGGCAAGGCCGAGGGCGCGCTGACGATGGCCCTGGGGCGTCTGATGGCGGTGGCGGAAGCGTATCCGAACCTCAAGGCGGACGGTTCGTTCATGAAGCTCCAGGAGGAACTGACGGGCACGGAGAACAAGATCGGCTTCGCGCGTCAGCACTTTAATGACGTGGTGGCGCGGTACGAGGAGTCCCGCCAGACGTTCCCGACGACGATCGTGGCCGCGTTGTTCGCGTTCCAGAAGCGGGACTACTTCACCGTTGAGAACGAGGCGGAGCGTGCGGCGCCGAAGGTTTCGTTCAAGTAAGGCAAGTCACGAAGTCATCAAGTCACGAAGTCTCTGAGTGGCGCGGCGTGCCGGGGAGCGGGAGTGAGGCGGGATGTCAGATGCGTCGATGGTCGGGGATGAGCGATTGCGAGAGCGGATCAAGGCCTATCCGGGCACGCTCACGTACATCGATCTGATCCGCAGGAACAAGTTCGAGAGCGCGGTGTTGATCGTGCTCATGATTCTGTTGGGCGGTGTGATCGGGTGTCTGATCGGCGGGGCGATCGCGATGGGTGCGACGACGCAGGACATGGCGACGTCGGCGGTCATCGGCTTCGTCGCGGCACTGGTTGTGGCCGGTTTCGGGGCTCTCTGGTCGTGGTTCAGCGGGGCCAACGCGATCCTGCGGATGTCGGGGGCGGTCGAGGTGACGCCGGAGCAGGATCTCGAGCTGTTCAACGTGGTGGACGAGATGCGGATCGCCGCGGGCCTGCCGATGCCGAAGGTGTACCTGATCCCGGAGACGGCCCTCAACGCGTTCGCGACGGGGCGCGATCCGGAGCACGCGGCGGTGGTGATCACGACGGGGCTCCGGCAGCGATTGAACCGGGATGAGCTGCAGGGCGTGATCGCGCACGAGGTGGCGCACATCCGGCACTACGACATTCGGTTCGCGATGCTGATGGCGACGATGGTGGGGCTGATCGTATTCGCGTGCGACGCGTTTCTGCGCGGGACGCGATACGGGATGATGAGGGGCGGCCGGCGCTCATCGAACAAGAACGAGGGGGCGGCGATGATTGTCCTCTTCGTGCTGGCCCTGTTGCTCGCGGTGATCGCGCCGTTTCTGGCGAAGCTGATCCAGATGGCTTACAGCCGGAAGCGGGAGTATCTGGCCGATGCCGGTGCGGTGGAGCTGACACGGAATCCGCTCGGGATTGCGGGGGCGCTTCGGAAGCTGGCCGATGATTCCGAGCCGCTGGTGGAGGCGGCTAATCGCGGCACGGCCCACATGTTCATCATGAATCCGCTGCGCAAGAGCAGGAAGTCGCATGGCGAGCGGAGTTCGCTGTTTTCGTCGCACCCGCCGGTGAGCGAGCGGATCGCGCGGCTGATGGCGTTGACGAGGTGAAGGCAAGAAGACTCACCACAGAGGCGCAGAGAACACAGAGAAGAGGTGGCAAAGGGACAGAGGGGCACAGGGGCAGAGGGAGAAGTAGGCATCGAGCCAAGAGACTTGAAGTCGGTGGTTCAGTGGCGGGAGCGGCCGTATCCCTTGCCGACGATGTAGGTCTCGCGTGAGACGTCGCGGCTGGCCTTGGGCTTGAAGATCCAGACGGATCCGAAGGCGGCGCGGCATTCTTTCACGAAGTCGGGAAACTCTTCGCCTTCGAAGACTTTGAGCGTTGCGCAGCCGCTGGAGCGGAGGAGTGAGGGGAAGAGTTCCAACGCACGTCGGCAGAGGCGGACGGAGAGGAAGTGGTCTCCGTGGCCGCTCGTGTTCGGCGCCATGTCCGAGATGACGACGTCGAACTGCGGGGGCTGGCCGGTGAGTTCCGGGTAGGCCATCGCCCGCAGAACGAGAGGATCCGCTGCATAGATATCGCCTTCCATGACGTTGACGTTGGGCATGGATGGCACACGGGTCCGCAGGAGGTCGATGCCGACGACGCGTCCCTCGGGACCGACCAGCTCGGCGGCGACCTGCAGCCATGAACCGGGAGCGCAGCCGAGGTCCAGGACGCGATCGCCGCGCTTGATGAGGCGATGCCGCTCCTGGATCTCCTTGAGCTTGTAGGCGGAGCGCGCGGCATACCCCTCGGTCTTGGCCTGCTTGAAGTAGCGGTCGTGGAGTTCGCGTTTGCGGGGCATGAGGAAGATCGCACATAGCAAAGGGACAAATGGCAAACAGACGGCGGGGGTCAATGGCAGGCGGATACAGGCGAAGAGGCGATCGGAATGGCGACCTGATTCCTTCAATCGTCTTCGTCGGCAGGCAGGTCGTCGCGTTCTTCGGTCCAGTTCGCCTGGATCGTTTCGAGGATCTTCTCGTTGACGGGGTGCTTCGGGTCCGGGTCGAAGCCGGGGAGCGCTTCGACGAGGGCTCGGAGTTCCGTGAAGCGAACGGTGTACGGATCGGTGTCGGGGTGGCGGTCGGCGAGCTCTTCGGCGATCCGTTGGACGTCGAGCCAGCCGAAGGACTTGCTCATTCATGATCTCCGGCGCGCGGGCACGTGAGCGGGGACGAAGTCAGTGCGGCACTTCCTTGATGGCGTTGCGGTTCCATGCTGGCACGCGCACGACGATCGGGCCTTCGCGCTCGATCTCGCACTGGCAGGAGAGGCGGGAGTTCCGCTGCAGGCCCGGGGCTTCTTCGACACGATCTTCCTCGGCCTCGGTGGATTCCGAGAGGTTCTTGCTGCCCTGTTCGATGTAGACGTGGCACGTGGAGCACGCGCAGACGCCGCCGCACGCGTGCTCGATGTTGATGCCGTTGTCCATGGCAACCTCGAGCAGGTGCTCTCCGACGGCCGCCATGACCTTTCTTTCTTTCTCGTCGCTGCCAGTGAGGCCGTGCGGGTCTTCCAGGATGAAGGTCACCGGAACAGTTTCCGGGCCGTGGTCGTGGTCAGAGCGTCGAAGGTGCATGGACGGGACCCCTTGGTCAGAGCACGCCACTCGGGGGTGCGTGCGGTTGAGATTCGCGTGTCGGATCCATTCTAGCCGGACGGACGGGCACCACGGGCTAGGGTTCGGAGCCGGTTCGTATGGTCGGCTTTATGGCGGGGCTGGGCGTTCCTACCCTGCTTGTCCGGGGCAACGCGATGCACGGTCAGTCGGACGGGGTCCGACGCCGGAGGCGGTCGTGCCGGGAGTCCGGGCTGCGCCGCCGCACGCCGGAAGGAGTCGATCGCCCGCATGTCGCTCGCAGACGATATCTCGATCCGGCGCACGTTCGCGATCATCTCTCACCCGGACGCCGGCAAGACGACGCTGACGGAGAAGTTTCTGCTGTACGGCGGGCAGCTTGAGCGCGCGGGGTCGGTGACGGCCCGCAAGAACCAGCGCGCGACGGCGTCGGACTGGATGGAGCTTGAGAAGCAGCGCGGGATCTCGATCAGCTCGACGCTGCTGCAGTTTGAATACGGCGGCTGCCGCGTGAATCTGCTGGACACGCCGGGCCACAAGGACTTCTCGGAAGACACCTACCGGGTGCTGACGGCCGTTGACGCGGCGGTGATGGTGATCGACGCGGGCAAGGGTGTGGAGCCCCAGACGCGGAAGCTGTTCGAGGTGTGCCGCAGGCGTGGCGTGCCGATCTTCACGTTCATGAACAAGTGCGACCGGCCGACGCGGAACCCGTTGGAGTTGGTTGATGAGCTGGAGCGGGTTCTGGGGATCCAGTCGTTCGCGATGAACTGGCCGATCGGGAGCGGGCCCGAGTTCAAGGGCGTGTATGACCGGCTGGAACGGCAGATCCACCTGTTCGATCGCACGGTGGGGGGCATGTTCGAGGCGCCGGTGAATCTGGTGGGATTGGACGATCCCGCGCTGCAGGAGAAGCTGACGTCTGCGGCTCATCTTGAGTCGCTTGAAGAGATCCGCATGCTGGATGGAGCGGGAACGGCGTTTGATGCGGGCGAGGTGCTGGCGGGGAAGACGACGCCGGTCTTCTTCGGCAGCGCGATGAACAACTTCGGCGTGCAGTTGCTTTTGGACAACTTCCTGAAGTACTCGAGCCCGCCAACGCCTAGGCGTGCGGGGGATCAGATGATTGAGCCCACGGACCCGAGGTTCAGCGGGTTCGTGTTCAAGATCCAGGCCAACATGGATGCGAGGCATCGGGATCGCGTCGCGTTCGTGCGTGTGGTGTCCGGGCGGTTCGAGCGTGACATGTTCGTGGTGCACGCGCAGTCCGGGAAGCGGGTGCGGCTTGGGAACGCGCAGAAGCTCTTCGGCAACCAGCGCGAGACGGTGGACGATGCGGTCGCGGGGGATGTGGTGGGGCTGGTGGGGAACGACCTGTTCGGCGTGGGCGACACGCTGTGCGACGATCGCACGATCGTGTTCGACGAGATCCCCGAGTTCACGCCCGAGTGCTTCGCGTACTTACGGAATCCGCAGCCGTCGAACTTCAAGAAGTTCCGCCTGGGGATGGAGCAGTTGCTGCGTGAGGGCGTTGCGCGGCGGTTTGAGAGCGTGGGCGGGGCCGGGGCGGGGCAGTCGCGCGTGCTGCTGGCGGCGGTTGGGCCGCTGCAGTTCGAGGTGCTCAAGCACCGACTGGAGGGTGAGTACGGCGCGGAGTCAATCCTTGAGGGCGCTCCGTGGACGCTGGTGAGATGGTGGAACGCGAAGGGGCAGCCCGCGCCGACCATTGACGACGAGGATGTGGAGTGGCCGGAGACGATGGATGGTTCGCTGTTGGCGCACGACGACCGCGGCCGAGCGGTTGTGCTGTTTGCGGATCAGTGGGCGGAGCGAGCGTTCAAGACCCGGAACCCGACGATTGAGCTTTCGGCGCTGCCGGTGGGGAGCAAGCCCCCGGTGACATCGATGACGGAGCCCGCCTGACGATGTGTCCCTCCTCTGATTCCGGATCCCAGGGGCATGGCGCCGGCGAGCGTGGCCTCGTTGAGTTGTCGGTCGTCGCGCCCGCCCACAATGAAGAGGCGAATGTGGGGCCTCTGGTGGAAGAGATCGATCGCGCCCTCGGGCCGACGGGTGTCGACTACGAGATTGTGATTATTGATGACGGCTCGACGGATCGAACGCGTGAGCGCCTGGTCGAGTTGATGCGGACCCGGGCGCACCTGCGGTGCGTTGCGATGACGAACACGCCGCCGGGGAAGGGGAACGGGCAGTCGGCGGCGTTCCACGCGGGGTTTCGCGTGACGCGGGGGCGATTGATCGCGGTCCTTGACGCGGACCTTCAGAATGATCCGGCGGACATTCCGGAGATCCTTGAGTTCATGAGGCGCGAGAACGCCGACATGGTGCAGGGGGATCGCTCTCACGCGCGGAAGGACAACGTGGTGAGGCGGTGGGGGAGCGTGGTGGGGCGGAAGTTCCGGTTGTGGCTGCTGGGGGACACGATCCGCGACACGGGTTGCTCGCTGCGGGTGATGAAGCGTGAGGTTGCGCTGGGGCTGCCCCTTGAGTTCAAGGGGATGCACAGGTTCATTCCGGCGACGGCGCGGCACCTGGGGTTCAAGGTTGTGGAGATGAGGGTGAACCATCGGGCGCGCGTGGCGGGAGAGACGAAGTATGGCATGGGGATTACCAAGCGAGCCTTGCCGGGGCTGCACGATCTGTTCGCGGTGCGATGGATGCGGAGCCGCCGGAGGCCGGTGACTTCGAGCGAGGTCGGCGAGGGCGTCGGTGGAATGTCGGGTGGAGCTGCGGGGCCGGCGGAGCACGTGAGCGGGGCGCGCGCATGAGTGAGATGCCTGTGCAGAGAAAGCGCGTGAAGTGGGAGCCCGCGGCGGCGATGGTTGCGGTGTTCATTGTGGGGCTGGCGCTCGTGATAGCGCCGGGGATGGGGAACTTTGAGTCCGTGATGCGTCCTGGCGCGACGTTGCACGAGTTTCAGGCGGTGCACTCGCGCGGGCGCGTGGAGGTTCTTGTTGATCCCGCGACCAAGGAGGCCACATTCCGCGTGCTGACGCGGGTGCGGGCGTCGCGGGAGGTGCACGTGTCGCCGGTGATGGACGCGGCGGCTTTCAGGAGCACGTTCGGCGAACGCGTGTATGTTGATGCGATCTCGACGCAGCAGAACCGGGTCTTCGCGTGGCTCAAGATCACGTCGTGGGCGTCCTTGGTGTGGGTCGCGGTGGGATTCGGCGGTCAGATCGCGTTCTCGGGTCGGATGCTGGTGCAGTGGTTTGTCTCTGAGAAGCAGCGTCAGAGCACGGTGCCGGAGGCGTTCTGGTGGATGAGTCTGATCGGCGGCATGATGCTGTTCGCGTACTTTGCGTGGCGGCAAGAACTGGTCGGCGTGATCGGCCAGACGTCAGGACTTGTGATCTATGCGAGGAATATCCGGTTGATCTACAAGCAGCGTCGGCGCGAGCGCCGGAACGGGGTGGCGAATGGGGTGGTGGCGGAGGCGGTGTAGAGGTGCGCGGCGGCGCGGGGTGAATCATGCAACTTCTGGTCGATGACAGATCGGTTGAACTGGCGAGGCCGACCCTGGCGGCGGCGATCGCGGCTGGAGCGGCGCACGCGGAGACGCTGGGCCGGATCGTGGTCGAGATCAAGGCCGATGGCGTGACGCTTGGGGATCGGGACATCGAGGGCGCTCCCGATGTGCCGGGTACGTTCCAGATTGTGTCGATGCAGACGACGTCCAAGGCGGAGCTGGGCGCGAGCGTGCTGGAAGCGGCGAGCGCGGCGTTGTCGGACCTGGTGTCGGCGCAGCGGTTCGTGGCCGACCAGATCCTGGCGACGAAGCTCGAGCCGGCGATGAACGCGCTGAAGGAAGTGCTGGATGTGTGGCAGGGCGTGCGGGGCGGGGCGGAACAGGTGTGCATCATGCTCGCGACGGACCTGCCCACGTTGGGTGCGAGCGTCGGCAGGGCGGATGAGGCCGGCGCCATAGTGGGACGCACCGCGTCGACGCTTGGCGAGGTGATGCGGAGCGTGCAGGCGCAGGACTGGTCGACGCTCGCGGATGTGATGACCGACGAACTGTCGGAGCTTGCACGGGCATGGCAGGAACTGCTCGGCGCGATTGCGGCCGGGTTGTACACGGGGAAATGATCGCACTGCGATGAGAGAGGGTCCCGGGCGGTGGCGCAGGAAGTCGGCAACCAGATCGATGAGCTGATGGATCGTGCCAGCGAGGTGCTGGTTGCGATGCGTTACTTCGAGGCGGAGCGGCTGGCGCTCAAGGCGATGGCTGTGGCCCACCGATCGCTGGACTTTGAGCGGATGGCGCGGATCACGCTGCCTCTGCAGGAGGCCAGGCGTCAGAAGATGCAACTGGCGTCGGACGCGGGGTGCGTTCGAGTCCTGGACGATCCGACGCGGCGGATGAAGGAGCCGGGGCTCTACCTTGTGCAGCCGCCGGCGATCGCGATCGAGACGCGGAACATGGTCTTTGACGCTGACCGCCGCGGGATTCCGGTGCACGCGTTGACGCGCGAGCCGCTGACGAGCATGCGGAAGTGGCCGATCGTGATGGTGAACGGTGAGGTGTCGGTGCGGACGCAGGTCGCGCCCCCCTGGCCCTTGGAGCGCGTGGCCGAGTCGCCGACGCGCGACCGGGCTCCCGGGCCGCCGGATGTGGCGTGGTTCCTCGCGGCGTCGGAGACGCTGGGGGACGCCGCGATTGCGCAGATCAATCCGGAGGATCATCCGACGTACCAGGTGGAGGATCTGCTGGAGTTCCTGGATTGTCACCCGCTGCACGAGAAGCTGCACCAGGCGCTGGCGGATGCGTGCCGCGCGTGTGTGGGTGTGCCGCCACCGGAGACGACGCGTCGGGCCTCGCGACTGGCGTATGGCAAGTGGCGGCGGATCGATCAGGATTCGGACTGAGACGACCGGCCGTCGTGAGGTGGGGGCACGTGGGTTGGAATGGGAAGAGAGCTCGGAATGTCCCCTCCCGCCATCCCGAGCTCCCGAGGTTGAAGGTTAGATCGAAGGAACCTGTCCAGCGGCGGTGACGGACCCAAGAGCGCTCTTGGTGCGTGCATGCGTTTGGAGGGTCTTGGGTGACGGGACGATCTCGCCGCTAGTGGCCTTCGCTGCTCTTGCCGGAGATTTCCTTCTGAGCGGGCTTGGACGGGACCATTACGCTCAGCACCGTCGCGAGCGCCAGCGTGCCAACGACGACCAGCAGCGACACCGTGGTGTCGATCTTGATCGGATCGGCCTTGTTCATGCCAATCACGTCGAGGTACGGCGGCACGCTGAGCAGCAGCAGCTTAACTCCCACGAACGCGAGGATCAGGATCAGGGCCGGCTTCAGGAACCGGAACTTCTGGATGAGCGCCGCGAGGCAGAAGTACAGGGCCCTCAGGCCGAGTATCGCGAAGATGTTGCTGGTGAAGACGATGAACGGGTCCGGCGTGATCGCAAAGATGGCCGGGATCGAGTCGACGGCAAAGACCAGGTCGGTGATCTCGACCAGGATGAGCGCCAGGAACAGGGGTGTGATCGCCCACGTGGCGCTCAGCGTGCCGGGCGGCGGCGGGTCCATGACCTGCTTTCCGGCGTCGTTTGTGGAGTACGTCGGCCTGAGTGTCCGCTTGGTGAAGAACTTCTGTCCGTCGTAGAAGTCAGTCACCCGGAAGAACTTCTTGCAAATGCGCACGGCGATGTTCTGAGAGACGTCGTCGTGGCCCTTGATGAGGGCCATTTTCAGTGCGGTGAGGATAAGGAACCCGCCGAAGATAATCAGGATCCACTGGTACTTCAGGATGAGGCCTGCGCCCAGGAAGATCATGACGCCGCGCATGAGCAGCGCTCCGATGATGCCCCAGAAGAGGACCCGGTGCTGGTACTTGGCCGGCACCGCGAAGAAGGCGAAGATCAGCGCGATGACGAAGATGTTGTCCATCGCCAACGACTTCTCGACGACGTATCCCACCAGATACTGTTTGGCGGCTTCGAGCCCCTGCACCTCGCCCGTCACGATCAGGGGTGCACCTGCTTTGACCTCCTCGCCCGTGCTGTACATGGCGGTGTTCAATCCCAGGCCGAGCCAGTGATTCTGATACGCCATGTAGACAAAGCCGCTGAAGGCGATGCCGCAGGTCAGCCAGATGACCGACCACGTCACGGCTTCCTTCATGCTGACTTCATGGGCTTCGCGGTGAAAGACACCAAGATCAAGCGCGAGGAACACGATCACGAGGCCGATGAAAGCGACATACGCCCACACCTTCAGGTCGGCGGGATTGGATGTTGCGGCGGTCGCGAGAAGGAGCAGTTCATTCATGATGCTTCATGTCCTCTGGCCGGTCGATGCTGATCCGGCTGAATGCCTGTGCCACGAAGCGGTTACCCCCGCTCGTTGGGCGAGACTTCGAGATCGAGCCGCGGCAACCGCACGCTGGTCGGGCCGCGCCTCCAACATGTCCTACACGCCTTGCCTGACCATGTTCAACAGCTTGCCCGCGTTCAAGCCGGCGCTCTGCGACTCGATCGCGCCGCGGTGCTGCGCGTACAGGGTCCGGGCCCTCTGGGCCTGTGTCGTAAAGATGCTCTTGAGGTCGATCGCGCCCAGCGACCTGCCTCCGGCGTAGTACGCCTTGGCAGCGTGTCCGAGGGCATAGGTCGACGCGAACGAGAACGCGGAACTGGTCGCCTGATCGGCCACGGCGCCGGCGGTGCGCCCGAGGGTGCGGCGTCCAAGTCCGCCAAGGAACTTGCGGGCGTAGTTCTCAAGAACCTGCGATGTCATACCGACACCAACCGTCGCCAGGAAGTCCTTGATGTGCCCGGCACTGAGCGTGTGCCCGTATCGCGTTCCGATCCGGTAGACCATCTTCATCTGCATGGGGACGATCGCGGCTGTTGCCAGGCCCTGGGGCAGGAGCTCGATCGCCGCGTTCAGGATCGCGTACCGCGTGATCGATGAATCGATCTCGGCCTCGTCCACTCGAGCGCTGCCTTGACTCGGCGCAGGCGTCACAGCCGCCTTCCCTGCCGCGGGCAACGGCTCAAGGCCGAAGTCGACAAACTCGTCGGCCTGGCGCAGGGTCGCGGTGGCCGACGCCTCGTCGATCGCGAGCGCGATCCGAAGTTTCTCCAGGAACGACTTTTCGTCTGCTCCGGCCTTTCCGTCCGCGTCGCACACGGCCACCGCCATCTCGTACGCCAGCGTGCGATGCTCTGGTGTTGTCAGCGAAGCCGCGGCCTTCTCGACCGTTACTCGCCCGAGCAGAACGTCCTGGTACAACGCGGACAAGCCGCGCCCGCGTGCCGCGCCGGCCGATGCGTCCTCGCCCCCTGCGTCAGGCGCGAGGTTCTCAACGATCCGCCGCACCTCCTCGCGTTCAGCATCGTTTTTCCGCCCATCCGCGAACGCCGCGAGAAGGCACACCGTCACAACCGCATCCTGTTCAATAGGGTTCACGATCCACTCTCCGCTCGTAAGGCGTGTGCGAGCACAGTCGGCCGTGCGGGGCTGACTCCGGATCCGGGGTCGTTGGTCGTGGCCAGAGTGGCCAAGCTCACCTGATCCTCGAGCCGCTGCGCACGGCACAGCGCAGAACAAAGTTGTTGGTCTCGCCTTGGGCGTCGGTCCGCGCTCAGAAGCGACGAGGACCAATGCCGCAGACGGGCCGGGGGGAGCGAGAACCGTTCCACCCGTGTTGACGACCCGTCCCACCCGCACCGGCGGGCGGCTACTCCCCAACAGGAAGCTTGGGCCGATAGTAGCAGGCGTGATCGCTGAGCAATCGCTCTCCATTCAGGCCAAGCGTGTCCGGAGAACAAGGGCATCGCTCGGGCGTACTGACGGCAACTCGGCCACCAACGGGAGGTTCTTCATGGAGATCAAGTTGTTTGACGGGAGCATCAAGACGAGCGAGGCCCAGCGCGACTATGTCTTGAAGAAGATCGGGGCGGCTGCCGCGCGACTGAAGGATGCGACGTGCACCGTTGATGTGCGTCTTGCGGATGTGAACGGTCCCCGGGGTGGGATCGACAAGCAGTGTTCGATCGTGGTGACGCCGCCGGGGCTGGAGACATTGCGCGTCGAGGAGCGGGCGGCGGACTACTACGCGGCCATCGATGCGGCTGGCGCCACGCTTAAGAGGTCACTTGCCCGGTCGCTCGAACGCACCAAGGCGAACGGGCCGCGATGACAGCCGCCGGTTAGGGGGCTTGTCGCGCAAAGCCGGCGCGAGTCGGCCCTGCTCAGTCCGTGGAGAGCGCCGGGGGTGAGCCGGGCGCCTTGGAGTCTTATTGCACCGATTGAGTTCAGCGGTACTGTTCGCTTCGATCATGACGCCAGGGATCATCGAGTTTTGGCTGGAACTCACGCTTCTCGCGGTGCTCGCGTGCCTGCTGATCTATGGCATCTTCGACACGCGGTTCGAGTTGGCGCGTCGCAAGGGTGCGGACGCGATCGCGCTTCTGCGACGGAACGCGCGCCGGCTCTGGGTGCTGATCGCGGGCACAGCGGTCATCTTGCTTGGGATCCTGATCTCGCCCCTGCCGGGGCCGGGGCTCAGCGTGCTGGGACCGCTGGGGCTGGCGATCCTGGCGAGTGAGTTCGTGTGGGCACGGAAGTTGGCTCTCCAGATCAAGGAGAGGAGCGGGCCATTTCGCGAGGCGACGCAGCGGGTGGCGGACGCGACGCCGCGGTGGGTCGTGCTCCCGGTCTGCGTGGCCTACTGGTCTGCGACGGTGCCGATCGAGATCTGGACGCCGGTGCCCTCGGTGGTGCTGTGGCCTGCGGCATCGATCCTTTTCATGCCGGTGTTCCTCTGGTCGTGCCTGGTGCTGAGGACCCCACGCGGGTAACGAGCCGTGACTCGCTTGCGGCTCCCGAGCGACGGCGGGTGGGCGGAGCGATGTGGGGCTTCTATGTGGGGCTTCTACATGGTGCATGCGCAAAGGAAACTCCTCCCGACATCGGGAGGAGTTCCGCTTGATGGACGGGGCGAATCGGCTGGATCAGCGGCGGCGACGACCGAGGGCGAGAGCGGCCATGCCGCAGATGGAGAGTGCGCCCGGCGCTGGGAGTACCGCCATGGAGGTGATCATGGTGCCGCCGCCGATCTGGCCGATGGCGGTTGCCTCTCCGGTCATGAGGTTGATGCGCCAGAACATGGAGATCGACTGGCCGACATCCTGGCTGGCGGCATAGGCGAAGTTGTTGGATGAGATATCGAAGCCGACGAGGTTGGTGATGTCGGCGCCGAGCGTGCCGACGGTGGTGAGCGTGCCGGCGCTGTTGGCCTGCTTGACGAGGATGTCGAGGCCGGTATCGATGCCATAGAGCTGGCTGGTGACCGCGCCGACGAAGTTGTTGTCGTACGCGGAGCCGACGACGTTGGGATCAACACCGAAGTTGGGATCGGCGGCGTCGTAGAAGAGCGACGTGGCGAGTGTGGCTGTGCCGAGAGTTGGGTGAAGCACGAGGTTCTGGTTGGCGTCGCTGACGACGCGGATGCGGTCGATGGTGGGGTTGAAGTCGAATCCAAACGTCGAACCGTTGAGGGCGGGCGTGAACGGGCCGGAGCCGACGGGTGAGACCGTGCCGGTCGCCGTGCTGATCGTGTAGAGGTTGTTGAAGCTGCCGAGGGCGTAGAGCTCGCCGGTGAGGGGTCGGAAATCGATCCCTCTGAGCGTTTCGCCGGAGGCCAGGCCATTGACCGCGACGCCGGTGAGGATGGCGTTCGGCGCGGAGGAGTCCCACGTCACCAGCGTCTGGTCGCTGGTGATGCCGTAGACGGTGTGTCCCGCGGCGGCCTGCAGCGCGGCAGCGCAGAGAATCGTGGACGCGATCAGGTGATGTGATCTCTTCATTTCACTCCCTCTTTCGATGTGGAAGGGCCAATGCACAACCAATGCAAGGGCACATGCCTCTTGCTCCCGGTCGGGCTTGTGGTTCGCGGACTGAACGATGCGCAGAGGATCTTGGATTCAATCGGATGAGAATCTGCTATGCTCAGCGTTCATGAACGGGAGGCTGAGCGCCGAACCAATCCTGCCGCGGATCGCCTCCGGAGACTCGGCGGCGGTGACCGAGTTGATGGACCGCTACGGTGACCTCTTGTGGTCGCTCGCGCGGACGTTCACGAAGTCGGCGGCGGACGCGGAGGAGGCCGTGCAGGACATTTTCGTGTGCCTCTGGGAGCGGGCCGACCGGTATTCGGCCGATCTGGGCGAGGAAGTGACCTTCGTGTCGGTGGTCGCGAGGCGGCGATTGATCGACAGGTGGCGGAAGGCGTCTCGCCAACCCGGCGCGCTGGGGCAGGACGCGGCGGACCAGTCGCCGGACTTCCGAGCCGGGGCGCATGGGATCGGGCACTCGGAGGACGTGGCGGAGGCGATGAGGGTGATATCGGAGCTTGGGGAGGACCAGCGACTGGTCATCACGCTCTCCATCGCCCACGGGATGACGCACGAACGAATCGCGGACCACACGGGAATTCCGCTCGGAACGGTGAAAACGCACATCCGCAGGGGCTTGGCGAGCGTTCGAGAGCGGTTGGCACGCACCAGTGACATGGGGAGGGCGACGCCATGAGCGAGCAGCGCCCATTCCCTGTCAATGGCGAGCGGGACCGTTCCTCGGAGGACGCACGCCTCGATGCGGCGATCGGAGAGACGGCGGGCGGGGCGGACCTGTTCGCGCCGCCTTCGGAAGAGGAGCGGGCCGCCGCCGCGATCCACGCGGCGTTGGCCAGCGGATCGGCGATGCCGGACGCGGTACGCCACCGACTTCAGGCGGTGATGGCCGCGAGAGCTGCGCAGGTCCCGGCATCGTCGGCGCCCTCGCGGCTGGTCTCTCACGCCGGGCAGCCGACGCGCTCGCCGTCGCTCAACAAGAGGAGGACGCCGATGGTTCTTCGGATCGTTCCCTGGGTGGCGGCTGCGGCGGCGATCGCGTTTGCGATCTATACCGGGTACAGCGGGAGCCAGGCCCTCAAGCAGCGGGATGCGGCGTATGTCGCGCTTGAGGCCCGATTCGAGGAGATGCAGGCACGGGCAACCTCCAACGAGAGCGTGCTGGCCGCGGCGAGGTCGCGTGCGGAGCAGTTGGAGCAGGAGCTCAGAACGGCGCAGGAGAGCGTGAGCGATCGCGACACGCGCCTGGTCGATGCGGCGCGGCGCGAGGTCGAACTGGCGGAGCGGCTGGCAGCGGCGACGGCGCAGCTTGATGCGAGCGGCTCGCGCTTGGCGTCGGCAGAGAAGGAACTGGACGTGGCGAGGCTTACCCTCGCGAAGCTGCAGGCTCCGGTCGATCCGGCGGAGCTTCGCCAGAATCGCACGCGTCTGATCGACGTCCCGGACTCGGTGCAGATCGCGTGGGCCCCGTTCAATCTGCCTGATTCGCCCGCGGAGCAGCCGGATGTGCAAGGGGATGTGGTGTGGAACGATCGGCTTCAAACCGGCTATCTGCGCTTTGTCGGGCTGAATCCGAACGACCCCAACATCGAGCAGTACCAGGTGTGGGTGATTGATGAGCGCGGGCTGGAGCAGAAGGTCTCGGGCGGCGTGTTCAACGCGAGCGCGGAGGGAGAGGTCATCGTCCCGATCGAGCCGGGGATCGCGGTGGGGCGCGTGGCGCTCTTTGCGATCACGGTCGAGAATCCGGGCGGCACGTGGGTGCCGGACCTGAAGCGGCGCGTGGTGGTCGCACCGCGAGCGGAGTAAGACGAGCCGCCAACTCTGGTCGTGGGCGCGGCATTATCGCCTCTTTCGAGGAAGGCTCGCGAGCCATCAGCCACGCGCGGGTGCGAGCAACTGCTCAGGGTCCTGCAGCAGACGGATGATCTCGGCAAGAGCGAGCGCGGCGGTCGCTCCGTCCACCACACGGTGGTCGCAAGCGAGGGAAAG
Source organism: uncultured Phycisphaeraceae bacterium (assembly GCA_964588385.1). Taxonomy (GTDB): domain Bacteria; phylum Planctomycetota; class Phycisphaerae; order Phycisphaerales; family UBA1924; genus JAHBWV01. Next base: position 31,604 of record CAZPPG010000037.1, read on the forward strand.
CGGCATCAGCTTGCCGACGAACATGCCGCCGTTGCGGACGACGACGCCCTCGCGTGTGCGGCCGACGGCGAGGATGCCGACCTCGGGATAGTTGATGATCGGGGTGGCGAAGCGTCCGGCGTATGAGCCGACGTTGCTGATGGTGAAGGTCGAGCCCATGAGCTGGTCGCGGGGGATGGAGCGATCGCGGGCGGAGGCGGCGGTCTGGTTGACGTGGCGGCCGATCTCGAGGACACCGAGGGCGTCGCAGTCGCGGACAACGGGGACCATGAGGCCGTTGTCGGTGTCGGTGGCGATGCCCATGTGAATGGCGCAGTGCTGAACGATCTCTTCCTTGGCGTCGTCGGTTGTGCTGTTGAGGACGCGGAACTGGTCCATCGAGAGCGTGCGGCAGACGGCGGAGCAGACGAAGGGGAGGAATGAGACCTTCTCGCCGGACGCGGCCGCGAGCTTTTTGCGGAGCGTGTCGAGCGCGGAGACATCGGCCTCATCCATGACGTTGAAGTGGACGGCCTGGTTGACGGACTCGCGGAGGCGGTTGGCGATGGTGCGGCGGACGCCTCGGAAGGGAATGCGCGTGACGGCTTCGCCGGGGGCGAAGGTGACGACGGGGCGAGGAGCCGGGGCGGGCGTTGCGGCACGAGCCGGAGCTGCGGGCGCGGGTGTGCGCGGCGCTGGCGCGGGGACGCGCGAGGAGGGCGTGGTGGCGGCGGCGGGGATGGAGGGCTGGCCCATTCCACAGGATGCGCCACCGGATGCGGCGGCGCGGACGTCCTTCTCGGTGACGCGGCCACCGATGCCGGAGCCGCTGACGCGGTCGATATCGATGTTGAGGTCGCGGGCGAGGCGGCGGACCGCGGGGGTGGCGAGGGCCTTGCCGGGGGCGGCGGACATGCCGGCGAGTTCGCCCGACATCTTGCCCACGACGGTGCCGGCGTCCTCGCGATGAGCGGGCTCCGACGGCTCATCGTGGGCGCCGTTGGCATGGCCGGAGGCAGCGGGGGAGGACTTGGCGGGGGCGGGTTTTGCCGCGGGCTTGGACTCGCTGGCGGCGTCACCGACGTACGTCACGAGAGGATTTCCGACGTGTTGGATCTCGCCTTCGACGCCGTGCAACTCCTTGATGGTGCCGGCGCGGGGGCTCGGGACTTCGACCAGGGCCTTGTCGGTCTCCATTTCGGCGAGGATGTCGTGCTCGGCGACGGTCTGGCCGACCTGCACGCGCCACTTGATGAGTTCGGCCTCGTGCACACCCTCGCCGAGGTCGGGGAGGATGAAAATGTTGGGATCGGCGGACTTCTGATGAGCCATGGGGGACTCCAAATAGCAAATAGCGAAGGGCCAGATGGCAGATCGGCGAAGGCTTCAGTACGAAAGCGTTTGAACGATCGACTCGCCTATGCGTTCGGCGTTGGGGAGGTACTCGAGTTCGAGCTTGTAGTAGGGCATGACGGTGTCGAAGCCGGCGACTCGCTGCACGGGGGCCTTCAGGTGGAGGAAGCAGTGTTCCTGGATGATGGCGGAGAGCTCGGCGCCCATGCCGCAGGTCTTCGGGGCTTCGTGGACGATGACGCAGCGGCCGGTTTTCTGGACCGACTGGATGATGGTGTCCTGGTCGATAGGGTAGATGGTGCGGAGGTCGATGAGTTCGGCGGAGACGTCTTCGGGGAGTTTGTCGAGGGCGGCGAGGCACTCGAAGACGGAGGCGCCCCAAGAGACGACGGTGATGTCGGTGCCCTCGGAGACGACCTTGGCCTGGCCGATCGGGATGGTGTATTCCTCTTCGGGGATCTGCTCGCGGTAGGAGCGGTAGACGCGCTTGGGTTCGAAGAAGACGATCGGGTCGGGATCGCGGATGGCGGCGAGGAGGAGGCCCTTGGCGTCGTAGGGGGTGCAGGGCATGACGACCTTGAGGCCGGGGGTGTGGGCGTAGATGGACTCGGGGGAGTCGGAGTGGAGTTCGGGGGCGTGGATGCCGCCACCGACGGGGACGCGGACGGTCATGGGGACGGTGATCGCGCCGCGTGAGCGTGTGCGATAGCGGGCGGCGTGGTTGGTGAGCTGGTCGTAGGCGGGTCCCATGAATCCTTCGAACTGGATCTCGGGGATGGGGCGCATGCCGCCCATGGCGAGGCCGATGGCGGTGCCCATGATGCCGGACTCTGCGAGGGGCGTGTCGACGACGCGATCGGCGCCGAAGCGTTTCTGGAGGCCGTCGGTGACGCGGAAGACGCCGCCGTTCAGGCCGACGTCCTCGCCGAGACAGACGACGCGCTCATCGCGTTCCATTTCCTGATAGAGGGCCTCGTTGATGGCGTCGACGAGGGTGAGGCCCTTCTCTTTCATCATGTCGGTGCGGGGCATGGACGGCTCCGGGGGGCGAGGTCTGGTTGAAGCGTGCGGGGCGAGAGCGCGGAGGCGGATCAGTACGTGGAGGGCTCTGCGGCGAGGCCGGCCTGCGTCGGATCCTGTCCGAGCGAGCTGGTGCGCAAGGTGCGCTTCTGGCGCTCGAGCTCCTCGGGGATCTCGGCGTAGGTGTAGTCGAAGATGTCGCTGATGAGCGGCTTCTCGATGGTTTCGGCGGCCTTGACGACGTCGGCGACGAAGATCTTGGCCTTCTCTTCCGCGGCTTTCTGCTTCTCGTCGGACCAGAGATTCTTGCGCTCAAGGTACTTCTTGAGGCGGATCATGGGGTCCTTGCCGACCCAAGCATCGACTTCCTTGGTGTCGCGGTAGCGGCGCGCGTCATCGGCGGTGGTGTGGTCGGCGAGGCGATAGGTGACGGCCTCGATGAAGGAGGGGCCGCCGCCCTGGCGGGCCCGCTCGATCGCGTCCTTGCTGGCCTTGTGGACGGCGAGGAGGTCGTTGCCATCCACCTGGATGGTGGGCATGTCGTATGCGAGCGCCTTCTGCGCGACGGTGGCGGAGTTCATCTGCTGGTCACGAGGGACGCTGATGGCCCACTGGTTGTTCTGGCAGAAGAAGACGCAGGGGACCTGGAGGGTAGAGGCGAAGTTCATGGCCTCATGGAAGTCGCCCTCGGAGGTGGCGCCGTCGCCGAAGTACGTGACGGCGACGCGGGGCTCCTTCTTGAGCTTGAAGGCCCAGGCGATGCCGGTGGCGTGGAGCATCTGGGTGCCGATGGGGATGGAGAGGGGCGTCATGTTCACGCCCTCGGGGATCTGGTTGCCACGCTCGTCGCCCATCCAGTGGAGGAGGATGTAGTGCATCGGGAGCCCGTGCAGGAAGAGGGCGGCGTTCTCTCGGTAGCAGGGGACGAGGAAGTCCACACCCTTCTTGGCGGCGTAGCCGGAGCCGACTGCGGCGGCTTCCTGGCCCTTGTTCTGCGGGTAGGTGCCCATGCGGCCGGAGCGTTGGAGCTTGAAGGCGATCTCGTCGAGCTGGCGGCAGTCGACCATGAACTGATAGAGCTTGAGGATCTCCTCGTCGGAGAGGGTGTCCTTGGCGAGTTTGGCGTCGACGTGCCCCTCCTCATCCATGATCTGGAGGTACTCAACGGACGCCGAATAGACGGTGCGGCTGGGCATGCGACGCGCTCCTCAAGGTTCCGACCAAGTCTACCCGGGAGGATGGGCGTTTGCCCCCGGGGCTTTGACAAACAGCAAACCACCGTCTGGGCATGGTTTGCGATTCAACGGTGAGTTCCGGCGTGATCACTGGTGCGAGGCGGTCGCGTGAAACTGGATCTCAGCCGGGGCCTGCTTGAACTGGCTGGCCCGGTCGCCCGGGAACTGCTTGATGCCGTCCTGCTTGGGCGTGCGGCCGGTGCCCTTTGCGTTGGGCGAGCGCTCCGAGATGATGAACTGGCCGTTCGCGAGCGTGTCGCCGTGCTTGAGGGCGGCCTCCGCTGCCTTCAACATGGTGTCGTCGGCGTTGTCGTAGAGCGAGCGGATGGCGTGGTGGAACTCGCACTCAGCCAGATCGAGGAAGTGCAGTCCTGCGGCTCGGTCACGCTCGAACTCCAGATCCGCGCCTTTGGAGCCGTGAGCCTTGAGGTCTGCGTCAAGCTTGGCCAGGGTGCAGAGGGCGGCGTGGACGATGAGAGCGCTGTCAGCCAGACGTGCCTGCACGGTCTGACGCTCCAGCAGCTTCTCCTCGAAGCGTTTGCTCGTGATCTTGAACTGGTAGGTGTGCTCCTGAACCATGCGACAGACGCGCTCGGCGTAGGGACGCAGAGAGGAGTCGATCGCGGAGATGGTCGGCACGCGCCGGCGGATGCCGAGGAAGATCTCGAGCCCGAGGGGGGCGGCGGCGCGCATGATCTTCGGGTTGAAAAGATTGGGGGTGATGCGGGCGAGGTTCTTGCCGAAGGACTCGTCCTTGGCCCAGCCGACCTTGTCGCGCACGGCGAGCATCTTCTCGGCGAGCTGCTTGCCGCCGTAGCCGAAGATGTAGGCCTGCATGACCTCGTTGGCGCCCTCGACGATGAGGTTGATGCGTGAATCGCGGAAGATGCGCTCGACCT
>CAZPPG010000038.1:0-35993 GCA_964588385.1 uncultured Phycisphaeraceae bacterium
AGCCTGGCAGCAGATTTCCAGCAGCATCACGGACCGGCGGATCCCCGCGGCGCGTCTCCGTGAGGCGATCGAGCCGGAGCGCGCGGGGTCGGTGCCGTCGGAAGCACAACCCGAGGAAGCGGGCGCGCCCGAAGCAGAGGACGTTGGCGAGATGGAAGGTGGAGAGCCACAGCCAGCAGCCGTTGAGCCGGCCGATTCGGAGTGAACGTCTGCTCGGAGCGAATCGGCACATTCCGCAGGAGTGGTGAACGTTGAGTGTTCTTGATCTGACAACGCTGCTCGCGCCGATTCCGGGCGACTCGCCGTGCGGCAAGGACCTGTCGTATGACCCGGCGTACACGACCCTCCTGAAGGACGCAGAGGGAACGCCGGAACGCCAGACCGGAGACTCGGTCATCGCCGCCGAGGATCCGCACTGGCCGACGATCCGATCGACTGCACTGGAGCTTTTCTCGCAGTCCAAGGACCTTCGCCTCTCGCTGCTGCTGGCTCTTTCGGGCATGGAGACAGATGGGCTTCCCGGGTTGGCCGCGGGACTTCGCCTGACGGCTGAACTTCTGGACAAGCTCTGGTCTGACGCGTTCCCGCGGCTTGATCCGGAAGACAACAACGACCCGACTGAACGGGCGAATATCGTTTCGGCGCTGGCGGTGCCGCCGGCGACGTTTGGAGACACGTTCAGGTTCCATGAACGGGCATCGCGCGTTCCGCTCTGCTCCTCACCCCAGCTGGGGCGCTTCTCGCTCTCGGATATGCGGGTCGCGATGGGGGACGAGCAGCCGGTTCCGGAGAAGGCCGCGACCGAGTTGAGCGTCATCGAGGCGGCCCTGACCGACACGCCCTTGGAGTCTCTGCAGGCCACCCGCGGTGCTGCCCAGGAGTGCCACGATGCCTGCAAGGCCATTGAGAACGCGTTTCTGACCCACGCGGGCCCCGGGGTGGGGCCTTCTCTGGGCGCGTTTCGTGCTTTGTTCGCCGACATGATGAAGCGGCTCGACGCTCACATCAGCGGCCGCACGGGCACAGTCGACGCCGGCTCGGCGGCCTCCCATGACGACCAGCCCGGTGGCGGGGTGCGAGGCGTCTCGGGGCAGATTCGCAACGCCGAGGACGTTCGCCGTGCGTTAGACCTGATCTGCCAGTACTATGACCGACATGAGCCATCGAGCCCCATCCCGATTCTTCTGCGTCGCGCGCAGCGGCTGGTCTCGAAGAGCTTTCTGGACATCATTCGGGATATGTCCCCCGAAGCGTTGGACAAGCTTTCCACCATCAGCGGAGAGAACCTGAATCCGCCGGGATGATGCCCCGGTCGCCCCTCCGCCACCGATCTTGAAGGAGTTGCCATGGCCAAGCAGAGCAGCCAGAAGTTTATCGCCCGCAATCGGGCTCCCCGGGTCCAGATCGAGTATGACCTGGAACTCTACGGCGCGGAGAAGAAAATCAATCTTCCCTTCGTGATGGGTGTCATGGCGGACCTGTCCGGCAACCCGGCCGAGGGGCTTGCACCGGTTGAGCAGCGGAAGTTCCTTGAGATCGACGTCGACAACTTCGACGAGCGCCTCAAGGCCTCGAAGCCGCGCGTGGCGTTCCAGGTTCCGAACACGCTGACAGGCGAGGGCAATCTCAGCGTCGACATCACCTTCGAGAGCATGGACGACTTCTCGCCGGCCGCCATCGCCCGCAAGGTCGACTCGTTGAACAAGCTGCTGACGGCTCGGACGCAGCTTTCGAATCTCCTCTCCTACATGGACGGCAAGGCCGACGCGGAGAAGGTATTGTCCAAGGCGCTGAGCGACCCGACGCTGCTCCAGACGCTCGCGTCCGCGCCCAAGTCATCTGGCAATGAAGGATCGGAGAGCTGAACATGGCCGAAAGCAACCCCCAGGCACAATCACAGGCATCAGCCGGCACCGTCGAAGTGGGGCAGTTTGAGTCGCTGCTCAAGTCCAGCTTCAAGCCCAAGTCCGATCGCGCCCAGGAAGCGATCAAGGACGGCGTGCAGACGCTGGCGGAGTGGGCTCTGAAGGACACGAACCTGCTCTCCGACGACGTTGTCAAGTCCGTCTCGGCGATCATCGCCGAGATCGACCGCAAGCTCAGCGAGCAGCTCAATCTGATCCTCCATCACAACGACCTTCAGAAACTCGAGGGTACTTGGAGAGGGCTCCATTACCTCGTGAGCAACACCGAGACGGACGAGACCTTGAAGATCCGGGTGATGAACATCCCCAAGAAGGATGCCGCGAAGGTTGTCAAGAAGTTCAAGGGCGCGGCCTGGGATCAGAGCCCGCTCTTCAAGAAGCTGTACGAGGATGAGTTCGGCACTCCCGGCGGCGAGCCCTTCGGCGCTCTCGTCGGTGACTACGAGTTCGACCACAGCCCTCCGGACGTCGAGATGCTCTCGGGCATGGCGCAGATCGCTTCCGCCGCGCACGCCCCCTTCCTGGCCGCGGCGGCACCCAGCCTGTTGAACATGGAGTCGTGGCAGGAACTCTCCAATCCTCGCGATCTCACGAAGATCTTCGGCACCGCCGAGTACGCCCCGTGGCGTTCGCTGCGTGAGTCGGAAGACTCTCGCTACATCGGGCTCGCGATGCCGCGATTCCTCTCTCGCATCCCGTATGGCTCAAAGACGAACCCTGTCGAGGACTTTGCGTTTGAGGAAGACACCGAAGGCGCCAAGCACGACAAGTACGTCTGGTCGAACGCCGCGTTCGCAATGGCCGCGAACATCACTCGCTCGTTCAAGCAGTACGGCTGGTGCTCACGCATCCGCGGCGTCGAGTCCGGGGGTATGGTCGAGGGCCTTCCTTGCCACACGTTCCCCACCGATGACGGCGGCGTGGACATGAAGTGTCCGACCGAGATCGCGATTACCGATCGACGCGAGGCGGAACTCGCGAAGAACGGCATGATGCCGCTCTCGCACTGGAAGAACACCGACTACGCCGTCTTCGTCGGGGCACAGTCGCTGCACAAGCCCGCCCAGTACGACGACCCTGACGCGTCGGCAAACGCACAGCTTGGCGCGCGACTGCCCTATCTCTTCTCCACATGTCGCTTCGCTCACTACCTCAAGTGCATCGTGCGCGACAAGATCGGTTCCTTCAAGGAGCGAGGCGACATGGAGCGCTGGCTCAACAACTGGATCACGCAGTACGTCACCGCGGATCCGAGCGCCTCGGAAGAAACGAAGGCCCGTTACCCGCTGGCCGCAGCCGAGGTCAAAGTCGAGGAAGTGCCCGGAAATCCCGGCTACTACACCTCGAAGTTCTTCCTCCGCCCGCACTATCAGCTTGAAGGTCTCACCGTCTCTCTCCGACTTGTTTCAAAGCTCCCTTCGGTCAAGAGCGGCGGATAATCCGGTGCGCGCCGAAGCACGCCTCGAACGTCTCTCTTCTGCAGCGGTCGCACGAGTTCTTCATCAATAACCCGAAACTGATCAACCAAAAAGGGGATCGACATGCCTTTCGACGCATTCCTGAAAATCTCGACTATTCCCGGCGAGTCCACCGACGACAAGCACAAGGACTGGATCGAGATCCTCTCCTTCAGTCACGGACTCTCGCAGCTTTCTGGTGGCTCGCATTCAAGCGGCGGCGCACGCACCGCTCAGCGCACCGACCACGCCGACTTCTCGATCGTGAAGTCGCTTGACAAGGCCTCGCCCAAGCTCAACCTGGCCTGCTGCAAGGGCGATCACATCCCGGAAGTCACCGTCGAACTCTGCCGGGCCACCGGCGACAAGCAGAAGTACATGGTCTACAAGATGTTCGACGTCATCGTCTCGTCGGTCCGCCCCGGCGGCAGCTCCAAGGGCGGCGAGGCGCTGCCGCTCGAGGAGGTCAGCTTCAACTACGGAAAGATCGAGTGGACCTACACCACCACGGATCACAAGACCGGCAAGTCGGCCGGAGATGTCCAGGCCGCCTGGGATCTGGTCGCGAACAAGTGACCGTATAGACAGATCATTCCGCCGGCGCCCTCATGCGAGGGCGTCGGCGATTTGCTTGCGCTCGCGATGTCGCGAGCATCTTGAACGCATCGAACTGGCATGGTGAAGCCGGGAGCTTTGACCCATGGATGTCGCCGCCGCCTCGCTCGTGAAGGAAGGCAGACTTGCGGATGCTCTATCCCGCCTTCAGGATCAGGTCCGTAAAGAACCAGCAAAGTCCCAGCACCGCGTCTTCCTCTTTCAGTTGCTCTGCGTGACCGGAGCGTGGGACAGGGCCCTGACCCAGCTCAATGTTGCGGCGGACATGGACCCTTCAACCTTGCTCATGGCACAGGTCTGCCGACCGGCGATCGCGTGCGAGGCGCTGCGGAAGCAGATCTTTGCGGGCAAGCGCAGCCCGCTGCTTCTCGGTGAGCCACAGGAGTGGGTCGGTTGGCTTGTGCAGGCGCTGCAGATGCAATCGCAGGGGCAGCACGAGGCAGCCGCGGAGCTTCGAGCACGCGCGTTCGAAGCAGCTCCGGCGCGTGCGGGCGCCCTGAACGGTGAACCCTTCGAGTGGATCGCCGATGCCGATCAGCGGCTGGGCCCGGTTCTCGAAGCGATCATCGAGGGCAAGTACTACTGGGTGCCCATGAATCACATCCAGGAGATCTCCGTCGAGCCGCCGACAGACCTGCGCGACATCGTCTGGACGCCGGCCGTCCTCACGTGGACAAACGGCGGCAAGAAGGTCGGGCTCCTTCCGGCTCGTTATCCGGGTTCGGAGTCTTCAAGCGACGACGCGATTCGGCTCGGACGCAAGACAGACTGGATCGACGGCGGGGGTGGGCTGCAGATCGGGCTTGGGCAGCGCATGCTCGCGACGGACTCGGGCGACCATCCGATTCTGGAACTGCGGTCCCTCACCATGACCGATGACGGCTTACTCGCGCAGGAGCAATGATCGGGCATGCCGGAACTCACTCCCAGCGAGCGTCTCCAGCCCTGCCTGCTCGATCGGCTGACCGATGATGAGCCGGGCTCCGCCGTGGAGGGGCGCGACAAGCGCGTCATGTCGATGCGTCAGTATCGAAGGGCCGTGTTGCGTGATCTGGTCTGGCTGCTGAACTCGCCCAATAAGACGCTGACAGGCGAACTCGACGACTACCCACATGTCAGCCAGGGCGTCCTCAACTACGGGATGCCGGACCTTTCCGGTCGATCCTCGACGAGCATCCCGCCGGACCAGCTCGAAAGACTGGTCACAAGCGCCATTGAGCGATTCGAGCCCCGCATCGCGAGCGCGGGCCTCTCGATTCGCGTCGTCACCAGTCCGGGCTCGGGCCCTTCCATCGGCATCGAAATTGAGGGCGAGCTCTGGGCGTATCCGCTGCCAGAACGCCTCTACCTCCGCACGGAGGTCGACCTGGAGACCGGAGAGTGCCGCGTGAAGGAGGGCGCCGATGGATAATCGCGGACGCCGCCAGTTCCTTGACTACTACGAGCGCGAGCTCGCGCACATACGGGAGAACGCTCACGACTTCGCCAAGGAGTTTCCCAAGATCGCCCAGAGACTCTCTCTGGAGCAGTTCGAGTGCAACGACCCGTACGTCGAACGCCTGATCGAATCGTTCGCATACCTCTCGGCCCGTGTTCAGCTCAAACTCGACGCCGAGTTCCCGCGCTTCACGAACGCGCTTCTCGACAGCGTGTGCCCGCACTATCTCGCGCCCACGCCCTCGATGGCCGTTGTTCAGGTTGCGCCCGATCTTTCGGATGGCGGGCTCGCTCCCGGGTTTGTGGTTCCGCGCGGCACATCCATGCGAAGCCAGATCTCCAGGAACGAGCAGACCGCATGCGAGTATCGCACCTGCCAGCCCGTCACGCTCCTGCCTCTGGCCGTGGCGGAGGTCTCTTATCACACACGCGATGTCGAGGTGCTATCCATCCCGCGCGTGGGCGTCCGCCGCGCCGCTCTGCGCATCAAGCTCAAGTCGACCGCGGGTTTGTCGTTCAAGGAGCTGAGTCTGGATCGGCTCACCCTCTTTCTGCGCGGCTCCGGCGACGTCCCCGCTCGGATCTACGAGGCGCTGCTGGCTCACGCCGAGGGCGTCATCACGCGCCCCTCGCTCAGGCCGGTCGGGTGGCAGGAACGTGCGGGACGAGAGCACGTGCGGCGCGTCGGCTTCGATCCTCAAGACGCCATGCTCCGATTCGGCCCACGGTCTTTCCATGGCTATCGCATGCTGCACGAGTACTTCAGCTTCCCGCAGCGGTTCCTGTTCGTTGAACTCTCCGGGTTGCAGGCGGGCGCGAAACGCAACGGCACGAACGAGATGGAGGTCATCATCCCGCTCAAGGCGGAGGATCCCAAGCTGGAAAAGATTGATGCGAGCAACATCGCCCTCTTCTCCACGCCGGTCATCAATCTCTTCCCGAAGAAGCTGGACCGTATCCACGTCTCCGATAGGTTCCATGAGTTCCACGTCGTGCCGGACCGCACGCGTCCACTGGACTTTGAGATCTACCAGGTGGAGCGAGTGACGGGCTACGGAGCCGGCTTCGAGGAGCTGACCGAGTTCAAGCCGTTCTACTCGGCGACGGATCTCGACGCCGAGAACGAGTCGCTCGCGTACTTTGCCGTGAATCGCCAGCCACGAACACTCTCGGAGCGTGAGCGCCAGGGTGGGCGTCGCTCCAGCTACGGCGGATCCGAGGCCTACGTGTCGCTGGTCGACGCCAGATCCGCCCCGTATCGGGGCGATCTGAGACAGCTCGCGGTCGAGGCCCTCTGCACCAACCGGGATCTCCCATTGCGCATGCCGATCGGTGTCGGCACGACCGATTTTCAGCTCGATGTTGGCGTGGCCGTCGAGTCCGCGCGCGTGATCGCCGGGCCGACTCCGCCTCGCCCGTCCTTTGCGCAGGGCCAGACGGCGTGGCGGCTTGTCAGCCACCTCGGGCTCAACTACCTCTCACTCGCCGACAGCGACGAGAGCCAGGGCGCCGCGGCCCTGCGCGACCTGCTCACGCTCTACGTCGACCCGGCCGACGCCGCCATGATGAAGCAGATCGGCGGCGTGCGCTCCATCCGCGCGACGCCGGTCACGCGCCGTGTACACGCGTCCGGTCCGGTCTCATTCGCCCGCGGCTCGGAGGTCAGAATACAGATGGAGGAGCAGCCCTTTGAGGGGCTCGGCGTCTTCGTGCTCGGATCCGTGCTCGACGCGTTCCTTTCGCAGTATGTATCGATCAACTCGTTCACGGAGACGCTGGTGGTCTCCAATGAGCGTGGAGAGGTGATGAGATGGCCGGCCAGGATCGGTCAGCGACACACGATCTGATCGAGCGTCTGCGGCAGGAGCCGTACGCGTTCGACTTCTTCCAGGCCGTTCGGCGGCTGGAAGCCGCCGATCCCTCGCGCCCCCGCGTCGGAAAGGCCGACCGCACATCTGAGGACCCGATCCGATTCGGACAGGAAGCGTCCCTGGCCTTCGCACCCTCGACAATCTCTCGAATCACGGGCGGCGGCTCCGAGTCGCCCGATGTCCCCGTTCGTATGCTCGTCCACTTCCTCGGCATGCTGGGGCCCAACGGCCCCCTGCCCATCCACATCAGCGAATACGCGTACGACCGAGAACTGAACTCGCGCGATGCAACGATCCCTCGATTCCTCGACGTCTTCAACCACCGCATGATCTCCCTGCTCTATCGCGCGTGGACCGTCGGCCACCAGACGGTGAGTTTCGACCGCCCCGGGGACGATCGCTTCGGCAACTATGTGCTCTCGCTCGCCGGCTACGGAGCGCCGAGTCTGCAGCATCGCGATCGGGTGTCCGATCTGGCCAAGCAGCACTTCGCCGGGCGGCTCGTGATCCAGACTCGCAATCCCGAAGGGCTCGCGGCGATCATCGCCGGCTACTTCGGGGTTGATTGCGTCGTGGAGGAGTATGTCGGTCGATGGATGAACCTGCCCGACGACGCCGTGTGCCGCCTGGGCGCGGATCCTGCCAGCGGGTCGCTCGGCAAGACCTGCATCGTCGGTTCTCGCGTGTGGGATGTGATTCAGTCCTTCCGCCTCCGGCTTGGTCCGATGGACCTCGCTGCCTATGAGCGATTCCTGCCCACTGGGAAGAGCTTCGGACGCCTCACGGATTGGATCAGGAACTACTGCGGGCACGAGTTTATCTGGGATTGTCGGCTGGTGCTGAGGCGTGAAGAAGTTCCCGCCGTCTGTCTGGGGAGGTCGGGTCGCCTCGGTTGGACGACATGGCTGAACAGCTCGCCGCCCCAGCGTGATGCGGACGATCTGGTCCTTCGTCCGCCCGCGTAGACGTGTACCGTTACATCCGCCCCGAGCAACGGGGCTCTGGGAGCGTGCCATGGCAGAGATTTCGCGTGCGGCGTTGTTTGGGAAGCTCAACAGTCTGTGCTATCGGGCCGCCGAGGCCGCGACCGTTTTCTGCAAGATGCGCGGCAACCCCTATGTGGAGCTCGATCACTGGATCCATCAGATCCTTCAGCTTCAGGACTCAGACCTCCTCCGCATCATCAAGCACTACAAGCTCGAACCGAGTCGGTTGGCGGGCGACATCACCGCGGCTCTCGACCGCCTGCCGCGAGGGGCTTCGTCAATCTCGGACCTCTCGGCGCAGTTTGAGGAGTCCGTCGAACGGGCATGGGTGTACGGCTCCCTCATGTTCAACGAAACCGCCATACGCAGCGGTCATCTGCTCATCGGCATGCTCGAAACGCGTGACCTACGCAACGCGCTCCGCCGTATCTCGCCAGAGTTCGAGAAGATCAAGGCTGAGGACCTCACCGAGAACTTCGCGAAGATCGTCGGCGGCTCCGTGGAAGAGACGCTCGCAGGTCGCGAGGGAGGGGGGGCGCAGTCCGGCGCACCCGGTGAGGCGAGCGGCTCGATGGCCCCGGCCCAGATGGGCAAGGGAGAAGCGCTGAAGCGGTACTGTGTGGACCTGACCGAGCAGGCCCGCACGGGCAAGATCGATCCCATCGTCGGTCGCGACGAAGAGATCCGTCAGGTTGTGGACATCCTTATGCGCCGCCGCCAGAACAACCCGATTCTGACCGGTGAAGCCGGCGTCGGAAAGACGGCGGTGGTTGAGGGCTTCGCGCATCGCCTGGTCCAGGGCGACGTGCCGCCGCCGATGAAGAACGTCTCGCTGCTCGCGCTCGACATGGGGCTTCTGCAGGCCGGCGCGAGCATGAAGGGCGAGTTTGAGAATCGGCTGCGCCAGGTCATCGATGAGGTGCAGGCCTCTCCCAAGCCCATCATCCTCTTTATCGACGAGGCCCACACCTTGATTGGTGCTGGCGGCGCCGCAGGCACCGGTGATGCCGCCAACCTGCTCAAGCCGGCGCTCGCCCGCGGCAATCTGCGGACGATCGCCGCGACCACCTGGGCAGAGTACAAGAAGTACTTTGAGAAGGATCCGGCCCTCACCAGGCGATTCCAGGTCGTGCAGGTCGATGAGCCGACCGAGCCGAAAGCCATCATCATGATGCGCAAAATGGCCGGCATGCTCGAACGCCACCACAAGGTCCAGTTGCTTGATGAGGGCATCGAGGCCGCGGTCAAGCTCAGCCACCGGTACATTCCCGCGCGTCAACTCCCTGACAAGGCCGTCAGTCTGCTCGACACCGCGTGCGCCCGTGTTGCCATCGGACAGCATGCGGTGCCCCCGGAGGTCGAGGACACGCGCCGTCGGATCCAGGCGCTTGAGACGGAACTGGGTATCGTCGGCCGAGAAGAGGCCGTGGGCGTTGAGCACGCGGGCCGGAGATCGGATATCGAGACACGCATCGCGGAGGAGCAGGGCAAGCTGGCCGCACTCGAGAAGCACTGGGAGGATGAAAAGGCGCTGGTCGAGAAGATTCTCGGCATCCGATCGCAGCTTCGCGGCCCGGAGCAGGACAAGCCCGCTGATCCCAATCCCGCCACGCCGCCCGCCTCAGCCGATCGGGCCAAGCTCCTCGAAGAGCTGAAGCTGCTGCAGGGCCAGTTGGCCGCGCTTCAGGGCGACAAGCCCCTCATCATGGCAAGCGTTGACGCTCAGGCCGTTGCATCCGTTGTGGCCGACTGGACGGGGATTCCGGTGGGCCGCATGGTGAAGAATGAGATCGAGTCCGTTCTCAATCTCGCGGACACTCTCAGCAAGCGAGTGATCGGCCAGAGCCACGGCCTGGAGGCGATCTCAAAGCGGATCCAGACCTCCCGAGCCAAGCTCGACAATCCGAACAAGCCGATCGGCGTCTTCATGCTCGCCGGACCCAGCGGCGTCGGAAAGACCGAGACCGCGCTGACGCTCGCCGAGACCCTTTATGGAGGTGAGCACAACCTCATCACCATCAACATGTCCGAGTTTCAGGAGGCGCACACGGTCTCCACGCTGAAGGGTGCGCCGCCCGGATACGTCGGTTACGGCGAGGGCGGCGTGCTCACCGAAGCGGTCCGCCGCAAGCCGTATTCCGTTGTTCTGCTCGACGAGGTCGAGAAGGCCCACTCGGACGTACATGAGATCTTCTTCCAGGTGTTTGACAAGGGCCTGATGGAGGACGGAGAGGGGCGCCTGATCGACTTCAAGAATACCGTCATCATCCTGACGACCAATGCCGGCACCGATCTCATCATGAACATGTGCAAGGATCCAGAGCTGATGCCGGACGTGGACTCGCTCTCCAAGGCGCTCCGCGAGCCGCTCCTGAAGGTCTTCCCTCCCGCGCTGCTCGGTCGTATCACGGTTATTCCGTACGTTCCGCTGAGCGATGAGATGATCCGCAGCATCATCCGACTCCAACTCGATCGAATCGTCAAACGCGTCGCCGCGAACCACAAGGTCCGGCTCGCGTATGACGACGCGGCGGTCGAACTGGTCCGGAGCCGGTGCACAGAGCACGAGTCCGGCGGACGCATGATCGACGCGATTCTCACCGGGACACTCCTGCCGGCTCTCAGCCGCCGGTTCCTGGGCACGCTGCTGGAAGGAAAGTCGCTCTCGGAGGTCCGGATCACGGCCAAGGACGCGGACTTTGTCTACGACTTTGCCTGAGTGCCGATCAGGCTCGACCCCGTCGCGCCGGAACGCCTCGCTCGGGGCTCTCTTGATGTGCGACCCGGCGGAAGATGCGCGGGCTCGCTGCGTCGTCTGGTATAGTGGTGTCCCCCGGCCGGCGGGGAGCGTTGAGGAACTCTCGAATGGCTGACCCTACCCAGACACAACAGCTCATGGCGATCGGCACGCCGCTCGGGGAGGACGTGCTGCTGATCGAGTCCTTGCGCTCGTTCGAGCAGTTGAGCCGCCCGTTTCGATTCGAACTCAAGCTCTCGAGCAAGGACAAGGAAATCAAGTTCGAGAAGATCCTCGGGGAGCGGGTGGTCATTCGGCTCGAAAGGGGCGACGGCGCCAAGGGCACCGAGTACTTCAACGGATTCGTCTCGAAGTTCATCCAGTCCGAGGTTGATGGAGACTTCGCCCGCTATGAGATGTCCGTTGTCCCCTGGCTCTGGTTCCTGACGCGGTCCTCCGATTGCAGGATCTTCCAGGAGATGACCGTTCCGGACATCATCCACAAGGTGTGCAACGACTTCGGGTTCCCCGACCTGGACACCAGCGGCCTCACCGGCACCTACCGCAAGTGGGAGTACTGCGTCCAGTACCGGGAGACGGCGTTCAACTTCCTCAGCCGCCTGATGGAGCAGGAGGGCATCTACTACTACTTCAAGCACGAGGAAAAGAAGCACACGCTCATGCTCGCCGATGCGCCGAGCGCGCACGGCTCCATTTCCGGCCTTGAATCGATTGTCTATCGGCCCGAACAGCGCGGCGCCGCACTTCGCGAGCGGATCGATGCGTGGAAGATCGAGCACGCCGTGCAGCCAGGCGCGTACGTGCTTCGCGACTTCGACTTCAAGCTGCCCAAGAAGCAGCTCATCAGCAAGGCCGCCGAGCCCAAGCAGCACGCCGCGGCCGAGTTCGAGATGTATGACTGGCCCGGCGAGTACGTGGAGGCGGGCGACGGCGACAAGTACGCCAAGATTCGACTGCAGGAACTGCAGGTGGACCACGCGTTTGTTCGAGCCGAGTCCGATGCGCGCTCGCTCCGTCCCGGCTTCACGTTCGAGCTCAAAGAGCATCCTCGCGCGGATCAGAACAAGAAGCACCTGATCACAGGCGTCACACGCGCCGCGTCGGTCGGGCAGCATCGCAGCCAGGGCACGGCTGATGCGGCGGACTCTTATTCGTGCTCATTCATCGCGATCGATGCCAAGCAGCAGTTTCGCCCCTCACGCGTCACGCCAAAGCCGCTCATCAGCGGCTGCCAGACCGCGACCGTCGTCGGCAAGTCCGGTGAGGAGATCGACGTTGACGAGTTCGGGCGCGTCAAAGTTCTCTTTCACTGGGATCGTGACGGCAAGGGCGACCAGACCAGCTCCTGCTGGATCCGCGTCTCGCAGTCCGTGGCGGGCAAGAGGTGGGGCGCGATCCACACGCCCCGTGTCGGGCATGAAGTCATTGTTGAGTTTGTGGAGGGCGACCCGGATCATCCCATCATCACCGGCCGCGTCTACAACGGCATCAACAAGCCGCCTTACGACCTCCCGGGAATGAAGACGATCAGCGGCAACAAGTCCAACTCAAGCAAGGGTGGGCAGGGCTTCAATGAGCTCCGCTTCGAGGACAAGAAGGGCGAAGAGCAGGTCTTCATGCACGCCGAGAAAAACCTCGACATTCGCGTGAAGAACGATCGCTTCGAGTCGGTTCTCAACAATCGGCACCTCACCGTTGACAACGATCAGTACGAGCACATCAAGCATGACCGCCACGAGACGGTCGACAACGACCACGTGGAAGAGGTCGGAAACGACCGCAGCCTGACCGTCAAGGGCAAGCAGGCAGTCAAGATCGCCAACACGCTCTCTCTGGCGGTTGCGGGAGATGTCGCGGAGGAGTTCGAGTCCAATCACTCCGAGAAGGTCAAGTCGGACTACTACCTGAAGGCCAAGAACATCTGTCTTGAGGCCGATACCAACATCACGATCAAGGTCGGCGGCACGGCGATCGCAATCGAGAAGACCAGCATCCTCATCACGTCCGACAAGGAGATCGAGATCAAGTCCAAGCTCGACCTGAAGACCAAGTGTGTCAAGCTCGAGATGAAGTCCGATGCCACCACGAAGATCCAGTCAACGGGCATGGCCGAGCTGTCCAGTCCGAAGACCGACGTGAAGGGCGACGGCATGCTCTCCCTCAAGGGCGGCATCGTGATGATCAACTGAAGACCAACACCATGGCATCACCAAAGTCAGGCAAACTCTGCACGCTCGTTCCTCCCGCCGGACCCAAAAAGCCGCATGCGGCCGACGAGGCCAACCCGGGCGAGGTCGAGGAGGTCAAGGCCGAACAGCGCAAACTCCAGGCCGGAAAGTACGGCGAGGCAAAGGTCAAGCCCTTCGGCGCCGCCGAGGATGGTGAGGAAGAGAAGAAAAACTGGATCGCGATCGAGTTGACCGACGAAGAGGGCAACCCGGTGCCCGGAGAGTACTACGAAGTAATACTTGCCGATAACGCCAAGGTAAGCGGCACCCTCGACGACAAGGGCACCGCCCGGGTTGATGGCATCGACCCGGGCCAGGCCGAGGTCACGTTCCCGAATCTTGACAAGGAAGCGTGGCAGAACAAATGATCCTTCCCACATCAACAGCCGTCAGATCCGCCGGAGGAGCGAGCGATGCCCAAGGTCGTTGAAGCCCAGAGCGGTGACACGCTCTGCACGCTCGCCATCGCACATGGCTTTCTCAACTGCGATCCAGTGCGCAGCGACGGCGCGAACGCCGCGCTCGTGAAGGAGCTTGAGAAGCGCCCGCTCCAGAAGGGCGACAAGGTCACAATCCCCGACATCAAGAAGAACAAGCACGACAAGGCCACGGACAAGAAGCACCCGTTCAAGCGTAAGGGAGTTCCGCCCCCCAGCCTGCGCTTCGTCGAAGACCAGAAGAAGCCCAAGTATCAGGACGATCGGACCATCGACGACTTCCTGAATGTCAGCAACTATGTCTGCAACAAGACCGGTGCGGACGGCACGAAGGCCTTTCCGACCGGATTCGGCCACAACGCCGATGCCGCGCTCGATCCGGATTCCTTCAAGATCGAGGCCGTCGATCCCGGTGCCAGCGCCGACGAGATCGAAGTCGAGCTCATGGCGCTGAAGCCCGTGTACAAGGCCGATGGCACAATTGAGAAGCATGAGCCCTTCACCGATGCCGACGCCGCCAAGCGCAAGCTCAAGATCAAGTGCAAGAAGCTCGATGCGAAGCTCAAGGGGTATCGCTCGCGTTACCTCCGCCTCGTGACTGACGAGGCGGACCTGACGGAACTCTCGGGCGATCCCGTCAAGACCGACGGCACCGCCCAGGGCCTCTTCACGTCTGACATGGCAGATGGAACGGCCGCCAACGACAGCGTTGAGATCCTCGACCAAGTCGTCCAGGCCAAGTACGTCATCCAGGGGTGCAAGGCCGCCGACAAGTGCACGCTCTACGCCACGCTCCCCGTTGGCAACCCCGCCAACGAGAAGCGAATCCGTCTCTGCTTCCACGTCTTCCGGTCCACCGTCGGAGGCGCCCCTGTAGGCGGCCTGACCGATCAGATCCTGCGCCGCCGCACCTTCAAGTGGTACCGACGGACGTTTGCCCAGGCGGAGATGGCGCCGAAGCTCGTGGATCCCAAGATCGAGTACCTGGATCCTCCGGCGGCGGACATGATCGTCATCTCGAATGAGCACGGCTCACCGGCCGCGGGCGGCTCCACCATGTCATTCTGTCTCGGCGAACCACCCTCCGCGGGCGCAATCGCTGGAGCGGCCGCTGCCGGCGCTGTCGCGGGTGGACTTGTCGGAGCTGCGGCGGGCGCGGGGATCGGCCACGCCGCGGGTGGGGACGCCGGAAAGGGCGCCGCGATCGGCGCCGCAGTCGGTGCTGTCGCCGGAGGTGTCACCGCCGCCATCATCGCTGCTTCAATGAAAGAAGAAGTCAAGGTCACGCTCACCGCCGGCCAGACCCCGCTTGAGATCGCCAAGGCGATCATCGCCGCACTGCCGAAGGACTACAAGGGCGAGGCGCACTGCAACCCCTGTGCCTTCAACAGAGCGCCGAACAATCCGGGCTCGGGCGATGTCCATGGCTCGGTAGATCTGATTATCTCTCGTACCGACGGAAAGCGCGTCATCATTCGCAAAGAAACGACCGACGACACCGCCGCGACGATCCTGGTCGTACGCCTCGATCTCGCGGCGGTCGATCAGGAACATCCGGATCCCGCCATCATCGCCGCATCGGCCGATTTCCGGCGCGTGCTGCGGGCCGCTCCGGGAGAAGACGACCGCATGGATTGCTACGTCATCAGCCGTTTCAAGGGTGATTCGCTGCGCGGGCGCGCCTTTGTCGCCGCTCCGGATCTTCCCGCCGACTACCGGCCCACAAAGCCGCTCCGCTGGTGCAACGTCATGGCGTGCAACTCCAGCTCGGGCGCGGTCATGGATGGTTCTGACAACCTTCCCTTCACGTACCCGCACGAATCCGGGCACGTCATGTTCGATGCCTTCCACACGCGCTCGGACGAGCCCGCAGGCACAAACCCCCTCGGTCCAACCGAGCTCATGACCGGCACCGGCACATCGGAGACCAATACAATTACCGCATCCAAGCGCATCTGCGACACACCGCTGAGCGTTACCTACGCCGCGTTTACGCCACCGTCCGTTCCCCCTGCGCCGGCTCCTCCCGTCGGTGATGCGATGTACATCAGTATCTCAGCGGTCGCGCGCCTGCGAACCATCAGCGGTCCCGTCACCGAGAACTGGAGCTGAACATGTCCGGCTTCCAGCCCCCAAAGCCACCCAATATTCCATCCGCTGGCGCGGCGGGCTTCACGCCCCCGGCCGCCGGACCCGCGATGCCCAACATCCCCGGAGTTCCGGGGGGCTTGCCGCCCATTCAACCTCCCAAGTTCCCGCCCAAGGGCGGCTTCGCCGGTTTCAAAGATCCATCGGGAAAGCCGCGGATCACGCTCGTTCGCCACAACCAGTCCGAGGGCAACGAGCTTCTGGACGCGTTCATCTTCGGCGGTGACTTCGGGGGCTTTCGCGTTCCTCGCGGCATTGATCCAGCTCATGTCTCCGAGTTTATCCGCGCGCGAGTCAAGCCCACGTCGGGTCCCTCCACGTTTCTGCGGACACTCGAGGTGCTGCGGTTTTATGAGCGGTCCGACGTTGTCCCGGGGCTGACGGCGGAGAATCTCATTCGTCCCCCCACGGACATGAAGGAGTTCAAACGCCAGGCCTACGCGTGCCAGATGGTCGGCGATTTCCTCGACGACGCAGCCGCAACAAAGGCGGCCGATCACTTTGAGCGGTTCCTCGTGAAGTCCTCTTGGGCGGTCGACTACGCGAACCTCATGCTCGCCACCCTTCTCGTGCTCTGCCCGCACGGCAGCATCGACGGCTTTGCGACGCGGGTGCGCACGGAAGTCGCCCGCCTCGCCCCGCGTCAGGCCGACGACGAGAAGAGCATGATGGCCTTCGACAAGGTCGAGGCAATTGAGCGCAACGACATTCCTCGAACCAGTCGCTTGATTGCCGCCAAGAAGAAGTTGGTGCCCAAGCCCGTGCCGGAGGCTCTGCCCGACCTCATCAAGACCTATCTCTCAAAGGACGTCGTCAGCGACTCGTATCTCCAGACCTGGGCCGCGCGGCGCATTCGGTCCGACGCGATCGCGACCTCCCCGAAACCGGCCCATGCCGCCTTCGCCAAGCACATCGACGAAGTTCCGCTCGAAGAGGCCGGCAATCCGCCCCACATCGCGCGCATCTGCGCGTCCGCACGCGCAACCGTCTATCTCGCGGGCGATCTCGCCGATCCTCAGATCGAGAAGTACAAAGTCGCACGTGAGAAGCAGCCGCCGATCGAGTTCCTCTGGGACGACCTCCCCGAGCAATACTGAGAGCACCCAATGCCGCCCGCCGCACGAATCTCCGATATGCACGTCTGCCCGATGATCACGGGCGTGGTGCCGCACGTCGGCGGCCCGATCCTGCCGCCCGGATGCCCGACCGTGCTCATCGGCGGACTTCCCGCGGCCAGGATGAGCGACATGGCGGTTTGCACCGGGCCTCCGGACGTCATCGTCATGGGTTCCACCACGGTCCTGATAGGCGGCATGCCCGCCGCTCGCATGGGTGACACCACCTCCCACGGCGGCACGATCATCCTGGGTTGCTTCACCGTACTCATCAACTGACCGCTCTCCGCCCCGCTCCGACCGAATATATGACCACATCCCAAAATGAAGCTTCTCCGGCTCGCCCGCGACGCTCACCCGACCTCGCAATCAGCGTTGCGGTCTGTCTGCTCGCGCTCGTGTCGCGACTCCTCTTTCTGTTCTCGTCGGTCGATCGCAAATGGCCCCACTCGGTCCTCTTTGAGGGCGATGCGCCACTCTGGACGGATTGGGTGAAGGCGCTCCACGCGGGCACGCCTTTCGAGTACGGACTCCCGATCCACTCTCCCGCCGTCGCCCACGTGCTCGCGCTTCTCGGGGCGACTCCCACAACCACAGACTGGACCGCGTACAAGGTCGTGTGGTGCGTGATCTCAGCGCTCACATCCCCGATCCTTTACTTTGCAGTCGTCCGGACGATCGGACGGTTCTCGCACCGCGCTCTGGCTCGGCCGGTCGCGGTCGTGGCTTCCGTGTGGTTCGCTCTCTCCTTTCACGCATCCACCCTCGCCACGTCGCTCAACGGGGAGACGCTCTACACGTTTCTTCTTGTCCTGATCATCGCGATCGGGGCCCATTCCCCGTCCACCCGGCTGGTCGCCTTGATGAACGCAGCCCTGCTCGGCGCCCTGCACGGACTTGCCACGCTGGTCCGCGCGGAGCACACCCTCCTCATGCTCATGCTCATCGGCTGGGAGATCGCGCGGCCCGCGTCCACATCAACTGGTCTCCCCCGAATCCGTCGCCTCCTCCCCGCCGGGATCGCGCTGGGCACTTCCGTGCTTGTCTGCCTCCCCTGGAGCATCGCCGGCACGAGGGCCACCGATCGCATGAACACGCACGCGGAGCGTCTTCCCAGCTACGAGACACTCTCACCGCGTTGGACGCCAGATGCGCGCGCGTTCATGGACTCAATCCCCGCGTTCGCCCGCTTGGACAACGCCGCTTACCTCTCTTCGCTGGCCGCTGCCGCGGGTGAGCCCCAGATCGACGAAGCGCGCGTGAGACGCTACTTTCTGGATGAGTTCTCGTACACGCCGGCTCCGCTGAAGTCGCCGGTCTTTGTCTCCAGTCAGGGCCCTCTTTGCTTTGCTCTGGCGAACCATCCGGACTCTGGAGGCGGCTTCTCCCGTGCCGCCTTTGATGCCCGTTTCGGGGCCGACCCAAACCTCACATTCGCGCTTCCCAGCCACCTGAGACTCTACAACGAGGGGTACAGTGTCGGTCTTGATTCGATTCGTGAAGACCCGGCAGCGTGGCTCTCCCTCGTCGGACAGAAGTTCACGCGCTTTGAGGGTGGCATCACCGGCGGTTTCGGGATCACGAACCTGCCCGTTGGCCGCGCACTCGTTCGCCAACCCGTCGACATCGCGACAACACCGTGGCCCAACGGGCTCTGGTGGCGTGTCCCGGTTCTCGTATTGATCGCAGTGGGGGCCGTTCGCATCCTCGTGCAGCGGCGGGGGGCCGTGTGGATAATCGTGCTCCTCTCCAAGCTGGTGGTCACCATCGCCTTCTACGGCTACGCGCGACAGAGCGCGTCCATCCTCCCGTGTTTCGCCGTTCTCCTCGCCTGCGGCCTCTGCTGGCCCCTCGATCGATCCGCAGCAGGCCGAAAGGCCGCGTACGCTGGCGCGGTCCTGCTCGCATGCGTGGCCGTGATGACGGATCTGATCGAGCGCTCAGGTCCGCGGCTCCCAACCATCGAGGCGGACCAAGACAAAGTTCGTCCCGCGCGTGTCAACGCGCAGGATGGTGCGTTCGAATGCCTCGCGCCCATGACGATCGAGTACACCCTCCCCGAGCCCGCCGATCCCTGACATCGGCTTCCCCGATTCTCATCCCACGTCCTGCCACATACGCTTTGGATTCCGGTAGCACATGCTCCGGCACATCCATGCCCGTTCATCTCTGGAGCCCCCATGTTCTTTCGAACCTGCGCCGCGCTGGTCACAACCGCCGCCCTCTCGCTCTCCGCGATCGCTCAATCGCTCGAGTACGAGAAGTACCAGCTCCAGAACGGCATGACCGTCATCCTGCATCAGGATCGCTCCCTGCCCCTCGCGGCTGTCAATCTCTGGTACCGCGTCGGATCGAAGGACGAGCCCCGCGGCCGCTCCGGCTTCGCGCATCTCTTCGAGCACCTCATGTTCATGGGCACGGAGCGCGTCCCCGACAACAAGTTCGACGTGATCATGGAATCCGGCGGCGGCTCCAACAACGCCACAACTTCGTACGACCGAACGAACTACTTCGAGTCCGGCCCCTCATCTCTGCTCCCGACGCTCCTCTGGCTTGAGGCCGACCGGCTGGAGGATCTGGGCCGCATGATGACGCAGGAGAAGCTCGATCTGCAGCGAGACGTCGTCCGCAACGAGCGACGCCAATCGTACGAGAACGCACCCTACGGCAAGTCGTATCTCATGGCCACGCAGCTCATGTTCCCGCCCGGCCATCCCTATCACATTCCCACGATTGGGACGCACGAGGATCTGGAGGCGGCGACCGTGAACGATGTGAAGGACTTCTTCGCGTCGTTCTACGTCCCTTCCAATGTGTCGCTCTGCGTCGCGGGGGACTTTGATCCCGCGGAGGTCAAGCCGGTCATTGAGTCTCTCTTCGGCGACCTGCCCGCAGGGGCTGCCACGGCCGGCTCGACCGCGCCGCCCGCCAGGCTCGACCGGGTTGTGCGTCTGACGACGCTCGACAAGGTCCAGCTCCCACTCATCAGCATCTGGTACCACGCACCGGCCGTCTACACCGATGGCAACGCAGAGATCGACTTGGCGGCCCAGGTTCTTGCCGATGGCAAGTCCAGCCGGCTCTTCAAGCGGCTGGTCATGGAGGAGCAGCTCACCGCAAACGTCGAGGCGTATCAGGATTCCAATCTCCTGGGCTCACTCCTTGTGCTCAACGTGTACGCGATTCCGGGCGTCGACCTTGATCTCGTGGAGTCGATCATCGACGAGGAGCTTGCTCGCCTCGCCTCCGAAGGTCCGGAGCCGGACGAGCTCGAGCGTTTCAAGTCTGCGCGTGAGCTTTCGATGCTCGGCTCGATGCAGGACGTGCTGAGCCGCGCCGACTCTCTCAATGCCTATCAGTTCTACTTCGGCGAGCCCGACTCATTCAAGCGCGATCTGGATCGCTATCGCAACGCCACGCCGGCCTCCGTCCGCGTCTGGGCCTCCAAGGTGCTCACGCCGGACGCCCGGCTGATCGCCCGTGTGCTACCCGAAACGCCGGGCCGTGAGACCTCCGCCCGCGACACGCACCCCGCCCCCTCGGCCACCGCGACATGGGCGCCACCGGAGCCGGCGACGTTCACGCTCGCCAACGGCGTGAGAGTCCTGCACTTCCACAAGCCGGCGATCCCCATGGTCGCGATCACCGCCCTCTTCGCTCCGGGGGCGTCGCTCGACGACCCCCAACGGCCGGGTCTGGTCACGCTCGCGACCGACATGCTTGACGAAGGGGCTGGCGATCTGGATGCGCTGGAGTTCACCGACGCCGTCACGTCACTTGGCGCGACGTTCGACGCATCGGCGGGTGTCGAATCTGCGCAGGTCTCCATGACCGTGATCAAACGCAACCTGGACAAGGCCGTATCGCTCTTAGCGGATGCGATCATCCGCCCGTCGATGGAAGAGGACGACTGGTCCCGCGTGCAGTCGCTGCATCTGGAGAATCTCCGCCAACAGGACGACAACCCCCAGATCGTTGCAGCGCGGGTTGGAAATCGCGCCCTCTTTGGCGACGAGAGCCCCTACGGACGCCCCCTGTCCGGCACGCGTGCGAGCGTCGAGCCGATGACGCTGGCGGATGTTGCGGGCAAGGCCCGACAGGTCTATCGCCCGGAGCACGCGACCATTCTCATCGCGGGTGACCTGACGACCAACGAAGCCCGGACGCTCCTCGAGCGCGAGTTTGGCTCATGGACCCCGCCCGACGCCTCGCCGTTGGACGCAGCGGCCTCCGTGCCGACCATCGCCTCACACGACAGGATCCGCGTCTACGTCGTGGATCGCCCCGGCGCGGTGCAGACCGTCGTCCGTTTCGTGTTGCCCTCATCTCCATACGACTCGCCAACCCGGGCGGCTGACGTGCTCGTCAACACCCTGTTCGGCGGGTCATTCACCAGTCGCCTGAACCAGAATCTCCGCGAACGCAACGGCTTCACATACGGCGCTCGCTCCTCGTTCGCGCCCTCGCGTTCAGCCGGCGCGTTTGTCGCCGGCGCCGCGATCCGTGCTGATGCAACGGGGCCGGCCGTTGCCGAGTTTCTCAAGGAGTTCCAGGCCTTGCGATCCGGGACGATCAGCGCTGACGAGCTCACGAAGAGCCGCGAGACGGCCCGGAATGACACGGTGGAAGGATTTCAGGGACTGGGGGGCATTCTCGCCAGCGCCGTCCGCCCGCTCGCCGTTGGAGCCTCATATGAGACGCTGGCCGCCGATCTCGCTTCCCTCGGTTCACTGACGCTTGACGACCTGAATCAGGCTGCCGCCCAGGCCGTCACGATTGAAAGGGGCGTGCTTGTGCTGGTGGGGGACAGGGCCTTGATTACGGATCAGCTCAAAGGCAAAGGCCTCCCTTTGCCGGCCCCTGTGGAGGTTGACGCCTACGGCTCACAGAATCGTCCCTGACCTCCGGAGCCGGGCCTTTCCCCCGCTCCGAACACTCCCCAAAATGACCACGACCCCGGGGCACTCGCTCCGGGGTCGCTTCTTCATATACAGGCGAAGGGACTCGAACCCCTAACCTCCTGATCCGTAGTCAGGTGCTCTATCCAATTGAGCTACGCCTGCCAAGCGCCCTCTTCGGGCAAGGCCATACGGTAAGCCGGGACCTCCCGTTCGGCAACTGGAACGGTCCCAATCCTTGAATTCCCGCTCCCCCCGCCCAATACTTCCGACCCGGCCCCGGCAATCCCGAGGCCTCCGAACCGAGGTTGTTTCACGCATGGCTCACTCATTGTCAGCTCGCAAGCGCGTCCGTCAGAACTCCAACCGCCGCGCGCTCAACCGCTGGCGCCTCCGCCACATGCGGGCCGCCATCAAGGACTTCAATGATTCGCTCGCTCACGGCTCCAAGGCCGACGCGACCGAGGCGTTCAAGAAGTGCATCAAGTCGATCGATCGCTCCGCCCAGCGCGGCGTGATCCATCAGAATCAGGCCGCTCGCCGCAAGAGCCGCCTCAACGCACGTCTCAAGGCCAAGGCCTGATCACGCCGCCAGCCTCGTGAGCCGTTCCGCGACGCTCCGTGAGTCGCGCGCACAGTTCAGGTCCACGCAACCCATCGCTCAACCCCGAACCCCGCTCCGTGCGGGGTTCGCGTATTCTTGCGCCGATGCCCAGCGCCAAGCGACCAGCGCAGAAGTCCACGCAGCAGCCGCGCAAGCGCGTCGCGAAGCCGCGCGCCCCCTCCTCCGTTGAGTCGGTGTCGTATGCCGACCTCTCCACCCGACCTCTGCACGTGCTCGTGTTTCTCGCGCCCTTGCTGGTTCTGTACGAGATCGGCTCGGTCCTCTATCTCTCGAATCCCTCAACCGGAGCCGTCGAGACGATCAGCGCCCGCCGCATGATCTCGACGTTCTTCGAGGCGTTCGGCGCTTTCGGCCTCTATCTCCCGGGGTTGGTGCTCGCGACGGTCCTCCTTGTGTGGCACATCCTCCGCAAGGATCGCTGGACGGTGCAACTCCCGGTCATCCCCGTGATGGCGATGGAATCCATCGTCTGGACCATCCCGCTCGTCGTCGTGGCTTCGCTCATTCCCTTCTTTGTGCCCGCGTTCCAGCTCTGGGCAGGGGCCGAGCCGACCGGCGCTGCCGAGATCCACCGACTCTCTCGCGAAGCCCGTATGACCATCGCCATCGGTGCGGGGCTCTATGAAGAACTCGTCTTTCGAGTCGTCGGGATCGCACTTATCCACATGCTCATCGTCGACGTGCTGGGGGCTCGCAAGCAGGCCGGGGCCGTCGCCGCGATTGTCATCTCCGCGCTCGCATTCACCCTGTACCACGACCTCCGAACGCCAACGGGCGCACTGAACCTGCCTCTCGCGGCATTCCTGCTGTTCGCCGGGCTCTATTTCGGCATCCTGTACATCTGGCGAGGCTTCGGCATCGTGGTGGGTGTTCATGCCCTTTACGACGTTGTCGCCTTGGTCTTGCTCCCGTCTGGACCGCAGCCCTGAGCGCCCGGCAGAGTTCGTCCTATAACGATCGCATGGCGTTAGGGATCGTCGCCCCTGACGATCGGCGTCATTCTCCACACGCAAACTTGACTGGCTCTCGCGCGATTCTTCTCGCTACACTTCGGGACGGAATGAGAGAGTCCCGGAGCGACCGCTGCTCGCCGTCCCGGGTTGATGGAAGCGTGCAACATCGCCGCGCTCCACACGCGGCTCGCGCACCTCAGCGAAAGGGCTCGCATATGGGACTCGACTTTGCAATCGACGAGTTGTACGCGACCGGATGGACCGCCCTCGACACACAGGGTTGTCTCTATCACAGTGACGGTCGGCCCTACCCCTCGTGCTCGCGTGTGCTTGAAGAGTTCACGGGCACCGGATGCAAGCTCTCCATCCGCAGAATTCAGCTCTTCGACTGCCACCGTGCGGAATGGTCCGATCAAGCCGGCGCTGCCCAGGGCGCCGTGGTGGGACACTCCGAGTCCGAGGCCGCGGTCTACGCGCTCTCACAACTCCGCCGTTCGCTCGTCGGCGCGCATTGCTGATCGGTCGGCCCTCGCTGCTCTTCTTCTCCCCATTCGACCGCCCGCGCTTGACCCGAACCGGGCACGAGTTATCGTCTGTGCGCACGATGGCCCCATCGTCTAGCCTGGTCTAGGACGCCAGGTTCTCATCCTGGAAACCGGGGTTCGAATCCCCGTGGGGTCATTCCCATAAGGACCGCCTCTCGAGGCGGTCCTGTTCGTTTTTGCGCCATGGCCAGAAATAGCCACCCCCGATCCAAGTGGTTTGGCCGCTTTTGGCGGACCGCATGAACTCAGCCCAATCCCTCGCCGATCTCCGTACCAATTCGGAGAGTTCATGACTTCGCCAGCCCACGGCCCATCCCCGCTCCGCAGCGAGTTCGCAGACGACGCCGACATGGTCGAGCTCGTTGGCCTGTTTGTATCCGAGTTGAATGATCGCATCAGCCGCCTGGAAGCAGGTCTGGCACAGAATCGACTCAACGACCTGCGGACCCTGGCCCATCAGTTGAAGGGTGCCGCCGGGGGATACGGCTATCCGGAGGTGAGCCGCCTCGCAGGCGTTCTGGAGTCTCAACTGCTGGATTCGAGCGGGGGATGCGATCTCACCTCCGTAAACGAATCCGTGCATGAACTGGTCGCCATTTGCCGCCGCGCCATCGCCGGCCACAACCCGCTCGCCTGACCCGGAGCCGCGAAACCCTTGAGGATTGAAGCCGCCAACCTGGAATCGTCCCGCCCGCTCGTGCTGGCGATCGATGACTCCGTGGACGTGCTCCGCCTTCTGAAGAACCGTCTCCGACACGAGGCGCTGGACTTCGAGACCGCGTGCCTGGGCCGCGAAGGCCTTGAGATGGCCAAACGCCTGAACCCCGCCCTCATCCTGTTGGACATCGAACTCCCCGATGTCGACGGATTTGAGATCCTTCGCCAGTTGAAGGAGCGCCCGGAGACCGTTCAGACCCCCGTGATCATGCTCTCGGGCTTGAGCAGCGCGCACGACAAGGTCACCGCTTTCGATCTCGGGGCCGTTGACTATGTGACCAAACCCTTCGAAGTCGCGGAACTCCGCGTCCGGATCCGGGCCGCGATCCGCACCCACCTTCTGCTCCAGATGCTCTCTCAGCGAGCCCAGATCGACGGGCTTACCGGGCTCTGGAACCGTCCGTACTTCGACCGTCGATTCAACGAGGAACTGGCCCGTTGCTCTCGCCATGGACGGCCGATCTCGCTCGCGCTCTTCGATGTCGATCGCTTCAAGCACGTGAACGACAGCTACGGCCACCCCGCCGGCGATGCCGTGCTCACGGGGCTCGGAAGCCTGCTCCGAAGAGAGATCCGCGAGACCGACGTGCCCTGTCGCTACGGAGGCGAAGAGTTCGCCCTCATCATGCCCGACACCGCCCCTCCCGACGCCCTGGGTGTCTGCGAGCGCATTCGCTCCACCTCTGAGCAGGTCGTCTGGCCCCGACACCCGGACCACGCCGTCACCATCTCGGTTGGGATCGTCGGCACGGATCGGTGCGGCGACCAGACGCCGGAGTTCTGGGTTGAGTGCGCCGACCGGAACCTCTACGCCGCCAAGACGACCGGCCGGAACCGCATTGTCTGGACCACGATTGAGCTGGCGGGGCGCCCGATTCCCAAGGCCGGCTGATCGCGCCGAAGGCGCACGGACCGGATCCACTCAGAACGGAAAGATCAGGCCGCCGTACAGCATCGGAGCGTCCCGGTCCGGGTTCTCGTCATCCCCCTGCGAACGAGCGTTCGAGATGTGATGCCAGCGCAGCCCCAGTTGCAATCGCAGGCCGCGATCGTTCAGGCGGCGCGTCACTCCGGCGCCCGCCTGCGGCAAGAAGTTGAACTGCGTGCCCCCATCCGGGACCTCGTCGCTCGCACCCAAGACGCCGATGCCCGCATCGATGTACGCCGTCCACGGGTCTCTGCGGTAGAAGTGCCAGCGGAAGATCGTGGAGATGCTCGCGCCGACCGCGTCCGGGCCCTCCTGTGCGAAAAACCAGCCATCAAGCTCCAGGGAGAACTCCACCCCTTCGCCCAGGAAATAGCTGTACGCGCCCCGCAGCGGAATGTCCGTCGAGCCGTCGAAGTCGTACGCGGCGCCAATGCCCAGCGTCCACCACTTGGACTCCGCCGACGCGTACTCCGCCACCGCAGGCGGAGCGTCCGACGTCTGTGCCGTCGCGCTGTCGCCGGCCTGTGGCTGGAAACTCAGCTCACCGCCGCTCAGCGACAGATCTCGAGAGATCTCCGCATCCGCGGCCAGTGCGACGCCGGACCCCAACGCCGAGCCGGCGCATGCCATGACAAGAAAAGAGAACTTCGGCCACGAGCTTCCAGTATGAATCGTCATATGGCCCGTAGAGTAGCGGAGCGGGTGCCGCCCGTGCCACCTCCCCGCATTCAATGGCGTCCAGCGGACTGGGAGTCAGAAACCATGCCCGACGCAGACCGGAGCGACCCCACCATCGCCCTCGCTGACCGCATCCGCGGGCTCGAGGAATCGCTTGGATTCGCAGATCATGCAGTCCAGCAGATGTCGCGGGAACTCCTCGCTATCCACAAACGCATTGATCTCTTTGCCCGCCGGATCGACGCCATCGAACGGCGGCTTGAACAGGCCGCCGCGATCGACGAGCAGGGGCTCGCGGGTGGCTCGCCGACCAATGAGCAGCTTAAGCAGAACAAGCCCCCGCATTCCGCTTGACCTCCGTTTCGCGTCCGATGTGTCCTTGTTGCATCCCCAACTCAGGCCAGCAACGAGCGGCCGCCCATCTCCGACGGCTTTGCCAACCCCATCATGTCGAGCGCGGTCGGCAGGATGTCCGCCAGACGACCGCGGCCGGCGCGCGCCTTTGCGTCACCCCAGTTGGCGACCCTGTTATCGCCGCGGAGCGTGCGTGACCTGAAAGCCTCGCCTACGACGATGAGCGGCACGTCGTACGTCGTGTGCGCCGTATGCGGAGCGTTGGACGCCGGATCCCACATCTGCTCGCAGTTTCCGTGGTCGGCGGTGACGATCGCCGAGCCCCCTCGCTTGAGCGTTGCGTCAAGGATCCGCCCGACGCAGGCATCAACCGTCTCGCACGCAACCACCGCCGCCTTCAGGTTGCCGGTGTGACCGACCATGTCCCCGTTGGCGAAGTTGACGACGATCAACTGCTCGCAGTCCAGAGCGGCCAGACGCCGCAGGACCGCTTCGCAGATCTCGTGAGCCGCCATCTCCGGTTTCAAGTCATAGGTCGAGACCTTCGGACTCTGAGGATTCTCCCGGTGTTCGCCTTCAAACGGCGCATCGCGGTAGTCGTTGAAGAAGAACGTGACGTGCGGGTACTTCTCCGTCTCCGCGCATCGGAACTGCGTTAGCCCCAGCTTTGAGATGTATTCACCACCAATGTTCACCATCTTCGGCGGCTTCGGGAACGCGACGTGTACAAGCTCCGCCAGTTCTTCCCAATACGCAGTCATGGTGACATAGTGAAGATTGAGCTTTCTGCCGCGATCAAACCCGTTCTTTCCTGAGTCCGGCGACGGCTTGACCTTGGCCCATCGTTCGTCGGGAAAGACGAATGCCGCCGAGATCTCTCGAGGCCGATCACCCCGGTAGTTGTAGAAAATGACCGAATCCCCATCGGCGATTCTCGACGCAGCAGCGTCCGTCGCATCCCGCGCGATCACGGTGGGGGGGATGTACTCGTCCCCTTTGAAGTTGTCCGCCGTGGGTGCGTCGTAGTAGGCCTGGATCGCTGCATCGGGAGTCGGCGCGATGGTGAGGGGCCCACGTCCCGTCAGGCAGTCGTAGGCCCGCTGAACGCGCTCCCAGCGATTGTCACGGTCCATGGAGAAGTAACGACCGATGACCGAGACCACTCGTCCGCAGCCGATGTCTGCACACGCCGCCTCAACCTGCCGGGCAAACGCAAGACCGCTGAAAGGCCCTGTATCCCTGCCGTCGGTGAAGAGATGGACAAACACGCGCCTCCCGGGCACCCCGCGCGACTTGCACGCCCGTATCACAGCGTACAGGTGCTCAAGCAGGCCGTGCACGCCCGCATCGGAGCAGATGCCCATCAGGTGGACCGAACGCCCCTTCGCCTTCGCGGACTCAATCGCCCCGGCGATCGCTTCGTTGTCGTCCAGCCCCTTGCGGCACGCCTTGGTGATCGCGACGGACTCCTGATCCACCACGCGCCCGGCCCCGATGTTCTGGTGTCCGACCTCGGAGTTTCCCATGGTGCCATCGGGCAGGCCGACATCCTCGCCACTCGTCTTGATCAGCGTCCATGGCCACTCCGCCCGCAGACGATCATCGACCGGCGTCCTCGCGAGCTTTACGGCGTTGAATGCGTCGTGCTCCGGGTGCGGATTCTCGCCCCAGCCGTCACGGATGATCAGCACCAGCGGCACATTCTTCATGCGATCTCTTTCCTCTTCTCACTCCGCTTGACGCTGGCCGCTCTCCAGCCAGCGCTGGTTTGCCACACGTTGTGCGGACCTCAACTCACGCAATCATCGCCATGATCTCGCCGAAGTTCATGGCGTTCTTGGGCTCGCGGCTCTGGCTGAACTTTACCCGCCCCTTCCCGTCTGCCGCCTTCCCGATCACCACCGTTGCGCGGTGCGTCGTGTTCATGTCCGCCCAGTAGATTCCATACGCCTTGCAGACCTGGCGGTGCTGATCGGAGAGCAACGTGTGCTTGAATCCTTCGGCTGTCGCCCACGCGCCCAGCGTGAATGTGGAGTCGCAGGAAATCCCCACGACCTCCGCGCCCTTGGAAGTCCATGTGCCCAGCTCCTTGCTGATGCACTGCATTTCCGTGCCGCACACGCCGGTAAACGCGAACGGGAAGAAGCAAAGCACCACGTCGCCCTTCTTGATCGCGTCAGAGAGGGTCCATTCGGCTCGCGCGGGGTTCATCAGGGTGAAATCCGGTGCGATCTCGCCCGGGCTGATGATGGAGGTCCGAGCGGTCAGTGTGTCGTGAGACATGGAAACTCCTTTTCCAGGGGATGGCTGGCTGTGGAGCGGAATCCGAGGCGTTCCATGCTCGCGCAAAGATCCTCGCCGCGGAGCCCGATCGGGGCTTATCCTAGTGAGGTGACCCGATCCCGGGGCACATCGGTGGAACCGACGCCGGCCGGGCCGACGGAGCATTCCGCACTGCCGAGCCGCCAGAATCGAGCATGGAGGCGAGCACGCGATGATCGATATGGACCTAGTCGCGCTGGATGAGCGTTATGCCGCCGTTCGAGAGCGAGTCGCCAGGGCCGCCGCCAAGTCCGGGCGCCGTGCCGACGACATCATTCTGGTCGCCGTGACGAAGTTCGCCGAGCCGGAACACATCCGCCGCCTGATCGAACTCGGGCACCGTGACTTTGGTGAGAACCGCGTGCAGCAGATGATCCAGCGGGCCGCCATGGTCGAGGAGCATCTGACCCGACTTCGAGTCCTTCCCCAGACTCTGGGACGCGTCGGATCCAGCCATGCCGGTAGGTCACTGCTGGAGCTGGAACGTTCCGCTACGCCGATCGTCGGCTCCGGCGGCAAGGAACCCGTCCGCTGGCACATGATCGGACACCTCCAGCGAAACAAGGCACGCAAGGCCTGTGAGGTCGCCCGCCTCATCCACTCCGTGGATTCGCTCCGTCTGGCGGAAGAGCTGCAAACCATCGCCCTTCGTCGCGAGAAGCCGTTGGACATTCTCGTTGAAGTCAACTGCTCGGGAGAATCGAGCAAGCACGGCTGTCCGGTTCCCGCCGCAGGCCCTTTGGCGGAACAGATCGAGACCATGATCAACGTTCGGGTGCGTGGGCTCATGACGATGGCCGCGCCCGCCGCAAATCCCGAGGAGACCCGCGAGACCTTCGCCCGGTGCTACGAACTCTTTGACGAGATCCGGAAGACCGGTGTGGGAGAGGGCGCTTTCAACCTGCTCTCGATGGGCATGTCTGGAGACTTCGAGGTCGCGATCGAAGAGGGCGCCAACATCGTGCGGGTGGGCACGGCCATCTTCGGCGAGCACGCACCCGATCCTGACTCAGACGACGAAGATTCGTCACACGAAGAAACGGACTGAAAAAGGTCGCGTCGGGTCGCAAAGCCCGGAGCATTCAGGCCTTTGCCATCCGCCCGCCCATGGCCCGAGTCTGGCGCATGTACGCCTGCAGCGAACGCCCGGGGCAGGCGGTCGGACGCAACTCCTGGTGCGTGTAGACGTTTCGGATGGACACGCGGTACTGGCGCATCTGGTAGGCCACGAACTGATCGAGCGTCGAGAACTGTGCCGCAGTCGGGCGCTGAATCTCGAAGTTGCCAAGAACCATGACGCCCAGATTGCCCGGATTCCCGTCCTTCACGTGCGCGCCCTGAAGGTTCAGGGGACGCCCCTGCCACACGCGCCCGGCAGGATCGATGATGTAGTGGTACCCGATATCCGCCCATCCGCGGCTCAGGTGCGCGTTGCGGATCGATTCGAGCTTGCGAGCCACGTCACCCTTGGCCGTCGCGTAGAACGCCGTCGACCCCTCGTGGTGAACCGTGATCTTGTCGATCCGGCCCATGGGGTCCGCCAGTGCCACGATCGGCCTGGCCCGGGTCCACTCCGTTCGAGCGATCACACCCTGCGGCACACCCGCCGCGGGTGATCCGCCCGACGATGGAGCCGGTCTGGAGGGTTCCGCGGCGCGTCTCTTGGATTCGGCGGGCCAGGAGGGGCCGGGGAGCGAAGCGGTGCTGCCGCCGCTGCCCTCGCAGCCCGCGAGAAGCAGGAGCGCGCTGGTCGAAAGGCCCACCTGAATGAACTGGCGTCTGGCGATCTGATCCATGTGACCCAACCTATCGACCAAGTGGGGCCGTCCGCCGCAACACCGGCGACCGCCCCGTCCATCCACCCCGCGCTCCACGCGGGCACCCATGCCAGGCAGGATCTTAGCGGGCCTGACGAGCTCGCCGGGACCTCCGGCGGAACCCGTTCGGGGGCTGCGAGATGGGTCTCCGCGTTCTACGCTCTGGCTCACAAGCACCGTACCCCGGAGTCCAACCGATGTCCTTCGTCCCGCTTCTCTCACTTGTTTCGGCCCTGATTGGTCAGAGCACCCAGAATCAGACCTCCGGATCCGATCCCGGCGCGACCGCGGCACAGCGACCCGTGCCGGTCCTGGAAGACGATTCGCTGTTGACCACCTTGAAGACGCTCAAGTGGCCCGAGTCGGCCCAAGAGTGGGAGGCGGTGCTCATTGTCGTTTCCGTGCGGGTGCTTCTCCCTCTGATCGGCGTCCTGCTGATCTTTCTGCTTGGCCTGTTCGCGGCCAAGCAGATCCGCAAGGCGGCCGAGCGGGCGCTGGTCCGCGCCAAGATCGAGGTCACGCTGGCCCGATTCCTCTCAAAGGTGGCGTCGTGGACTTTCATCGGTCTGGTCGTTCTCACGATTCTGAGCACCGTCGGCGTCAACATCACAAGTCTGGCGGCCCTGCTTGGTGCGACGGGTCTGGCTGTCGGTCTGGCGATTCAGGGCGCGCTGACCAACTTGTCGTCGGGCATCATGCTCTTGATCTTCCGT
Organism: uncultured Phycisphaeraceae bacterium; assembly: GCA_964588385.1. GTDB lineage: Bacteria > Planctomycetota > Phycisphaerae > Phycisphaerales > UBA1924 > JAHBWV01. Next base: position 31,528 of record CAZPPG010000038.1, read on the forward strand.
CCGTTCCGGCTCGGCGACGTTGTTCGTCTGGACGGGGAACTCGGCACGGTCGCCGACATGGAACTGTTCACGACGCGTCTGGACACGCTCGACAACCGTCGCATCATCATGCCCAACAGCAAGATCTACGGCAACAAGATCGAGAACCTGACGCGGAATCCGCAGCGGCGCGTCGAGGTTCCCATTGGTGTCTCCTACAAGGCCGACTTTGCGGAGACCAAGCGAGCGCTGGAAGCCGCGGTCACGCGTGTTCCTCTCGTGCTTCAGACGCCAGCGCCGGCCGTAATCGCGGTTGGCTTCGGTGAGTCCGCGGTGAACTGGGAGGTTCGCCTCTGGTGCATTCCGACCGACGTCGTGCAGGTACGCAGTGATGCCGTGCGAGAGATTAAGCAGGCGCTCGACGCCAGCGGCATTCAGATCCCGTTCCCGCAGCGCGACCTGCACCTGGGCGGGCCGGTCAACGTGGCTTTCGTCGGGCGGGAATGAGCGCGTTGATCGGGCGTTCACCATTGTCGGTCCGGAGACGCCTTCAGGTGACGAGTGCGCAGCACAAGAACAGATTGAAGGGAAAGATGAGCGAGCACGCGATCAGGCCCGGCGCGCTCATTCCGACGATCAGTTTCCATCTTCTCCTCTCATAGCGGAAATGGGACAATCCGCAGTACAGGCACACCGCGAGAATGACGAGCGGCAGGGCGAAGTACGCCAGCGGAAACAGCGAGCCGGCGCTTGTTTCCAGGAGCGGGCCCATGAGTCGCTTGGCAACGTCCACCGTGAGCAGCGTCTGCTGAACCAGAACGCCCAGCATGAGCGATGCGATGTTCGAGAGGATGATCAAAGTCCACGTCTTCACATTGACCGCCTCCACTGATTCCATGTCGCGATCGAGAGCAGTGCGAAGAGTCGCTGTGCGTGGTCGCGCGTTCCGCCGCCGTGCTCGCGAAGCATCCTTTCGACATACGCCCGATTGACCTCTACCTCGATGTCCGCGAAGGACTGTGCGTCGAGCAGGGCGTCGCGGAGCGTCTCGCGGAGCGGGCCCGGCGCTCTGAACCACGCGCCGATCGGGATCGCGAATCCAGACTTCTGCGCGCTGAGCACCTCGTCGGGAAGCACGCCCCGGGCGGCCTCACGGAGCAGGCCCTTTCGCCTGCCGCCGGGCATCAGCACGCGTCGCGGGGTTGCGGCCGCGCGGTAGATCAACTCGCGGTCGAGCATCGGCGATCTCACCTCCAGCGCGACCCGCATGGAGGCGGAGTCGACCTTTCGGAGGAGGTCACCGGGCAGATAGGTCTCCAGGTCGTAGAGGTGCGGCGCGGGGGGCACTCGGAACGTCGGTCGCGTGGCGGGGCTGCCCTCGAGGCGCTGCATCGAGTGCGTGGGGAATACGGCGACCAGATCGGCGTACCCCGCGCCCCGTGCGGCGTCGCACATGCGGGCGAGCTTGGCGGCGCGGGAGCGCGGATTGCCGCGTGGCCACGGGACCAGCCCGGCGAGGCGCCAGAGCGGCCTTGCCCGCCCCAACCATCCGGTCGCGGCGTGGCGTTCGTATCCGGCGAAGAGTTCGTCGCCTCCGTCGCCGGACAGCGCGACCTTGACGTGTTCGCGGGCGGCTCGGCTGAGCCAGTAGGTGGGCAGGAGCGAGCTGTCTCCAAAGGGGAGGCCGATCCATTCGATGAGCGAGCGCAGGTCGGTCGCCACGCTCGTCGCGGCGCCCGACTCTGCGTCGAGTGTTGTGTGTTCGGTGCCGAGCTTTCGCGCGGTCGCGAGCGCGAGATCCGATTCGTCGTAGGCGGCGTCAGGCATCCGCATGGTGAACGTCTTGAGGCGCTCGCCCCGTGCTGCCAGGGCTTGCTGGGCCGCGGCGGCGATGAGTCCTGAATCGAGTCCTCCGGAGAGGAAGCAGCCAAGCGGGACATCGGCTTCGAGCCGTTGTTCGGTGGCCCGCTGAAGGAGGGGCCAGACGGATCGGGTGTCGAGTGGGAGGGAGCGTCGGGCCTCGGCCTCGATGCTCTGGCGGCGGCGTCCGGCGCGTCCGAGCGCGTCGAACCACGCCACCTGTCCCGGCTTGAGCTCACGGATTCCTGCCCATGGGGTTCCCTCGCCCCATCCGAAGGCCACCCAGTGGCGCATGGCGTCGGAGTCGATTGCAGCCGCACGTTCCAGGGCGGCCCGCTGGCCTTCGGGCCATGCGTGCGTCTCGGCGTCGCGATGCATGGATCGGAGCAGGCCGAAAAGCGACGAGGCGGAACTCGCGAAGGCGACGATGAAGGGCGTCGCCCGGTCGTCGTCGCCCGCCGGTTCGCGGAGCTCCGCGAAGTAGAGGGGTTTCTCGCCGGCGAGGTCGCGCATGAGCACAAGGGAGCGGTCTGCCCCGTCCCAGATTCCCGCGGCGTACATGCCCTCCAGGCGCTCGTGCAGCGTGCGTCCCCACTGGCGATGGCCGAAGAGGAGCGTCTCTGTGTCGCTGTGATCGGTGGTGAAAGTGTGGCCGAGCCCCACCAGTTCGGCGCGGAGTTCGCGATGGTTGTAGATGCAGCCGTTGAAGGTGACGGCGACTTCGCCGGTTCCGTCGCTCAGGGAGGGAGCGACCATGGGCTGTGAGCCGCCGGCGATGTCGAGGATGGCCATGCGCCGGTGGACCAGGGCGATGTGGATGATGTTCCCGTCGGGGCCGGGTGAGCGGGTCCGCCAGCGGCCTGCGCCGTCCGGACCCCTGGCGGCGATCGGTGCGTCGAGGGCGTCGAGCCAGCGATCGGGGATGGCGACCTCCGGGGAGACGATGGGGCCGGTCCGCATGATGCCTGCGATGCCGCACATGGTGTTCGAGCGTAAGGTGGCGCTTGCATGCTTTCTCGGGGGTCGCAACACTATTGGCCGCGATGCCCGATCCGAGCCCGAGGAGGTCCCGATGCCTGACCGATACATCCCGTCGTCCAAGGACAAGTTCACCTTTGGCCTGTGGACGGTGGGGAATACGGGGCGAGATCCGTTCGGGCTTCCGACGCGGCCTTCGCTCTCGCCAGCGCAGATCGTGGACCTCCTGGGCGAGGTTGGGGGCGTTCACGGCGTGAACTTCCACGACAACGACCTTGTGCCGATCGATGCGACCGAGGGTGAGGCCGCGCAGATCAAGTCGGACTTCGGCAAGGCATTGAAGCGGACGAAGCTCAAGGTGGCGATGGCGACGACGAACCTGTTCTCTGATCCGGCGTTCCGCGACGGGGCGTTCACGAGCAACGACGCGGAGGTTCGCGCGTATGCGCTGCAGAAGACGATGCGGGCGATGGATCTTGGCGCGGAGTTCGGGGCGCAGGTGTATGTGTTCTGGGGCGGGCGTGAGGGGATCGAGACGGACGGGGCGAAGGATCCGATTGAGGCCGAGGCCCGCTTCCGGCAGGCGCTGGACTTTCTGTGCGCGTACTCGATCGATCGCGGGTATGGGTACAAGTTCGCGTTGGAGGCGAAGCCGAATGAGCCGCGGGCACACATGTTCTTTCCGACCACAGGCCACTACCTTGCGCTGATCTCGACGCTGAAGCATCCCGGGATGGTCGGGGTGAATCCGGAGGTTGCGCACGAGCACATGGCGGGGCTGAACTTTTCGCACGCGGTGGCGCAGGCGCTGGGTGCGGGGAAGCTCTTTCACATTGACCTGAATGATCAGGAGTTCGGGCGGTACGACCAGGATCTGCGGTTTGCATCGGCGAATCCCAAGGCGGCGTTCTTTCTGGTCAAGCTGTTGGAGGAGGCCAAGTACCAGGGGTTCCGGCACTTTGATGCACATGCGTACCGGACGGCGGACCGCGCGGATGTGATCGAGTTTGCGCGCGGGTGCATGCGGACGTACCTGATCCTGAAGGAGAAGGCGCGTCAGTGGGCGGATGACTCGGTGGTGCGGGCGCTGCTGAAGCAGATCAGCCGCCCGGGGAAGGACCTGGACGCGCTGTCGGCGAAGTACTCGCGCGGTCATGCGGAGACGCTTCTGGCGATGCGGTTTGATCGGGCCGCGCTGGCGGAGCGGCCGCTGCCGTCTGAGAAGCTGGATCAGCGGACGATGGAGATTCTGATGGGTGCGTGAGCGGGTCTATGTGGTGTCGGGTGGTCCGGTGGCGGCGAGGGAGAAAGATCTCGAAGGCGAAGAGAACGCAGATCGCAGACCCGCCTGGGTGGGGGTCTCAGCGGAGGCAGAGGCGCGCGGAGGAGATGAAGCGGGGACAGAGGGACTCAGGGTCAGAGGGGCAGAGGGGTGAGAAGAGTTCGCAGCGTCCTGGGAGTCCGCATCGTCCTTGAGGGCCGATGCGGGGGGAGATTCCGCATCGTCCTTGAGGGACGATGCGAGGGGGAGGTCGGGGAGGACGCCAGCGGGGTGAACCCGCTGGCTGGGGAGGAAAGAGTCGGAAGAAGAAGCCGAGGAGGACATCCGCTCACTCACGTTCGCGGTTGAGTTCGCATCGTCCTTGAGG
>CAZPPG010000039.1:0-33853 GCA_964588385.1 uncultured Phycisphaeraceae bacterium
GACGGAGTGACGGAGTGACGGAGTGACGGAGTGACGGAGTGACGGAGTGACGGATGGTAGGGACTGGGCGGTCTCACTCCGTCGCTGTGCCGAACTGTTACTGTCCAGCGGGAGAGCCGCCTTTGCGGGGGTCGGAGACGGCGTCGAGGGTGCCCCTTTGCGTGCGGTGGATGAGCTGGACGACCGCGCCGCTGGTTGATTCTTTGACGTCGTGGCGCACCTTGCGGAGCCAGAGGGAGACGCCCAGGCCTTCCATGATCTCCTTGTCATCGAAGCCGCGTTCGACTTCGAGGGTGCCCGGGAGCCACTGGTGGTGCATGCGTTTGGCGGCGACGGCGTCGGCGGCGGGCATGTTGCGGACGAGGATGTTGAGGATGGACTGTGCGGTGGCGGTGATGATGCGCGGGCCGCCGGAGGCGCCGGCGACGATGAGGGGGGTGTCGGCGTCGAGGACGATGGTGGGGGACATGCTGCTGAGGGGGCGTTTGCCGGGCTCGGGCAGGTTCTTCTCGGATTGGCGGAGGCCGTAGGCGTTGGGCTTGTCGAGGCGTGTGGTGAAATCGTCCATCTGGTTATTGAGGCAGAAGCCGGAGCCGGGGACGACGAGGTAGGAGCCGAACTCGGTGTTGATGGTTTCGGTGCACGCGACCGCGCCGCCGGCGGCATCGATGACGCTGATGTGGCTGGTGCCCGCGTCGTTCTTGATCTGGCCCGGCTCGCCGTAGTACTCGGGGCCGGAGGAGTGTGAGGGGTTGATGCGGCGCGCGAAGTCGTTCAGGCGTTGCTCACCGAGGAGCTTTCTGACAGGGATCGTGGTGAACTTCGGATCGGCGAGGTAGTTGGCGCGATCGGCGAACGCGAACTTGAAGGATTCGGCGAGTTGGTGGGCGTACGACGCGCTGTTGCCCTCGGTCCAGAGCTTGGCGAGGTCGCGCCGTTCGGCGAGGCCGAGGATCTGGCCGATGGCGATGCCTCCGGAGCTGGGCGGGGGCATGAGGAGGACGCGCTTTCCGAGGAAGTCGACGGTGAGGGGTTCGGTGTCGTCGACGCGCGGGAGTTTGAAGTCGGCCTCGGTGAACCAGTCGGTGTTGCGTGGGGGTGTGGTGCGCGGGGCTTTCGCGTTTCCTTTCGTGTGTGTGATGAGCGCGTCGGCGTTGACGTGCTCGATGAGCGACTGCGCGAAGGGACCGCTGTAGAAAGCGGGCGCGCCGTCTCTGGCGATGGCTTCGAGCAACGCGGCCTGCTCGGGATTCTTGATGGTGTCGCCGAGCTTGACGGCGCCCGCGCCGAGGAAGCGTTCCCAGGTGAACGCGAAGCGGGTCTGGTAGTCGTTGTTCATCACGAAGCGTTCGGTGGCGTTCATGGCGGCGCGCATGTGGGCGGCGTCGGTCTTGAAGCCTTCGCGTGCGGCGCGGATGGCGGGGGCGAGGACGGTGGTGCGGTCGAGCGTGCCGTAGGTGTCGAGGGCGTAGAGGAGCCCCGCGACGGTGCCGGGGACGGCGCTGGCGAGTGCGCCGTCGAGGGAGGCGCGGTCCTGATCGAGTGATTCATAGATGTTCTTGCGCGCGCCGCGCGGGGCCATCTCGCGGTAGTTGATGGCGCGTTCGATGCGGGGCGCGTTGGGCGCGGCGCCTTTGGGCGGGAGGGAGATGAGCATGAATCCGCCGCCGCCTATGCCGCAGGAGAAGGGACGGACGACGGAGAGCGTGAAGGACGCGGCGACGGCGGCATCCACAGCGTTGCCGCCCTGGGCGAGGATTTCTGCGCCGGCTTGGGAGGCGAGCGGGTGGTCCGCGGCGACGGCGTAGCTGGTAAAGGTGGCGCTGAAGCCGGATGTGGGAAGGGCGGCGGGGGCGGTTTCAGATTGGGCGTACGTTGTTATGGCGAAGGCAGATACAACAAGACACGCCCCTGCGCGAAGATGGGCAAGAGGCGACGGATGGCGTTGGAAACATAGCGACATCCCTGGTGCTCCACAGGTGCGACCAAACTATGAACATATGTCGACGCAGCGGCGATCATAACATTTCGTGCCGTGTTCATGTCAAGTCAGGTTGATCAGACCACCGAAGTTGGGGTATGCTCCGCCCCATGCTGCTGTATGACGTGTTGACACGCCGCCCGACGCACCGATCCGGCTGCTGGCTATTTGGTGCGGGGGCGACGTGGTTGGGGGGATTGCGAACTCGAGAATGATTGCTGTTGATCGGCGGCTCCTTTGGGGGGCCGCCGCTGTTGTTTCATCACTGCGTCCGGGAGGTGCATGATGCGAGTTCAGGGTCTGGCATGTGTGTCATGGGGCATGCGCGCGCTGGCGCTTCTGTTGGGCGCTTCATGGTGCGCGGAGGCACGGGCGTTCGAGGAGTTGCCGGCGACAGTCGTGTTCCAAGCGGAGAGCGGGTGGACCTATCACGCGGCGGTGCAGGGCGGTGAGGTGATCGGCTATCTGGCTGAGCACACGAATCCGCTGGCCGTTCCGAACGGACTGTCGGTTGTGTGGTATCAGCGCACGGGCGGCTCGTACGCGATCACGAGCGGGTGGACGGGCGTTGCTTCTCCGTTGATCGCGGCATCGATCGCGCTGGAGCTTGAGTCGCCCGAGTTGTTCCAGCACTCGGAGATCGGCTGGTATGCGTCGAATCTGATTGACGCGTGCGACGTGGTGGCGTTCGAGAGCATTCCGATCGAGAATGGCCTGGCGGTGGGGGATCCGCTGGGCGGGGTGGCGGTGCTGCTGGAGCCGGCGGAACTGCAGGCGTATGTCGAGGGTGGGGCCGTTGGGGCCGATGTGCTCTCGGCGGCTGAGATCGACATGGTTGTTGTGAACGGCGTCGAGGTTTCGATCGCGACGGCGCAGCTCGGCTGGCTGACGGAGATGCTTGAGACGGAGCTGGCCGGTGGAGATCCCCAGGGCATTCTGGGCTCCATTTGCATCCCGGGGGTCCGTTGCCGCTCGGTAACGGTTGTGGGGCCGTGCACGTTGACGGGCGGGTTCGGCAATGGGAGCTGCTCGGGCTGCAAGTACTCCTGCACGGCGACGACGATCAAGGTGTGTGCGCACTTCGACCTGTTCTGCAACGTGGGTCCGGCCACGACGACAACGACGACCGGAACCGTGTCCAAGACTTGTCCCGGCAACGCGTCGGCGTGTCCGCCCTCGCCGCCGCCCGGTTGCTGAATCGTCCCGACTCTGAGAGGATGGCCACATGAAATCGGCTCTATGGGGTTGCGGATGTGTGGGCGTGTCGGGCGTTGTCGCGGTGTGCGGCGCTCGTCTCATCGAGCTCTCGCGCCTGAAGTCCGTAGACGAGAGTGTCGGCGCGGCGGCGCGATGGGTGAGCGGACGCATGCCGGACCTGGGCGCGCTCCCGAGCCCGGGGCAATCGGGGTGCATGTTCTATCCGGTGATCGAGCGCTTCGCGCTCACGGGCGTCACGGACACCGACACGGGACGGATTCTGACGCCGATGGAGGCCTATCGGGCGACTTCGTCCACCACGGAGACGGCCACGTGGCTCTTTGTCGGGCTGATCGTCTCCGCGCTTGTGTGGACGCTCGCTTTGCTCCGTGAAAGGCCGGACCGCTCGGTGCATCGGCTGATGGCTCGTGCGACGGTCCATTCAGCGCCGTTTGTTCTCGCGGCGTCCGCGGTGTTCTGGCCTGTTGTCAGCTTCTGGGGCACGCTCGGCTTCGATCTCGCGGACACGCGGGGCGTGTCGCCACCGATCGTTGACAGCGATCTGTCGCGGACCGGGATCGGGGTCGGGCTCTGGATGGCGTGCAGCGTCGCAACGGTCGTGTTCGCGCGCTCGGGGCTGCGTCGTGAGCGGGTTCAATCGGCGACTGACAATCAGGCGCGGGCTGGGCGGATGTGTGCGGCACAGGGGGTATCCAGCGACGGCCGGCTGGTGACGACGCTTGGGCCGGAGGCATGTGCGCCGCGGGCTACCCCTCACTCGCGAGTCGGAATCGGGCGGTTGGCCCTGCGCGGCGCGACCGCGCTGACAATTGTGGTGTTGCTGTGCTCTCCGCTCGTGCTGGGCGTGGTCATGGGCGCGCTGCACTGAGGGTGCGGCCGCGGGCAGCGAGCCAAGCGGTCACGCCTCGGCCTTCCAGCCGTAGGTCGTGTATGTGTGGGTGAAGGTGCCGTCGTCGTTAAGGTCGAGGAGTCCGTAGCCCTCGTTGCACTCGTGGTGCGCGCCCTTCCACCAGTTGGCGGAGACCGCGCCGTCGCAGATGTAGGAGACGCCGCGGTAGTCGAGGCGTTCGTTGCGGTGGATGTGGCCGCTGAGGGCGAGCTTGACCTGCGGGTTCTCGCCGAGGAGGCGGATGATGCGTGCCATGTCGGTGAGCATCAGCCCGGCGGAGACCTTCCAGCCGTCGGCGTTCTTGTCCTTCATGTCGATGAGGGTGGTGGCGGTGACGATGGGGATGTGTGAGACGATGCAGGTGGGGCGGGCGCGGTTGGCGGCCAGGTCGCCCTTGAGCCACTCGAACTGCTCGTCTTCGAGGCGGCCGATGTATCCGTCGCCGCTGGGCTGGACGGAGTCGAGGATGATGAAGCGCCACGCGCCCTTGTCGAAGGCGTGCCAGGCGCGGTCCATGCCGAGGTTGTCCAGGGCCCAGCGCTTGCCCCAGCGGGCTTCGTCGCCGCGGGTTTCGGACTTTTTCTTGTTCCAGCCCCAGATGTCGTGGTTGCCGAGTGTGTGGCGGAGGTCGCCGGTGTAGCCGGCGTCCTTCCATGATCGCATGAAGAGGGACCACTGCTCGCGGGTGCGGCTCTCGGTGGCGGCGAATGCGTCCATGATGAGGTCGCCGCCCGTGATGATGAGGTCGGGCTTCTGTGACGAGGCGTGATTGATGCAGGCAAGCAGTCCGTCGGCGGCGCGGCGCTCGGGCTGCGTGTGCGTATCGGTCATGTGGATGAGACGGAGGGAGCCGGCACGGGACGAGCCGGATGCGTGGGCGCGCCGGGCGGGGAGGGCGGAGGCGAGTCCGCCGATGCCGAGCGTGCCCAGTCCGATGGCAGAGAGGGCGTCGCGGCGGGAGAGATGAGGGTTTGGCATGGGAGTCTCCGGATTCGATGCGTGGTTCGTCCTGAGCAGCATACCGAGTGAGGCGAGGTCGATTGCGGGGGCTGGAGCGCGTCCGGTGCGTGGTGCGGGGTCTAAACTGGAACCTCCGCTCGCCAAACGCAAGAGCCCTGATTGTGGGCAGGGAGGCCCCCGAGTCGATGCTGTTGGCCGTTGTCATCTCCGGATTTGTGCTCGCGCTGGGCGCGCCGTGGGTGGCGCGCGGGGCCGAACGCGTGTTTGGCGGGGATGGGGCGCGCGCGGCGGGGCATGGTGGGAAGCGGGGGACGTCGGCGGCGGGATGGGTGCTGGCGGCCTTGCCAGCGTCGATCGCAGTGTGGCTGGGGTTTCAGATTCCGGCGATCGCGGCGGGCGATGTGCTTGAGTGGTCGCGCCCGTGGATTCCGGGGATGGGGATCGACCTGGCGTTCATGCTGGACGGGTTGAGTCTGCTGTTTGCGCTGCTGATCAGCGGGATCGGGGCGTTGATCCTGGTGTACACGGGCGGGTATCTCGCGGGGCATCCGCACCAGGGGCGGCTGTACGCGTTCCTGCTCTTCTTCATGGGATCGATGCTGGGCGTTGTGCTGGCGTCCAATGTGCTGACGCTGTTTGTCTTCTGGGAGCTGACGAGCATCAGCTCGTATCTGCTGATCGGGTTCGATCATCGGCGGAAGGAGGCGCGGGCGGCCGCGCTGCAGGCGTTGTTGGTCACGGGCCTCGGCGGTCTGGCGATGCTGGCGGGGCTCTTGCTGATGGGGCAGGCGGCGGGGACGTACTCGATTGTGGAGATGCTGGCGAACCCCGAGGTGTTCCGCTCGCACGCGATGTACGTGCCGATCGTGATCCTGGTGGTGCTGGGGTGCTTCACGAAGTCGGCGCAGTTTCCTTTCCATTTCTGGCTGCCGGGCGCGATGGAGGCGCCGACGCCGATCAGCGCGTACCTGCACTCCTCGACGATGGTGAAGGCGGGGATCTATCTGCTGGCGCGGATGACGCCGATTCTGGGCGGCACGGACCTCTGGCAGTGGCTGCTGACGGGGGCGGGCGCGGCGACGATGGTGGTGGGAGCTGTGCTGGCGATGCGCGAGTCGTACCTCAAGCGCCTGCTGGCGTACTCGACCGTGTCTGCGCTCGGCATCATCACCATGGGGCTGGGCGTGGGGACGCCGGCGGCGATCGAGGGGGCGATGGCGTTTCTGGTGGCGCACGCGCTCTACAAGGGCGCGCTGTTCATGGTCGCCGGCGTGATCGATCACGAGACGGGCGAGAAGAATGTCGACAAGCTCAGCGGGCTGCGCGGGCCGATGCCGGCGCTCTCGGTGATCGCGCTGGCGGCGGGCGCTTCGCTGGCGGGGCTGCCGCCGCTGGCCGGGTTCGTCTCCAAGGAGATGATGCTGGAGGGTGCGCTGCATGCGCCGGGTCTGCCGGGCGTTCTGGGGACGCCGTGGCTGCTGGCGGTGCTGCTCGCGGCGTCGGCGGCGCAGCTTTTCGTGGTCGCCGCGTTGGTGGCGGTCAAGCCGTTCTTTGGAGATATGCGCCCGACGCCGCGGAAGGCGCACGAGGCGTCGCTCTCGCTTCTGCTGGGGCCGGGCGTGCTGGCGGCTCTTGGTCTGGCGATCGTGCTGGTACCGGGGATTCTCGCGGATCCATTGATCGCGCCGGCGGCGGGGGCGACGATGGGCGCGGATTCGCACGCGCATTTCAAGCTGTGGCACGGGGTGAATGCGGCTCTGGTGCTGAGCGTGGCCGCGACGGTGGCGGGGGCGGCGCTCTATGTGTCTCGGGGAAGGTGGATCGCGCTCGCGCCGCGGTTCGCGTGGATTGATCGGGTCTCCCCGAGCGCGGCGTACGCGGGTGGGTTGCGGCTGCTGCTTGCGATGGCCGAGAGCCAGACGCGGCTTCTGCAGAACGGCAGGCTGCGCGACTATCTGGTCGTGATCTTTCTGACGACGATCGCGATGGTGGGGCTTCCGCTGCTGACGCGAGTGGGTTCCCCCGTGCTGCACAACTACGGGACGATCCACTGGCTCGACGTGGCGATCGCGGTGCTGATCCTGCTCTCGTCGATCGCGGCGGTGACGGCCAAGAACCGGCTGCTGGCGATCATCGCGCTGGGCCTTGCGGGGCTGGGCGTGACGATGTTCTATGTGATCTATGCCGCGCCGGATCTGGCGATGACGCAGATCGCGATTGAGGCGTTGTCGGTGGTGCTGTTCGTGCTGGTGTTCAGGCGTCTGCCGGACTTCCGCTCGTTCTCCACGCCCACTTCCAAGATGCGGGACATGCTGATTGCGGGCGCGGGCGGTGCGATGATGGGCGCGCTGGTGCTGATGGCCACGTCGTTTCCTTCGGAGCACGGATTGAGCGGCGAGCTGGCGCGGCGGAGCTATCCGGAGGCGCACGGCAAGAACGTGGTGAACGTGATCCTGGTCGACTTCCGGGCGCTCGACACCATGGGCGAGATCACGGTGCTGGGCTTGGCGGCGCTCGGCGTGTTCTCGCTGCTGAAGTTCCGCGATCGGCCGCTGGAGGATGCGCACGGATCGCGTGAGCGCGGGTTGAAGAAGGAGGGCGCATGAACTCCATCATCCTCCGAACGGCGACGCGGTTCCTTATGCCGCTGATTCTGGTCTTCTCGCTGGTGATCATGCTTCAGGGGCACAACCGGCCGGGAGGCGGGTTCATCGGCGGGCTGCTGGCGGCGGCGGCGTTCGCGTTGCACGCGCTGGCGTTCAACCCGCGCGAGACGCGTGCGGCGATCCGGTTCGATCTGCGGTCGATCATCGGGACGGGGCTGCTTGTGGCGTTGGCGGCGGGGCTGATCTCGCTGGTGCAGGGGCTGCCGCTGTTCACGGGGCTGTGGTTCGACTTCACGCTGCCGGGGTTCGGTGTGGTGCATCTTGGCACGCCGATGCTGTTTGACCTGGGCGTGTACATCGTGGTGGTGGGGATCGCGGTGCTGATGGTGGTGACGCTGGTCGAGGACGAGGGGCCCGGGCACGACAGGCAGGAGGGATGAAGGGATGCAGATCCTGATCGCGATCATCATCGGAGGGATCTTCGCGTGCGCGATCTACATGATCCTGCGCCGGAGCATCGTGAAGCTGATCATCGGGCTTGCGCTGCTCGGTCACGCGGCGAACCTCTTGATCTTCTCGGCCGGCGGGCTCTCGCGGGGGAGCCCCGCGCTGGTGCTGCCGGGGGAGACCGCGCCGCCCACGCCCCACGCGGATCCCGTGCCGCAGGCGTTGATTCTGACGGCGATCGTGATCAGCTTCGGGGTGATCGCGTTCATGATGGTGCTTGTGAGCAGGGCGTATGCGGCGGTAGGGACGGACGACATTGACGAACTGGTGAGCACGGACCGATGAGCGCACTCGCAGTCATCCCGGTGATTCTGCCGCTGGCGGCGGGCGCGGTGAGCGTCGCGCTCTGGAAGTCGGTGCGGGCGCAGCGTGCGATCGGCGTGGCGGCGACGCTGGCGCTGGTGGCGTCGTCGCTGCTGCTGTTCCTGGAGGTGTGGCGGGACGGGATCGTGGTGATGCGGATGGGCGACTGGCCCTCGCCCCTGGGGATCACGTTCGTGGTCGATCTGTTCGGGGCGATCATGGTGGTGCTTGCGTCGATCACGGGGGCGGCGACGGCGGTGTACTCGCTGCGCGGGATCGACGCGCGGCGTCAGTCGTTCCTGTACTTCCCGCTGCTGCACGTGCTGCTGATGGGGGTGTGCGGCGCGTTCCTGACGGGCGACATTTTCAATCTTTATGTGTGGTTCGAGGTGCTGCTGATGTCCTCGTTCGTGCTGCTGGCGCTCGGGAACGAGCGGGCGCAGCTCGAGGGCGCGATCAAGTATGTGACGCTGAACCTGATGTCGTCGGCGTTGTTCCTGGCGGCGATCGGCATCCTGTACGGCACGTTCGGCACGCTGGACATGGCGGACCTTTCGCGTCGGCTGGCGACGACCCAGAACACGGGGATTGTGACGACGCTTTCGATGCTGTTTCTCGTCGCGTTCGGGATCAAGGCGGCGATGTTCCCACTGTTCTTCTGGCTGCCCGCGTCGTACCACACGCCGCCGTTTGCGGTCTCGGCCATCTTCGCCGGGCTGCTGACCAAGGTGGGCGTGTACGCGATCATCCGGGTCTTCACGCTGCTCTTCCCGATCGACCCGGGGTTCACGCGTCCGGTGATGCTGTTTCTGGCGGCGATGACGATGCTGACGGGCGTTCTGGGCGCGGCGGCGCAGCGGGAGTTCCGGCGGGTGCTGTCGTTCCACATCGTGAGCCAGATCGGGTACATGCTGCTGGGGCTTGCATTGGCGACGCCGCTGGCGCTCGCGGGGTCCGTGTTCTACATCATGCACCACATCGTGGTGAAGGCGAACCTGTTCTTTGTGGCGGGGCTGGCGGAGCGGGTGCGGGGGACTTCGGATCTCTATGCGACGGGCCCGGTGAGCGTGTATGCGCGCTCGGCGCTGGTGACGGCGCTGTTCTTTGTTCCGGCGATGTCGCTGGCGGGGATCCCGCCCTTGTCGGGATTCTTCGCCAAGCTGGTTCTGATCCGGGCCGGGCTGGAGATCGGCGAGTGGGAGGTGATCGCGGTCGCGCTTCTGGTGAGCATTCTGACGCTGTACTCGATGACGAAGATCTGGGCCGAGGCGTTCTGGAAGGGACCGGAGCGGACGCAGGACGAGGAGGAATCGGTCGAGCGGCCCCCCGCGTCCATGCTGCTGCCGGTGGCGACGCTGGCGGCGATCACGATCATGGTGGGCCTGTTTGCGGGGCCGCTGTTTGAGGTTGCGACGCGGGCGGCGGACCAGTTGCTTGACAAGGAGGGGTACACCCGCGCTGTGCTGGGTGAGTCCGAGGGCGCGGCGGCGGTGGAGGAATCTCCATGAGTCTTCTGGCGGCGAACCTGGTGCTGGCGATCCTGTGGGGGCTGACCACCGAGAACTTCTCCGTGATGAACCTCACGATCGGCTACGTGGTCTCGCTGGGGATCCTGGTGTTCGTGCGTCGGGCCCTGGGGGACACGCACTACTTCCGTGACATCACCGAGGTGCTGGGGCTCGTGTGGTTCTTCGTGAAGGAGCTGGTAATCGCGAACATCCGCATGGCGCGGTACACGCTCTCGCCCTTGCGGAAGCTGCGCCCGGGGGTGATCGCGGTGCCCGTGGACTTCATGACGGACGCGGAGATCACGCTCCTGGCGAACCTGATCACGCTGACGCCGGGGACGCTGACGATCGACGTCTCGAACGACAAGCGGACGCTGTACGTTCACGTGATGGACTTTGAGGATGCGGAGGCGGTGCGCCAGGAGATCAAGCGGGGCTTTGAGTCCCGTGTGCTGAGGGCCGCACGATGAGCGAACTGGGCGCGACGATCCTGGCGTGGACGCTGCCGGCGGTGATGGCGATCATGGCGATCGCGGCGGCGATGGGCGTCTTGCGGCTGATCCGGGGCCCGTCGATGCCGGACCACGTGGTTGCGCTGGACCTGATCGGCACGATCGTGGTTGGCGGGATCACGGTGTACGCGATCCGCGTCGGGCAGCCCGTGTATATCTATGCGTCGCTGGTGCTCGGGCTCGTGCTGTTTCTGGGCACGATCGCCATCGGGTATTACCTTGAACGGAAGGTGACCCGATGAAGGACATCCTGGTCTCACTCATGCTGTGGGCGGGGGCGGTGTTCACGCTGCTGGGCGCGCTCGGCACGCTGCGGATGCCGGACCTCTTCACGCGTTTGCAGGCGTCGACGAAGGCCGGGACGCTGGGCGTGACGTGCATCATGGTCGCGGCGGGGATCCACTTCATGGACCTGGCCGTGGGCGTGCGGGCGTTCCTGGTGGTGGCGTTCCTGTTCCTGACCGCGCCGGTGGCGGCCCACATCATCGCGCGGGCGGCCCACTTCACGCGCGTGCCACTGTGGGAGCGGAACGTGATCGACGAGCTGGGGGACACGCGGCGGAAACCGCTCGCGCCGCAGGCCCCGGCCAAGCCGGGCAAGGCCCCCGCAGAGCGACGCTCGGACATTTGAGTCAGTTGCGGCGCGGCGAGGTGCGGCGGCGGCGCGGCCCGGTGCGCGCGGTCGCGGCCCAGAAGACCGCGAAGGGGTTGTTCTGCAGCCACTCGCGGCGTGCGGACTCGGCGCGGAGCATCTGCTCAAGCAGCGTGCCGGCGCGGGAGGGTCGAGCGCGGGGCCAGGCGAGCATGCCGAAGACGCGGAGCGCGGCATCCATCTCTTCTCCGGGCGAGGCGGCGTCCGCGGGCGCGCCGATCATGACGAGGATCGGCGTGCCGGTCTGGAGGATGTTTCCATCCTCACTCTGGACCGCGCCGTTGGCGCGGAGCCAGAGCGGGTCGAACATCTCGGGCCCGAGGTCGGACGCCAGCTCGGCGCCGGAGGGATCTGAAGCGGGATCGACACCGGCTTCACGGTCGTCTTCACGCTCCGGATCGAAGTCCGGACTGAAGTCAGGATCGAAGTTGTCGGAGTTGTTGCTCATCGTTCTCTTTGATGCTCGAGCTGGGTGTTTGGTATCTCGGAGACCTCCGCTCTGCTTTGTTCAGTGTGGATCCGAACCCTTTATTCTTGGGAATCATCCGTGTGTGATTCGGCTCATGACTGTTTCACGAATGTGAACACGCCCCCCTGATAGTCGGCGAGGATGCGGTCGCCCGGCCCGAACTCGCCAGCGAGGATGCGGCTGGCCAGCGGGTTCTCGATGCGCTGCTGGATGGTCCTCTTCAGCGGGCGTGCGCCGAACGCGGGGTCCCACCCCTCGGCGCCCAGGTGCTGCTTGGCTTCCATCGTGAGTTCGAGGGACATCTCGCGCTCGGTGAGGCGCTTCAAGAGGCGGACGAGCTGGATGTCGACGATCGAGGCGATCTGGTCGCGCTTCAACTGGTGGAAGACGACGACCTCGTCGATGCGGTTCAGGAGCTCGGGACGCATCAAGCCGCCTGACATCGTGGTCGCGGCCTTGGACATGACCTCGGTGACACGGGGCGGGAGGCCCGCGGCCTTGGCGAACTCTTCGGCGGCCATGCCCGCAGGCCCGCGCCGGAGCATCTCGCGGATCGCGGCCTCGATCTCCCAATCTTCCGCGCCCGTCGCCGCGAGCTCCTGGATCTGCGCGGAGCCGTAGTTGCTGGTCATCACGATGATGGTGTTCTTGAAGTCGACCGTGCGGCCCTGGCCGTCGGTGAGGCGGCCGTCCTCCAGCACCTGCAACAGCACGTTGAAGACGTCGGGGTGGGCCTTCTCGATCTCGTCGAGCAGGAGGACGCAGTACGGGCGGCGGCGCACCGCTTCAGTCAACGCCCCGCCCTCGTCGTACCCGACGTAGCCGGGTGGCGCGCCGATCAGGCGGGAGACCGCGTGCTTCTCCATGTACTCAGACATGTCGACGCGGATCATGGCTTCTTCCGTGTCGAAGAGGAACTCGGCGAGGGCCTTGCAGGTCTCGGTCTTGCCGACGCCGGTGGGGCCGAGGAAGAGGAAGGAGCCGATGGGGCGGTTGGGGTCGCCAAGCCCGGCGCGGGAGCGGCGGACGGCGTTCGCGACGGCCTTCAGCGCCTCGTCCTGGCCCACGACGCGCTTGGAGAGATAGGTCTCGATCTGCGTCAGCTTTTCGCGCTCGCTCTCGATGAGCTTGGAGACGGGGATGCCGGTCCACTTGGCGACGACTTCGGCGATCTGCTCGGCGTCGACCTCCTCGGTGACGAGGGCGGTGCCGCTGGCTCGACGCGCGGCGTGGGCCTTCTCGGCCTCAGCGATGCGTTTCTCAAGCTCGGGGATCTCGCCGTAGCGGATGCGTGCGGCACGCTCCAGCTCGCCGCGGCGCTGGGCCTGCTCGAGCTCGGTGTGCTTCTGCTCGATGGTGGTGCGGATGGTCTTGACGGCGTCGAGGTCCTTCTTCTCCTCTTCCCAGCGGGCGGAGAGGGAGCGGTTCTGCTCCTGGAGCTCGGCCAGTTCGCGCTCGATGCGCTGGAGTTCCTTATTGGAGCCCGTGTCGGCGTCCTTGCTCTTCCGCCCGCCACCTTCGATCTTGAGGGCCTCGCGCTCCAGCTCGAGCTGCATGATGCGGCGGCGGAGCTCGTCCAGCTCCGTCGGCATGGAATCGTTCTCGATGCGCAGGCGGCTGGAGGCCTCATCGATCAGGTCGATGGCCTTGTCGGGCAGGAACCGATCGGCGATATAGCGGTGGCTGAGCTGGGCGGCGGCGAGGATCGCGGCATCCATGATCTTCACGCCGTGGTGGGTCTCATAGCGGGACTTGAGCCCGCGGAGGATCGCGACGGTCTCTTCGACGCTGGGCTGATCGACGAGGATCGGCTGGAAGCGGCGCTCGAAGGCGGCGTCTTTCTCGATGTGCTTGCGGTACTCGTCGAGGGTGGTGGCGCCGATGCAGCGGAGCTCGCCGCGTGCGAGGGCGGGCTTGAGCAGGTTGCCGGCGGAGACCGCGCCCTCAGCGGCGCCGGCGCCGATGATGGTGTGGAGCTCATCGATGAAGAGGATGACCTGGCCGCCGGAGGACTGGACCTCGCGGAGGACGGCCTTCAGGCGTTCCTCGAACTCGCCGCGGAACTTCGCGCCAGCGAGGAGCTGCCCCACATCGAGTGCCATGATGCGCTTGTCGCGCATGCCCTCGGGGCAGTCGCCGTTGACGATGCGGAGGGCGAGGCCCTCGGCGATGGCGGTCTTGCCGACGCCGGGCTCGCCGATGAGTACGGGGTTGTTCTTCGTGCGGCGGCTCAGGACCTGCATGCAGCGGCGGATCTCTTCATCGCGTCCGATGACGGGGTCGAGCTTGCCCTGCTGGGCCCGCTCGGTGAGGTCGATGGCGTACTTCTTCAGGGCCTCGAAGGAGGACTCTGCGCCCGGGTCGTTCACGTTCTGGACGCCGGAGGCCTCGCGGATCTGCTTGATGGCCTGCTCGATCTGCGCGGGCTTGAGGCCGACGACGGAGAGGAGGTCCTTGGCGGGGCCGCTGACGTTCGCGAGGGCGATCAGGAGGTGCTCGACGGAGATGTAGGCATCGTTGAGCTTCTTGCTCTCCTGCTCGGCGCGGGTGAGGAGTTCCAGGATGGCGCGTCCGGCGTTGCCGGCGTTGCTGGAGACGGTGGGCTGGCGCGAGAGCTCGGCTTCGGCGACCTGGGCGATGCGATCGGGGCGCGCGCCGGCCTTCTCCAGAATGGACTGCGCGGGCGAGCCCTTGTCTTTGACGAGTGCGTGGAGGACGTGGAGCCCGTTGACCTCGGCGTGTGAGCGACCCATCGCATCGGACTGGGCGTCGGCGAGGGCTTGCTGTGCGGCGGTGGTGAGGCGGTCGGTGCGCATGGGCGAGTTTCCCTTCCGGCGGATGCCGCGTGCGCGGAGCCGGGCGAGAGGGGCTGTGCAACCGGCGCGCCACCGGCCAGCCGCGATATGCCCAGTTTGACACTGTCAGAGCCGCACGGGGCGTGTCTGGCGGCGTTCCGGACTGCCGAATTGGCACGAGCGGAGGAGCGTCTCACCTATCCGGGTGATATTCGGGTTGGCGCGGCAGGGAGGTTCTGTTAGGGTCATTGAGCCGCCTCGTGCGGTTGGCCGACACCTCGTAGGGAGACCCCAGAATGCACTCTGGCTCGCTCGCATTCGCGCTCTTTGTGTTTATTGCCGCGAGTGCCGGTGCGGGCCCCATCACGCCTCCTCCGGGGCCGGTGACGGGCACGCACAAAGCACTCAGCGAGGTCGAGCCGCGGATTGCGATCAACGCGATCAACACGCCGGGGGATGCAGACTCGCTGTTCAATATCACGCAGCCGGGGTCGTACTACCTCACGGGCAACATCACGGGCGAGATTGGCAAGCACGGGATCGAGATCGCTGTATCCGGCGTGTCGATCGACCTTTGTGGATTCGATCTGTCCGGCGTTCCCGGCATGGGCTCGTTCGACGGAATCAGAGCGGCGGGCGTCGACCTGCGCAACATCACCATCCGCGGAGGCTCGGTCAGGAACTGGGGCGACGATGGAATCGAGGTGGGCGGCGCCGTCGTGAGCAACGGTCGCGCCGAAGGCTTGGATGTCAGCGGCAACGCCCGATTCGGCCTGGTGGCGGGCGACGGGTTCGTGGTCCTCGGCTGCACGGCCCGATCCAACGGCAGCGCGGGCATCTCCACGGGCACGGGATCGGTCGTCAGCGCCTGCACATCGAGCTCGAACGGCGGCAACGGAATCTCCGCCGGCAGCGCCTGCAACATTTCACACTGCGCGGCCGCGTTCAACGCGGGGGAAGGGTTCTCCTGCCTGGACGGTTGCTTGATCGTCGATTGCACCGCCTCCTTCAACTCCTCCAACGGCATCCGTGTGTTCAGCGACAGCACCGTCCGCGGCAACACGTGCGACAGCAACGGATTCAGCACGAGTGACGGCGCAGGCATCTTCGTTCTGGGGGGCAACTGCCGCATCGATGCGAACAACTGCACGGACAGCGATCGCGGCATCGATGTCAATGTCGGTGGCAACTTCATCACCCGGAACACCTGCTCCGGCAACACCAACAACTGGGATGTGGTGGCGGGCAACGTCATCCTCGTTGTCAGCGCATCCACCGCCGGAGCCTTCACCGGCATCAGCGGGGGCGTCGCTCCCGGCTCGACGGATCCGAATGCGAACTTCTCGTACTGAGCCACTCACCATGGAGCATCTCCCATGAAGCCGCCCGCCATCGTGCTGATCGTCGCTTCGGCGCTGTCGCTTGCCGCACACGCCGGGCCGATCTCGCCGCCGCCGGGGCCGGTGGTTTCGACCCACAAGACCCTGTCGGAAGTTGAGCCCCGGATCGCGATCAACGCGATCAACACGCGGGGCGATGCCAACAGCACGTTCAAGATCACGCAGCCCGGCTCCTATTACCTTACTGGCAACATCACGGGCGAGGTGGGCAAGCACGGGATCGAGATCGTCGCCAGCGGCGTCACCGTCGACCTCAACGGGTTTGACATGGTCGGCGTGCCGGGCATGGGCGCCTTCAACGGAGTGTGTGCGACCGAGAACAATCTGACCAACATCGCCGTGGTCAACGGCTCTCTGCGGAGCTGGGGCGCCGACGGTGTGGACATCGGGAGTTGGGGGGAGCGGAACTGCCGCGTCGATCGGGTGCTCGCCAGCGGCAACGCCGACAAGGGCATCAATGTCAGCGATGGCTCCACGGTCACACACTGCTCGGCGTACAACAACGCCGGCATCGGCATCTTCGCGGGCAACGGGAGCACGATCGCGAACTGCACGGCGTACGACAACGCCGGGAACGGCATCAGCTCCGCGTTCGGCTCAACGATCTCGAACTGCACGGCATACGGCAACGGCGGTAACGGCCTTTCCTCAAGCAGCGGCTGCACCATCACATCCTGCACCGCCTATGACAATGACGGCTCGGGCATCAGCACCTCGAACGGCTCGACGGTCACACACTGCCTGGCGCAAAACAATGCCGTTCACGGCATCGTCGTGAACGCCGGCAGCACGGTCGCTGATTGCACCGCTCGACTGAACACGCTTAACGGGATCGCGTGCGCGGTCGGCTGCGTGATCCGCGACAACACCTGCGCGAATAACGGGAACGGGGCAGGCGACGGGGCGGGGATCCACGCCACTGGCGCTGACAACCGGATCGAGAGCAACAACTGCATAAGCGCCGATCGGGGCATCGATGTGGATGTTGCCGGCAACATCATCGTCCGCAACACCTGCTCGGGAAATGCCACCAACTGGGACATCGTCGCGAACAACGTCGTGGGGCCGATCATCGATCGCACAGCGCCGGGAAGCGCTGCGATCAGCGGCAACAGCGCGCCCAGCAGTCTTGGCACCACCGATCCCAACGCGAACTTCACGTACTAAATAAGGAACCGGCGAAGCCGGGAGCATCACCCCTCCAGCGCGAGCCGCACCATCATCTCGATGCCTGTTTCAAGGGCCTCGTCGTTGAAGTCAAAGGTCGCCTGGTGCAACTGCGGCACCTTGAGCGGGTCCGCGCCGGGGGGGCAGAGGCCGAGCAGGTAGAAGCAGGTGGGGACGTGCTGGCCGTAATAGGCGAAGTCCTCGCCTCCCATGGTGGGGGTGGGCGTGACGGAGACGCGGGCATCGCCGAATGCGGTGCGGGCCATCTCCAGCACGCGCGACGCGAGCGCCGCGTCGTTGATGGTGGCCGGGTAGCCCTCGGTCCAGCGGACGCGGGCGGTGCAGCCGTAGGCCCTGGCGGTGGTCTCGATGATCTCGATCAGGCGTGCGCGGCACTTCTCGCGCATCTCGCGCGTCAGCGTGCGGACTGTGCCGCTGAAGATGGCGGTGCGGGGCAGCACGTTGTTGGCCGAGCCCGCGCGGACCTGGCCGGTGGTGACGACGACGGGCTCGAACGGTGAGACGTTGCGCGAGACGATCTGCTGGAGCGAGACGATCGCCTGCGACATCGCGAGGATGGTGTCGGCGCCCAGGTGTGGGAATGCGCCGTGCGCCTGCACGCCATCGATCGTCGCCTCGAAATCGTCGGTGGAGGCGAGCAGGGGGCCGGGCCTCGTCGAGATCGCGCCGATCGGCATCTGCGGCCAGCCGTGCAGCCCGAACATGCGGGCGATGGGCTGTGTGCCGGCGGGTCCGGCCCCTTCGATCGCGCCATCGATCGCGCCGTCGCGGCACATCTTCTCGCCCCCCGCGCCGCCCTCTTCGGCGGGCTGGAAGACGAGGCGGACGGTGCGCGGGCGATCGTGGAGTTTGGAGAGGACGCGGGCCGCGCCGAGGAGGATGGTGGTGTGGCCGTCATGGCCGCACGCGTGCATGGTGCCTGGCGTGGTTGACGCGTAGGGCTTGCCGGTCTCTTCGAGGATGGGGAGGGCGTCCATGTCGGCGCGGAGGCCGATGGCCTCGCGTGAGGCGGTGGTGGCGGGGATGACGCCGATGATGCCGGTGCCGGTGCTGGGTTCCGGGCCGCCGACGTTGGACTTGAAGGGGATGCCCAGTTTGGAGAGTTCGCGCTGGACGAGCTGGCTGGTGCGGCGTTCTTCGAAGCCGAGTTCGGGGTGCGTGTGCAGGTCGTGGCGGATGGCGGTGAGTTCCGGCAGCTCGCGCCGGATCATCTGGCGGAGGGTGTCGGTGGTGAGGGAGGTGGAGCCGATGCCGGTGGGGGGCGTGGTCATGCACAAAGGATATGACGGCGCGCGGCGCCGTTGTTTACTCCACCCCGTAGAACGCCCTCGCATCCTTCGTCAGCTTCTCCAGGTCCACATCGCGCACGTACATCATGTGGCCGGACTCGTAGTAGGTGAAGGTCATGTTCTTGCGGACGGCGGGGTCGAGGCCCATCTGGGCGGCGACATCTTCCGCGGCGAAGTAGGGCGTGGCCAGGTCGTAGTAGCCGCACGCGACGAGGACGCGCATGGAGGCCGAGCGGTGCATCGCATCGCGGAGGCGCGTGGCGACGTTGGCGTAGCGGTTCTGCTCGCCGTGATAGGACCAGGGGTGGACGCGTCCCGTGAGGATCTCGTAGGGGAGGTCGGAGGTGTAGTTCAGCGACTCGCGGATGTACTGGTTGAAGCAGGCGGTGTAGGGCGGCACGATCGCCGACATCGAAGGGTCGTGCTCGTATGACGCGCGGACCTGGTCGGCGTCGATGCCGACGTAGCGGCTGTCGAGGCGCCCGACGGTGCGGCGGTCTTCCAGCATCAGGCGCTTGGCGAAGAGACTGAGCGAGAGACGCAGATTGGCGCGATCGATGAACTCTTCAGGGAGCCCGGTGAAGGAGGAGAGTCTGGCGATGACCTCTGTGCGCTTGGCGGGATCGAGGCGGTCGCCGGCGGCGAGGGCCGCGGCGTATTCGCCGGAGGCGAAGGCCTCCACCTCGCGCCGGAGTTTCTCGAAGTCGGCCATCTTGTCCGGCGCGAGGCGCTTGTGGTACCACGCGGTGAGCGAGAGACTCGGGAGGATGCCGATGAAGGGGCGGTCGTTGCCGGGATGATCGCGGATGCTGCCGAAGTCCAGCACGGGCGAGACGAGCACGATGCCGTTGATCGCCATGCCGTGGTCATTGAGCAGGAGCATGGAGAGTCCCGCGGCGCGCGTCGTCCCATACGACTCGCCGACGAGATACTTCGGTGAGCCCCAGCGGCCGTGACGCGTGGTCCACAGGCGGATGAACTCACCGACGGCCCGCAGGTCCTCTTCAAGCCCGTGGAACTGCGAGGGGCTCTGGCCCTCGGCGGCGCGGCTGTAGCCGGTGGAGACGGGATCGATGAAGACCAGGTCGGTGAAGGGGAGCCATGTGTGCGGATTGTCGCGGCAGGTGAAGGGCGGGGGCAGGGGCATGCCCTCGGCGTCCAAGCCGCCGACGCGAACGGGGCCCATCGCGCCCATGTGCAGCCAGACGCTGGAGGAGCCGGGTCCACCGTTGAAGGCGTATGTGACGGGGCGCTTGGCGGGAGAGGGGCTCTTGCCTTCGGCGCCATCGTCGAGCAGTGTGTACGCGATGTGGAAGACGTGTGCTCGGGGCTTGCCCTCCTCGGTGGGGAGCGTGAGGTAGCCCGCGGTGGCGCGGTACTTGAGCACGCGCCCGTCGACCGTTGTTTCGTGCTCGGTGACGATCGGTTCGGGCTGGACGACCTCGGCGGGCGTCGCGGCCTTGGGCTTCTCGGATTCCTGTGCGGCGGCGGGGAGGCCCACTGTGGCCAGGAGTGTTGTGGCCAGGCATGCGAGGGTGAAGGTGGAGGAAAGCCGCGTGCGGGCGCGCCCAAGGCCGGTGCGCGCCTGGTGTGAGGACGTTGCTCGGGGGGTGTCGCGACGATCGGAGGTATGAGTCGGGGACACGGGTGGCTCCATGCGAGGTCGGCGGGTGGGGGTGCGCGTGTGGGGCGTGTGCGTGGACGGGGCGAGCAGAATACCGCCGTGGGGCGGTCTTTGTGGCGGGTGCTTGGTGAATCCCTGCCCTTCTGTTATGCTCTCGAGCAGAATCGTTCCGTTCGACTCGGGGGAGCGCCGTTGCTGACGCGCACGACAACCCGACTCATTGAAGATTTGCGCGATCCCTCCAATGGGGCCGCGTGGTCGGCGTTCGATGCGCGGTATCGCCCCGTGCTCATGGCCTTTGCGAGGAAGCTTGGCTTCTCGCAGGATGACGCCGCGGAGCTTGCCCAGCAGACGCTCGCGGAGTTCTCGCGCTGCTATCGGGACGGGCGTTACCAGCGTGAGTCGGGGCGTCTGAGCTCATGGCTGATCGGGATCGCGCGGAATGTCGGGTCGGGGATGCGGCGCAAGCGCGGTGGTGCGGGCGCCGGAGAGCGAGTGGGCGGCGACACGATGATCGGCCAGTTGCCCGAAGCGTTGCCGGATGAGCAGCAGTTGACCCGGGTCTGGCAACGCGAGCGTGAGCACGCCATCCTCGCGGAGGCGATGGCCATTTTGCGCGATTCGGCCCGCATGGAGGAGCACACCTTCCGGGCGTTCGAGTTGTTCGCGCTCCGGGGAGTGCCCGCCGAGGAGGTCGCCGGGCAGTGCGGCATCGGCGTGGATTCGGTCTATGTGATCAAGAACCGGCTCACCAAGCGCCTGCGTGAGATCGTCGCGGAGATCACGGCGGCGTACGACGAGGGTGAGTGATGCGCGGCGAATGTCCATCGCCCGCGGCGTTGGAGGCCATCGCGCTGGGCACGAGCCCCGCGCCCGACTCGCGCTCGCACGTGTCGCGTTGCGAGGCGTGCCGCGCCGCGATCGAGGATGTGAGGGCCAATCAGGCGTTCCTTGGGCTTGCGGCGACCGCGCTGGCGGGCGCCGCGGATTCGGCGCGGGCTGCCGTTCCGCGCCCGGCCCCCGCGCCCGACAGCGTGCGCGGGTTCACGCTGCTGGAAGAGATCAGCCGCGGGGGGCAGGGGGTGGTGTATCGAGCGGTGCAGATCGCGACGAAGCGTCCCGCGGCGGTGAAGATGCTGCTGGGCGGGGCGTTCGCGAGCGATCGCCAGCGTCAGCGGTTTGAGCGCGAGATCGAGATCGCGGCGCGTCTGAGGCATCCCAACATCGTCTCGGTCTTTGAGTCGGGGCTGACGGGCGACGGCACGCCGTATGTGGCGATGGAGTACGTCGAGGGCACCGCGCTGGACCGCTTCGCCGAGAACAAGCTCGGCTTTCCGGGCAAGAGCGATCGCGTGCGTGTGGACGCGGTCATGCGTCTTCTCGGCTCGGTCGCGTCGGGGGTCGGGCACGCGCACACGGCGGGCGTGATCCATCGCGACCTGAAGCCCTCGAACATCCTCGTTGACGGCTCCGGCAATCCGCGCGTGCTGGATTTCGGGCTGGCTCGCGCGACCGACCGCGCGCACGATGTCTCGGCGACGCAGGAGTTTGTGGGCACGCCGGCGTACGCATCGCCGGAGCAGCTCGGGGGCGATCCGGCGTCTGTGAACGCGCGGACGGATGTCTATGCGCTCGGGCTGGTGCTCTATCGCCTGCTCACGCACAGGCATCCCTATCCCAGCGACGGCTCGCTGGCCGAGCTGGCCCGCCACGCCATCGGCACGGAGCCGACGCCTCCCTCCCGGTATCTCACGCGTCTGCCGTCGGACGTTGAGACGATCGTGCTCAAGTGTCTGGCAAAGGATCCGGCGCGGCGATACGCAAACGCCTCCGCGCTCGCGTCGGATATTGACGACTACCTGAATGGGCGTCCGATCTCGGCGCGGCGCGACAGCACGATGTACGTGCTGCAGCGGCTCGCGCTCAAGCATCGTGTGCCCGCGCTGGCCGTGTTCGCGGTTGCGATCACGCTGATCGGCGCGACGGTGGGGCTCGCCCTGCTGGCCCGCGATCTGGAGCATGCGCGCGTCGGCATGCAGGCCGCGCTGTCCGAGAGCGGCGTCCAGCGTGCCCGCTTGCTGGCCGCGGCCGGAGATGTCGGTCAGGCCGAACCGATCCTGTGGAGAGAGGCGATCGCGGCGGGGATGTCGACCGATGGCTCGCTGCTGATCGGCGGCTCGGCGGAATCGCTGCGTTCGGCGTGGTCGCTGGCGGAGGGGTACGCGAGGTTCCCGCGTGTCTTTCGCGACCGGACGGATCTGCCGGTGGTCGCGATCGGTGTCGATCGTGACCGGGGCACGGTGTGGGCGTACGACGGGATGGGGGCGCGGGTGGTGTGGTCATTCGACGGCACGCGGGTCGAGGAGCGTGCGCCGACGAATACGAGCGAGATCCTGAGCAGGGACACGCGGGCCGTGCGCGGCGACATCGTGGTTCGATCCGATGGATTGCGAGTGGCGGCGACGAGCCTGCGCAGCGGTGAGTCGATCGTGGAGCCGACGGAGTGGGCGGGCAACGGGCGTGTTGTGAGCATCTCGGCGCGCGGCGACATGATCGCGACCGCGGATTGGGTGACGCACCAGCCGACGCGGATCTTCGAGTTTCCGTCGTTGAAGCCGCTTGCGGAGCTGGATGATCGCGTGCAGAGCGCCATCTTCCAGGAGGTGCGCGGAGAGGTTCTGCTGGTCACGGGGTTCGGCCTTGAGGCGCCGAGGTGGATTCGGATCCGAAGGGCCCCGGACTGGCGCGTTGAACGCACGATCATGCTGCCGACGGAGTGGCCGATCGGGAGCGTGGTGTTCCGTTGGGCGCAGATCGATGCGGAGGGGAACCGTCTCCTGGCGACAATCGGGGACAACGTCGCTCTCTTCGATCTCACGGCCCAGGACACGCCGCTCGCGGCGCTGTGGGCCGGCAGTTCCTCCATCCAGTCCGTGGACGTGCAGGAGTCGTGGTCGTCTCTGGTGGCGGGCTGTCTGGACGGGCAGATCTCCTTGGTTCGTCTTCCTGAGATGAAGCCAGTGACGACGCACGCGAACCTGGTCGGCGTTCTGTCTGTCGGGGCTTCGGCCGACGGCTCGCTCGCGGCGGTGCACGATCGGGCGGGGAATGTGTCGCTCTATGAGATGACGGACAGACCCTGGCTCTCTCGCGCCTGGGCATTGGAACGTCACACGCAGAGCATCGCGGTCTCCCCGGCCGGCGTCGTGGCGTGCGCACAGGACGACGGGAGCATCGTGATCGCAACGCTTGGGAGTGAGCGCACGGTTGTGGTTGACGCGGCGCACGACGGCGTCATCAACTCCGTTGCGTTCTCGCCCGATGGACGCGTGATCGTCTCCGCCGGGAATGACGGCGCGGTGCGCCTCTGGAGCACGGACGGCGATGCGATCCGCACGGTGTCCGAGGGACATGCGAATCTGTGGTCTGCGTGCTTCAGCCCGGACGGCACGCGCCTCGCGTGCGGCACGCGAGGCGGCGAGGTCCTTCTCTTCGATCTCGGGCGAGACGACGAGCCTCTGGTCATCTCCACCGGCTCGGTGCGCGTGCCCATGGTTGAGTTCAGCCCGGACGGCTCCACGCTGGTGTCGGGCGCGTGGTCGGGGAGCGCCGGCATCTGGGACGTTCGGACGGGCCAACGCGTGGTGACGTTTGAGGACGACCCCACGCACACGCGCGTCACCCGGTTCTCTCGCGACGGGAAAGAGGTCTATCTGGGGACCGACGATCGGACGATTCGTGTTTACGAGGCCGCGACAGGCAGGCTGCTCCGCGTCGTCAGCGGGCTGCCCTGGTCCCCATTTGATCTCAAGGTCCATCCCCAGGGTCCTGTGCTGTTTGTCGTCGGGCGGGGCGGAGAGCTCATCGTTGTCGATCCGAGCGCGGGCACACAACTCGCAAAGCTCCGTGTGCATGAACGCTTCATCTTCGGGCTTGCGATCAGTCCGGACGGAAAGACCGTGTACACCGCGGGACAGGATCCTTGGATCGGCGCCACCGAGCTTGACCATCTTCGGGGCTATATTCGCGGCAACGAGGCGTACTGGCGCGCGTCCATCGAGGCCGAACAGAATGAACCCCGGCGCGACAGATCGCGCCGGGGTCTGTCGGACTGACCGAGAGAGATGGTCGTCCGACTGCGGGACGGAAGTTTCAAGACCGATCGCGCGCGTTCGTCAATGAACCGCGCTCTTCCCACGCCACACCGTGAGTCGTGCGGCGATCACCAGCAGCACCAACGTGTCGAGCACGAACAGAAAGGCCAGACACGCGCTCAGCCATCCGGTCGCCACGCTCAGCATCGCTCCGAGCGCCAGAGCCGCGAGCACCAGGAGCACGCACCCCAGGCTGAGAAAGATCATGAGGGACCGCATGACAAGCTCCTCGATCTCAGATAGGTGCGCCCTCTGTCCGCACGTATCGCTTCGCCAAGATGAGTTGGGGGCGGTCGGGCGGATCTATCACCCGATGCGCGAACAGATTTGAGCCGCTCTTGCGCTTCTTGGAACTCAAGGATGGCTTCTGCTGGCCACTGATATGCCGTATCGCTCAATCAGGTGGCATGATCTGGCCAACTGGTCCGAGAATGTCGTATGGACCCGGAAATCTCGCCGGAAATGGGGAATTGGCGTGAGATATCTCCGGTATTCTTCGCAAGTAGAGGTGGGGTCCGAGTTCTCCATAGTGGTCGCGCCGTCGGGCGGGCCGCCGGAGCCCTCGGTCAGACGATCCCTCCAGTCTTTCCGGTGATGCTGCTGACCCGTATTGCCGGAAGGGCGCTCCTCACTAGGGGGTGGGGGTGGCGTGTCAAAGCACGCCGCCCTCTTTAGGTGGTGTGGGCTGGTTGTCCCGAGGGCAGCGCAGCGCGAACCGTGTGTTTCCGGTTCGCGTCGCTGTTGCGCGTTTTCGGGAGCGAGGGCACTCCGCCCAGCGAGGGCTGATGGAGTGACTTCGATTGCAGTGGCCAAACGCCGTCAAGATGGGCAAACTGGGGGTCGATAGACGATCGCGACGGCGATGCCGTTCGGGTCACGCGCTTCCGTCGGGAAGGCGACCGGACCGGGTCGGCGTCCAAAGCGGGCCACACCCATGGGCGGCGAAGACAACAACTCGGGGCCCGGCGTCTGGGCGACGAAGAAGATCTTCACGACCGGCGAGGCCGCGGAGATCTGCAAGGTCTCTCAGCAGACCATTATCCGCTGCTTTGACAGCGGGCGACTCTCGGGGTTCCGGGTGCCGGGCTCGAAGTTCCGGCGGATCCCGCGCGAGGAACTGATCCGCTTCATGCGCGACAACGAGATCCCGACGGCGATCATCGAGGGCGGGCGGACGCGTGTGCTCGTCGTCGAGGACGATCCGGAGATCATCAGCGTGCTCATGGAGGTGCTCGAGCGCGACGGCCGCTTCGAGGCGCGCTCGGCGACGAACGGCTACGACGCGGGGATGCTCACCGAGTCGTTCAAGCCGCATGTTGTCATCCTGGACTATCTGCTCCCCGACATCAACGGCAACATCGTCTGCCGGCGCATCCGGGAGCGCGACGACATGTCCGGCGCGAAGATCATCTGCGTCAGCGGCGTGGTCCGCGACGAGGAGATCAAGGGGCTGATGCGCTCGGGTATGGACGAGTTCATCAAGAAGCCCTTCGACGTGGACTTCCTCATCTCGCGGATCGCCACACTCATCGGCCTCAACGCGGCGACGCGGGCCGGCTGACCGTCCGGAGGGAAAGCCGTGGCATCCGCGAGCGGGGCAATCGACGCACAAACGAGCGCGCGGGCGAGCGCGTCGGCGCAGGCGCGACGGACCCCGGCCCGCCAGGTCGAGCTGATCCTTGAGAAGATCGACGCCCTTCCCACGCTCTCGCCGGTGGCGGTGCGTCTTCTCTCGGTCGTCTCGAGCGATGACGCGCGGATCGACGAGGTTGTCCGCCTTGTCGAGTCCGATCCGGGCCTGACAACGCGGATCCTCGCGATGGTGCGTCGCGCGTCGCATGGCCTTGGCGATCGCGTGACGACGGTGCGCCACGCCACGACGATGCTCGGGCTGGAGGCGATCCAGTCCGCGGTGCTGGGGCTGGCGATCTATGAGCTTTTCGAGCACGCGGGCCATGAGCAGGATCGCGCGCTGGCGTCGGGCCCCGCGCTCGCGCCGCTGGCCGATGCGCCCTCGCTCGATCGCGTCCGCCTCTGGACCCATCTCATCGCGGTCGCCTGCGCCGCGGAGTCGCTCGCACGCCACAACCCGCGCTCGGGCGTGAGCCCTGCGGAGGCGTTCCTCTGCGGTCTCCTGCACGACATGGGGAAGCTGGCCCTGGATCTCTGCCTGCCCGCTTCGTACGCGCGTGTGGTCGCGCTGGCCGAGCGTCGGCGTGTGCCCAGCGCGGAGGCCGAGCGCGCCGTCATCGGGCTTGATCATCACACCGCCGCCAAGCGGCTGGCCGAGCGATGGGGCTTGCCTGGGTTGCTCCGCGATGCGGTCTGGCTGCACAGCAGGCCGCTGGGCTCACTCCCCGCCGAGGCGCCGCGCGCGGTCCTCGGCGTGATCGCGGCGGCCAGGTCCCTCTGCCGCGAGCTGCACCTGGGCGCCTCCTTCGATTTCGGGCGTATCGCATCCGCGGCGTGCGCGTGCGAGGAAGCGGGGCTGGACGCCGGGACGCTGGGGCGGGTCACCGAGGAGCTGCACGAACAGGTTGCGGAGCGGTGCGCCGTGCTCGGATTGAGCACACCGACAAGTCAGGAGACGATGCTGGGCTCGATCGCCCAGGCCAATCGAAAGCTCGCGACGCTCAACGCCGCACTGGACGAGCGGGCGCGGCAGTCGGAGGCGATGCGGACGGCGCTGGCCGCGGTCGGCGCGTTCAACCAGGAACTGCGCGATCCTCGCCGTCCGCGATCGATGGAGCGCACGCTCTCGCTGATTGCACAGTCGCTGCGGTCGATCGATCCGCGGCGCGGGGCGTTCGTTGCGTTCGTGGTGCAGGACGCGGGGGACGAGCAGTGGCGCGGCTGGTACTTTGACGCTTCCGGCGCGTCGCGCACCGGCGAGGTGGACTCGCCGCGGGAGCACGACGGCTCTCCGCGATCGCTGTCGGACCTGTTGCGAGCGCCGGGCGCTGATGCGCGCATGCTGGGGCTGCTGCCGTGGCTCAGCGACTGCATGGCCGGTGCGCCGGACATGCTGCGTGTTCGCGCCGTGCCGCTCTGTGTCGGCGCTCCCGTCGGCTCGATGACCGGAGAGCCCGCGTCGGTGATGCTCACCGATCTTGATGCCACCGGCGCGGGGCTGACACCCGGCGTCTTTGAGACGCTGACCGCCTCGTGGGGCGCGGCGATCGCGGCCTCGGGCGCGATCGAGCACGCGCGACGCACCGGCGAGCGTCTCGCGGCGGCGGCACGCGAGCTGGAGCAGACCCAGGCCCAGCTGACCGAGGCCCAGGCCCTGTCGCGCCTGGGCGAGATGGCGGCGGGTGCGGCCCATGAGATGAACAACCCACTCACGGTCATCAAGGCGAGGTCGCAGTTGCTGCTGCGCCGGCTGACCAACGCGGGCGACCGAGCGGCGGCGGAGGCGATCGCGCAAGGATCGTCCCAGATCTCGGACCTCATCACGTCGATGCATCTGCTGGCCAATCCGCCCACGCCCAACCCAGCGCCGATCCGTCCGCGCGAGCTGGCCGAGTTGGCGGTGCGTAAGGCGTTGCAGCGCACGGGCTTGGAGACCGAGGTCAAGATTGATGTCGCGGCGTACCTGCCTCCGATGCACGCCGACGGCGAGATGCTGTCGCTGGCGCTCTCGGAACTGGTG
Source organism: uncultured Phycisphaeraceae bacterium (assembly GCA_964588385.1). GTDB lineage: Bacteria > Planctomycetota > Phycisphaerae > Phycisphaerales > UBA1924 > JAHBWV01. The sequence continues at coordinate 27,708 of CAZPPG010000039.1, forward strand.
GCCAATGCTGCGCAGTCGTGCACGCCGGGCCCGAAGGATGCCGCGGAGACGGGGGCGAAAGTCCGTGTTCACGCTCACATTGATTCCACCGATGACCGACTTTGTTTCCTCGTCGAGGACCAGGGGCCCGGCATGTCCGAGCATGCCCTGGCCCACGCGTTCGATCCATTCTTCAGCGAGCGGCCGGCCGGCCGGCGCGGGGGCATGGGCCTGGCGCGGGCCCGATCGATCGTGACGGCCCACGGCGGCACGGTGACGCTGCAGAGCGCGCCGGGCGTCGGCACCCGAGCGAGCATCGTCCTTCCCGTGTGGCGCGGGGAGCAGTCGATGGGTCAGGCGGCGTGAGTGTGGAGTGAAGCGTGGGGGCGACGCGGGATGGTCGAGGCGGAAGTGCGGTTGGGAATCGATGTGTGCGTCTCGAGGGTGTGTGAACGAAATGCGGCGGAGAGATGACGTGATCCGACGGAAGAAAGCAGTTGAGTTGGATCGTGGCGCCAAGACCGGCCAGATCCCCGCGCCGCTGAACGCGAGCGCGTCGACCGACGGCGAGCGGGATGCGGGCAGCGGCCTCGCGCCCGAGCATGCACCCGCGCACGCACCGGCGCAGTCCGTCATGTCCCAGGCGCTCTCGCTCTGTCCGGTCCCTGCACGCGTGCTCGTCATCGGCGACGCGTCCACGCGGCGCACGGTGATCGAGCGCATCTCCGGGCTGGTGATCAGGGGCACGAGCGCGGTCGACACGGACGATGCCCTTGCGCAACTGGCGGATCAGAGCTTCGATCTGGTTCTTGTTGCAACTTCCGGTGCGTGGCTTGAATCCGTCGAGCGGATCATCGCGTCCAACACGGATGCCGCCGTCATCGCGGTGGTTCCGAGCACGATGGTGGCCACGCTCCCGCTCGCGATCGACGCGATGCAGGCGGGCGCGGCGGATCTTGTCGGCGCGGAGACGCCCTCCGACGAGCTGGCGACGCGGATGCGCGGTGCGCTCCAGCGGGCCCGCAAGGCCCAGCACGGGCGCGAACGGATCGAGCGTCTCCGGAAGCTTTGCAAGAACCTGAACCACGCGCGCCAGGAAGTCTCCAAGCAGGTCGGCTCGCTCTGCTCGGACATGGCCACGGCCTACCAGGAGCTGGCCGATCGCATGACGCACGTCGCGACCGCCAGCGAGTTCAACGGGCTGATTCGTCAAGAGCTCGACCTTGAGTCGCTGCTCCGCGTCGCGCTTGAGTATGTCCTGGCCAAGACGGGACCGACCAACGCCGCCGTGTTTCTGCCCGCGACCAGCGGCGAGTACACGCTCGGGGCGTATGTGAACTACGACAGCCCGCGCGAGACCGCCGAGGTCCTTCTCGATCACCTCGCGGGCGTGATCGCGCCGCGCTTCGAGTCATGCACACGTCTGGTCCACCTGAGCAAGAAGGCGGAGCTCGGCGAGGCCCTGGGCGATAAGGCGTCATGGATCGGCGACAGCGAGCTGGTGGTGCTGCCGTGCCACCATGACGGCGAGTGCCTCGCGGTCGTCGCGCTGTTCCGCGATCGTCACGCCGCGTTCCCCGAGACATTGCTCCCGCTGCTTCAGTGCGTCGCCGATCAGTTCGGCCGGCAGCTCGCGCGGGTCATCCACGTCCACCATCGCCACCTCCCCAAGCACAAGTGGGGGAGCCCCGGCGACACCGGCGATGCGGACAACGGACCCGACGACATCGATCTGGCGGCGTGAGTCTCGCCGGAATCCAATCACGCGCGGCGTTCAGCCCGCTTCCGGCTTCTCGAGCGCCTCGCGCCACGGCCGGGCCTTGTCGGCGTGGCCCTTGCCGGGCTCCACGCCATCCCACTTCTCGTACAACCCGATGACCGCCTCAACCACGGTGCGCCGCGTTCCGTTCCCGGGCGGCAGCGACTCGCTCGCTGTGGAGGCGGCCTCCAGCAGCACGCGCTCGGACTCGTCGAACTGGCGAGCGCTGATCAGCGCCCGCCCGAGATTCCGCTTGGTCGCGATCGTCGCCTCGTTCGTTGCGCCCAGCACCCGTGTTCGGGCCTCCAGCACCTCGCGCGTCATCGCCAGCGATTCTTCCGGCCGACCGGCGCGGTCGATCGCCGCGGCGAGATTGTGACGCAGCGTCAGCGTGGTGGGGTTGTCCCTTCCGAGCCCGGCTTCCGCGGCGGCGGCCCCCTCGCGGAGGATCGTTTCGGCCTCAGCGTTGCGGTCTCTCTGCATGTAGAAGTATGCCATGTTCGACAGGGCAACCAGCGTGGAGGGATGCCCGCGTCCGAGCGTTCGCGTGCGGCCTTCGAGCGAGCGCCTGTACATGGTCTCCGCCTCGTCCATTCGCCCCAGCGATTCGAGCACGCTCCCCAGATTGTTCATCCCGATGAGCGCGTCGAGTGAGTCCTCGCCGGCGGTTCGCACGAACCCCTCCATGGAGGTGCGGTAGCTCCTCTCGGCCTCCGCGAGCTTTCCCTGGGCTTCCTGCAGGCCGCCGATATTGTTGAGATAGAGCAGCGCGTCGGGGTTGTCGGCCCCGTGTACGCGGGCGGAGACCTCGTACGCGCGCTGGTAGAGGGCCTCGGCATCGGAGAGTCTGCCCTGGGCCTGGCGCGCATTGCCGAGGTTGCTGATGAATGCCAGCGTGTCCGCGTCCTCCGCGCCGAGCCACTTCTCGCCGAGGCGCACCGCGTCCTCCGCGTAGGCGACGCCGCGCTCCAAGTCGCCCATGTACATCAGCACGTGCGCCATGTTGCCGATCGACTGGATCGTCGCGCGATCGTGTTCACCCAGGTGCTCCCGGCGCAGGGACAGCGTCTGTTCCTGCAGGGGCAGGGCCTTGTCGAGCATGCCCAGGGCCACGTACGACTCCGCCAGCGTCTGCTTCAACGACGCCGCGACTGCGGGGCTCCCTTTGAAGCGTTCATCGATCGCGGCGGCGGCGGGCGCGAGCATGGTCTCGTCGATGACGCGGCGCGCGACATCGGGCGCATCCACACCGTCCAGCGCCGCGCGCCGGCTCTCCATCGCGGCGATGCGCTCGGGCTCGCTCAGTCCTTCTGTGCCGTCCGCGACGATGCGATCGACGATCGCCGCACCCGCGGACTCCGGATCAATCCCGGAGATGATCGCGGCCTGGAACTGCGTGACCTCCTTCAGTTCCGCCTCGCCGCGCTCGGCCCGCACGCGCTGCTCGTACTCCTTGGCAGCGAAGACCAGTGTTGCGGCCACGCCCGCCGCGACGGTGAGGAGCACCGCCGCCGCGCCGACGACGAGCCCGGTGTGCCGCTTGACGAACTTGGTCGCGAGGTACCCGAAACTCTCAGGCCCCGCGCGGAGCGGCTGTCCTTCGAGGTATCGCAGGAGGTCGTCGGCCAGCTCGTTTGCGGACTGGTAGCGGCGCTCCCGCTCCTTGCGCATCGCCTTGAGCGGGATCCACTCCAACTCGCCCGAGAGCATCCGGGAGAGCTCGGCGACGCTCGCCCCGCGTCGGGTGGCGATCTCTTCGGCCGACGGCGTGTCCCAGGGGTACGACACCGGCGTGCCGTCGCCGCCCGTCCGCTCACCGAGGCGCGAGGCCGGCTGCATCAGACGCGTGCGCAGGCGCGGCGGCTCGGTCTCGCGGATCACACGCAGCATGTCCAGCGGCGATTGCGATTCCAGGCGCTTGGGGTCCACGGGCGGCGAGCCCGTCAGCAACTCGTACAGCACGACGCCGAGGGCATACACGTCCGAGCGCGTGTCGATGTCGCGCCCGTCGCCGGTCGCCTGCTCCGGCGACATATAGATAGGTGTGCCGACCACCCATCCCGCCTGCGTCACTTCAACGCCGGGCGTGGGCGTGATCGCCTTGGCGATGCCGAAGTCGATGACCTTGGGGACGTGCAAGCCGTCGTGGGCCCGCACCAGCACGTTCGCGGGCTTCAGGTCGCGATGGATGACGCCCTTGTGGTGCGCGTGCTGCACGGCGTGGCAGACCGCGATGAACAGCTCCAGTCGCTGGCGGATCGTCAGGCGGTTCGTGTCGCAATAGCGATCGATCGCCTCGCCCTGCACGTGCTCCATCACGAAGTAGGGGCGCGAGCCCATCGCGGCGGATGTCACGCCACCATCGAGCACGCGCGCGACATTGGGGTGATCCATCAGCGCGAGGGTCTGACGCTCCTGCTCGAAGCGGGAGATCACCGATGCGCTGTCCATCCCGGGCTTGATGATCTTGAGTGCGACACGCTGCACGAAGGGCGTGGTCCGCTGGGCCAGCCAGACCACGCCGAAGCCGCCCTGGCCGATGCGGTCCAGAAGTGTGTAGGGCCCGATCTGGTCGCCGGGTCGCTCGCCTCCCGCGCCGGCGGCGCCGCCCATGCCGCCCGCCCCATCACCCGTGCCGCCCCTTCCCGGTCCGTTCCCCTCACCGGGCGCGCCATCCCCGTCCGCCGGGCGGCTGGCCGTCATCATCGCGCTGAAATCGATCTCGCTCATGGACGCGTCGCCCTTTCGGAAGGCAGACGCATGGTATTGGGCGAAGGCGCGGGTTCAAAGGCCCGGAATCAGCGGCATGAGGGGGCGCGAGGGGGCGGGGGTTCATGCCGCGATCGCGCCCGACCACGGAATGTCGTAGCCGAACGATCGCATCGCCTCCCCGCAGCGGGACTCGAACGCATCGCGCTCCGCATTGGTCCAGTCGCGCCAGCGCTCGGACCGCCCTCGCAGCGTCTCTGCGGGAAGGCGCAGTCCCGCGCCCACGGTCTCAGGTCCCGCCGAGCTCTTGCTCTCAATCATGCTTGCCGGATCCTCGCCCCGCAGCGCCCGCTCATCCGCCGTCGGATGCACCAGCTCCTCGCGGAACGCCTCGACGCACGGGGCATGGGCGCTCAACCCGAGGAAGGTCAGGATCGTCCCCATCATCCGCTCCGGACCATCCGTGTCCTTGAGCCACTCGTGACGCACGATCTGAAACTCGCGCTTGCCCTCGCCCCACTTGGCCATCTCGTACGCCAGCGCCCACGTGTCGCTGTGCGAGGCCACATCGCGGTGGCGGAAGGGCTCGAACCGCATGCGGCTCGAGACCACCTCGATCCCGTTCCGCACGATGTACACGATGCGAACGCGCGGGAAGAGACGCACGAGATAGTCGGCGGACGTGGGCGTCAGATTTGTGAACGCCAGGAGCCGATCGGGACGCTTTGAATCAATGCGAGGTCGCGGCCAGAGCAGACGCAGGATCAACGCCCGAAAGTGTGCGTTGTATGTCCTTGCATCAACACGCATGGCATGAACGCGGTCCGCCATGGTGCAGTTGCGGCTCGCCACGTTCATCAGCTCGTTCAGGATGTTGTTCTCAAGGTTCGTGGAGTCCAGGTCCGGGTGCCGGCTGAGCGCCTGGCGCACGATTGTGGTGCCCGATCTCCCGACCCCCGACAGCACGGTCAGCGGCACGCCGTCATACGGGTGCGAAGGGGGCATCGTGCTCGGAAGGGGCGTCTGGGCGTTCACCATGCTCTGGTTATCGGCACAAATAACCGACCACTTTGATCGGGTGTCGGTACGAATCGCCACGGCGGCACGCAAAGCGCCACCTGGGGGATGCTGTTCGCCAGACGAGCGGAGGTGTTCCGGGCGTTGGGTGTGGCCCCTCCGTGTGGCCCGAGCGATCCGGCGGCGGGTGGATCCAAAGCCGCACCGGGAACTCGCGATTCGTCGCGGAAAGGACGCGACATGGCACGTCGCGTCCCGAGCGGGCAGAACCCGAACGAACAATGGAGCCGGGGGGAATCGAACCCCCGAGCTTTCGTTGGATTTCGCCCGATACTCGCGAGTTTTCAGATGAGCGCAGCGCCAGGCGCAGCTCGCGTCGCTCGGTGAGCGTTTGAACTATGAACGGGTCGAGTTTGGCGGCCAACACCGGGCACCAGGGCCGGCCAATCCCGCCCACGTCGCGTCCGGTGGCCCGGAGGCGGCGACGCTACGCGGACGCCACCCGAGCCCGCCTCGTGGCGGCGTGGGCCAACCTGCCGCCGCGGGTGCGTGAGAGGAGCTTTGCGGCGGTGTCCATCCGAAAGGCCGTTGGGTGACCCGCCTGACACCTGACAGAACTGACGAAACCCGCGATGCCGCGATGCGGCAGGCCATTGCTGCCCGTTCCGTGTGCGACTACGTC
>CAZPPG010000040.1:0-32971 GCA_964588385.1 uncultured Phycisphaeraceae bacterium
CCGCCTCGAGCCAATCGACGCTTCCGCCGCGGGTCTCGAGGAAGATGTTCTGAACCAGGCGCGGCGCGGCGTCGACGGTGCCGCCGTACTGGATGACTTCGATCTGGTAGTCGGTGTTGAACGCACCCTGGAGATACACGGCGTACTTGGCGGGCAGGGTGCCGTCGGAGTCGAGCGCGCCGGGCGTGACGAACTCGATGTAGAAATCGCCGTTGGCGTCGAAGCCGTAGGAGTTGGTGCCGTTGTCGGCGATGGCGCCGGCCACGCCTTCGCGGCCGGTGAAGTCGGTCGGAGCGAAGAGCAGCGTGCCATCGTCGATGCCGGTGGATGCGGTGGTGTCGAAGACACCGAACTGCACGAAGCCGCGGTAATCGAAGAAGGTGTCGAGCAGGAAAATATCGGCAATCGAGCGCTGGTTGCGGGATCCGAGGTCGGCGCCGAGTTCGGCGAGCTTGACGGTGACCTTCAGCCGCGTTCCGGGGGCAATGGCCTGGCGATTGTTGAGGTGGAAGATATCAACGTCCGCCCAGACATCACCCGGAACGCCGCTGTGCCCGGTGGGTCCGATGGCCGACGAGATGGTGACGGTGCGGGTCGCGGTGGTGACGCCGTCGACATTCGTGTTGGAGAAGTTGGACGTGATGCCGTCGGGGCTGGTGCCCAGGACAACGTCGTCAACCGTGCCCTTGATGCCGTCGGCGCCGGCGCTGTGCACGAAGGTGTACGAACCGATGATGCGGGTGGTCAGATCATCCACTGTCCCGAAGACGCGGTCCGGACCGGAGAAGTCGATCGGCGCAGGGGCGTAGATCACGGCGTTGCCGTCGCCGGAGTTGGTGAGGGCGTTGAAGCCGGAGTCGCCGTCGTCGAAGATCTCCACGTCGAAGCGGTACGTTCCGACCGCGCCGGGGATGGAGTCGATGTTCGGAACGGTGGTGTCCGTGAAGGCCTCGGTGTTTCCGATCGCGATGACATAGACACCGGTCTGCTTCACGAGGTACGCGAACTCGCCCACGAAATCGAACTGCGTCAGACCATTGACGGGCAGCGAGAGAAGCGAGGCGGAGGACCCGCCCTGACCGACGATGGCTCCGTTCGGATCGAGGATGCTCCGGCCCGCGAGGAGTGCCGAGCCCTGCATCTCACCCAACCGGAGGATCTGGCCGGCCTGGAGCGAGACGCGATACAGATCGACGTCACCGGCGGGCTTGAAGAAGTTGATGCTCGTGTCGGGGTGGTCGCCGATCGAGCCGCGGATCGTGAACTTGCGGTTCGCGTCGGCCAAGCCGTCGGAGGCCCGGTTGTTATCCATCACGATGTCGAGGTTGAAAGGCCCGTAGAAGTCGATGTCGAGGATGGAGTTGCCGAAGCTGTTGTTGATCGAGGTCTGCTGCGGCGTGATCTTGTCGCCCGCGTCGCCGACAAAGTCGTCCTCGGAGTAGTTGTCGCCGGCGGTGGCGAATCCGTTGCCGTCGCCGTCAAGACGCGCATTGACGAGGGAGGCACGGAGAATGTTCTGATCGAGCTGGAAGCGGAAGGTGCCCGCTCCGGGGACGCCAACGATCTGCGGCAGATTCCGCTCGGTCACGTCGCGGGAGAAGGTGACGGTCGCGACGCGGGTCGCGGCGTCATAGCTGAGCGTGTAGTCGATGCCCTCGATCAGGCGGATCGTCACGCTACCCGTGCCCCGGACCTCCGAGACCGAGAGTGCGCGAGAGAGCGTCGAGAGATCCAGAGGCATGTTGAACGTGAGCTTGCCGGCGAAGATGCGCGTGGACTCTTCCACGCGGAGGTCCGTGACCTGGATGGGCTCGGGGTTGTAGACCAGAGGCCCGAACCGGAAGTTGCCCTGGTTCCTGGCAGCTACGCCGCCGATCTGGGCGGAACCGATCGTGCCGGTGGAGGAGATGGTGTACGCCTCGGAGTTGACGTTTGATCCGACCTGCGTGCCGCCGATCGTTACTGAGGTGATGGTCGAGCGTCCCTCGGAGACGAGGTCGTCGGCGTTGCCGAAGAACGAGTCGCTGCCGCGGTAGATGCCGGCGACGATGTCCGATTCGCCGAAGTTGCCGCCGATGGTGACGGTGCCGATGGTGCCGGTGGTGATCACGTCGGCATCGTCGCCGGAACCGCCGAAGCGGCCGTCGGCGCCCAGGTCGACGCCGGACATGATGGAAGAGTCGAACGAATCGCCGGTGATGACGACAGAGTTGATCGCATCGCGTGCCGAGATCCAGGCGCGATTGAGCGACGCGGCCGTCACGGAGCCGATGGTGTCGCCGGCGCGGATGAACCCGACGTTCATGGAGCCGCCGATGATGATGGAGGCGATCGAGCGGTCCGCGGAGACCAGGCCGAAGAAGGTCTTGCCGACGTTGACGGTGCCGATCTCAAGCGCGGAGATGGACGCCTCATTGATGACGGCGGGCGATGTGTTCCCGAAGAAGCCGGAGATGTTGGTGGCCGTGATCGTACGGGCTTCAACGTGTCCGCCCAGGAAGTCACCGGTCACGAGCGAAGAGAGCGTGCGTCCGACCACGATGCTGCCGATGGTGTTGAACGAGCTCACGTTGATGACGCCGACGTCGGCATCGGCCTTGATACGGCTGTTTCCGGTGAGCGCGCCGGTGACGATGATCGAGCCGATGTTGGTGTCGTCGCGTCCGGCGATCACCAGATCGACAAGCGCGGCCCCGCCGCTGGGGGCGACCCGGAGGGTCGAGGCGAGCGTGGTGCCCGAGAACGTGATGGTGCGGGTGGCCGCGTCCCAACGAGCGGTGCCCGGACCCGTGAGGGTGATGAGCGTGGAGACGCCGCCCACGCTGACCGTGAGACCCGTGCCCGGCACGGGCACGCCCGGCTGAGCTTCGGAAGGCGCGAGGATGTCCGGATCGGTCGTGGGCCGGGCCATGCTGGCCCGGATGATGCGGGCGTCGATTCCGCCCGCGAGCGAGTCGGCGGTCAAGCGGGCCGACGCAACCGACCCGGAGATCGCGATGTTGCCAGCGGTGGAGAATCCGACGGCCGTGCGGTCGTCCGCGCCGATGTAGACCCCGTCGAGGCCGGCATCCACGCCGGAAACGAAGTCAACGAACGATGCATCGCTCATCGAGATGCCGCTCATCACGCCCGAGCCGACCGTGTCGGCGTTCAAGCCCGTGCCGCCGGGGAGATTGTCGGCTCCGAAGGAGAAGATGCCCGCGCCGAAGAACGCACGGTTCACGCCCCCGGTAAATCTCACGCCGCCCAAGAAGTCGCCCGCGGCGATGATGTTCGCGTAGGCCGTGGTGCCGCCGTTGTTTGCCGCGCCGCCGGTGACATCGAGCGAGAGCAACGAGCGTCCGGCGTACACCATCGCCTCGAAGAGCGAGCCGTTGGTGACGACGAACGAGACGATGTTGTGTCCCGCGGTGATGCGGGGGCCGTCGACGCCGATGGTCGACGTGGTGCCCGCGGGCAGTTCGTTCCGCAGCGCGTCGTAGCTCCTGCTCGCGGAGAGCAGCGGATTGATGCCCACGTCGCCGAAGATCCCGTCGTCGCTGCCGACCACGCGGAGCGAGGTGATGTCCCAGTCGGCGTGGACGTTGCCCAGGAGGTGGCCCCCGGTGACGACCATGGAGTCGATCGAGCCGTCGTAGGCGGCGACCGTGCGTCCCTTGTAGAACGAGCCGCCGGAGATCGTGACGGAGCCGATGCCGCCCGACCATGAGATGACGCTGCCGCCGAAGTCACCGCCGATGACGACGGAGTTGATCCGTCCGAAGGCGATGATTGACCCGTTGCCGACGAGGTTGGATGCGGGCTTCGCGGAGACCGGTCCGGTGGTGACCGAGCCGGTAATGGACTGCCCGACGCGGATGTCGCTGTAGAGCGTGCCGCCGGCGGTGGCGGAGCCGAGGTTGCCGTTGATGAGGATGACGCCGGGCGCGGCGCGGTTGCCGATGTGGCGACCGGCGACCATGGAGGTCACCGCGGCGCTGATGTCGGTCGTGATGTCAAGGTCGCGGGCAGCGCTCAGCAGCGTGACCGTGCCGAAGGCGGTGATCGTCGTGATGCTGGCCTTGATATCGCCGGCCGTGGACTGGATCGTGCCGATCGGGCCAGCCGAGGAGATGTTGCCGGAGATGAGGTTGGCGGCGGAGACCAGGTCCAGGCGCCCGCGCGGGCCGGTGACGCTGATCGTCGAGTTCACGATGCGGTCACCCGCCGTGAACGAGACAATCGGTCCGGAGATGAGGAAGGTCGAAGAAACAACGGTCTGCGTCGCACGGAGCGTTGTCAGCTCGCCGGCCGTGATGTTGCTCGAGCGCAGGCGGGCCGTATCAAACTCGCTGATGATCCCGTCGACGTCCAGGATGACGCGGATCGCATCGGACGCGGCGAAGAGCGTGAGGTTGCCGACGACATCGATGGTGATGTCCTTGACGGTGCCGAGCGCGGTCTCGGTGCTGGTGGTCGTGCCATTGACACGGAACTCACCGAGGTTGCCGTCCACAACGATCGCGTTGGGGAAGAGCTCAAGGGCCGTGCCCGACAGCGTCGAGTTGCGGTACTCGTCGGCGGTGACGAGCCCGACGTTGCCGTTGGCCTGGATGAAGACCGCGTCGAAGACGCCGCCGAGCACCTGGAGCCGGTTCAGATCGCCGAAGAACATCTCGGTGCGGAAGATGTCCGCGTTTCGCGTGAGAATGTCGCCGGCCTGACCGCGGGCGACGTTGTCATCGCCGTAGTAGACGGAGCGCCAGAAGTTATCCATGTTGGAGACGGAGATGTAGGCATCGATGATGCGCCCGCCGCGCGTGATCTCGATGACGCCCATGCCGCCGTTGTCGTCGACCTCGCCATCGGTCTGGTTCGAGGAGGTGATGGTGCTCGAAATAATCGAGTTGTCGACGCCGTCTCCGATGATGGTGCCGATCTGATTGGTCGCGAAGATTCCTGTCGATGAGAGCGGCGAATCGGTGCGCTGGAGCAGGCCGTCGCCGATCTCCACCCGGTCGATGTCGTTGGCGAAAATCGTGCCGATGATGCCGTCGAAGCGGCCGTTGGCGGTGATGCCGTCCACGTTGGCCGCCACCCGGATGATCCGTGCGGCAGCGTCCTGGAGGATCACGTCGCCGATCGCGCCGTTGGTGGAGATCTCCGTCACGTTGCCCGTTCGGATCACGACGCCGTTGAGGTACGCATCAAAGGGTGAGCCGACGTCGTCCAGGAAGGCTGCGCCGGCGTCGGTGTTGGTGTTGTTCGTGGGGCGGAACGTGGCGCCGCTCCAGTCGCCGGCCATGGTCTCGCGCACGATGCCGAGCACCCCGCCCACCGTCTGCACAAGGCCCGAGCCGATGCCCAGGAACGGCCCGATGAGCTGGGGGCCGTAGGGGACCATCTCCGAGCGGCCGATGTCGCCCGAACCAAACTGGATGAACCCGACGCCGACCACGTCGATCGCGATGACGTCGCCGTTGGGCGTGTCATTGACGATCCGCTCGAAGGCCGCGCCTCCGGTCTGAACGATCTGCCAGATGTCGATCTCGCCGGAGCCGACGATGCGCACGCTCGAGGTTGCGACCGCGTTGGTGATGTTGATGGTGCCGATCGTGACCGGCGTTCCCGTGCGGCCATCACTCGAGATATCGAACCGCTGGCCGGTGCCGCTGAGATCCACCTGGACCTCTGCGATCGCAACGCCCTGCGAGCCCTCGACGGGAAGGAATCGCACAAAGCCGACCGTGACGCCGGCCGGCGCACCCGCCACGCTGAAAGAGATCTTGGCGCCGCCGTCGTCGACCAGCTCCAGCACCTGCCCGCCGATGATGGGGAGCGTGGTATTCACGGAGTTGATCGCGACCTGCGGGGCGTCGACAAAGCGGACGTCGGAGCCGAAGCCCGTGTTGAATGATCCGAGCCCGCCGCCGAGGTTGCCCCAGATGCCGTAGAAGGTGTTGGGCTCGTCCTGAACGTCCTGGCTGACCAGGAAGCCGCCAATGGTTGAGCCGGGGGTCGTCTGCATGGACACCGACGGTCCGTAGACGTGACCGCCGACGCGGATCATGCCGATGGAGCCGTCGCCGCCGTTGACGCCCGTGCGAAGGACAAACTGAGATCCCGTGGTCGAGTTGGCGCCCGCATCGCGATCGACGCCGATGGAGCCGCGGACGTCGATCACACCGACGCGTCCGCCGACCGACATGTTGATGTTGCCCAGGTCGCCCTCAAGGCCGTCGCGCTGCCCCGCGCCCGCGGCGGTCGCGATGCCCGTCACGAGGTTGCCGAAGTCGCCACCGATGAAGACGTTGATCACGTCCTGGCGAAGCCCCTCGAACTCGATGTTGAGGTCGGACCCTGTGGTGATGTTGTAGAGGCTGCCCTGCACGGAGACCGTGCCGCCGCCCCACGTCATCAGGGCCTGGATATCTTCGACGTCGGTGTTGACGTATCCGTCGGGCCCGGCGTCGGCGCCGCCTGACGTGCGGATGCCCGTGCCGACGCGAATGGCGCCCATGGCGCCGTTGAGCACGGAGATGTTCACGTCGTTGCCCAGCCCGTTGCGGACGTTGTCCTGGCCGAGCGAGCCGCCGGTGTGAATGCCGCCGAAGGTCACGGGGGCCAGACCGCTGATCGTCACCTCGTACGTTGTGCCGCTGGTCTCGCCTCCATCGACGACGCCGGGGACGGCGACGACGAGGTAGTACATGCCCGGCGCGTTGGGAGTGAACGTGAAGACGGACTGCTTGGAGCCGCGCAGATTGATGGAGTTGGCCGCGAGCGTGCGCCCGTCCTGATCGACGATTCGAACGTACTCGCCCGTGACGTTGGAAATCTCGACACGAACGTCGTTCTGGCCGTCAACGACGAATCCATAGACGTCCGCGGCGTCTTCGTTGGTGTTGATCGGGTCCATGAGCCCGACCTGGCCGCTGATGATCGCGGCGGTGCCGCCACGATTGATCATCTCGGCGCCGATGATGGTGTCGTTTCGGTAGAACCCATTGCCGAACGGATAGGCCTGACCCGTGGCCGTGCCCGCATCGTTCACGCTGTTGCGATTGAGATACGCGCTGACAGACGCGGCCTCCGTCGCCGAGATCAGGACGCCCTGCACGGCCTCGATCTCGCGATAGCGGAGCGAGTCCAGCGGGGGGCGTGCCTGCGGGTTGGAGGTATCGCCGAGGACGGAGATCTCCATCAGCGAGCGTCCGGCAACGCTGAACGTGCCGAGCGTGCGCCCGACCGAGAGGATCGAGTTGGTCTTGGTGATGACGTCCAAGTCATCAAAGTTGCTCAGGTCCGCTCCGGGATCGGGGACCCAGATGCCGGCATCGGAAGCCGCGATGAAGGCGCCGAGATCGCCCTGCACGGAATAGCTGCCCATGGGCGCCGTGATCGCAAGCGTCTGGACCGATCCGTTGAACTGGCTGGAGCCGAAGACCATGCCGTGGATCGCGACCGATCCGACGGACGACCCGTCCAACGAGAAAATGCCCTGATCGGGACTGCTGAACCCGGATGTCACGAAGCCGCCGGTGCCGGGCGCGACGCCCGCGGGGTTGTAGTTGTTCAGCGGCCTGACCCAGGGGCTTCCGACGATGACCGACCCCGGCCCGTTCGGAAGACCGATGATGTTGCCGTCAACATCGAACGTGAAGCCGAATCCGGCCTCCTCGAATCCATCGAAGTACCCGTTCAGGTCCTCGAGAGCCTCCCGCTCGCCCTGCTGAATCTCGAAGCCGATCATGGTCAGCGCGGTGCGGGTATCGCCGCCGGTGATCTCGATGCGGCCGATACCATCGTTGAAGTTCGGAATGCCGTTGTCATCCAGATCAACGAGCGGGACCGTCAGACCGTCCGGCGCACCGAGCGCGATGGTCTGGACCATGTCGCGTCCGTAGAGGTCGAGGATGCGGATGGTCGAGCCGATGGGACCGCTGAAGACAAGTTCCGCGCCGTAGATGCGCGAGGTGACGATGTCCGCGAACGTTCCGGCGGGCACCTCGTAGTTGATGTTGTCCATCGCGAACAGGGCGGTGCCCGTCGCGGTGAAGCGGATGGAGTCGAAGACCGGCGCTGCGTTGTTCTGGGTTGTGAACTCGAAGGTGCCGATGCCCGGCACGTTGGGATTTGTCTGGTTGAGGTTGCGGAGGGCGGCGCCGGTGTAGGTCGCGACGACCTGTCCGCGGAAGAAGAGCTCGACCGTCATGGTGTTGGCATTGAGGCCGGCGTTGCTGCCGATGCCGTACACCTCCATCGTCATGCTCTCGACGCCGATGTTGCTGGTGTTGCCCGCTGACCCGCCGCGGAATGTGTACGTGAACTGCTCCCCGGCGACCAGGTTCGCGTCGAGGGCGGTCTCGTCAATCGGCTGGGTAAAGGTCGGACCGGGCCCCTGGCCCAGGTAGCCCACACGCTCGCGGATCGCGAACCGGGACCCGACGGGGATGTTGTGGGTGACGCGCAGCCCGCTGCCCGCAAAGACCCGGCCGCTCGCGACGGCCTGCACGGTCGTGTTGTCCGGCAGTTCATCGCCGAAGTCCTCGTCGAAGTCATCCGGCGGCGCGTCCGAAACCTCTTCCGAGGTCAGCAGGATCGGGATCGTGTACCCGAACTGTGCACGCACCTCACCGATGTCGTCCGACACCAGATCGCTGGGCGTGATCGTCAGCGAGAAGAGCAGCTGCCGCGGCTCGAGGCGCTCGACCGAGGCGAGACCCGCCATCCCCGAGAGCCGGGAAGCGTTCCGACCGGATTCCGTTCCGCGCGAGGATGCGGGGCGGGCGTAGGGGCGACGGACGCGACGAGTACCCTTCATGGCAACTCCTGAGAAACGAGCGAAAGCGGTTCCGGCAAGCCGGATCCGCTGAGGCGACCGAGTGCTTCGGACTTCGACGCGCGTGGCCGCTGCGCCCATGTCCGCCCATGTGCGGGCCGCGCTTCTTCAGCGTGGTCCGACAGGGGCGTGGATGGTAGCGACAACGTCCTCACCGTGAAGTCCTCGAAAGTCCTGGTTCGGACGCGTGCGATGCACGAGCCCGACACATCTGTCTTGCTTGAGGTCCCGGCGTCGGCGATCCCGATGGGCATCGAGATCACGATCACCTGGGTTCGGGCGTCATTCCCGCAGCGTTCAGAACGCTCTCGGAACAACTGCTCCTGCCCGGCGGCGACAAGCGGGGGTCGCCCAAGGGCCGGGGTCGCGCACCTTGCGCATCCCCTCTGGCGGACAATCTACCCATACGTCGTCTGGAAAGCAAGGTTCCCAGACCTTCTTCCACATCCCGAACGCAGATTGAGGCGTTGACCCCCGACTCACCCAGTCACAGCCGGCCCGTTCCCCCCGGCACTCACGTATCCAATCAAAGGCCAAATCGGCCAACCTTGCACCGCCCGGAACGAGTTGCGGGACCATCGCCGAGGGAGTCAGAGGATCCGAGCCGCCCGAGGGTAGCTCCCCAGAACCACCAGCTCCTTGCAGTGTTTCTCCGCCTCCGCGATCGCATCGGCCATCGCCTTGTCGTCGCGGTGTCCCTGGGCATCGATGAAGAACGCGTAGGTCCAGTTGCTGCGTCCTGCGGGGCGCTTGTCGATGTGGGTGAGGTTGATCCCGGCATCGCGCAGGACACCCAGCACGTCCACGAGCGCGCCCGGCTTGTTGAGCGTTGTGAACATCATCGAGGTCTTGTCGTCGCCGGAACGCTGCGTCTTCTGGCGCGAGATCACGAAGAATCGCGTGATGTTGTTGGGATTGTCCTCGATCTTCTCAAACAGCGTCCGCAGGCCGTAGATCTGGCCCGCCAGCACGCTGCCGATCGCCGCCGTCCGCCCCTCCGCGCCGATCGCCTCGGCCTGCTTGTACTCCTCGGCCGCGATCTGCGCGGCGCGGCTGCTGCTGGGGGCGGGCACGAGCTCCGCCTGCGGATACTGCGTGGCCAGCCACGTTCTGCATTGGGTGAAGACCTCGGGCTTTGAGTGGATCCGCTTCACGTTGCTGGGCTTGCAGTTGGCCAGCAGCGCATGATGGATCTCGATCTGCACCTCAGCGTAGATGTTGATCTGCCCCTTGTTCTCGATGAAGGCGTCGAGCGTCTCCACGATGCCGCCGCCCGTGGAGTTCTCGATCGGCACCAGGCCGTAGTCCACGTGGCCGCGGATGACCTCGGTGAACACGCCGCGGATCTCGTGCAGGTTCTCGTAATCCACGGACGAGCCGAACTGGCGGACCGCCGCGAGGTGGGAGTATGACCCCGCCGGGCCCAGATACCCGATCCGGAGCGGACGCTCGAGTGCGAATGAGCCGGACATGATCTCTTTGTACACCCCTTCGATCGTCCGGTCCGGCAGAGGACCGGCGTTCTGCTTCAGGACGCGTGAGAGCACCTCTTGCTCCCGATGCGGCGTGTAGATCGGCACGTTGTGCTTGCGCTTCACCTTTCCAACTTGCACCGCGAGCTTCGCGCGCTTGTTCAGCAGGTCGACGATCTGCACATCAAGCGCGCTGATTCCAACGCGCAGCCGGTCGAGCGCGGCGGGCGATTTCTGCGCGGCGACGGAGCGTTTGGTCCCCTTGGACGCGCCTCCTCCGGTCTTGCTCTTCTTACCAGTTACGGGCTTGGAAGGGACCTTGCCCCCCTTCGGCGACGCGCCCTTCTTTGAACGATCTCGCGAATTTCCGGAACGAGGCATGCATTCTCCCGAGCGTGAGGCACAATAACCCGTGTGGACCGTAGATCCGGACCTGCGCACGTGTCGCGCCCGGAGTATCGGTCAGGACCGACGCCCTGACCAGCCCACGGCGCTTGCATTGGCTCGAAACAAGGGTCGTGAAGGCCCGAATCACAGGAGCGTGACGGACTTGCGCTCATCTCTTCCGACTTTCGGCCTGGACGCGATCGACCGCCTCCTCGCCACGCTCAGCAACCTTCCCATCGGGATGCATGGCGGCGCACTTCTTGCGCTGCTGGCGGGGCTTGCGCTCTGGCTGTTCGGCGCCAAGGTTTTGAAACCGATGTTCGCCATCCTGGGCATCGCAATCGGCTCCGTGCTCGGCGCCGTCGCCTTGCCCATGATGGGCATCATGCAGGTCGGATCGTTCCCTTCCGTGTACGTCGGGCTTGGCGCAGGGGCCATCGCCGGGCTGGTCGTCGCCTGCCTGCTCTTCCGCTTTGCACTCATCGTCTCGTCGGGCTTGGTCTTTGCCGCCGTCGGCATCCTCGGCGCGTCCATCTACCTCAACCAGAAGAGCCCCGGCCTGATCGATCCGCCCGCGCGCCTGCTGCTGGGCGCCTCGACCGACAGGCCCGAATCGAGTTCTGCGGACGCGGGCACTTCAAACGACGAGCCCGCAGCAGCAGGCGAAACGGAGACCGGCGCGGCCAATCGCACCGCCCTGGGTACTGCCGCGGCGGATGCCATCGTGGACGCCGCACTCCCAAAGGTTCAGGAGCACGCCGCCAAGGCCCGCGCGTTCCTCGATGAAATGGGCCAGCGCGGTTCGGACGCGTGGGAATCGATCGGCACGCGCGAGCGGCTCCTGCTCACGGGGGGCGGCATTGCGGGCGCGGTTCTGGGTGTGCTCTTCGGCGTCTCCATGCCAAAGCGATCCGGCGCGATGGTCACCGCCCTCTTCGGCGCGAGCGTGGCCTTTGTCTCGACGGTGTGGCTCGCGGGCGCAACTGATTCGGCCCTGAGCGGCGTACTGGACCAGCCGCCGCTCACCGTCGCGGTCGTCCTTGCGATCGCCACGGCGGTCGGCATGGCGATCCAGCTCACGGTGACGAATAAGAAGTCGGGCGCCAGCGCGAAGCCCGCGGGCGCTTGAAGAGCGGCCGGTCCTGTCTCAAAGGCCGACGTTGCCCGGAACTCTCTTGATGAGCGATCCTGGGGGGCGGACTGTCAGGCGCCGACGCGGTGCGCAACGGTCGACTCGGATGCGGGCTCGGGAGCGTTTGGTGACGGGGGAGCCGCCGCGTCGTGATGCTCCTCAGCCTTATGACCGGGCGCATGCGGCACGGGCATCGGGACCCGGACGCCACTCCCCTCGACCACCGCCGCGTTCTTACTCGCCTTCATCAAGCCGTCGCCGAAGAACGAGAGCGAGATCACGAGGATGACAGCCACGAGGCCGGAGATCGCACGAGCCGGAAACGGCGCGGCGCCGGGCTGCGGCCCTTCGCTCGCATCTTCCAGAAGCGCGACGCCAGCGAAACGCAGGTAGTAGAAAGCCGCGATCGCCGAGTTGATGCCGAGCACCACCACGAGCACGATCTCGCCCGCAGCGATGCCGGACGTAAAGAGCGGCATCTTGCTGAAGAAGCCCAGGAGCGGGGGCAGGCCGAGCAGAGAGAGCGAGCAGACCACCAGCGTCCATCCGAGCATCGGTCGCGTCGCGCACAGCCCGCGCAGGTCATCAAAGGAGTCGATCTCGACGGGCCGCCCGTCGCGTCCGCGACGCTCGAGCCCGGCCAGAGCGGCGAACGCACCGACGTTCATGAGGCCGTACGCCGCGAGATAGAAGAGGACGGCGGCGATGCCGTTGTGTGCGAAGCCCGCGCCATAGTCGCCGGGGCCGGCGATGAGGCCCACGATCATGTAGCCGGAGTGCGCGATCGAAGAATACGCGAGCACACGCTTGGGGCTGCTCTGCACAACGGCCAGCACGTTACCGATCGTCATGGTCATCGCGGCCATGACCCAGAGGAGCAGGCGCAGCTCGGACGGAAGCGAGTGCCCGACCGCCACCGCCCCACTCCCACCATTGCCCGCACTTCCGGCACCATGGTCCCAGCCGACGAGCGCGAGCAGGAGGATCAGACTCAGGAATCCGGCGGTCTTGGGGACGAACGCCAGGAATGCCGTCACCGGCGAGGCCGCGCCCTGGTAGACGTCGGCGGTATAGAAGTGCATCGGCACCGCGGCGATCTTGAACGAGACGCCGATGATCGCGAGGATCATGCCCGCGAGCGTGATCGGGTTCATTCCCTTGTCACCGATCGTCGACGCGATCTCGACGAACTTTGTCGAGCCCGTGCCGCCGTAGATGAGGGCGAAGCCGTAGAGGAAGATCGCGGCCCCGAGCGCGCCGAGGAAGAAGTACTTGACGCCGGCCTCCTGTGAGCGCGTGCCGCGGGTCGACATCGTGACCAGCACGTATGTCGGCAGCGACGTCAGCTCTAGGGCGAGAAAGAGCCAGATCAGATCCGTCGATGAGGCGCACAGCATCGCGCCCGTGAGCGAGAAGAGGATGAACGCGTAGAACTCGGCGCGATTGGTGCGGAGCGCGTCGAAAGCGCCGCCGCGCGTGACGCGTGCGTCCTCTTCACGGTCGACGGTCCCCGCGGCCAGCAGCACCAGCAGAACACCCACCATTGCGATCATCGCCTTGGCGTATGGCGTCATGCCCGGAAGCATGCCGTCGCCCTGGGGGCCGTTGATCGCGAGGATCGCTGCGATGAACAGCCCGCTCGCGCTGAGCAGGCCGCATGATTTCCGCACCGACATGACCGGCGACAGGCCGACGACCATGACGATGCAGGTGGTCAGGAAGACCACGATCTCCGGGATAAGCAGGGGCAGAATCTCGTTCACTTGCCACCCCCAGCGCCCCGAGCGGACTCAAGTTCGACGGTCATCGCATCCGCGGACGGCATCATGGCGTGCATGCCCGGCGCCCTCGCGGGGCGCTGGCCCGTTGCGTTGATCGTCTCGACAACGTTGTTCACGGCGGGCTCCAGCGCCTTGATCACCGGTGTCGGGAACAGGCCGAGCACAAGACACAGGATCGCCAGCGGCATCAGCACGAAGATCTCGCGTTGGCAGAGGTCGGTCGGCAGCGGTCCGTGGGCGTGCTCGCCATGATGGTCATGGCCGTCATGCCCGGGCGGCAGCACCAGCGGGCCCCACGCGACCTTGCCGACCATGTACAGGAGGTACATCGCGGCGATGATCATGCCGAGTCCGGCGATCAACGCGTACCAGAAGCCGAGGTCGCCGCCCGTGCCGCCGGGGAGCGAGCCCCACGCGTCACCGGCTTGGAACGCGCCCATCAGGCACATGAACTCGCTGATAAAGCCGTTGAGGCCCGGGAGCCCGACCGATGCCATGGTGAAGAAGACCATGAAGGTCGCCCAGACCGGCATCTTCGCCGCGAGCCCGCCGAGTTCCTTCATGGATCGCGTGTGATAGCGCTCGTAGACCATGCCGATGAGCAGGAACAGTGCGCCGGTCGAGAGGCCGTGGTTGATCATGTACAGGATCGAACCGGTGATGCCGACCGTGTTGAGCGACGCAAGCCCGAGGATACAGAAGCCAAGGTGCGCAACCGAGGAGTAGGCGACGAGCTTCTTGACGTCGGTCTGCACCCAGCAGATCAGGCCCCCATAGATGATGCCGATGATCGAGAGTGTCGCGATGACCGGCGCGTACTCGACGACCGCCGCGGGCAGGAACGGCAGCACGAACCGGTACATGCCGTAGGTACCGAGCTTGAGCAGAACGCCCGCGAGGACCACGGACCCTGCGGTCGGCGCCTCGGTGTGCGCGAGTGGCAACCACGTGTGCACCGGGAAGAGCGGGATCTTGATCGCGAACCCGCACATCATCGCCAGGAGCAGCCACGCCTGCACGTTCGCGGGCATGGCCTGAGCCGCGGACTCGAGCGCGGCGATGTCAAACGTCCAACGACCGGCCGTCTGGATACCGACCGAATCAAGCTGCGTCGCGTTGAACCACGCGATGTAGACCAAGCCGGCGAGCGTGATGACCGAGCCGGTAAAGGTGTACAGGAAGAACTTGGTCGCCGCGGCCTTGCGGTTCGTCGATCCGAAGAGCGAGATCAGGACGTACATCGGCACCAGCGTGAACTCAAAGCAGGTGTAGAAGAGGACGATGTCTCGCGACGCGAAGACGCCCGTCATCGCGGCCTGAAGCACGAGCAGCCAGCCGTAGTACGTCCGCTCCTTCTTCTCGATCGCGGTGAAAGAGCAGAAGACGCAGATCGGCCCAAGCAGGAGCGTCAGCGCAATCAGCAGTAAGGAGACGGAGTCAACCCCGACGGACATCCGCAGTCCGAGCGTCGGCAGCCAGTCCCACGCCGCGGTGAGCTGCATCGCTCCCGGCGAGCCCCAGTCGAAGCGGCCCAGGGCGTTCACGCCGATCCCCGCGGAGAGCAGCGTGCCGATCACCGCGTGGAACTTGGACTCCTGCGCGGGGCGCAGCGCGATCAGGATCGCGAAGGCCAGCGGCACGAGAATGAGCAGGACCAACTCCACCAGACACTCCTTCAACAGGGCGCTGTGACGCGCCCCATCCGACGATCTACAGACCCGCGATCGACGCCAGGAACACGATCAAGAGCAGAATCGCCACGCCCCCCGCCATCTGCACGGCATACCCGTGGAGGTTGCCGGCTTGTAGCGGACGAAGGCCCGACCCGAACGCGCGAGGCATCCATCCGAACAGATTCACAAGCCCATCAACCAGCAGCTTGTCGACATACGCAAACACGATCGAGATCAGGTGTAGGGGCTTCACGATCAGGAAGTCGTAGATCTCATCCACGTACCACTTGCCCTGCGCCAGCTTCGGGATCGGCCCGAGCATGGGCACCAGCTTGTCTGCGTTGGCGGTCGCGGCGGTCTTCCGACCCACATAGTGCAGGCCGAATGCGATCGCGATGCCGACGAAGCCGACAACACCCGACACGTAGTACATGACCTTGTGCGGGTCCCATCCCAGGAATGATCCGTGCGCGGGGTGTGCCGCGGGGTCGGCGTGCGCATGTGCATCCGCCGCCTCGCCGCTGTGAGCCGCGAGATCGACGATCGGCGGATAGTTCGCGCTCGACGAGTGGACCATCTTCGCGACCCAGCCGCCGTGATCGCCCACAAAGTAGAGGCCCGCGGCAGCGATTGAGAGGATCGTCAGAGCGGCGAGCACGAAGTTGATCGCCCACCCCGGCGCGTGCGGGTGGAACTCGCCGGGAGCATGAGCGTGCAAACCGTGCCCATGCGAGTCAAGGCCGTGGTCGTCATCAGGGGCGTGCGCGTGGCCGTGCGCATCATGCCCATGGTCGCCGTGGCCGTGATCTCCATGACCATGATCCGAGTGCGCGTGCACCTCATCACCGGGCTCGTAGTACTTTGGACCCACGAATACACGGAAGAACACGCGGAACGTGTAGTACGCAGTCAGCCCTGCCGTCAGCAGCAGGATCCAGCCGATCGGCGCCATGTGGGGCGTCACAAAGGCCTCGGCGAGGATCATGTCCTTGGAGAAGAAGCCAGCCGTGAGGGGGAAGCCCGCGAGGTTCAGGCAGCCGACGAGCATCGCCAGCGCGACCACCTGCCACCCCTTCATGAACCCGACGCCCGAGAGCTTCCGCAGGTCGAGCTGTCCAGCGAAGCCGTGCATCACCGCTCCGCACGAGAGGAAGAGCGACGCCTTGAAGAACGCGTGCGTGAAGACATGGAACGCGGCGCCCGTGCTCGTCAGCACACCCAGGCCCGCGAACATGTACCCGAGCTGCGACACCGTCGAGTACGCCATGATCCGCTTGATGTCGAACTGGGCCATGCCGATCGTCGCGGCGACCAGCGAGGTCAGGGCTCCCACCCACGCCACGATCGGCAGGGCGTATTCAGACACCATGAAGAGCGGGTACGTGCGTGCGATCAGGTAGACGCCGGCGGTCACCATCGTCGCCGCGTGGATCAGCGCCGACACCGGTGTCGGGCCTTCCATCGCATCCGGCAACCACACATACAGGGGCAACTGCGCCGACTTGCCGAAAGCGCCGATCATCAAGAGGATCGGGATCAGTTGCACCGTTGCCGGGATCTCCTCAAAGTGCCCGGCCTGCGCCGCCGCGAGCCACGGCTGGGCCGCTTCGAGAATCACCTTGTACTCGACCGACCCGAACTGCACGAACGTCAGGAAGATGCCGAGCGCGAGCCCGAGATCTCCGATGCGGTTCATGATGAACGCCTTCTTCGCCGCGGCAACCGCGGAGGGCTTCTTGTAGAAATACCCAATCAGCAGATACGAGCACAGACCCACACCTTCCCAACCCAGGTAGAGCAGGAGCAGGTTGTCACCCATCACCAGGCACGCCATCGAGAACACGAACAGCCCGAACGCCGCGAAGAAGCGGCAGTACCCGGCCCCGATATCATGGCTCATGTACTCGCTTGCATAGAGCGCGATCAGCGTCGCAAGGCCCGTGACGAACAGCATCCACAGGCACGTTAGCGAATCGATGTAGAACCCGAAGTTCGCGACCAGCGCCCGCTCGTGTCCGCCCGAGTCCGTCCACGCGATGTTGATCCATTCCCACGCGACGGTGATGGCCCGGCCGCCCGCGAGCTGCTGGAACATCATGAACGTCAACGCGAAGGAGACGCCGAGGCACCCGACCGTGATCCACGCCGGCAGCTTGCTCTTCACGCGCATCGCGGCACACACGCCGCACAGAATGCACGCCAGGATCGGCAGAGCCGGGATCAGCGAGACCCACCAGGGGCCCGTCTCGATCGCGGGAAGCGTGGCACCCGCACCCTCGGGCGCGGCGACAGCCGCCTTGAGAATCGAACCGATGATGTCCGAAGCGATCGTCACGATCCGAACCTCTCACCCGCCCCGTGCGGGATCACTACGGGATCAGCCCTTCATCTCCGTCCAATCGTCCGCGTTCAGCGACTCACGCTTCTTGAACAGCAGCACGACGAGTGCCAGCGCCATCGCCGCCTCGGCAGCCGCGACCGTCAGCACGAAAATCACAAACGTCTGCCCGCTGTGCTCCAGGTGGTAGCGGCTGAACGCGATCAGCGCGAGCCCCGCCGCCTGGAACATCAACTCGGTGCACAGGAACATCACGATCAGGTTTCGACGGGTCAGGAACCCGATCAGCCCGATCGCAAACATCAGCGTTGAAACCAGCAGGTAGTGCGCCAACGTCGCCCCGCCCATCGGCTCTGGGAAACCCTGCTGCGCAAGCATGAAAAGGTCCGTGCCCATCAGGCCTGTCCCTCCGCGCCGCGGCCTTCCATCAGATTGCGGGCCTGCTGAACCTTCGCGGCCTCGTCGATCTCGACCTGACGTCTCGACAGCACCACCGCGCCGAGCATCGCCATCAGCAGGATGACACCCGCGATCTCGATCGAGCCCGGGTGCGTGTTCAGCAGGTTGAAGCCCAACGCCTCCACGTTCCGGGGGGACAGATCCGCTGGGAAGTCAACCCAGCGTTCCCCATCCGGCCCGGCCACGAGCGCCCGGCGCTGCTCAATGTCGATCTGGAACGCGCCGTCGCGCTGCACGAGACCATCCTTGAAGGTGATCGCGCCCGCGTCCTTCATCGCATCCTCAACGCGCCGCGGGAGTTGCGCCAAAAGCGCGTCCTGCGATGCGTCCGCTCGGCGCGGCTCCAGCTTGGACGTGCCAGCGAAGAGCATGCCCGTCAGGACCGCGACCAAGGCCATGCTGGCGACGGTCGCCAGGAGGGGTTCGCGAGCCGCGGTGTCATAGGGCTCGAGCCCCTCCGTGCGCTCCTCGGTCGGGGCCTGCGTCGCGAGCATGATGACAAAGAGGTACGTGATCAGGATGGCACCGGCGTACACAATCACCAGCGCAAACGCCATAAACTCGGCAGAGAGCAGGAGATACATCCCACACGACGCAAGAATCGTGAGGATGAAGTAGATGGCGGAATACACCGGCCTCGGATGTGTCACGACCCGCAGGGCCCCGCCCAGCGCCACCATCGCGAACACATAAAAGTAAACGCTCGGCAGCTCGCCTCGGGACTTGAGCCCCATCAACACAAGGATGACGCTCAGGCCCGCGGCCGCCAGCATCGCCCCGATGATCTGAGGGCTCACCCTGGGGCGCGGCAGCGCAACGCAAAGCCCAAGCCCAACGAGCGCGAGCCCGAGATACAGCGCGATCGGATGTATGAGATGGTCCAACGGCGGCCCTTCTCGAGGTCAAAGCCCAGAAGTCCCAGCCCGCGCGCACCGAGACGGACGATCCGCCGCTGCAAACGGGTCCACGAACGGGTCCAGAGGATAGATGGGAGTCCCCCATCCTTCAACCAACCCTCGCGCCATCCACCTCAGGGGGTCAGACCGTCCTTCCCGCTACCATCGACCATCATGCCCGATCCGGCGACTGATCGATCGCACCCTGCCACGCCGACGCCACCCGCCGCCCCCCCTCCGCCCGCGCCGTGGAAGGTGCATCTTCCCAACGCCCTCACCATGCTCCGGGTTGTCCTGACCGGCGTCTTTGTCGCCGTGATCGCCCTGCGCCCCAGCCCGTTTCGAACGCCGGACAGCGGTCTGGACCTTGGACTGCTGGGTGCATGCGCCCTCTTCGTCCTCGCCGCGGTCACCGACGCTCTTGATGGCCACCTTGCGCGAAAGTGGAAGGTTGTTTCGCGCTTCGGCCGCATCATGGACCCTTTCGCCGACAAGGTGCTGGTCCTTGGCGCCTTCATCATGCTGGCAGGGCCCGCGTTTACAACCGCTTCCGGCGATCTGGTCTCCGGCGTCGCGCCGTGGATGGTCGTCGTCATCCTCGCCCGCGAGCTTCTCGTCACCTCCATCCGCGCCATCCTGGAAGGTGAGGGCCTCGACTGCTCCGCCGGGTGGGCGGGCAAGGCCAAGATGATCCTGCAAGCTGTCGTGATCCCGCTGATCCTCCTGCTCCTGGCGTGGGGCTTCCCGGCGAAGGGCTCAGCTCGCATGTGGACGATCGACATCAGTGTCTGGGCCACCATCGTCGCCACCGTGCTCAGCGGCGTGCCTTATATCACTCGCGCGATCGGCGCGGGCACCAAGCACCCCAACGTGCAGTGAGAGATCCCGCCGTGACAAAGACGCCCGCGACCTTCCATCTCATCACCACCTTCGGCCTGGGCTTCCGACGCCCCGCATCCGGCACGTGGGGCTCCGTGCCGCCCGTGGCTCTCGCGGCTCTGCTCATGCTCACTGGCTTCGGCCCGCGCGAGAACCCCCTGATCTACTTCGGCGTGCTGGCGTGCGTGCTCGTGCTCTTCTGCTGGGCGTGCATCGCGCACGGCGACCTTGCCGAGGTCCGCTACGGCGAGAAGGACCCTTCAGAAGTTGTCGCCGATGAGACCGCGGGCCAGTGCATCCCGCTCCTGGCGATCCCGTGGGCCGGCCTGGCTGATTGGCCCCGCACCTTCGCCACGCTCGCCTTCTGCTTCATCGCCTTCCGGATCATGGACATCTGGAAGCCGCCACCCGCGCGCGGACTCCAGAAGATTCCCGGCGGCTGGGGCATCCTGATCGACGACCTCGTCGCGGGCGTGTACGCGGCCATCGCCGTCAATCTGTTTGTCTGGATGCTGCCGTAACGCTCGGCAAGAGGCACCGACACGCACACTCCTCCGCCCGTCGATTCATTCGATGGGCGCCTCCGCGTACTCCATCACGAGTTCGCCCTGAAGGCGAACTCGAACTTCTACCGCGGCCACGTGTCGTTGCCGTCGTCCTGATCCGGCAGGTCATGGTCCGGATCGATCGTGATGCGCTTGATCCGGCGCTCGCCCGTATCGATCGCTGCAACGTGCGTGTCGCCGGAGTACCAGGCCTCCACAGGGAGGCGTCGCACCTCCGTGGTTCCGTCGGTGTACTCCACCCGGTACTCACTGGGCATGACCATCCGCCGGAGGGTCTTGAATGTCGCCGATGCGCTCGATCCGTCCCCCTGCTCAAAGCCGGTCACCGCGAGATCGATCGTGCCCGTCTCGTAGAACCAGCCGCGCCAGAACCACGCGAGGTCCGCGCCCGCCTCGTTCTCCATGATGCGGAAGAAATCGGCCGGCTGCGGGTGCTTGAAGACCCACGCGTTGATATAAGCCTTGAACGCGCGATCGAATCGCTCCGGGCCCAGCACGTGCTCACGCAGCGTCACCATCGCCGTCGCGGGCTTGGCGTACATCATGCGCCCCAGCCGCCCATCGAGCAGGCGATCCGGATACGTCATCATCGGCTGGTCGTCCCCGCGGCGCATCTCCGCCGCGAACGTGCGCGGATCGCCCCGGCGCGGCGCCTCCTCCGGATACCGCTCCAGATTGCAGTAGTAGTTGATGAACGTGTTGAAGCCCTCGTCCATCCACGCGTACCGGCGCTCATCGTTCGACACGATCATCGGGAACCAGTTGTGACCGATCTCGTGGGTCGTCACGCCGAAAAGCCCGCGCTCGTTGTTCCTCTCGCGGCAGAAGATCACCATCGGGTATTCCATCCCACCCACCACGCCGTTCACATTGATCGCGATCGGATAGGGATACCGGAACCACATCTTGTTGTAATGTTCGATGGAGAATCGCAGCATGTCCGTGCTCTTCTCCCACTGCTTCACGCCCTCCTTGGGGTAGAGCGACATGCACAGCGTACCCGCGTTGTTCCCGGCTCCCGCGCCCACACCCACGCGCGACGCGTCTCCATCCACGGCCGATGCATCCCAGATGAAGGCATCGGAGCTCGTCCACGCCACCGTGCGCACGTTCTTGGCCGCGAACTTCCACGTCAACGGCCCATCACCCGCCGGCCTGCTCGCCGGGTCCGTCACCTCTTCCGCGGAACGGATCATCACGGTCTGGCTGCTCCGACGCGCCAGCTCCAGCCGCTCCATCTGCGTCGCCGTCAAGACCTCCGACGGGTTCAGCAGCTCGCCCGTCGCGCCCACGATGTGGCTCCGCGGCACCGTCAACGCGATCTCATAGTCCCCGAAGTTCGTGTGGAACTCGCCCGCGCCCAAGTACGGCAGCGTGTTCCACCCGTGCACATCATCAAACGCGCACACGGCCGGGAACCACTGCGCCAACTGGAAGATCGTCCCTTGCTCCACCTTCTCAACGCCCATGCGGTCCGAGCCATAGGGCGGCAGGTCGAACGCGTACTCCACTTCGAAGTTCACCTCGCCGCCCCGCGCCGCCACCGGCGTCGGCAGGTCGATGCGGCCCACCGTGTCATACACGTCGAGTTTCAGCAGTTGCTGCGAGCCACCGGTGGGCTGAAGAAGAGTGACACGCGGAATGTCATAGCCCCCGTCGAACCCGTCGCGATTTCCAAAGCGACGTCCCTTCCCCCACATCAGCGCGCCCGTGCTCTCCTTGTCGAACAGATTCTGCTCCAGCGTCAGCCAGAGATACGGCAGCGGCTCCGGCGAGTTGTTGACGTAGCGGATCCGCACCACACCCGTCAGTCGCCGCTTCTCGGCATCCAGCGTCGCCCGGATGTTGTAATCCACCTGCTGCTGCCAGTACTCGGGCCCCGGCTTGCCGCTCGCGCTCCGCACCTCGTTGCCGGGCGGCAGGTCCAGCGGCTGAAAGATGTCCCGTCCATACTGGTCCGTCGACGTGGCACGCTCGGCCGATAGGCCGGCCCCGTTCGCGCCTCCACCCGCACCGCCACTCACCCCCCCACCAGTCTGACAGCCCATGACGGCAAGCGTCGCCAGGACGATGGACAGACACGCGAACCGAAGAACGCTCGATGAAGCCATGCCGCGAACTCCTCTTTCAGAACGCACGCCGCCAGATGAGGGGCGCGTGCCGGAGCACGTTGTACCAGAATGCTGGGCCCGGGTCGCTCAGGGCTCCCAGATGTTGTCCGACCGGTCCATGTCCGGAAGAGCCCCGTCGGGGTCGACCTCGACGCGTGAAACGCGCCGTCCATCGATCCTGACGCTCGTGGTCCACACGCTCGAGGTGGTCCAGATCTCCGCCGGCAGGTCCAGATCCGCCGTCAAACCGTCATCAAACGTCACGCGGAGATGCACGGGCATGAACATGGTGTCCGCGCCCGCCGCGTCGTCCCCGAGCTCGTCGCCGCTGCCATGACTCGCGACCGTGATCCGCGCCTCGCTCAGGTCGTCCGCGATCCAGACGCGCTCGATCCCCTGGTCCAGCGTGCCGGTGCCGTACACCCACGCCCGCCAGAACCACGCCAGATCCATCCCCGAAACCTCTTCCATCGTGCGGAAGAAGTCGGCGGGCTGCGGGCTCTTGAAGGCCCAGCGCCGGATGTACGCGCGGAATGCGGCATCGAAACGATCCGGCCCCAGCACTCGCTCGCGAAGCACGATCAGCATCCAAGCGGGCTTGTCGTACGCGAGCCATCCCAGGTTTCCCGCCCACATGCGGTCCGGCATCGTCGCCATGGGCTGGAGGTTCTCGCCGGCAAAGTTCGTGAACCAGCTCTCAAAGTCGTAGTAGCGGCCGACCTCGCCGAGGCGCGCGATCTCCGAGTAGTAGTTGATGAACGTGTTGAACCCCTCGTCCATCCACGCGTGCCGGCGTTCGTCTGTGTTCACCATCATCGGGAACCAGTTGTGCCCGATCTCGTGCGTCGTCACGCTGTAGAGGTCGTAGCGGTCCCTTCGCTCCGCGCAGAAGATGATCATCGGGTACTCCATACCCGGTACGATCCCGTTCACGTTGATCGCGATCGGATAGGGGTACGGGTGCCACTGCGCGTTGTAGTCTTCGATCGCGAACCGCAGCATGTCCGTCGACTCGCTCCACAGCGGCATCGCATCCCTCGGATACAGCGACATCGCCAGCGAGCCCCCCGGCTTCCCCGCGTCGCCCCCGACCGCCGCCGCATCCCAGATGAACGCGCGGGAACTCGCCCACGCGAACGTGCGCACGTTCTCTGCGCGATACTTCCACGTCAAAGCCCCCCCACCCGCCGGGCGCGTTTCAGGGGTCCCGACCTCATCCGGCCCCACGACCAGCACCGTCTCCGCCGTCTTTCTTGCTCGCGCCAGACGCTCGCGCTGCGCCGGGGTCAACACCTCCGCCTCATTCTGCAGCACGCCCGTCGCGCCCACGATATGGTCACGGGGCACCGTGATCGCCACCTCATAGTCGCCGAAGTCTGTGTAGAACTCACCGACGCTCATATACGGCAGTGTGTTCCACCCTTCGACATCGTCGTACTTGGCGACCGCCGGAAACCACTGCGCCAACTGGAAGATCGGCCCATCGGACGTCTCCTGCAGGCCCATGCGGTCCGAGCCGTTTGGCGGAATCACAAACGACCACGCGACCTCGATCGCGACCTGCCCGCCGCGTGCCGCGAGCGGCTTGTCCAAGTCGATCCGTCCCAGTGTGTCAAAGACGTGCAGCGTCGCGTCGGCTCCGTCCACGCGCACGGTGCCGATCTCCAAGCCTCCGACAAAGTCCTTGGGCACGCCCCCCAGCCCGAAGTCCTCGCTGCCGGCCCGAGCGCCGATGCTGTCCG
Source organism: uncultured Phycisphaeraceae bacterium (assembly GCA_964588385.1). GTDB lineage: Bacteria > Planctomycetota > Phycisphaerae > Phycisphaerales > UBA1924 > JAHBWV01. Next base: position 24,258 of record CAZPPG010000040.1, read on the forward strand.
CTCGATACAGGTTCTGCTCCAGGTGCAGCCAGACATGGTCGAGCGCGTGCGGCGCGTTGTTGGTGTAGGTGATTGTCGCTTGCCCGCTCACCCACCGCGCGTCGGCGTCGAGCGCGACATCGATCGTGTAGTCGGCTCGCTGTTGCCAGTACGCTGGCCCCGGCGCGCCCGACCCCAGACGCGCCTCGGTCGGCGTCGGCAGCTCGAGCGCATCGAACGCGCCCCGGCCGAACGGCGTGGCTCGGAACCCCTCAGCCCCCGCCCCCACCGCACGGATCTGCGGCCCGTCATCCGGCACACTCGCCTCGTGCTGGGCGGCACACCCCGCGCCGGCCGCCCCCCAAGCGCCAAGGCCCCAGCACGCGAGCACCAGCGCGGCAGCATGCGCGACGGAGCGACGGACTCGACCAGCAACAGCGGTTTCACCACGCGGCATGCGCGCTCTCCATCGCCCGCGCCCGAGACCGCATAGTCCAGCGGGCACGAGCGAATCATGGGGGCCTCAGGATAGGAATGGGGCCGAAGCGCCGGGAGCGTCGCGAATCGATGCCTGCACACGCGACGCGAACCCTCTACCGCTCTCCCTTGTACGGCGGCATGTCCTCAAGCCGTGTCAGCCCCGGCACGACGAACACGCCCGGACTGAAGGGCATCAGCGGCGCATCCACCCCGAGCCCTTCCGCGCGATAAGGCGGGTGGGGAGCGAACCCGCCGTCGATGCCGCGGCGCTGGATGCTCGCGCCCTCCGCATCAGAGCCGCGCTCCAGCACGCAGGTGTGTCCTTCGGAGAGCTTGGGGTCTTCCGCTTCGCCCCAGACGACGCACTGAATGGGCGTGTCTCTCGGATCAAGGAGCATCACCCAGTCGCCCCCGTTGGCGAAGCCCGCGCGAGTGGACGGCGCGCGAGCCGTGAACGTCCACGCATTTCCGAACTCCGCGTTCTGCTTCCGGGGCGGCGTCGCGCCATCGCCGACCGTGCCATCGCCCTCCCCCTTCAGCTTGGACTCGTGGCCGTTGAACACCACGACAACCTGCCCCGGCTGAAGGGTCAGCGCCGGAAACGCGAAACGGAACTGGGATTTGCCCGGCTTGGCCGCGTCGTGAAGCGTGTAGCCCCCGATCTTGATCGGCTTGTCGTGGGGATTGATGAGCTCCACAAACTCGTCCCCAGTTGTCTGTCGCTCGCCGTCGAGGTTCGCATCACCACCTTTGGTAGGCACAGCGAACAAAATCTCTGTAATCAGTGGGTGCGGGAACGCGACAGCGGGCTTCGCCGGCTCATCTACGCGCGCCTGAGTCGACGGCCCGTTCCCGGGCGCCGGCTGGTGCGCCGCGCGGGCCGAATCCCAGGTGAGCGGCCAGAGCATGACGATGAGTAGCAGCATCCTTCCCATGCGTTCAGGGTACACGATCATGCCCGCTTGCAAAAGGGGGGATCCGGGCCGCACGGGCTTCATCCGAGCGATTAAGATCCGGCCCGTCGGTCTCGCGGCCCCACTCGTGGGCCACGCCCCTCAGGATCAACCACCCGCGCCCGGTCCGGCGCAAGGAGCCAGCCAGTGTTCAACAGCGTCAGCGTCTCGGAGAAGGGCAAGGGCGTCGTCATCGTTGGCCACTTCAAGGGCCAGCAACTCGACCGGATCTCCAGACGGTCCGCCCCCCAGGCCGCCGTCGGCGCGGCCCTCAGACGCAAGGAAGCCACCGGCGAAGTCGGACGCGTGGTCGAGGCCTGGATCAACCCCAAGTCGCGAGTCATCGTGGTGGGCCTCGGCGACAGGGCGAGCTTCACCGTCCAGACCCTGCGCGACGCGACCGCCGCCGCGACCCGAAAGCTCGCGGCCTCGAAGGACGAGATCGCAACCTTCGCGTTCGCCGGCCCGGCCGGGCTGGCGGGGCTTGAGATGCAGGCCGCGGGCGTCGCCATGGGTGAGGCGATCGGCCTTCTCTCTTGGACATGCGACGAGTTCAAGGGGTCGGTGACTCCCAAAGGCGAGCGGACCGATCTCGTGGTCCGCAGCGACGACAAAGCGATGACAAACGCCATGAAGACTGGCCTCGTCATCGCCGACGGCGCCAATCTCGCCCGCACGCTGAGCCAGACGCCCCCGAACGTCGCGACGCCCGCGTGGATGGCCGATCAGGCCAGGAAAATGGCCCGAAAGGCGGGCCTCAAGGTGCGCGTGCTCGAGGGGGACGAACTGGAGAAGGAGAATCTGGTCGGCCTGATCAACGTCGGCAAGGCCTCCGAGAACACGCCGTGCATGATCCGCATCGAGTACATGCCCAAGAGCGCCAAGGCCCGCGCCCAGCAGCCGCTGGTTCTGGTCGGCAAGACCATGACCTACGACACGGGCGGCCTGTCGCTAAAGATCAATAACTCGATGGTGGGCATGAAGCGCGACAAGGACGGCGGGTGCGCCGTGATCGGCGCGATGCACGCCATCGCGACGGTCATCAAGCCCGACTTCCCGGTGGTCGCCCTGCTGGCCTCGGCAGAGAACTCGATCAGCGACGAGGCCTACCGCCCCGACGACGTCATCCGCTATCGCAATGGCGTCACGGTCGAGGTGACCAACACCGATGCAGAAGGGCGGCTCGTCCTCGCCGATGCCCTCATCTGGGCCTGTGAGATCGAGAAGCCCCGCGCCATCATCGACTTGGCGACCCTCACCGGCGGCGTGATCACCGCCCTCGGATCGACGTACGCCGGCCTGTTCTGCGAGAACGATCAGTTGCGCGGAGCGGTCGAGTGTGCCGCGATGGGCACCGGCGAACTCGTGTGGCGCCTCCCCTATGCGCATCCGGACTACCGCGACATGATGAAGTCGCCGATCGCGGACATCCTGAACAGCAATCCCAACCGCAAGGCGCACGCGACGCAGGGCGCGGCGTTCCTGGCCAACTTCGTCCAGAAGGACGTGCCCTGGTGCCATCTGGACATCGCCGGGGTTCACGTCGCGGAGAAGAACGCGGGAATGTACGTGGATGGGCCGACCGGCTGGGGCACGCGCCTGCTCTCCCACCTGGTGTCCGGGATGACATCGCGAGCGTAAGGCCCAGCCGTCCCACCCAACGCGTCGCTCGCACCCTCGAAATATCGCCCGAACGGGTGACATTCTGGGCAAAATAGCTTAGTTATAGGACGTTGATGGTCGAGAAACTTGGCTTTTTTGGTCCGCAGCCACCGATTTTAGTGGCAAAGCCATTGGTTCTTATTTCGATCAGGTGTATACCTACACAGCGTCGGAACCTGCCTGCAGGCGTCCGGCGTTCCATGCCGCGAACGTTCGCAGCGGTGAGGATCGAAGAGAGACTGGTTCACGAGAGTTGATCGAGACTTGATGTGTTTTGCTTCCCCGCTCAGGCGGCCGAGGCGCGATCAGGCATCGCGTTCTCCGACGCAGGGACGGGACTTACTGGAGAGCCCCGGAAAGCACACGTCTGTTGCGTGCGCTCGGGGTATGGGTTTGAGAGATTCTGGAGACTTGATCATGAAGATGGCATCTGTTCTCGCTGTTGTTGCCGGCGCCGCGTTCGCTGGCGTCGCTTCCGCTGATTTCACGGGCGATTACGCCCCGGCCAACTGGACGCTCGACACGAACGGAAACGGCTTCGTTCAGCAGCACGACGCCTCCACGCTCGTCCTCGTCGGTTCCGACGCTGGCTCGCTCGGCTTCGAGTACGCCGACCTGTTTGTCAGCGTCCCGACCGGCGGCTCGATCTCGTTCGACTGGGCCTACTCCTCCACCGACTCTCCCGGCTTCGATGCGGGTGTGTACTTCTCCACTGGCTCCGGCTTCGTGTTCCTGAGCGACACGAACGGCGACTCCGGCACGGTTTCCGGCGTGGTCGTCAACTCCGGCGACTTCTTCGCGTTCAGCGTTGAGTCAGCCGACGGCCTTTTCGACCCGGGTGTCCTCACCATCACCAACTTCAACTACGTTCCCGCCCCCAGCGCTCTGGCCGTCCTCGGCCTGGCCGGCTTCGCGGCCCGTCGTCGTCGCGCCTGAACGCGTGACCCGACCGGAACGCAGCACCTGATCGGCTCGGTCGGAGACATCTGATTCGCACACGACCGCCCGGCACTCACGCCGGGCGGTTGTCATTTTGGAGAGGCTCTGGCGGGCCTCGGCGCACCACTTTGCGTCGACATGGACGATTTATGGGACGTTTCTTTCGACCACGTCCGGATAAGCGGTTTCGCCAAAGAACTTTCGGACTTATCTATTGTGAAAAGGTCAAGATTCGGTGGCCGAATCATTGAACAGAGTTCCGGTGCGAGGTATAACGATCCTTGGTGGTTTGTGCCACTCGCTTGGTGTCTGAGAGAGAGACAAGTCTGAGAGAGAGACAGGTCTCGCGTTGAGTTGGAGAGCTCGACGCACCCTCCCATTCATCGGGCGTTCCGTGTGCCGACGTGCTCGTGCCCTGCGAGCCGCGCGGTGTCTGTGTAGCGGGGCGTAGTTTCGATCCCATTCCCAAACGCACGGGATGGATCGGGAGGCATTGAAATGAAGAAGGCTCTTGCGATTCTCGCCGTTTCTGGTCTGGCCGTCGCGGCTTCCGCTGACGTCCTCGTCATCGACGTTGGTGGCTGGACGGCTGACGGTGGCTACGGCTCCGGCCTCAGCACCAACGCCACCTACAACCTGGGCGTTGGCACGACGATCGACGACGCGTCGTTCGACATCACCTGGACGGCGCCCTCGCCCTCTTGGATGTCTGAACTCGTCCTTTCGCTCAATGACAGCATCGCGTTCGTCGGCGGCTTCTATGACACGCTTCCCGGCGCGCAGGACGGCTCGATGGACTTCTCCGGCACGGCTTCCGCCGCCGCCAACTTCGGCGCTTCGGCCGGCGGTTTCGCCGGTGGACCGTTCACGCTGACCACGGGTCAGCTGTACGTCGAGATTTACGACCTCTTCAACGATGCGGGCATCGATCAGCGGATCGACGCTGGCACGATCACGATCACCTACACCCCGGTCCCGGCCCCCGGCGCCATGGCGCTCCTGGGCGTCGCTGGCCTCGTCGCTCGTCGTCGTCGCTGATCGCACGACACGACCGGATCGGTCAGGTACATAGTCCCTCAGCGGACGCAACCACAACCGCTCGGCCTCATCGCCGGGCGGTTGTTCTTTTCAGGACAGTCGCTCCCCCACTGCCGCTCATGAACTCGCAGGCGAGAGCACGCTCGCCAGCAGCCGTGCTGCATCGGGTCCCAAAGCGCCGGCCCGCTCCACCATCGACGCCGCGCTCATCCGATGGCGGTTCTGCGGAGAGGCGATTGCATAGGGCTGGTCGAGCGACTGCGACATGATCCACGGCTCGGGAAGGGTGATGCCCTCCCAGCGTCGTGAGGCAAGCGCCGAGGCGATGATCCACGCAAGCCCCTGTGTCCCGATCGCCGACCCGAGCGAGCCGATCCCCTCCTCGATGGACGACAGCGCCGAGGCAATCGCCTCACAGCGAACGATCGCGCCGCTCCCGAGTCCGGAAAGATCCGCCGCGACGATTGCCGATCGATCCAGCCCCAGTGGTGGCCAGGACTCCCGAGGCCCTGGCGCAAGAACGAAGCTGGTCACCGCCGCGACATCGGGATACGCGCTGAAGATGCGTGCCGCAGCCAGCCCCAGGCGGGCATCGACCGTCACCGACGCGGAGCGCACAAGCACGTGAGAAGACTCTCGGCCGTCCAGTACCCGCCGGATATCTCGCCAGGCGCCGGGCGCGTCCAGAATCACCTCCGGCGTCGGGCGCGGGCCGGACTCCAGCATCGGCAACGCACGCGCCGCACGATGAGATCGTCCCCGGTCGATCGCCTCAACGGTCAGCGCCACGACCCGTGCCGGCTCGCAGAGCGCGCGGACCTGACCCGAAGCGCTGCGTGCCATGCGTTCCCGTAGCGAGCGATCTGCCAGCGTGAGCATGAGCGCATCGGCGAGCGCATCCGCATCGCCGGACTTGAACAAAAGGCCCGAGTGGCCATGCTGCACGATCTCCGCCATGCCCCCGGCGTCGGAGCAAACGACGGGCGCCCCGAGCGCCATCGCTTCCAGCACCACATTGGGAAAGTTCTCCCATCGTGACGGGAAGCAACAACACCCGCTCGAGGCCCGCGCCGCAAGGATGGCGGGGATGAGTTCGGCGCGGGGGCGACGATCCTCAAACGTGACGCGATCTCGGGCCGAAGCGCTCAGCCGCAGAACCAGGTGCTCGCGCATCGACGCGGCTCCGGGGCCCGTGCGCGTGTCGGCCCCGACCAGACGCAGTGTGCAATCCACCCCCCGGGCAATGAGGGCATCGAAGGCGTCGATCAGCAGATCAACGCCCTTTCGACGCTCGAGACGGCCGAAATAGAGAATCTCAGGAACCCGGTGCCCGGCCCGACCCGACGCGGGATCGGACCACACCGCGGCCGGCCCAGTGAACTCCGAAGCATCGAACGGATAGGGAACGACACACGCGTCCCCGCGGAAAGCCTGCCCGTGCGAGGCAAGCCCCTCGCGGCACCACTCCAAGAGCGACGCCGTCGGCGAGATGACGGCGTCCGCATTCGCGACCGATTCCATCTCCAGTCGATCCGTCAGGAGCCGATTGAAACCGAGCACCGGATCCGCGTTGAGTTCACGGCACAGCCGGTCCGGAGAATGCAGGCGCACCCCCAGCGTGGCCCCCGCAAGCTCCCCCAGCGCCCGCGCGCCGCGGATCGCCAGCGCGCCCTCCGCAAAGTACTCCGGAAACTCGATGTAATCGAAGCGGTGCGCAGCGTGCAGGCGGATCAGAGCGCGACGGACCTGCTGGGCCCGCTTGGCGACGTCCGAGCGCCAAAGCACCCGATCATCCGTTTCAGCCAGCGGATCCACCTCGTGAAACCTGACGCCCGGAAAGAGCCGCGGCCCCTTCGTGATCGCCTCCGCCTCGTTCACACCCAGGACGTGGACCTCGTGTCCCGAGCCGGCCCAGGCGCGGGCCATGGACGAGACGTAGGTCCCGATCCCCGCGCCCCAGAATGGGGCCATCTCCCGGCTGACAAGGCAGATGCGCATGGGCACAGCGTATTGACCTGATCGACCGGCCGCACGATCCGAGCATTCGTTCGAGTCACTCAGCGCCGTGGCCGCCAACCGAGAACCACGACCCCGAGCAGGCCCGCAGCGCCGGGTGCGGGCGTGATCGCGATGGTGTCGGCGGTCCCCATCACGATGGGAACCAGGAAGGTATTCAGGTCCGAGTTTGCCCCTACCTCGACCGGGAACGCGAAGGGATCGAAGCTCGTGGGCACACTCAGCGGCAGGAAGCCGCTCCCGTAGAACCCGACGTACGCGGACATCTGGTGGAGCGAACTGCGCATCGTGACGTCCACCAGGGTGTCGCCGCTGAAGGAATGTGTGATGGCAATCTCGAGCGAGGTGGCCTCGACAGCACGCCCGTCCAGCACGAACGTCGAGCCGTTTCCGGGAAAGACGTAGCGGGCGAACGTATCGGTCAGCGTGGTTGGCGCGGTGTCGCTGTCGTAGAGGAAATCGAACGCAAGAAGCGACTGGACACCGGCTTGGAGGCCGACGAACGGATACTGATCCCCCCCGGGAAGGTCCGGCCAGACCTCCAGCGTGTGACCCGTTCCGGAGAGAATCAGAGGAGCCGCGCTGCCGGAGAACGCGGCGACTGCGCAACATGCAACGAGAAGAGGCCATTTCGCGTGCTTCATGGACGTTCCTCCCGAACCAGAAACCAGATCGTCCCATTCAAGGTAGCGATCTCCGCCGGGTGATCCAACCCCGATTCGGTCCCTCACGGCCCCGAAAGGCCCCTTCCTATACTCTCCGCCCGGCCGCACGCCCGCGTGGCGACGGCCGCCCAGGAGTTGCCCCTTGGCCTACACGCTTCGTCCCGACGAGACCTACGGCGTTGATGTCGAGTCCACCGGCTATCTGGCCGACCACGTTGACACGGGCGACCGGTGGGTGCTGAACTTCGGCCCCCAGCATCCCGCGACGCACACGACGCTGCGCCTGGTGCTGGAACTTGACGGCGAGCGTGTGGCGCGTTGCACGCCCCACATCGGCTACCTGCACTCAGGATTCGAGAAGCTGGCCGAGGTGCTGGACTACAACCAGTACGTCACGATCGTCAGCCGCATGAACTACCTGTCGCCGGTGTCCAACGACATCTGCTGGCACCACTGCGTGGAGACGCTGTTCGGGATCGAGATCACGCCGCGCTGCAAGGTGCTGCGGACGATCATGGCGGAGATGGGCCGGATCCAGGACCACTTGCTGTGCATCGGCGCCGCCGCGCTCGACATGGGCGCGTTCACGGGCTTCCTCTACGGTTTCAACCCGCGCGAGACGATCTACGACATCTGCGACTACATCTCCGGACAGCGCTTCCACCCGGACTGGACCCGCGTCGGCGGGCTGATGAAGGACCTCCCTGACGAGGAGACCTTCAAGCGGATGGTCAAGAACTTCCTTCGGAACGACCTGTCCGTGGCGATCAAGGACATCGAGAACCTGCTGAATCGCAACCGCATCTTCCTGGACCGCACCGTCGGCATCGGCAAGATGACGAAGCAGGAAGCCAACGACTGGTCCATCACAGGCCCGCTCGCACGCTCCACCGGCATCAGGCGCGACCTGCGGAAGGACGCCCCCTACCTCTGCTATGCGGACAACTGGGACGGGCAGGGCGCCGAAGCCGTCAAGTTCAAG
>CAZPPG010000041.1:0-31762 GCA_964588385.1 uncultured Phycisphaeraceae bacterium
CACGCGGATTGTCCCTCGCCTCGCTCTCGATCGGCTGCACCGCGCGCTCAAAGGGTCCAAGCCAGCCATCGGGCCGCGAGTTGTCGCGGATCCGATTTCGCGAGTACACCGCTCGTCCCTGTGTGAAGCGTGCGGCGAACGCGCGGGCGGTCAGCTCGTCGCCGCCTCCGTTGGCGCGGACATCGATGATGATCCTCTTCACGCCCGCGTCGATCATCGCCGTCAGTTCATCGTGTGCGGGGCGCAGCAACGAACCGTCGCCTGGCCACGCGCCGATGAGGATGTATCCGATCGCTCCCGGCGTGCCGGGGTTGATGACACCGGCAGCCGATATGTTGTTGAGCTGCTTGAGCCCAGCGATCGTCGGGCCGATCTTGCGAGGGTCAACGTTTGGCGTGATGGAGCGCTGGACGGCCCCGAACGACGCGTCGTTCACCCGCAGCGAGATATGCGGGTCATCCGCCGCCCCCAGCACGCGAGCCGCCGACCGTGCAAATCCCGCCCGCGTGGTCGCGGACTCCAGCCCATCGCGGCCGGCTTCGATTACTTCGTCCCAATCCCGGACCACGCGGTCTCTGTATGAGTATGCCGTCTCGATCGCATGCTGCATCGCCTCGATCGCCGCTCGGTTCATCTCCGGAGTGAGGACGACCGGCGCCACCGGAGCGAGTCCATCTGCCGCCGTCCGAAACGACAAGGGTGTCATCACCGCCGCTTCGCCGGTCGTCGATCTGAAGTTCTGCGCCGCCGGGCAGTTCATCGACACCCGATACGTCGAGCCGCTCGATAGTTTGACGGGAATCACCAGCACCCGCGCCGATTCCCAGACCGGCTGACCAGTGATCTTCGGGAAGGTCGAACCGCCGCCGCAGATCGACCTGCCCGAAGGCGACATGTCCTGATCGAATGTGACGCGAATGTGAGTCAGCGCGGGATCAACGTCAATGTCCCCGTGGTCGGGCGACATCGCGGCAATGCGGGGCGGTTCGGCAAGAGCGCCATACGCGATCACAGCCGCTGCGACCCCCGCCCACCCGCACGCCGCCAGCCGTAAGCGTGTGTCCATGGAGATTCCTACGACCCTGATCGCTTGAGGGATCCGGCGATTCCGGCCGGCGTCTGCGAGCGAATGATCGGACATGGCATGGATCCTCCTCATCGTCGCCGGTCTGCTCGAAGTCGTTTGGGCGATCGGCATGAAGCAGAGTCAGGGCTTCACCAAGCTCTGGCCCAGCGTGTGGACGATCATCGCGATGCTCGCGAGTTTCGGGCTGCTCGCGATCGCCATGCGCTCGCTGCCCCTCGGCGTCTCCTACACCATCTGGGTCGGCATCGGCGCGGTGGGCTCCGTGATCGCCGGCGCTCTGATCTTCGGTGAGCGCATGAACATGATCCAGTATGCCTGCGTCGCCATGGTCGGCCTGGGCATCCTGGGGCTCAAGTTGACCAGCAAGGCAGAGTCCAAGGCGCCCGTTGCGTCCGCCCCATCGGCATCTGCAACGGCGTGAGTCTCTGTCGCCTCATGTGTCCGACTTCATGTGATGCGCGTTGCCCGCTCGACCAGCGCGAGCCACTCGGCGTTCCCCGCGCCCTTCACCTTCTTGCGGACACTCAGGGCCCCGCCCAGCACCGGCGACTTGGTCATCGCGATCGTCCGCGCGCCCCACTCGGGCATCTGTGCGGCGATGCGCTCGGCAATCGCCTCGGCCTCCGGCTCGGGCAGCACGACCGATGTGCCGCTGCCGCGCCCTCGCTCGCCGACCTCGTAGTGCGGCTTGATCAGCGAGACGATGCGCCCGCCGAGCTTCAGCCACTTCAACGCGGCAGGAATCGCGAACTGCTGACGCGTCCAGCCAAGATCGAGCACGACTACATCGACACCACCGGCCGCAGCCACCTCCCGCGGCGGGTCGGTGTGCAGCGCGTTGGACCGCTCCATGACCACCACGCGCGGGTCGCTGCGCAGTTTCCACGCCAGTTCGCCGTAGGCTGTGTCCACCGAGTAGACGCGCGCCGCGCCGTGCTGGAGCAGGCAATCGGTGAAGCCGCCGGTGCTGGCGCCCAGATCGGCGCACACGAGTCCGTGCGCATCGATGCCGAACTCGCGCAGCGCGTGCTCAAGCTTCAATCCGCCTCTGCTGACATAGGGGCAATCGGCTTCCGCCATCGCGGGGTTCCCATCACGCCGCCGGTCGCGCCCGGGCTCCTTCTACTCCGACGCCTTGGCCCACTTCTCGTCGCGATCCAGCGCCTTGGGATGCAGGATGTCCCAGAGCTTCTCGAGCAGTTCCTTCGTGCCGAGCTTGGCGGCACCCGAGAGTGGCAGCACCTCGGTGTCGCGCCCGAGCTTGAGCTTCAGGCGGAGCTCCTTGACCTTCGCCGTGCGCTCCTGCTCGGTCGGGAGCAGATCGAGCTTGTTGAGTGCGATGATCTCCGGCTTCTCGGCGAGTGCGGAGCTGTACCCGGCCAGTTCAGCGCGGATCGCGGTGTAGTTGTCGGCCGGCGTCTGGCCGTTGTCGGGCATGACGTCGAGCAGATGGACGAGCACGCGTGTGCGTTCGATGTGCCTGAGGAAGTCGTGACCGAGCCCCGCGCCCTCGGCCGCGCCCTCGATGAGCCCCGGGATGTCGGCGACGACGATGCGGCGCTCGGGGTCGAGCTCGGCGATGCCGAGCTGGGGCGAGAGCGTGGTGAAGGGGTAGTTGGCGATCTTGGGTGTGGCCCGCGTGAGCGCGGCCAAGAGCGTGGACTTGCCGGCGTTGGGCATGCCGACGAAGCCGACATCGGCGATCAGCTTCAGTTCCAGGCGGAGCGTGCGCTCGACGGCGGGCTCGCCGGGCTTGGCGTGCATGGGGGTCTGGTAGGTGGAAGTTTTGTAATGCTCGTTGCCGAAGCCGCCCCGGCCGCCCGGCGCGACGACGACCCGCTCATCGGGCTTGATGTCGCAGACGAGTTCGCCGGTGGACTCTTCGTAGACGAGGGTGCCCGGGGGGACGCGGATGATGCAGTCCTGGCCGTTGGAGCCGTGCTGCTGCTTGTAGCGGCCGGACTCGCCTTCCTGGGCCTCCCAGTGGAACTGGCCGCGGAAGGTGTAGAGGGTGTTGACGTTGTGGTCGCCGACGAGGATGACCGAGCCGCCATCGCCGCCGTCGCCGCCGTTGGGACCGCCCTTGGGCTCGTACTTGGCGCGCCGGAAGGAGACGTGGCCGTCCCCGCCCTTGCCGGATTTCACTTTGATGATGGCACGATCGACGAACATGGACCGTGACGATAGGCCGATTCGCCCGGAAGGCTCTTGATGTCGCGCGGATTCTCAGGCGGCCCGGTGATAGGCGCCGGAGGCGAAGCGGCCGAGGAGGCGGTCCCGATCGACGTTGGTGGCGAACTCGTCGATAAGAACGCCCATGAGGACGGGTCCTGGGACGCCGTCATCGTCGGCCCACATCACGGTGCCGCGGGCGAGGACCTCTTCGATGGCGGCACCCTTCTTGGAGCCGGGGGGGAGCTTGACCTCAAGAACGATGGAGGTGCCGGGCTCGAGTGTCTCGTCGAGTTCCATGCGAAGGCCGCCCTCGCTGATGTCGTAGGCGTGGCCGCCCAAGACCTCGCGTCGGCCGGGGACGCGGACGAGGACTTCCGTGTAGGCGGGTGAGACGGCGAACCGCTCAAACTGGCGGCGGTTCTCAGGGTTGATCGTGTGAAGCACCGGCTGATGGTCGGGCATGGCACCGCTCCCGCGAGGGCTGTCACGCCCTAGGGAGTGTTATCGACCACGGAAGGGGCCGACTTGATGGGGAATGGCCCTCACGAGGCAAGTTGCGGGCGCGGGGCGGGCCGCCCGCGGGGATCAGGGGATGGCCGGGGCGTCCACGGAGTCATCCGAAGCGGGGGGCATGGGCTCGCTGAGCGTGGCGTCGCCATGCACGACCAGGTTGAGGGAGACGCGAGCCATGGAGAGGCCGAGGCGTGTTTCGAGTTCGGTGCGGAGTTCCGGACCCAGGGCGTGGATGAGGCGGGCGCCAAGGTCCTGGGGGACGTCCATCACGCGACCGTCGGAAGTGGCGAGGTGGACGTGGTCACGCATGTCGGCGTCATAGCGGGTGGCACCGGAGGGGCAGGGGATGCGCTGGGCGAGCCCGGTGCGGACGAAAGCCTCAAGCGTGTTGTAGACAGTGGCAAGACTCATGCCGGCCTCGTGGCGGCGGACGAGGTCGTAAAGCTCTTCGGCGGTGGGGTGGGAGTGGGTAGAGGCGAGGGACTGATAGACGAGTTCGCGCTGACGGGTGCAGCGGAGATTGCTGGAGCGGAGAATCTCTTTGGAATCTCTGCAGAGCGGGGTCTGGTCCGTCGCGGGGATCATGGAGAATCCTAGGCAGGGGCCGTCCGGGCGCAGGGCATGACACGAAGCCACAAGCGCCAAGACGGCAACAACTTAGGCAACTTCCTCTTCTTCGTCAGGGGCGACGAGGCACATCTTGAGGTGGGGGATGCCGGCCTCGGAGAACTCTTCTCCGTCCTTGGCCCAGCCCAGTCTTTCGTAGAAGCCCTTGGCGCCGCGCTGGGAGTGGCAGAAGAGCTCGTTGAGGCCGAGCTCGCCGAAGGCGCGGCACTCGATCTCGACGACGAGGCGGCGGCCGAGGCCCTCGCCCTGACGCTGTGGGTCGACGGCCATCTGCATGAGCTTGCCGACGCCCTTCTCGGGATGGTCGGGAAGGAGCAGGGCACAGCCGATGACGCGTTCGCCGGAGGGGTGGTCGAAGACCGCGACGAAGTGTTCGAAGCGGTCCTCGTAGCCGGGGAAGAGCTCGCGGAAGCGCTGGATGGTCAAGCCCAGAGGATTGAGCAGCACCTGCTCGCGAAGGGCAACTTCCTGCTCGTAGAGCGAGGTGTCGCTGGGCGTGATGCGCTTGATTCGGACCAACGCGACAGACTCCGAGAAGGCGGGCAAAGGGTGCGGCCGGCCGTGGCGATCACGGGTGCGCGACCGGCGACGCGAAGAATAGCAGGTCGCACGATCCGGGCCCGGTTCAAGGTCCGCAGGCAGGTCAGGGCTTGGGGTGCTGGAACCCGCCAAAGGCGGCGACGGGAGACCAGGGCGGGCTGGCGGCGGGCAAATCAGGTGAGAACGCCTTGAATGCGTCCGTGCCGCGCGCGATGCGCCCGGCCACGACCGTCAACACGGACTCGATGTCGCGGATGCTCGCCTCCGGGACGGTGAAGTAGTCGTCGCTCAGGACGGCGAAGTCGGCGAACTGGCCCGTCGCGATCCGACCCTTCACGGTTTCTTCACCGCTGAACCATGCGCTGCCGACCGTGTAAGTGTGGAGGGCCTCGTCGCGCGTGAGGCGGTTGTGGGGAGCGGCACGTGTTGTGTCGCCCGCGGACTGTCCGGTCACCAGCCATTGCATCGACCACCGGGGGTTGTAGCTGCTGACGCGCGTTGCGTCGGTTCCGGCCCCTAGGGGGACGCCCGCGTTCAGAATGGCGCGGAGCGGCGGCGCTTCGGAAGCGGCTTGATCGATGAAGAGCTGGGTCGTCTCGGCGCCCGCGGGGTTCCGCCAGTCGGAGAGCAGCTCACAGGAGGGGCCGAACCACGTTCCGATGGTGGCGCCGGCGCTGGCCATCCGCATCAGCGACGCGTTCTGAACATCGGCGTTCATGGAGCCCGATGCGTCGACGGCGACGTAGACCTCGTAGCCCGCGTCGAGCGCAGAGAGCGCGGCGAACGCGACGCAGACGTCCGTGGTGATGCCGGACATGACGATCTTCTTCCGACCCGTCTTCTTGATCGCACCCACGAACGCGTCGTTGTCCACGCGTTGATCTGCCCGGGGCGGGCGATATGCGGCGCATCGGGGAGGATCGCCAGCACCTCCGGCACGTACGGGCCGTTGGGCCCGTCTTCCGCGCTGGTGGTGATGACGGAGGGCGCGTTGTGGATCTTGGCGGTCTGGGCCAGGCCGATGACGATGTTCTTGAACTCAACGGGCCTCACGTTGTCCACGAGGTTCATGAGGCCGGTCTGGTGATCGATGAAGGCGAAGACGCAGTTGTCGGGCGTCCAGCGCTCGTGCTTGCCGCCCTGCGCCCACGTCGCGAGATTCTTCGGACCCGATGCGCCGGGCTGCGCGTGGCTCTCAAGATTCCGTCCAGTGGCGACGAGCGCGCCTCCGAGAACGACGGCTCCCACGAGTGCGAGAGCGATTCGGGACCGGTTCCTGTTCATATGTTGCTCCGTTGTGAGTGTGCGTGTCGCGATGCGTGCCGATCGCGAGCGGGCTTGGATGCACGTCAGGCGCGCAAGGTACCCGGAGCGCCGGGAAACGCCGGGCACGCGGCAGCGACGTGTCGTCAGGGCGCGGTTCAGACCGATGCGAACTCGGCGCACGCGGCTACTGGTCGTTGAGTTTGTAAAGCTGTTCCATGCCGCGGCGTTCGCGGCCCTTGATCTCGCTGGAAGCCGCGCCGGCCATCACCTGCCAGATGTCCGAGACAACCTCCGGGCGGTGCAGGTAGCCCCAATGGTCGAAGAGGCGTTCCTTGGCGGCGGTCTTGGTCTGGTCGAGGACGCGTGCTGCGGCCTCGATGGACTCTTTGTCCTGGGCCGCGGCCAAGACGGTCGCGGCGTGCTCGCGCGGGGAGGCGCCTGCGCCGGTTGCGGGCTGCGGGTTCTTCATGCCCGCCTTGAGCGCGGTGCAGTCAACGACGACGGTGCGCGGGGGGAGGATGTTGGTGTCGACCGATTGCGGGCCGTGCTGGCCGAGCCGCTTTTCGCCGGGGTTCTTGACGGTGGAGGAGTGGCGGAGGGCGTCGTCGCTGAAGTGGTTGTAGACGTGGACGCGATCGGAGTATGTGGCGAGTTCGTGGAGGGGCTCGCCGGGGTTGAGGGCTGTCCACTCGACGTCGGCGTTGAGCAGCAGGGCCTCGCCGAAGACGGGGTGGCGGAGCAACTGATCGCCGACGATGGAGCGCATGAACTCGCGGAGGACCTGGTTTCCCATGGAGTGAGCGGCGAGGTGGATGCGCTTGCCGCAGAGCTCTGGGCGGGCGCGGCGTTTCTCAGGATCGAAGAACTCGGCGTAGAAGCGGACGAGCTTGGTGAAGAGGCGGCCGAGGACGAGTCCGGCTGGTGCGGCGATCTCCTGGTCCCTCCAGTAGCGATGGATCTTTCCCCACGACGGCCAGGAGTAGTAGACGATCTGCGAGACGGGCGAGTTGTCGTTGTTGGTGTAGACCTGCGTGAGGCGGTGCAGATGGACGAGCGCGTCGGGCCACGAGTAGTTGAAGCCATGGATGAAGAAAAGGATGTCGCCCTTTCCGGCCGGGGCGGCGCACATGGTGTCGTAGAGCGACTTGAAGAGCTGCTGGGTGCCGGGCAGCGCTTCCGCCTTGCTGGTCTTGGTGACGTTGTCGTAGTTCGGGTCGAACGTGTCGGGCAGGAATGAGACCGCGCCATCAAGGTCCGCGCCGGTGGGGGCGGCGGGCAGGGCGGTGTCCTTGAACGACGCGATGCGGAATGTCGGGAGCGACTCGAGTCGTTCTTTCTGGGAGTCGGTTACGACAACACGCTCCCGGCCGGTCTTGGTGTCGACCTCTACGCGACGATTGGTCACGATCCAGTGCTGGGTCATGGCAGGTGTCCTCCAGTCGGCGGCGGGCAACGCCGCTCGACGTTTGCCCAGAATACCATGTCGACACCCGTGATGTGGGGGTATGACGCGGTTCCCGTGGGCTGAGAGTCGTCGGCTGGGTCCATGGGGCCTACCATCTCGACCCCGTCGCGGGCCGGGACCCAAGCCGGACGAGTTTTTCTCGTCCGCCCCGAGCCGCCGTGCGGAACGTAAGTGTTGGAGCAACAAGCATGTACGCGATCATCGAAGAGTCCGGCGGCCAGCGCAAGGTGACCAAGGACGAGACCATCTGGATCGACCTGATCAAGGGCGGCGAGGCCAAGGCGGGCGAGCAGATCACGTTCGACAAGGTGCTGGTGGTCGGCGATGTGGGCGGCTCCGCGAAGCTGGGAATGCCCTACGTCTCCGGCGCGACGGTTGTCGGCGAGGTCGTGGAGCCGATGGTCCAGGGCGACAAGATCTACATCTTCAAGTTCCGCCCGAAGAAGGGCCACAGCCGCAAGACGGGCCACCGTCAGCGCTACACGAGCGTGAAGATCACTTCCATCAACGGCTGATCGGTTGTAGCCGATAAGGAAGCCCGACCGCGTCGGGTCGGCTGTTACGTGGGCGTACAGGGCTTGGGCGCAGCGTGGTCCGATCAAGGAGCATCCGCGATGCAGGCCCAACTCGAAGCCTTGGTGAAAGAGGCACAGACAGCGGTTGGGCGGGGTGAGTACCACAAGGCGCTCAAGCCGCTGCAGACGCTGCTGCGGGCGTCGCCGAACGACGCGGAGACGCACTTTCGTCTCGGGATGTGCCACGCGCACCTGGCGCAGAACACAGAGGCGCGAGTCTCGATCGATCGAGCGATCGCGCTCAGGCCCGGCGAGCCGAAGTTCTATTGCGGGCTGGCATTTCTTTCTCGTCGTGAGGGGAAGATCGGGCGTGCGCAGAAGGAGTTGGAGCGCGCGCTGGCGGTTGATCCGACGCATCAGGCGACGCTGAAGATGAAGGCGGAGTTGCTGTTCTTCGCCGACGACGCGGAGGGCGCGTGCCGCGTGATTGAGGAGGCGAACGCGGCGGGCGTGAGCTCTCCGATGCTCGACATCGCGTTCGGGCTCTTTTGTGCGAACCTTGGACGGGCGTCCGAGGGCGTAAGGCGGTTGGAGGCTGTGATCGCGAATCCGGAGGTGCAGGACCGGCCGCGGGCGACTGCGCTGTACCGCCTGGCCGCGCTGTACGACAAGGCCAAGCGTTACGACGAGGCGTGGGCGTGCTACTCGCAAGCGAACGCGCTGGCTCCCAAGCGGTTCAACGGGCCGCTGAACAAGGCGGCGGCTGAGCGTTCGATCGAGATGTGGACGCCTGACGTGGTTGCGCGTGCGCCGCGTGCGAAGCGTTCCGGCGAGCGGTACGTCTTTATCGTGGGCATGTCGCGATCGGGAACGTCGCTGGCGGAGCAGATTCTTGCGAGCCACCCGAAGGTCTTCGGCGCGGGTGAGCTGCTGGACGTGATCCTCATCGCGAACGACATGGGCCTCTCGGACTTTCGGAACTCAGGGTACGTGCATCATCCGGAGCGTCTGAGCCAGCTGGCGGTGGACGAGGCGGCGCGTCGGTACCACGACATGGTGGCCAGGCGGGCTCCGGGCGCGGTGAAGTTCACGGACAAGAACCCGTTCAACTTCCAGCACGTCGGGCTGATCCAGCTGCTGTTCCCGGGGTCGAAGGTCGTGTGGTGCCGGCGCAATCCGATCGACGTGTGCGTCTCAAACTACTTTCAGGACTTCGAGGACACCATCCCGTTTGCGTCGGACCTGGGCCATCTGGCGCTGATGCACCGTCTGCACGAGCAGTTGATGCGTCACTGGCAGCACCTGTTCCCCGACGCGATCATGGAGCTGCACTACGACGAGCTGGTGGAGCATCAGGAGGCAAAGACGCGGGAGCTTCTGGCGTTTGCCGGGCTTCCGTGGGATGAGCGGTGCCTGCGGTTCTATGAGTCGGATCGCATCACGATGACGGCGTCAAACGACCAGGTGCGGAAGCCGCTCTACAAGTCCACGGGTCGTTACGCGCCGTATGAGAAGTACCTTGGGCAGTTGCGGAAGGATCTGGGCCTGCCTCCTCACACACCTTGAGCGGCGCGGTCTGGGGTCACATCTTCTTGACGAAGGTGTGGGCCTGTCGATCCTTGACGACGCCGGGAAACGCCAGGGCGCGGCCGTGGGCGACGCAGTAGACGCCGGGCTTGAGCACGCCGACGGCGAAGATCGACTCGGTGAGATTCTGGAGCGCATCGGAGCGGGTCATCTCAAAGGGGCGCATCGCGCCCGTGAGCACGATCGGCACGCGCGGCGAGGCGATCCTCTGATGCAGCAGGTTTCCGGTGATGTCCAGGGTATCGGTGCCGTGGAGAATGACGATGCCGTCGGTGTCGAGCGTGGAGCCGGCCTCGGCGCCGAAGGTCCGCACGGCGTCAACGATGCGGGAGCGATCCTCATCGGTCAGGTCGAGGGAGTCCTTGCTCATCAGTTCGACGATGTTGACCGCGACCTCTTCAAGGCGGAGTCGCCGGAGCATGCGTCGGACGAGAGAGCGGCGATTGGCCAGGCCCCCCGTCTGCTCGTCGTAGGTTTTCTCGATGGTGCCGCCGGTGGTGATCAGCGTGACATGTCGCATGGTGCGCTCCGGGCCGTTGGGTCTGGCACGGGGTTGGGGCCCGCTGGCGGGTCGTGCTGGTGGGCGGTGAGAGGCAGCGGGCAAGAGGGTCAGACGACTACCGGATCCTACCCGCCGAACCGAACTCGGAGCCCGGGGGGCCGCTGTCGGATCTGAGTGAGCCGATGGCGACGGAACTGGGGGCCCGATCGGTTGCGACAGCCTCGCCATTGGTCCGCTCGCTCGATGCGCGTGCGGCCATGATGAGCCCGCGCTCGCCGAGGTATCGGCGCGTCTGCGCGTCGATGGACGCGTCGCGGAGGCCCTTGGCTGCGCCGAACTGTCCGAGGTGGATCTCCTGCTCGGTCAACTCGGCGAGTTGCCGGATGGAGATCTGCAGCGAGTCCACGGCGTACCGGGAGTCGACGAGGCGCTTGATCTCGCGGATCTGGGCGAGGCCCGCGAGGGTGGTCATTGCGGTCCTGAGCTTGCGGTGGCGGCGGAGCAGACGCGACTGGAGGCGGATGTTGTCGGACGCTCGGACGCCGAGGTTGGCGAGCAGTTCCTGCGTGGACTCTGCGACGGGCTCGTGCTCCTGCACCATGTCCAGAAGGGCGTACATTTCGTCCAGATGGAACTCGCGGCGCCCGCCCTGCCAGACCCAGACGGCGTGGTCGATGTCGTGGAGCATGGCCCAGGCCATTTTCTGGGCCTCGTCAGCCATCTTGGCGCGTTCGATCAACCAGTCGACGAGTGCGACGGTGAGCGCGAGCCCGACGATCTCCGCCGCGAGGTTTGGCAGAAGCTCGATGAGAGCGCTCTTGCCCTCTATGGCGACGGACACGCTCGTGGTGATGAGCGCAATGATCCCGAGTATCCCGGCCAACATCCAGCGATTCATCGACGCACTCCCAGATGCAGCGAGCGAAGCGAGATTCCAGGGCTGTCCGCCGCCGCGCCGTACACGACCGTCACCGCGGCACCATCGTACCGTCCCGGGTCCGCTCCGTGGGCGTTTTCCCACCCGAATCGGTTGGCGAAATCGCCTGTCCATTCGGCAGTCATCCCGATAACGTGGTGAGATGTCACGCCCCTTGCCCGAGATCGACCCTGATATCACGATCGCCCACACCCTGCCCGGGTGGATGTACGGCGACTCGGAGGTGCACGAGCGTCTGCGCGCGCGGGTGTTCAGGCGATCATGGCAGTCGATCGCGGATGCGGGTTCCGTCCGTGTGCCCGGTTCGACGCTGCCGGCGACCTTGCTGGACGGGATGCTAAGCGAGCCGCTGGTGGTGACGCGGGACTATGACGACGCGTTGCATGTGCTCTCGAACGCGTGCACGCATCGCGGGAACCTGGTGGTCGAGCATGGCGGGGTTTGCTCCACGCTGCGCTGCCGGTATCACGGGCGGCGTTTCGAGCTGGATGGACGTTTCAAGCAGATGCCGGAGTTTGAGAGGTGCAAAGGCTTTCCGACGGAGCGGGACAACCTGCCGCGGGTTCCGTTCGCGACGTTCGCGGGGCAGGTGTGGTGCTCGCTCGATCCTGTGTGTCCCTTCGCGGAGGCGATAGCGCCGGTCGTGGAGCGGGTGTCGTTCATGGATCTGAATGGACTGACGCTGGAGCCGACGCGGTGCCGGGACTATCTGGTCCATGCGAACTGGGCGTTGTACTGCGACAACTATCTTGAAGGGTTGCACATCCCGTTCGTGCATGATTCGCTGAACGAGGCGCTCGACTACGGGTCGTACGTAACGGAGCAGTACCGCTGGTGCAGCCTGCAGGTCGGCACTGCGGCCAAGGGCGCGGCGGCGGAGTGCTTCGACCTGCCGCCGGGGCATTGCGATCACGGGAAGCGGATCGCGGCGTATTACTTCTGGCTCTTTCCGAACACGATGCTCAACTTCTATCCGTGGGGCCTTTCCATGAACATCGTGCGTCCGCTGGGTCCGGCGCTGACGAAGGTGTCGTTTCTTTCGTACGTTGCGGACCGTTCGCGCCTGGACCTGGGTGCGGGGAGCGGTCTGGATCGTGTGGAGCGGGAGGATGAGGCCGTGGTGGAGGCGACGCAGAAGGGGGTGCGGTCTTCGCTTTATACGCGCGGGCGGTACTCACCGACGCGCGAGCAGTGCGTCCACCACTTTCACCGGTTGCTGATTGAGCATCTGGCGTAGGGCATGCACGGCGACGCCCGCGCGGGTGGTTGTATGCTGTCGGGCATGAGCACTCCACGTCCATCAACCGCGTCGCGATCCATCTCCTGCCCGCGCTGCAACGTGCAGAAAACATACCTTGGCACCAAGCGGTTCCACGAGGGGAAGCGCTGGGGGCTGCTGGGCGACCTGGGCGAACTGTTCGTCAACAAGGAGACGTTCGACGTCTACGCCTGTCCGACGTGCGGCTCGGTCGAGTTCTTTGTTGATGGGATTGGCGAGCACATGAGGCCGGCGTAGGCGTGCGTCATGGGCGCGTGTTGGCGTCCTCGGAAGGGCTCTGGTATTCTGCGCGTGCGAGCCCGGCTTTCCGGGTCTTTGGGCACGCAAGCCGAGCCAACCTTCTCGCGGAGTGATTCCATGAGCGATCTGCAGACAAACACCCTTCTGATGATCATCATCGCCATTCTGATCCCGCCGCTCGCGGTGTTCCTGAAGAAGGGCATAGGCATGGCGCTTATCATCAGTATCATCCTTACGCTTCTGTTCTATCTCCCGGGCCTGATCCATGCTCTGTATGTCATCCTCAAGACGTGAGGCATGGAGCGAGCAGGGAATCTGTGACGCATGAGCGGCTCACCGAACGCACCTCGGCGCATCGTACCTACGGGCCCGCTGGGGCCTGCGGAGACGCCAGTGCCGGCGCCGGGTTTCTTTCGCACGCACACGGCGGAGCGCGGCGGCTCCATGGAGGGCGTCGGGCCCGGCCCTGACGGGTTTCCGATCCCGCCGATTGAGCATTGGCGCGGGTACGGCGGGTCGCCCGAGCAGTACGTTGCTCTGGCGACGCGTCACACGGATTCCATGCTCGGGGTTCTGGCCGGTTACGCGGCCGCGGCGGAGATGCCGAAGCGGGTTCTGGACTTTGGGTGCGCGGCGTGCCCGATGCTGCGCGTGCTGGCGATGCGGCGGCCCCAGTGGGAGGCATGGGGATGCGACATCGACCCCGTGGCGATCGATTGGAGCCGCCGGAATCTGTCGCGTTCGCTCCGGTTGTTCACGAGCACAACCGCGCCGCACCTGCCTCTGGCCGGCGCGATGTTCGATGTGGTGTATGCCGGATCGGTCTTCACGCACATTGAGCACATGGCGGATGCGTGGCTGCTGGAGCTGGCGAGGGTTCTGCGCCCGGGCGGACACCTCTACGTGACGATCCACGACCGGGCGTTCATCAGGCACACCATCGCGAACGCGCCGCAGTGGGAGATGACGCAGCTCATCGTCCGCCACTTCGGCGAGAACGCAGCGGAGGGCGCGTGGGTGTGGCGAGCGATAGGGACGGGTTCGAGAGCGAATCTGTTCTATGACCGCGACTACTTCGTGCGGATGGCCTCGCCCGCGCTGGAGGCACGCGGCGCGCACGAACGGGCGTATGGGGACCAGACCGCGCTGGTGTTTGCACGACGGACGTGACGCGTTGTTTCTACACTGGCGGCATGATGATCTCTGCCGCCGTGATCGCTCTGCTCGCCGTGACACCACCCCCCGCTCCGGTCGGCGCGCTCCCCAGCGAGGCACAGATCGCGTGGCACGAGCGTGAGTTCTACGGGTTCATTCACTTCACGACGAACACATTCACCGACAAAGAGTGGGGGTATGGCGATGAATCGCCGGATACCTTCGATCCCTCGGCGCTCGACACCGATCAGTGGGTGAGCGTTGCCAAGGCTTCGGGGATGACGGGGCTGATCCTGACGGCCAAGCACCACGACGGGTTCTGTCTCTGGCCGACGGCACACACGGCTCACTCGGTGAGGTCGTCGGCATGGCGAGGGGGCATGGGCGACGTGGTGGGGGACTTTGTACGTTCGTGCCGCGCGGGCGGCCTGGATGTCGGCGTGTATCTGTCACCATGGGACCGGAACCACGGCGAGTACGGCACTCGGGCGTATGTCGATTTCTATCGCGCACAGCTTGCGGAACTGGTTGAGAGATACGGGCCCTTCTTTGAGATCTGGCACGACGGGGCCAACGGCGGGGATGGGTACTACGGCGGGAAGCGCGAGAGCCGCACGATTGACAAGACGGCGTACTACGACTGGCCGAGGACATGGGCGATGATCGCGGACATCGCGCCAGGTGCGATCGTCTTCAGCGATGTGGGGCCGGGCTGCCGCTGGGTCGGCAACGAGCGCGGCTTCAGCGCGGAGACCTCGTGGCAGACGATCTCTCCGGGAGAAAGGATGCCGGGGATGGAGTTTCAGGGCCTGGACACGGGCGATCCGAACGGCACGCACTGGATCGGGGTTGAGGCGGATGTTTCGATTCGTCCGGGATGGTTCTACCACGCCTCCGAGGACGACAAGGTCAAGACGCCGGAGCAGTTGCTGGAGATCTGGTACGGCTCGGTGGGGCGGGGCGCGAATCTGCTGCTTAACATTCCGCCTGATCGGCGCGGGATCATCCACGAGAATGATGTTGCTTCCCTCCGAGAGTTCAGACGTGTGCTGGAAGCGACGTTCGCGCGTGATCTGACCTCCGGCGCTTTGTTCAGCTCGCCGCATGTGCGTGCTGGCGATGCTGCGGCGTACGAACCGGCGAATCTCGGCGATGACGACTCGGAGACCTATTGGGCGACGCCAGACGGCATCACGGCCGCGGAGGTCGTGGTGACGCTTCCTGAGCGGCGGACGATTGATGTGGTCAAGCTGCGTGAGCACATTCGGCTGGGGCAGCGGATCGAATCCTTCGGTGTCGACTGGTGGGACGGGGAGGAGTGGGTCGAGTTGGCGAAGGGCACGACCATCGGGCCGCGCCGGATCATCCGCACCGAACGCGTGACCACCGATCGGCTCCGACTCCGGATTGAGGAGTGCCGTGGCGATGCGGTGGTTGTAGCGGACTTTGGCGCGTACTGCCGCCCGGGGTGATATGGCGACGAGCGCGGGGCCTGAGATGAAGAGCCCTGTCCGCTGCGGGCTTCCCACGCGTCATCTATCGAGCGCGGCTTTTCTGCGGCGGTCGGGGTGCCATGATTCCGCATGCCCATCCAGGAACAGATCGCTGCAAATCCATACGCGCTGGTGACGAGCGCGCTCGACGATGTCGCGAAGGGGACGCACGCGCCCGCGCGGGAGCTGGCCGCACGTATCGCGGAGATGTGCGGGCGCGCTGGCGGCGCGGGTGTGACCCGGCTTGATGAGGCCCGGGCGCTGATCGGCACGGAGGCGACGGCCGACCTGCTTGCGATGATCCGGTACCTGACGGTTCGCTTTCATCTGCTGAACAACGCCGAGAAGTCCACCATCATCAGGATCAATCGCGAGCGCGAGTTTGCCGCGACGGCGCAGTCGCCTCGTGCGGAGTCGATCGCGGAGGGCCTGCTCACGATCCGGGGCGCGGGACTCTCGGCGGCGGAGGCCGAGTCGCTGCTTGGGCGCCTGGACATTCAGCCGACACTGACCGCGCACCCGACGGAGTCGCGTCGGCGGAGTCTGCAGTTGATGCTGCGGGAAGCCGCGAATCTGATCATCGCGAGGCAGAGCCCGCACACGACGCCAGCGGAGCATCGCAGCGCGGATGCGAGACTGCGGCGGGTGGCGGAGATGCTTCTGGTGACGGATGAGGTGCGGGCCCGCCGGCTCAGCGTGCTCGACGAGGTGAAGAACGGGCTGCACTTTCTGACGGGCGCGATCTGGGACTCGATGCCGCTGCTGGCCTCGGACTTGATCGAGGGGCTGCGAGGGCTGGGGGGAAGCAAGGGGCTCACCGTCACCACGCTGCCGGCGTTGGTGCGGTACCGCACGTGGATCGGAGGTGATCGGGACGGGAATCCGCGGGTGACGAGCGGGGCGACTCGCGAGGCCCTGAAGATGCTGCGGGACGCGGCCCGCGAGCGGATCGACGGGTCACTGGAGGGGCTGCGACGGGAGCTGAGCATCTCCGACAGGCGATGCGACGTCCCGGGGTCCATGTATGAGGCGATCAAACGCGACGCGGCGTACGACGCGTCGGATCAGGAACTGGTCGCGCACGCCAAGCACGAGCCGTTCCGGCTGCGCGTGCTCCAGATGCAGACGCGGCTGCGTCGTGACCCCACGTATAGCGCAGCGGATCTGCTGAGGGATCTTGAGCAGGTCGCGTCGTGCCTTCGATCGGTGGGGTTGCACGGGTGGGCCGACGAGGGGCACGTTGCGCACCTCATTCATCGCGTCCGCGTGTTCGGTCTGCACATGGCGACGCTGGACATCCGCCAGCATTCGACGGTTCACGAGCGGGCCGTTGCGGAGTTGCTTCGCCTCAGCGGCGTTCACGATTCGTACGCGTCGCTGTCGGAGCCCGAGCGGCTCGCGATTCTGCGCCGGGAGCTGTCCGGGCCGCGGCCCCTTCTGCCCGCGCGGGCCGATGTCACGCCGGAGACGGCCGAGGTTCTCGACGTGTTGCGGGTGGTCGCGGAGGCGAGGGCGATCGAGCCGGACTCGATCCGTGCGTACATCGTTTCGATGACGCATGAGCAGAGCGACCTGCTTGAGGTGCTGCTGCTGATGAAGGAGGTTGGGCTTGCGCGTGTGGTCGCCGCGGCGGATGGCACGTCCGTGCTCGCTACCGATCTGGACGTGGTTCCGCTGCTGGAGACAATCGACGATCTGAAACGCGGGCCGGCGCTGCTCCGGTCGCTCTTTGACGAGCCGGTGTTCATGCAGCATCTGCGGGCTCGTGGGAGGGGCGAGGCTGGCCTCTGCGGTCCGTTCATTGAGGTCATGCTCGGTTACTCGGACTCAAACAAGGACGGCGGCTTCCTGATGGCGAACGTGGCGCTCCGCGAGGCGCAGGAGGCGATCGGGACGATCTGCGCCGATCGCGGCGTCGAGTTTCGGCTCTTTCACGGGAGGGGCGGCACGGTGGGTCGGGGAGGCGGGCGGGCCAACCGGGCCATCCTCTCCATGCCGCTGCCGGCGCATAATGGGCGGATCCGCTTCACCGAGCAGGGCGAGGTCATCTCGTTCCGCTACGGTGTCTCCGCCATCGCCAAGCGGCACCTCGAGCAGATCGTGAGCGCGATGATCGTCTCCGCGCAGCAGGGGGGCGTGGTGGGGCCGCGCGCGACGCGAACCAAGCCCGCGGACGCGGAGCAGCATACCGGGCGCATGGCCGAGCGCTCCATGGCGGCGTATCGCGAGCTGATCGATGATCCACGATTCTGGCCGTGGTTCACGGGCGTGAGCCCCGTGGGCCACATCGGCGGGCTGCCGATCGCGTCGCGCCCCGTGGCGCGTGCCGGAGGCGATCTGACGTTTGACACGCTGCGGGCGATCCCTTGGGTCTTCTCGTGGATTCAGATGCGGTACCTTGCGCCGTCGTGGTACGGCCTGGGCGCGGCGCTTGGTTCGCTCGATGAGCGCGAGTTGGATTGGTGCCGCGAGGCGTACACGCGCTGGACGTTCTTCGAGACCGTCATCGACAACGCGCAGCGCGAGATGGCGCGGGCGCGGCTGGAGACGGCCCGGTTCTACGCGCTGGAGCACGAGCACGGCCAAGCGATGCATGAGCTGCTGGCACGGGACTTTGAGGCGGCCAAGCGGGCGATACTCCGCATCACGGGGCAGACATCGCTGCTGGAGCGCGAGCCGGTGATCGCCCGCGCAATCGAGGCGAGAAACCCGTGGACCGACGCCCTGAATCTTGCGCAGGTCGAACTGCTCAAGCGGGCACGGGCGGAGACCGACCCGACGGAACGAGAGTCGCTGCAGCAGGCGATCTATGCGAGTATCAACGCGATTGCAGCGGCGATGCAGTCGACAGGTTGAGAGCCGCCTTCAGCGGCGTTCCCTGTCGTTGAAGACCCGCATCATGGAGCGTTTCCGGCACGCCGGGCACTTCAGCAGTGTCCGCTTGCCCACGGATGCTGCGCCGATTCGCACCATCCCCGCGTGGCCCGCGCCGGACACCGCGTGGCACTTCCCGCACTCGACCTTCCATCCCGCGTCGTCGGTCGCCTGGCGCATTCCGGGCGATGTGGTCGCCACGAGTGCCAAGATGAGGACCGACACAATCGCGAGTGTGCCGCCGAGCGCTGCGATCATCCATGGCTCCATTGCGATGCTCCGTTGTGGATGTGAGGGTGGGCGATGAGCGGCCTGCCTGACAGCTTGCTGGTAAAGCGGGCTGGGCGATTTCCGGTGGGACGTCGCTTTGATGCCTCGCCATCAGCCCATCTTCTGCCCGAGCATCGTTCCCACGCTGAATCCACCACGGAACGTGCGGCTGGGATCCGCGATGATCCAGTCTTCCATGTCGGCGAGCGATACCGCGGCCGGATCGCCTTCCTTGATGTTCCGGACCTGTGTCGGCTCGCTGCCGAGCGTGCCGCGCACGCCTTGTTCGTCGGCGTGTTCGACCGTGACCCACATGTGCTCAACGCGCTTGCCGTCGACGAAGGGGCCCTTGACGGAGAAGAGCTCATCCGGCGCACGGTTGTGCCACGCGATCAGGAACTGCGGCCACTGCTGCTGGGCCTTCTGCTTGGCGGCCGCGAGGGCCGCGTCGTCCGGTCGCATCCCCACGGTGATGTCGTCCGCACCGAACACGAGCATGGGCGCGGGTCCGCGCAGCACGTTTCGTGTCGTGTGGTCTATCTTGGCGACGCGCTGGTGCTTGACGTCGTAGAGGAGCGTGGCGTCGTCGTCGACGAACTCCGCCACGACGCGCGCGATGATCGAGTTGATCTCGGCAAGGTCTGCGGAGCCGCGCATGTGATCGACGGAGAGCCAGGCGCGATGCTCGGTCATACCCAGGAGAATGGCCTCGTCCGTCAGTGTCGCCCGGATCTGCTCGTGGGCCGCGGGGTTCACGTACGGCTTGGGCACGCTGATCACGCCGAAGGCCAGGTCGCCCCTTACGAACGCGAAGAGCTGCGCGCCGTCATCCCTCGGGGGCACGGGCAGCATCAAGATCTCCGGCTGGTCACCCAGCGCCCGCTCGACCAGCGCCTTCACGCGCGGCTCGGTCAGCGGCAGGTGCGACCTACGAAAGATCGCGATCGAGCGGATGCCGCCCGGCTTCCGTCGCCCACGAAGGTAGAAGAACGCGACCACGCCCAGCAGGATGGTCACGATTCCGATGACGATCAGCAGCTTCATAGTCCGCGGAGCATACTTACATAAGCCCGAGCTTGGCAAGGTCCTCGATGGGCTCGTCAAACGAGCAGGAGCCATAGGAGAGGGCGAAAGTCTCGCGCACCTTTGCAAGGGACGCGGTGTCGATCGACAGGTCTCGCCACGAGACGCCCTGCTCGGTGAACGAAAAGGCCTTTGCGTCCTCTTCGCTCAGCACGCGGAGGAGCGTCGGTCGGTCCAGCCGACGCGCTTTGGCGAGCGCCGCGCAGATGAAGACATTGATGAATCCGTGCATCATTGCTCGTGGAGGATTGGGCTCGTACGTGAGGTTCTGCACGGCGCGGCAGGGGTGGTGCAGGCCTGCGGTCGCCTTGAACGGCACGTCCGCCGCCGCGAGCGCAAAAACCGCATCGGCAACCAGATCGGGCGCTGGGATCATGTCGGGCTTGATTCCGCCGCAGCGCAGCTTCGCTCCGGCCCCGCCGGAGTCGGCGTTTCCCGCGAGGGCCGCCACGAATCCGCGGCAATCGTTCGTGATGTCGAACTCGAAGAAGGGGAAGATGTCTTCGGGCAACTCATCGAGTGCTTCGTCGATCGCGTCCGGGCGCGTGACCTTCAACTCGATCATGTCGATCTTTGCAAGTCCGTGCTCTTCGGCCGAGTGGTGCTCGTTGAAGGCGTCGATCTCGTCGAGGGATTCCTCGAACGCGTCGGGCAACTGGCCGTCGAGAATCGCCGAGATCGACCAAGGGCGTGAGGTCTCGGCGTACTCGCGATAGCCGCTGGTGGCGAAGGTGCCGGGCATGAGTGCGGAGGCGGCGCGAGACATCTCTTCAAGCCGCGATACGGGGCAGATGAATCGTCCGAGGGCGAACTCATGCTCGCCCCGGATGTAGCGGGCGTACTGCTCTACAGCGAGCCCCATGTCGAGCTTGGTCGGGGGAAACAGCCCGGCGTAGTCGATGAGTCCGGCGAGCAGTGTTCGGAGCGACTGGGTCATGCGAGAGAATAGGTGGAACGCAAGAGGTGCGGGGCAGGGGACATGAAGCCAAGGGAGGGTGGGGCGCGGAGTCAGGGGGGCGCGGAGTCAGGGAGACGCTCCCCCTGGGCCAGCAGGGGTTGCCAGCGGAGCATGGATTCAACTGGTTGGAGCAGCGGGTCAAGGAAGTCGATCGCGCAGCGATCAAAGAGCGCGTGCCTTCGCGCGTTCTTGATCCCGCCGTCGAAGTGTCCGTAGGGCGTTACGAACCGCCACTTGCGCCCGGGGGCGGTGTAGAGCGCGTTGAAGACCGCGGCGGCCGCCGGCGCGGGCACGATCTCATCCCGCAGTGCGAGCTTGCACAGCACCGGGCAGCGGACACGCTGGGCGTGGATCGCGGTGTCGCAGACGCGCAGGCGCTGGATGAGTTCCTCCGATCGGGTGGCCTCGCGCGTGAGCAGCTCGACGATCTCGCGTTGCGTGCCGCCGACGCGGCGTGCCCGTTCATCGGCGAGGCGCCACTTCCAGTCCCCCAGCGTCGGCAGCCCGATCTGCAGCCGGTCGACGGCGAAGCCCAGCTCCGGATGCTGCGCGGAGAGCGAAGCGGCGATCACGGCGAGCGCCGCGCCGAACGACTCGCCCTGCATGTAGATGGGCACGCCTGGTCCAAGCTTCCGCACCATCGCGCGGCACGCGTTGACCACGTCCGCCACAGCGAGCGCGAGCGACCACGCCATGAGGTCCGTGTTCGTCGTGTCCAGTCCATCCGGCCCCGTGGGCGTGACCGGCACGTCGAGCCCGCGGGTGACCCAGGATGGCAAGGTCCAGTCGCCGGTATCGACGAGTGAGCCCGGATAGCCGCGAACGCGGATCGCCAGCACCGACACGCCGCGCGAGGCCAGATCCGACCATCGCTGTTCCTCCTGGGAGAGCGGGACCGGATGGTCATAGCCGTGCAGCGCGACAAGTCCTGCCCTCACGTGTCCGCGCGGACCCTGCGGCTCCATGAGTCGACAGCCGATCCTGACATGCCGGTGGCTGATGAACTGGTGGGTTGCGGAGGCGTCCGCCGGGTCGGGGTCCGGACCGGTCACGTGCGTCAGGCGTGGATCCTCGGCGGCGATCGCGCGAACCCACGATTTCCAGAACGGCACATGGTGCCGGCTTGGCGTGGGATCGGCCACGTGCGCCAGTGTGGCGGCAGCGGACATTCCGAAGTCATCCGGCTCGAACATGCACCCCGCTCCGACATGCCGGCAACATTGCCGGGCTCCGCGCCGATCCTCAGTTCTTGCGATTCAGTTGGAGACCGGCGTTCCGGGCTCCGGCATCATCAGCTTCTGCTCCAGCGCGGCGGCGTTGAAACGGGCGATCCACAGCTGGGAGGAGCCCGTGCCTTCAGCCGCGCCCGTGCCGATGCGCCGGCTCGTCCACATCATCCACTTTCCAGAGGCGTCAAAGGCGGGCAGCACGTCCGCGCCGCGGGCCATGGTAACGGGAATCCTGCGGCGGCTCTCGATCGACACGTCGGGATCCGCGTCGATCGCGAAGACCTCATAGTTGTCGTGCCCCAGCTCGCTGGTTGCGTACAGCAGAAAGCGGCCGTTCGGGTGCCAGTATGGGCACCAGTTCACGTCGTCGTTGGCGGTCAGCGCGATCTCACGCGAGATGCCGGTGATGGCGCCTTGGGCATCAAACACGAGTTCCGCGGTGTAGATCTGGAGATGGTCGTCGCGGGCGCGGTCTGAGCGGTAGCAGATCCACCTTCCGTCGGCGGAGAAGAACGGACCGCCGTCGTACCCCGGCTCGGCCACAAGGGGCGTCTGCGTCCCGGACTTGGTGTCGTATACCCAGATGTCCGCATCGGCTGGAGGCAGCACGCCGTTCTCGTCGGGTGTGCCCGGCTCCACATGGGCGTACAGCACATGGCGTCCATCCGGCGACCACGTGCATTCCGCGTCGTACCCGTCGCGTTCAAACATCGGGACGGGCACGTCCCAGTCCACCGTCGCGTTCTCACCCGGCCAACCCCCGTTCTTCTCGATCCAACGCCCGGGGATCGTGCGCGTGCAAACCTCCATCTCCGCAGGGAAGGCCCAGACGTAGCGGCTCGTGCCGACCTTGAAGCCTGGGGTCTCCTCGCTCTTTGGGGTGGTGACCGTTGAGCCGAACATCACACGCGTCGGGTCCGTCGGGTGGAACCAGCCGCAGGTGTTTGCGGAACCCGGCGGGCTGAGCAGGATGGGCTCCTCGATGCCCGTGACGTCGCCTCCCGGCTGGCCGGTGGCCACGTCGACCACGGTCCGGACCAGCTTCGCGGCGTACATCCCGTAGGGGGAACTGGCGGGCTGGCCGACTTCGACCGCTTGAAAGATGATCCACTGACCATCGGGGCTGAAAT
Source organism: uncultured Phycisphaeraceae bacterium (assembly GCA_964588385.1). Taxonomy (GTDB): domain Bacteria; phylum Planctomycetota; class Phycisphaerae; order Phycisphaerales; family UBA1924; genus JAHBWV01. The sequence continues at coordinate 22,926 of CAZPPG010000041.1, forward strand.
ATGCCTCACCTGCCTTTGTGAAGCGGTCCGGGCTGGTCAGTCGCACGTGGCCGGTGAGGATCGGGGCCTCTTCGGCGGCCCAATCCGCGGGTGCGCCGGCGGCCTGGGCTTGAGTGACGGTGCAGAGCGAACCCACGGCGACAACGACCGAAACGGCACGGATCAGACTCGGGCGACTCATGCGGCGGATACCTCGCTGATCCCGGCAACTGGCGTTGAAGCCGGAGGATGCGTAGATTGAGCGCGTCAATCCGAAGGTTAGCGCGACCCGGCGAGCCGGGTGTGACCCCAGGAGCGACGTTCAGTGCCGACTCTCCAGCGCGGACGCCTATGGCTATCCAACCGCCCACACCCCCGGCCACCCCTTCTCCCGGCCCCGGCTCGGATTCGGGCGAACTCAAGTTGGTGCTGCTCTCCAAGCGGTTTGTGGTGGTCGACAAGCCCGCGGGGATGCTGTCGGTGCCGGGCAAGGGGGAGCAGAACCAGGATTGCGTGGCCCGTCGGGCGAAGGTGCTCGTGCCGCAGGCGAGCGGTCCCTTTGTCGTTCACCGCCTGGATATGGAGACGAGCGGGCTGATGGTGCTGGCTCGGGATCCGGATGCGCATCGGCACCTGTCGAGGCAGTTTGAGGCGCGTGCGGTAACGAAGGCGTACGAGGCCGTTCTCATGGGAGAGGTGGAGGGGGAAGCGGGGACGATCTCGCTCCCGATGCGTCCGGACATTGATCGACGCCCCTGGCAGATGGTGGACTGGGAACACGGGCGCGAGGCCGTGACGCGCTGGCGCGTGATGAAGAGAGAGCCGGGCGTGCCGGGCACGGATGGCAGCCCCGCCACGGGTCCGCGGACACGCATTCACTTCGAACCGATCACGGGGCGCACGCACCAGCTTCGCGTGCACGCGGCCTATGCCCGCGCCCCCGGAGGCAAGGGGGGGCTTGGCTGTCCCATCGTCGGGGACACGCTGTACGGCGACGGCTACGCGTCCTCGCCGCGCATGCTTCTCCACGCCAAGCTCCTGGCCTTCATCGACCCGGAGAACCGGCGGCCCGAGCGTTGCGAGAGCAAGGTGCCCTTCTGAGGCGGACGAGAAAAAGCGGGCCGCGTGCAGGGTCGCTCGGCACCGGACGGATGTCGACGGCAGGGCATTCTACTTTCTGGGTCGATGTGCCGAGGCGGTGATGCCGCGCCAGAGGCCGGGTCTCTTGTCATAACCTGGCTGTCCGGGGTGGAGGCCGTCGACTTCGGGTGTGCGCCAGATGAGCATGACCACGGCCGCGACGACAAGGACGGCGGAGACGCTGGCCAGTCCGAGTTGCGTGGCCGAGCCGTGGTGGACCCACTCCGGGCGCACGGATTTCAGGCCGTGCTCGGCACCGTGGCCGAGTGCGCTCGCGACCCACGTGCCGACCGGCATGAGTCCGAGCGCGATGCTGTTGACGACGGCTGAGACGCGCCCGCGCATCTCTTCGGCGACAAGGTGCTGGATGGCGACGGCGCACGAGTTGAAGCCCCACATCCAGAAGACGCCGATGACGAACATGAGGGGGATGCCCAGGCGCGGGGTGTTGGTGAGCGAGAAGGCGATGATCGTGATGCCGGCGCCGAGGATGCTCAGCGGGATGAAGTGGTGCATCGGGTACCACTTGGGGACGAGCTTCATGGCGAAGCCGCCCGCGACCGCGCCGCATCCCATGAGGGCCAGGAGGGTGCCGAACGTGTCTTCTTGGCGTCCATACACCTCGGAGACCATGAGGGGCATGAGCTGCATGATCGGCGTGGCGAGCACGGCGAAGATCACGACCGCGATCAGGACCGCGCGGGGCCCCTTGTGGTTCCAGGTCCACGAGAGGGCCTCGCGCGTGCGTGCCCACGCGATACCGGGCGCCTTCCACGCGCCGCGCAGGTCAGCGGGCGCTGGCGCGTCGGGCGTCGAAAGCACAGCCAAGAGGACGCCGATGAACGTGATGGCGTTGAAGAACAGGAGCGCTGACGCGCCGCGGCTGATGACCTCGCCACCTTGGACAATGGCGCCCCCATCGATGCCTCCGGCGGTGCTCACAGCGTCCGCCGCGACAATCGCGGAGCCGGCGATGGCGACGGGGGCGGCGCTCTGAAAGGCCTTCATGATGAGCCCTCCGGTTGCGGGGCCGATGACGCGGGCGGCGTTGAAGGAGATGCCGTTCAGCGTGATCGCCTTGGACAGCTCTTCGCGGGGCACGAGGCGCGGTGTGAGCACCTGCCACGCGGGCATGTTGAAGGCGACGGCGATGCCGTGGGCGAGCATGAGGGCCAGCAGGACCCGCGGCGTCGCGAAGCCGAAGTATGCCGCGGCGGCCATTGCCAGCGCGATCAGCATCATGAAGACCTGTGTGACGACGATAAGGGTCTTGCGGTTCACGCTGTCGGCGACGAGGCCGCCGAACATGCCGAGGATGAGCGTGGGGCCGAGTTGTGCGGCGGCGAGGTATCCCATCCACGCTTCGGACTTGGTCTGCTGCGAGACGATCCAGCGGATAGCGACAAACTCAAACCAGCTACCGAGGTACGAGCCGAAGGCGGCGATGAAGATAGTGCGGTAGTGATGGTGCCGGAGGACGCCGAGTCGAGAGGGGCGAGCGGGGAGCGGGGGGACGGGCGACGGCTGGGACTCTTCGACCTGCGTGGGGTCGGGGAGGAGCGAGCCGGGCGGCGCGGGGGCGATGGCACCGCCTCCGTCGGGGGAGGAGTCGTCCGAGAGCCCGGGGCGGTTCAGATGTGCTGGATCACTTCCCTGCATCGTCGGTGCACCGTCCGTTTGGGGCGAAGGGCGATGCTATGCGGCCAAGACGCGGCGGCGCGCGACGATGGCATGGCGCGACAGTTGTGCGGCGATCCCCAGGAGCGAACGCCTCGTATTGATTGGACCGCGGGGATCACTCGCCGAGGGCGTTCTTGGCGCGGGCACGCAGGTGGGATGCGCCCTGGCCGTCGAGCTTGTCGCGCATGTGGCGAAGCTGGGTGGCGATGGAGGCATCGACCAACTGGTCGCCGATGCGGAACTTCACGCCGCCGATCATGCTTGCGTCGGTGTAGGGATGAAGGACGATGTCCTTGCCGAGGGAGGATGCGAGCTTGTTCTTGATGGTGGACAGGCCCTCGGCGGTCAGGGGCTCGGCCGTGAAGACGTCGACCTCGACGCGACCGAACTTCTCCTGGGCGAGTGCATCGAATGCGGCGACGATGGCCGGAAGGTGGGAGAGACGGCCCTTGTCGTTGACGACGCGGAGGAAGTTGACGACCAGCGGGTCGGCGCGGTTGGCGAAGATCTGCTGGATCGAGGCGGAGCGCTGGCCGGAGGGGACGATGCGGGAGGCCAGAAACTCGTTGAAGCGGGCGTCATTGCGGGCGAGTTCGAGGATGTCCTCAAGCTGTCCGAGGATAGTCTCGATCGCGCTGCGGCCGCCCTTGGAATCGACGAGCTCGAAGAGGGAGCGGGCGTAGGTGTGGGCGAGTGCGTCGGGTTGGGATTCGATGAGGGGCATGGGGCGCTCCGTCGGGCGTGGACAGTGAGGACTCGAACCACACCGCTCGGGATGAGCGGTGCCACCAAGCGCGGTCAGTTGCGGGAGCGGCCAAGCTCGGCGAGAGACTCGTCGACGAGACGCTGGTTGTCCGAAGCGCCAAGCTCGCGACGCAGGATCTTGCCGGCCATCGTGGTGGCGAGGGCGGTTGACTCCGTATAGATCTCGGCGAGGGCGGCGCGCTTCGCGGCGTCGATGTCCTTCATGGCCTTCTCGCGCATGGCGCCGAGCTCGACGTCGGCCTTGGCCTTGAGCTCGTTCGAGAGGGCCTGCTGCTGGGCGCGGGCCTGCTCGATCATCTTGTTGGCCTCGGCGCGGGCCTCGGCGAGATTCTGCTGGTACTGCTCGAGTGCCTCCTTGGCCTGCCTGCGGGCGTCCTCGGCGTTCTTGATCTCGGCACGGATCTTGGCCTCGCGATCGGCGAGGCCCTTGGCGACCTTCGGCCACACCTGGCTTGAGAGCACGAAGAGGACGATCACGAAGACGATGAGCGTGGCGAGCGCGGGGGCGATCGCTTGCTTGACCGTGGGAACGACGCCGCCCTTCTCGTGGGCATGGTCGCCAGCCGCGTGGTCGCCGTCGGCGTGGGCCGTTTCGGGGGCGGCGTGGGCGACGCTCGCGTTCATCGCGAGGGGCGTGAATGCAAGAAGGGCCAACGCAACGAGAAGACGGAAGCAGTGCGACATCGGAGCAGTCTCCGTGGGAGGTATGAGCCATGGCCTGCCCCGTGCGGGGCATTCAAAGCCGCCCGGACATCCTTCGACGTCGGGGCGGGGGATCGTGAACTCAACGCCGATCAGAGGGCGGCGAGCAGACCGACGACGACGGCGAAGAGGGTCGCACCTTCGACGAGGGCCGCGGTGAGGATCATGTTGGTGCCGATGGGGCCGGCGGCCTCGGGCTGGCGGGCGATGGACTCAACGGCGCCCTTGCCGATGAGGCCGATGCCGATGCCGCCGCCGACGACGGCGAGGCCGGCGCCGATGGCGGCGAGGCCCTTGCCGATGTTCTCAACGGGCGCGGCCTGGGCGTGGGCGGCGGTGCCGAAGAGGGCGACGGTGCCGGAAGCAACGAGAACGTTCTTGATCATGGTCTTCATTGGTCGAGTGCCTTTCTGAAACGTGTGTCTGAGGTTCCCGGGGAAGAGCGCCGCGGGGGGTATCCGCGGGGCGGGGAGTTGCGTTCGACCTGTGCCCTTCCCCGTTGTGGGCAGGTCTGTGGTTCGCGTCAGTGCGCGGGGTGCGGGTGCCCCCCGTGCGCGTGGTTGTGATCGTGATCGTGCCCATGCTCGTGCCCGTGATCGTGGTCGCCGTGGTGGGAGAGCTGGGAGATGAAGACGGTGGTCAGGAACATGAAGACGAAGGCCTGGAGGAAGGCGACGAAGAGTTCGAGGAACATGATGGCGATGGCGCCGAGGCAGGAGACGAAGGTGACGGGCGCGCCGACGGCAAGGCCGGCGGAGAGCGACATGCCGACGAACATGAAGAGCGTGGCCAGGAGGACGTGGCCGGCGGTCATGTTCGCGAAGAGTCGGATGGCCAGCGCGACGGGCTTGATGAAGGTGCCCATGATCTCAACGGGGACGAGAATCGGCCAGATGAAGGCCGGCGCGCCGCCCGTGAGATGCTTGAGGTAGCCCCCGAGGCCGAGTTCCTTGACTCCCGCGGCGTTGATGACGATGAAGGAGATGAAGGCGAGGACGGCGGTGACGGCGATGTTGCCGGTGGCGGTGCCGCCGATGGGGACGCGGTGCTCGGCCTTCCAGTCGCTGTTGATCAGGAAGAGGATGTCCATGATGGGGATGAGCCCCAGCAGGTTGTTGATGAGGATGAAGAAGAAGACGGTCCAGAGGAAGGGCATGAAGCGATCGGTGCGATCGTGGAGGAGCGGGCGGACGGCCTTCTCGCGCAAGTAGAGGCAGATGACCTCGATGGTCTGGGCGAACTTGCCCTTGGTGAGGTAGCGTTCGGTGCCCTCGGCCTCGGGTCCGGTGGCGATGCGCTTGGCGACCATGGGGCCGACGATGAGCATGATCAGGCCCGAGAGCACGAGCATGCCCACGTGCGAGGACCAGAGCCACCAGCCATCCGCGTTGGTGATGAACGGGTGGTTCACCACGTGATCAACGGGGTTGTCCGCGGCGAGCGTCAGCATGCTGGCGATCGGGAAGTTCATCGGACGGAGTCCTCCGTGCCTGCGCCGGCGGCGGCACGTTTGAGAGCGGAGAGCGAGACCATGGTTTCAACCGCGAGGGTGGCCAGAGAGGCCGCGAGGAACGAGGCCCAGAAGGGGGCCTTCAGGGGTTGGAACGCCAAGTAGACGCCCAAGGCGACGACCAGAGAAATCATCATGCGGGCCGAGGAAGACAGCACGAGCACCAGCGACCAGCGGGCGGCGGGGCGGGCGGGCAGGATGCTCATCGCAACGACCCACCCGATCGCGACCAGAACCGAGACGACCGCACCCAAGAGGGCGGCGATGCCGGCCTCCTCTGAGCCGCTCCACCAGAGCGCCGTCGTGAAGCCCCCGACGACCAGCGCGGGGCAGATCGCCCCCACAGCGAGGGTCGGAACCGGAAGCCGGATTGCGGGTTGTGCAACCATAAACGACATGCGAGCGTGGTCCTGGGCCGGGCGTGTTGGAGGGCAAGCCGGGCCGGGGTCGGACAGGGGGCGAAACAATAGCGAAGGGACCTTCGTCCGGCGAGTGTTCACTCACTTGGATTTGAGGTTCCGGTCGAACGGGCTCGGAGGCGGGGCCGTGGGCGTGGTTCAGGGTCGCGGATTGCCGCCCCCCCGAGAGATCCTGAGCCCCTCGCGGATGAACCGGTACATGGCGACGACGATTCCGATGCCGGCACCGATCAGGAGCCAGCGGGGGCCGGTCTTGAACCACCAGTCAAGGCCCCATCCGAGGGCCGCGCACCCGACGACCCCGTAGACAAAGTCCATTCCGATGGCGAAGACCCGGCCGGACTGGATCGCGGAGGTCTTTGGGAGCGGGCCGATAGGCCTCGACGGCTCCTGAGGGCTGGCGCGACGGAGCACATCGGGCATAGGGGGCGGGGCGAAGGGGCCGCTGGGAGTTTCGGCGGGCGTGCCCTCGGCGGGATCGGATTGCTCGTCGAAGTCCTTGTGATCAAGGGGTTTGGAATCAGTTGGCTTTGGATCCGGATCGCGGGGCATGTGGGCTTTCAGCCGCCGTTCAGCGCACGGGCGGCGTAGGTTCGGGCGGCCTTGGAAGCATCCTTCAGCTTAGAAAGGTCGGAACCGGCACCTTGTGCCGAGTCGGGCTTGCCTCCGCCCTTACCGCCGCAGGCGGCGGCCGTCTCGCGGACCCAGTCGCCGGCCTTGAGCCCGCGGTCGATCAGGGCTTTGGGGACGGCGGCGACGATGGAGACCTTGCCCTCGACCTCGTCCGGAGAAAGGAGGAGGACGGCGGCCCGGCCGGCCTTCTGCTGGATGACGTTCACGGCGGCCTGAAGGGCGGCGCGGTCGGAGCCCGCCTCGATCGTCGAAATGACAAAGTCCTCCATCGAAGAGGCGGCGGCATCGGCGATCTGGCGGGCCATCTGCTCGGCCTTCTCGCGGCTGGCGGAGGCGGCCCGCTTCTGGGCGGCCTTCACACGCTCCTGAAGATCGGTGAGCTTGGCACGGAGCGCGTGCTTGCGCGTGAGCGGCATCGTCAACTGATCGATCTCGTTGCTGATCTCGATGGCGACGGCGGCGAGCTGGTCGTCCGCGATCGAGCCGGCGCTTGCGATGCGCCGTTCGAGTTCGTCCGCGGCCTTGATGGCGGCTTCGGCGGGGACACCCGTGAGGGCCTCGATGCGGCGGATCCCCTTGGCAACGCCGGTCTCGGAGACGAGGGCGAAGGCGCCGATCTCGGATGTGGTGCCGACGTGCGTGCCGCCGCAGAACTCGACGGAGAGCTCACGCCACGCGGGGCTGGTGGGGCTTTCGAGCAGCTCGGTGACGGGCTGGCCGATGGAGACGACGCGGACAGGGTCGGGGTAGGTCTCTCCGAAGACGGCGCGGAGGCCGTTGATCTGCTTGCTGACGAAGAGGGGCGCGATGTCGGCGTAGACGGTGAGGTTCTGCGCGATCTGGTGGCGGACTGTCTCTTCAACGACGGCGATGTGAGCGGGCTCGACTGGCCCGTTGTTGGAGAAGTCGAACCGGAAGCGCTCGGGTTCGACCTGTGAGCCCTTCTGGTCGACGTGCTCGCCCAGGGCTGCCCGCAGGCCGAAGTTCAGGAGGTGCGTCGCGGTGTGGTTGGAGGCGACGGCCTTGCGGCGGTTGTGGTCGAGATGGAGGATGACGTCGTCGCCGACGCGGATCTCACCCTTGACAATGAGACCGATGTGGAGGACGTAGCCGCCAAAGGACTTGACGTCTTCGACGCGGAAATCGCCGCCGTCGTGGTTGTCGCGGGCGCTCTCACGCGATTCGCGGGAGACATTGATGCGTCCGTGGTCGGCGACCTGGCCGCCCATTTCCGCGTAGAAACAGGTGCGATCGACGATGATGCCGATGCGCTTGTTGAGCGCGGAGCCGGCGGAGACGTGCTGGTCGAAGTTGTGGCCGTTCCAGATCGCGAGCACGCGTCCCTTGACGTCGCGGCCGTGGAACTTGTCGGTGTCGTCGGTGGGATCGACGTTCATCTTGCCCAGCCGCGCGACGGCGTCGCCGTCGAGCGCGATGCCGGTCGATGCGGTGTCCTTTGAGCCGGCGCGGGAGCGTTCCTTCTGCTCGGCCATGAGCTTCTCATAGCCGGCAATGTCGACCTTCAGACCGCGTTCCTCAGCCATCTGCAGCGTGAGGTCGATGGGGAAGCCGTAGGTGTCGTAGAGCTGGAAGGCGTCTTCACCGGAGACGACCTTGTCGCCTGAGCGTGCGGACGCTTCGTCGAAGAGCTTGATGCCGCGATCGAGCGTCCTTCCGAACGACTCTTCCTCTTCGAGGATGATGTTCTGAACGCGGCGCGGGTCCTTGCGGAGCTCGGGAAAGGCGTCGCCGAAGTGCTGCACGACGATGGGGACGAGCTGCGCGAAGAAGCCGGCCTTGGCGTTGAGTTTCTGGCGACCGTAGCGGACGGCGCGGCGAAGGATGCGGCGGAGGACATAGCCGCGGCCTTCGTTGGAGGGCGTCGCGCCATCGGTGATGGCGAAGGTGAGCGTGCGGATGTGGTCTGCGATGACGCGATAGGCGGTGTCGACAAGGTCGGCGTCAGCAGCGCCCAGCTTGCCGCGGTAGGGGCGGGCGTTGGTCGCGAG
>CAZPPG010000042.1:0-31413 GCA_964588385.1 uncultured Phycisphaeraceae bacterium
ACAACGGTGTAGCCGTCAACGCTGAGTGTGTCCGGCCGCGGTCCCTCCCATTGGTACGTCTCAGACCTCACGGAATGTGAGGACGGCGCGTTCCACCCGATGCTGGAGCGCACGGCACGCCCGACCGTGCGCCCGACGAGAGAGCCGTCGGAAGTCAGCACGGAGAGAGCCGTGAGCACCCCGAACACGATCCAGCAACGGCGAACAAGCCGGTTTGTCATGTGGTGCCTCACCCCAGCAGCCCATCCGCCTCCGCCACACCCCGCCTCCGCGGCCCCGCCGAAAACACAAACGCGACCAGCGCCAGACCCAGCGACACAAACGTCGTGTACCGCGTGAAGTCCAGATGCCGCATCTGCTCCGCGCTCGCATGCTGGTAGCTGCTGCCGAACCCGTACGGCAGCGAGCCGCACATCCCGCACGCGTGCACGCCGTTCAACAAGAAAATCAGCCCGAGCGCGCGCAGCGACTTTTTGGGATGCAGCACGATGCGCTTGCCGGCCAGTCCCGCGCCCATCGCGACGATCGCGATCGGAACCAGAATCAGCACGACCAGCAGCCGCCGCGTGACCTCCTGGTCCTGCTGACCCGACGCCTCGTCGTACATCTGCCGGAACGGCGCGGGCCCCGAGTAGAGCGCCACCAGTTCCCACAGCCCGTACGCCGCGAGGATCCCCGCGAGCACAACCACCACCAACGTTGTATGTGGTCCCGATCTGCCCCCGGAGGCGTCTGCCATCGGCTCCTCCTGCGCATTGCGAGCGGCTCGCAAGTGAAACGTCGGCCATTCGTGCCCGGTTCGACCAATCCCGGGACGCAACCTCCCCGCTCTAACTTCCCTAAACTCTTGACCCACCCCTGCCCCGCCGGACTTCGACCGGCCGGGGCCGTCTCGGATTCTCTCGCGGAGATTGTGATGTCGCTCGACCGCCTCGCCCCCGCCGTCCTTCTCGCCTCGATCGCCCTCTCTTCCGCAGCCCAGCAGGCCGCGCCGCCGCCCGGCCCCGCGACCGACCCGGCAGCAGACCCCACTGCCCAGCCCGAGACGCCCGCAGCGGAGAAAAAAGAAGACAAACCCAAGTGGAACGTCGACAAGCCCCCCTACCCCACCTTCGAGCAGACCATCGACGTCGATGAGGGCACCTGGATCTCCCTGGACGTCTCCCCGGATGGCTCGATCATCGTCTTCGACCTCCTCGGCGACATCTACACCATCCCGCTCGCCGGTGGCGAAGCCACCAAACTCACCGGCGGCCTCGCCTGGGACATGCAGCCCCGCTTCTCACCCGACGGCAAGTCCATCGCCTTCACCTCCGACCGCACCGGCGACGGAGACAAAGGCGGCGACAACATCTGGGTCATGAACGCCGACGGCTCCTCACCAAAGCAGATCACCAAAGAATCCTTCCGCCTCTTCAACGGCCCCGCATGGTCTCCCGATGGCCAGTTCATTGTCGCCCGCAAGCACTTCACCAGCCGCCGCTCCCTCGGCTCCGGCGAGATGTGGATGTTCCACGTCGCCAGCGGCTCCTCCGGCGGCCTGCAACTCACCACCAAGCGCACCGACCAGAAGGACGTCAACGAGCCCATTTTCTCCCCCGACGGCAAGTACCTCTACTACTCCGAGGACATCACCCCCGGCGGCTCCTTCGAGTACAACAAGGACTCCAACGGCGAGATCTACGCCGTGCAGCGCCTCGACCTTGAAAAGGGCGAAACAACCACGCTCATCGGCGGCCCCGGCGGCGCGTGCCGCCCGACGCCCTCGCCCGATGGCAAGACCATCGCCTTCGTGAAGCGCGTCCGCGCCAAGTCCGTCCTCCACCTTTATGACACCGAGTCCGGCGCGGTCACCCCCATCTACGACGACCTCGAGCGCGACATGATGGAGTCGTGGGCCATCCACGGCGTCTACCCCGTCTTCGACTGGACCCCCGATGGCAAGTCCATCGTCTTCTGGTCGCGGGGAAAGATCCGCAAGCTCGACCTCGGCACCAAGCAGGCCTCCGTCATCCCCTTCCACGTCAAGGACACCCGCACCGTCTCGAAGGCCGTGCGTTCCGCCATCGATCCCGCGCCCGCGGAAGTAGAGACCAAGATGGTCCGCTGGCCGCAGGTCACTCCAGACGGAAAGCGCGTCGTCTTCCAGGCTCTCGGCCACATCTACGTCCGCGACCTTGGCGAAAATGGCGCGGCCCCCGGCGAGCCCAAGCGTCTCACCGGCGATAAGGAGTTCGAGTACTTCCCTTCCCTCTCCCGCGACGGCAAGTCCGTTGTCTATGTCGCATGGGACGATGCCAATCTCGCGAGCATCCGCATCGTCCCCATCACCGGCGGTCCCAGCCGCACGATCACCAAGCAGCCCGGCCACTACGTCGAGCCGGTCTTCACGCCCGACGGCAAGCAGGTCGTCTTCGGCAAGGTCTCCGGCGGCTATCTCACCAGCCCCCTCTGGTCGCGCGAAACCGGCGTCTATCGCGTCGATCTCTCCGGTAGCGATCCTGTTCTCGTGACAAAGAAGGGCACGCGCCCCCGCTTCGGCGCGTCCAGCGAGCGCGTCTTCCTCACCGACTACGCCTTCGACAAAGAGGCAGACAACGCCAAGCTCATCTCCATGAAGCTTGACGGCACCGAGGAACGCACGCACTACAAGAGCACATGGGCCACCGAGTACGAGGTCTCACCCGACGGCAAGTGGATCGCCTTCGTCGAACGCTTCAACGTCTACATCACGCCCTTCGTCGACACCGGTCGCACCATCGATGTCGGCCCCGACACCAAGTCACTCCCCATCGCCAAAGCCACCAAGGAGGCCGGCACCTACATCCACTTCGCCGCTGATTCCAAGTCCCTCACATGGACACTCGGCCCCGAGCTCTTCACGCGCTCGCTGACAGACAGCTTCGCGTTCCTTGAGGGCGCGCCCGAGAAGCTCCCGGAACCCCCCGCCACCGGCGTAAACATCGGCTTCAAGACAGCCGCCCACGCCCCCAAGGGCACGGTCGCGTTCGTCGGTGCGAAGGTTCTCACCATGCGCAACGACGGCCAGGAGATCATCCCGGACGGCGTGGTCATCGTTGAAGGTAACCGCATCAAGGCCGTCGGCCCCCGCGCGTCCACTCCCGTTCCCGGCGACGCGTTCACGGTCGACTGCGCCGGCATGACCATCACCCCCGGCTTCATCGATGCCCACGCCCACGGCGCGCTGGGCACCAACGAGATGATCCAGCAGCAGAACTGGGGCCAGTACAGCAACCTCGCCTTCGGTGTCACCACGATCCACGATCCCTCCAACGACACCAGCACCTTCTTCGCCGCCTCGGAGATGCAGAAGGCCGGCCTCATCGTCGCACCGCGTCTCTTCTCCACCGGCACCATCCTCTACGGCGCGACCGGCTCCTTCAAGGCCGAGATCAACTCGCTCGACGACGCTCTCTTCCACCTCAAGCGCATGCAGGCGTCCGGCGCGTTCAGCGTCAAGAGCTACAACCAGCCCCGCCGCGACCAGCGCCAGCAGGTCATCCAGGCCGCCCACGAACTCGGCATGCTCGTCGTCCCCGAGGGCGGCTCCACGTTCATGCACAATCTCACCATGATCGCCGACGGCCACACCGGCATTGAGCACACCTTCCCCGTCGAGATCGTTTACAAAGACGTTCTCCAGTTCTGGAAGGACACGGAAGTCGGCTACACCCCCACGCTCGGCGTCGGCTACGGCGGCCTCTCCGGCGAGTACTACTGGTACGAGCACGACGACGTCTGGGCCCAGCCCAAGGTCGCCGCCTTCACACCCCGCTCGATCATCGATCCCCGCTCACGTCGCCGCCAGAAGACCCCCCTCGAAGAGTACAACCAGTTCCTCATCGCCCGCATCACCAAGCAGCAGATCGACAACGGCGGCACCGTCCAGATCGGCGGCCACGGCCAACTCGTCGGCATCTGCTCCCAGTGGGAGCTCTGGATGATGGTCCAGGGCGGTATGTCCCCGCTTGAGGCCCTCCGCTCCAGCACCCTCCACGGCGCCCGCTACCTCGGCATGGATGCGCACCTCGGCACCCTCGAGCCCGGCAAGCTCGCCGACATCATCGTCATCGAGAAGGACCCGCTCGCCGACATCCGCAACACCCAGACGGTCAAGTACACCATGGTCAACGGACGCCTCTTCGACGCCAACACGCTCGACGAGATCGGCAACACCCAGCGCAAGCGCCTGCCCTTCTTCTTCGAGACCGCCGGCTCCCCCGACCGCACCACGCTTTGGACCGGCGGCTGCGCCGGCTGCGGCCTCGTCGGCGCCGGCTGCGAGCCCGCCGATGCCCTCCGTGATCGCCCATGGGGATATCACTGACGCCGCCGCGACCCGAACCCCGAAACCTTCTTGGCTGACAACGCGGAAGTCTCGCTGCCAGGAGTCAGGCAATGAACCTAGCAACAGCGCTCGCTGCAACGATCTTCAGCATCGTCCCTGCCTTCGCCGCATGTGCTCAGCCTGAGCCGTCGCCCGTCGTCACGGCGTCAACAGCGAACGCTCCGCAGGTTCGGGTCGCCACTGGGCAGAATGGCGCATCGGTCCCGTTTCTTCTGTCGATGCCCGCCGACCACGACCCGGCAAAGCCCGCAAAGGTCCTTATCGCGCTCCCTCCCGGCACCCAGTCAGAAGACATTGCTCGCGCCTCTCTGGATCGCACCTTCGGGCAGGCGCTTGTCGATCGCGCCTACATCGTGGCCATGCCCTACGTCGGCGAGGGAAATCCCCAACTCAGCCTCCCGCAGTTCGACCTCCTCCTCGAACACCTGAGCGCGTCGTTCAGCCTCGATAAGGACCAGGTGCTCCTCGCAGGGGTGCAGAACGGTGGCAAGGCCGCCTTCCGCATCGCAATGGCCCGGCCCGATCGCATCCGCGCGCTGGCAGTGCTCCCTGGCCTTCCGCCGGAGACCGCCGACGAGTCCGAACTCGCACCGCTCAACGGCCTCCCGATCGCAATGTTCGTCGGATCCAGCGATTCGCGCTGGCGCAGTGAATCGGAAGTTGCGCACGCCGCACTCACACGCATCGGCGCACGCTGTTCGCTCACCATCGTCGAAGGCGATGGACACATGCTCCCCTCAGTGACGCCCGCGATCGTCGCCGACACCCTCGATCGCCTCACGCGACTCGCCGCCGGCATCACGCCCGAGGCCGAAGTCGGCGCGATGCTCGACGCCTGGCACGCCGCCGCCGCCGCCGCGGACGAGAACGCCTATTTCTCACTCTTCGCCGACGACGCCTCCATCTTCATGGGCACCGACGCCACCGAACGCTGGACCGCCCCCGAGTTCCGCGCCTGGGCCAAGCCCTATTTCGACCGCGGCCGCGCCTGGGCCTTCAAAGTCGTCGAACGCCACACCTACTCGTCCGCGGACGAGTCCGTGGCGTGGTTTGACGAGGTGCTCGACACGCCCAACATGGGGCCCTGTCGCGGCTCGGGCGTCGCCGTCAAACGCGACGGCAAATGGAAAGTCGCGCACTACAACCTGACGGTTCCCGTGCCAAACGCCATCCTGGACAAGGTCGTCGAGATGGTCGCCCAGGAACTCAAGAATCCAACTCCCCCACCCCCTTCCGCAGCCCCGGAATCCGCGCCCCCGCGCTGACCACGGCCCTCGCACCTGAACGGGCACGAGCCCGAATCCCAGAGAGGTACCTTCCGGTACACTCTCGTCCCCCATCGTGGGTGTCGCATGGGGCGCGGTGGCCGCCGCGCCCGGTATCCAAGGAGTTCTCACCGTGCCGATCGCTCGTTTCGCTCGTGGCGCCGCCGCTCTTCTCTCGCTGGTCGCGGGCCTCGCCGTGTCGACACTCGTGTCGCCGACCGCCCATGCCGACGTAACCCCCGCCGGCTCCATGCTCCGCTGGCCGGACGTCAGCAAGACACATATTTGCTTCGTGTACGCCAATGACATCTGGATGGTCCCCAAGGCCGGCGGCCTCGCCAGCCCCGTCGCCAACCCCGACGGACAGGAGGCCTTCCCGCGCTTCTCGGCCGACGGCCGCTCCATCGCCTTCGTCGGCAACTACGACGGGGGTCGCGACCTCTACGTCGTCGACCTCGAGGACTCACTCGCCGGCGCCCCCGCACGTCGCGTCACGCACCACCCAACCGGCGAGAACCTCGCCGACTGGAACCCCGACGGATCCCTCCTCTTCGTCGCCAACGGCTTCGCAGGCCTCGGCCGACAGACCCAGCTCCTCTCCGTCCCCTCCACGGGCGGCCTGCCCACGCGATTGCCCGTGCCCTACGCCGGATTCGGCTCCATCAGCCCCGATGGAACGTGGCTCGCTTACACCCCACACTCGATCGACACTCGCACCTGGAAGCGCTACCGCGGCGGCATGCAGACCGATATCTGGCTCTTCAACCTCAAGGACAACACCTCACGACGCATCACCGACTGGGAAGGCACGGACACCATCCCCATGTGGGTACCAGGAGGCGACGGCAAGACCGTCTACTTCCTTTCCGACCGCGGCCCCGAGCATCGCCTCAACGTCTGGGCATTCGACATCGCCAGCGGCAACGCCCGCCAGATCACGCAGCACAAGGAGTTCGACGTCCGCTGGCCCTCCATCGGCCCCGGCTCGAATGGCAAGGGCGAGATTGTCTTCCAGCTTGGCGCCGAACTCCGCCTGCTCGACCTTGCGACCGGAAAGGACACCGCCGTGAAGGTCACGATTCCCGGCGATCGCCCGACGCTGCGCGCTCGCACCGTCGACGCCTCCGGGCTCACACGCAGCGCGTCCCTCTCCCACTCCGGCAAACGCGTCGCGGTTGAGGCTCGAGGCGACATCTGGTCCCTCCCGGCCAAGGAGGGCGTCGCCCGCAATCTCACCCGCACCGACGGCATCTATGAGCGCGACCCCTCTCTCTCTCCCGACGGAAAGTGGATCGCGTACTTCTCCGACGAGTCCGGCGAGTACGAGCTGTGGGTCCGCCCGTCCGATGCGAAGCCGCCCGAGAAGAAGGACGAAAAGAAAGGCGACAAGAAGGACGGTGACGCGAAGGAAGGCGACAAGGACACGAAGGACGATGCCCCGCCCGCCGACGACGCGGTTGCCCCCGCCAAGCCGGTCGAGCCCCGCAAACTGACCTCGCTCGGCGAGGGCTTCCGCTACTCGCCGCATTGGTCACCCGACTCCAAGTGGATCGCGTTCACCGACAAGGCCGGCGCGCTCATGCTCACCAATCTGGAGAGCGGTCAGACCAAGGAGATCGACAGGGATCCCTGGTCCGGTCAACCCAGCGTCTCGTGGTCGCACGACTCCGCGTGGCTCGCCTACGAACGCGCCGACGACCGCAACCAGAACGGCATCATCTGGCTCTACAACCTGGACTCCGGCGAGAAGCACGCCGTCACCAGCGGCGAGTTCAGTTGCGGAACCCCCACCTTCGACGCCAAGGGCGATTGGCTCTTCATGCAGTCCAATCGTTCCTTCTCGTCCCCCCGCTACAGCGACCTCGACACCACCTTCATCTACGCCTCCACCGAGGTGATCCTTGCTGTCCCCCTCCGCGCCGACGTCAAGAACCCGTGGCTCGTGAAGAGCGACGAAGAGACCATCAAGCAGGAAGCAAAGAAGGACGAAAAGAAGCCGGACGACAAGAAGGACGACGCAGAGAAGGAAGACAAGCCCGCGGACGACGCGTCCAAGGACGACGGCATCTCAGGCGCCTGGCAGGGCTCCGCCGAGGCCCCCGGCCCCCAGGGCGAGATGATGCAGATCCCCTTCGCTATGAACCTCACGCTCGCTGCCGATGGCTCCCTCACCGGGAACATGGTGAGCGCGATGGGAACCCTCCCCATCACGGGCGGCACGTTCGACAAGAAGTCCGGCTCCCTCTCCGCAACCTTCGTCACACCGGACGGCGAAGTCGCAACCATGACCGGCACCGTCAAGGACGGCGCGTTCGAGGGGTCCTGGTCCGCAGGCGACATGAGCGGCAAGATGTCGGCGACACGCCAGTCGTCGCCCGATGCCGGGGCCGAAGACAAGAAGTCCGATGACAAGGAAGACGAGAAGAAGGACGAGAAGAAGTCCATCAAGATCGACCTCGACGGCTTCGAGCGTCGCGCCATCGTCCTGCCCATGGCCCCTGGCTCCTACGGGGGCATGGCGGTCACCGACGACAACAAGCTCATCTACGCCAAGACCGGCAGCCGCGCGGACTCCGAACAGCCCTCCATCCGCCTGTTCGACCTCAACGACGAGGCCAAGGAAGAGAAGACAATCACCAGCGGGTCCGCCGCCTTTGAGCTCTCGGCAGATCGCAAGAAGCTCATGGTCATGCGCGGCGGCTCGAACATCACCATCATCGACCCCGTCGCCGGTGGCGGCAAGTCCTCCACCGTTCCCGCAAACAACCTCTGGACCACCGTCGACCCTCGAAATGAGTGGAACCAGATCTTCACCGATGTCTTCCGCCTCCAGCGCGACTTCTTCTACGAGCCGACCCTCCACGGCGTCGACTGGAAGGCGCTGAGAAACCAGTACGCCGCCATGCTCGCCGATTGCGTCACGCGCGAAGACGTCAACTGGGTCATCGCCGAGTTCATCTCCGAACTCAACGTTGGACACGCCTACGTGACCGGCCCCGGCGATGTCGAGAGCGCCGGCCGCGCCCGCCCCGCGGGACTGCTCGGCGCGGATTACGAACTCGTTCCCGCCTCCGGCGACGCCCCGGCCGCGTATCGGATCACCCGGATCTACACCGGCGGACAGGGCGACAGCGACGCGCGAGGCCCGCTCTCACAGCTCGGTGTCGACGCCAAGGTCGGCGATTTCCTGCTCGCCGTGAACGGCGTCCCGATCCCCACTGATCGCGACCCCTTCGCCGCGTTCATCGGCACCGCAGGCCGCCCCACCGCCATCACGCTCAGCGACAAGCCCGTCATGGACGGCTCCGAACGCACATGCGTCGTCACGCCCATCGGCGATGAGGGCAATCTCCGATATCGCGCCTGGATCGACGCCAACAGAAAGTACGTCCACGAGAAGACCGGCGGCAAGGTCGGCTACATCTACGTCCCCAACACCGGCATCGACGGACAGAACGACCTCGTACGCCAGTTCGCCGGCGAACGCGGTCGCCAGGCCCTCATCATCGACGAGCGCTGGAACGGCGGCGGCCAGATTCCCACACGCTTCATCGAGATGCTCAACCGCCCCGCGCTCAACTACTGGGCTCGACGCGATGGTCAGGACTGGACCTGGCCGCCCGACGCACACAACGGCCCCAAGTGCATGCTGATCAACGGCCTTGCCGGATCCGGTGGCGATATGTTCCCCCACCTCTTCAAGCAGGTCGGACTCGGCAAGCTCATCGGCACCCGCACATGGGGCGGCCTCGTCGGCATCTCCGGCAACCCCGGCCTGATCGACGGAGGCGCGATCTCGGTGCCCACCTTCGGCTACTACGAGACCGATGGCACGTGGGGCATTGAGGGACACGGCGTCGATCCCGATATCGAGGTCATCGACGACCCGGCGAAGATGGTCAACGGCGGCGATCCCCAACTCGACACCGCGATCGAGCACATGCTCAGCGAACTCCAGAACCGGCCCTACACCGCCCCGAAGCGTCCCAAGAGCCCCAATCGGGCGGGCATGGGCATCGCCGAAGAAGACAAGTAAGTCTCGTCACCGATTGAGCCACAATCCACGCGGCCCCGGCACTCACGCCGGGGCCGCTTTGCTTGTTTCTCTGCACATTGAGGCCTCGATCACATTGGATCGCGACCCGCAAACGGGTATCGTGGCGCCTCCGGCTGCCCCGTCGAAGCAATGCCCGAAGGACAACGAATGACCATCAACCGCCGCGTCCTCTCTCTCTCCGCAGCCCTCGCCCTCTCCGCGGGACTCGCGCACGCGGGCGGCACGCCCGAGAACGCATTGCTCATCATCGATCCGCTCAGCCCGGCCTCCCTCCACGTCGGCAACTACTACTGGCACGCACGAGCCCTCCTCCCCAACGCGGTGCTCTATCTGGACCCCGACGCCTCCAACTACCCGACATGGGTCTCGACAGTCCAGCCCGGCTTCCTCGGCGAGCTCGCGCAGCGAGAGCTCAGAAGCCAGATCGACTACGCCATCGTTACGCCCGGGAACGGCTTTTTCGTCTCCGCGCCGGGCCTGCTGAGCGACGCCTGCGCCCCGGTCACCCGCTTCTCCATGTCCGGACTGTTCACGATCGCCCAGAACTCTGCGGAGATCCTCACCGGAACCCTCGCCTCCACCGCGACCAACCACTACTTCGGTACCACGCTCGCTGCCCGCTTCTTTGACTCGGAAACCAGGTACATCTTCGGGAACCCGAACACGAACTCCGCGGCCCGATCGTACTTCATCGGCTGCATGCTCGGGTACGACGGCACACTGGGCAACTCTGTCGACGAGATCCTCGACATGATCGATCGGTCTGTGGCCGCCGATGGCACACGCCCGGCGGGCACGTTCTACTTCATGAACAACACCGGAGACTCGGCCCGCAACGTTCGCGCCGCCAGCTTCGGTCCTGTCATCACCGCGATGCCCGGCTACGGATACGCCGCGCTGCAGATCAACGGAACCCTCCCCGTCGGTCGGCAGGACTGCCTCGGCATCATGACCGGGTTCGCGTCCGGCGATATCGTCGGCGCCGATATCACGCTCACACCCGGCGCCTTCGCCGATCACCTCACCTCATACGCCGCAACCTTTGACACCAGCAGCCAGACCAAAATGTCCGAGTGGATCCGCAAGGGAGCCAGCGGCACATCGGGCGCAGTCGAAGAGCCCTGCAACTACACTGGCAAGTTCCCTCACCCCCGCTTTCACGCCGTCTACGCCCAAGGACTCTCCCTCGGTGAGTCATTTCTCCGCTCCCACGCGAGCAACCCCTTTCAGACCCTTTTCATTGGCGATCCGCTCACTCGCACCTTCACGCACATCCCCACCGTCAGCGTGCCGGACGCCCCCACAAACCCGGTCTCTGGAACGATCACGCTGACGCCTCTCGCTTCCACCCCGGCCCCCGCCGCGATCATCGCCTCACTCGATCTGCTCATCGACGGTGTGGTGCGCCAGACCACAACCCCCGGCTCAAGCTTCACCATCGACACATCGGATCTGCACGACGGGTGGCACGACATCCGCGTGCTCGCGTACGACTCCACCACGATCCGCTCCGTCGGTCGCTGGATCAGCGATCTGGACGTCAGCAACTGGGGACGAGAGGCCGCACTCGTCGCGACACCCGCCGCGGGCGACCTCACCACACTGTTCTCGATCGATGTCTCCGTGGTTGGTCCGGAACCAGACCACGTGCGCCTGATCCATCAGGGCCGCGTCGTTGCCTCGCGCGCCGGCTCTGGTCCCGTCGAGGTCCACGGCCGAATGCTCGGCACGGGCCCCGTCACGCTCTGGGCCGATGCCACATTCCCCGATGGCACCCAAGTCTGCAGCCGCCCAATCTCGGTGCAGGTAACCGCCGACGCGCCCCCCGTTGCCCCCTCCGCGCCCGTCGCCTACTCCTATACCCGCGTCGTCACTCCCTCCGCGCCCTTCGTGCTCGAGCTTCCTTCTACCTACGCCGATCCGCTCAGTTCCGCCGCCTACCAGATCATCATGCCGCCCGGTGGCGCGACCATCACCGGCGGCTCCGGCGCGGCACGCGTCCTCACGCCCGTACCATCCTCGTGTGGCATCGACGAGCTGATGTTCAATGTCACCACGCCCAGCGGCACGTCCAACACCGCCACCGTCACGATCATCTACAAAGATCCCACGCCGTGCCCCGCCGATCTCAACCACGACTGTGCCGTCGATATCGTCGATTTCCTCGACTTCCTTGACGCCTTCGGCTCCTGCCAGGGGCAACCCGGCCCGTGCGGCTCCAACGGAATCAACGCTGACTACAACCGCGATGCCACGGTCGATGTGCTCGATCTGCTCGACTTCTTCGACGCGTTCGGAGCAGGTTGCACCTGATGCGACTCGCGCGATTTCGTGTCCCTTACACCGCCATTCGCGCGGCAGTCATCGTCCGTCACAACCCGGAATGACGGCGTATCCAGGTCGTCGAACTGCCCCTCTCGGGCCGCCCAGATGAACGCCATCACGGCAATAGCCGCGAGCAGGAACGCGATCGGCATCACGATGTAGAGCACGGACATCGGTCAGTCTCCAAAGGTGCGCACGCGCACAGAACTCGCCAGCACCGTCAGCGAACTCACCGGCATTAGAATCGCAGCGATCAAAGGATTCAGCACGCCCGTCATCGCGAGCGTCGCCGCCAGCACGTTGTAGAACAGTGAGAATCCAAGGTTCCGTCGGATCACACGCATCGTCCGCCGCGACGCCCCGAGAAGGTCCAGAATCGGCAGCAGCCCCGGCGAGCCCAGATACACATCCGCCGCCGCCATGCTCGCCTCCGCTCCGCCGTGAACCGCCACGCCCACGGTCGCCGCCGCCAGCGCCGCCGCGTCGTTCACGCCGTCCCCAACCATCACTACCCGCCCGTGCTCAAGCATCTGGCGAACGACTCCAAGCTTGCCCTCCGGATCACTGCCGCCCCACGTCAGTTCCGGATCGATTCCGAGCGTCGCGCCGACCGATGCCACCACACGTGGATGATCGCCGGACAGCACGCCGACCTTCCAGCCCATCGACACCAACCGCGCAACCGCTGCTTTGGCTTCGGGCCGGATCGCATCTCCAACCACCGCGACCGCGGAGATCACGCCATCCACAGCGACCATCACCGGTGTACATCCCGCCTCGGTCGCGCCCTGCTCCACCTCACGCACCCATGGCAGCTCATTCGTGGCTCGTGAACGGACATGGTCGGCCGAACCGATGATCAGCTCCCGACCGTTCACCATGCCTGAACCGCCCGACGACGCGAACGCAACGCCGCTCGTTTCTGCGCCCATCACAGGCCCCACGCCCTGCACGATCGCGCGTGCGATCGGATGTGACGACGCCTGCTCAATCGCCCCCACCAGCGCCTTGATGCCCTCCTCACCGTGCCACCCACGCAGACGCATCCGCCCCTCGGTGATCGTCCCGGTCTTGTCCAGGAGCATCAGCCCCGGCTTGTCCAAAGACTGCATCGCCTCGCCGCCCTTCAGCAGCATCCCGCGCCGCGCCGCGCGTCCAATGGCCACGCTCACCGCCAGTGGTGTCGCCAATCCCAAGGCACAGGGGCACGTCACGATCAGCAGCGCGGCCGCGTGCTCAATCGCTCGCCCCGGATCGGTCGACCACCACGCCGCGACCGTCGCGCCCGCGAGCACGATCATCCCGACCACGAATCGTCCCGCGATCCGGTCCGCGAGCTTCACAATCGGCGCCCGACGCCGCGATGCGTCCTCCACCATCTGCATCAGCTTGCCCACGCGCGTCTGCTCGCCCGTCGCGCCCACCCGGACCAGCACCTCTCCCCCCACATTCACCGCTCCCGCGGCCACCGCGCTCCCCACCACAACCCGCACCGGCGCCGACTCGCCCGTCAGCAGCGATTGATCAACCGAAGACTCGCCGCGCACAATCTCGCCATCCACAGGGAACGACTCGCCCGCGCGCACCACGACCGTCTGCCCGGTCCCGACCGCCTCAATCGGCACCTCGCGCGTCGCCCCTTCCTCCCACAACCGCGCCGACGATGGCGTCAACGCGTACAGCATCTCAAGCGAGTCCGATGCCCATCGCTGCTGACGCTGCTGCACAAACCGGCCCACAAGCAACGCGAACACGAGCACGCTCAGTGAGTCAAAGTACACCTCACCCGTGCCCCGTATCGTGCTGACAACGCTCCACACAAGCCCCGCCACCAGCCCCAGAGCGATCGGCACGTCGAGCTGCACCGATCTCGCCCGCAACGACGCCACCGCCCCGCGGATGAACACCCGCCCCGGCCACAACACCGAGACCGCGCTGATCAGCATGCTCGTCCACCGGAACAGCCTCAGATACTCCGGCTCGATCCGGTCAAACAGCCCCGCGTAGAGCGCCAGCGCCAGCAGCATCACATTCCCCGCGCACGCCCCTGCGATCCCGATGCGGATCAGCGCCGCGCGGTCCTCTCGCCTCCTGGCCTCGCGCTGGTTGCGTTCTCTCGCCACGTGGGGCGGGTACCCAAGTCTGTCGAGCGCGCTGGCGATCCGCGACAGCTTCACACGCGAAGGATCCCAGGTCACACGCACCATGGACCGCCGCATCTCCAGCCGCGCCTCAACCACGCCCGGCGTCACCTTCGGAAGACGCTCGACCAGCCACACACACGCCGCACAGTGAACTCCCTCAAGAAACAGCTCAATCGACTGCAATCCACCCGGCTGACCTCGCACATACAGCGATTGAAATGTCGGATCATCAAACTCCGCGTACTTTGACCCCGTCCCCTTCGACGCCTTCGCGCCCCCCGCGCTCGCATCACGCAGCTCGTAGTACCGCGCGAGATCACACGTGTTGATGATCTCGTACGCCGCGCGGCAGCCGTGGCAGCAGAACTGATGCTCGGCCCCGTCCTCATACAACCCCACTGGAACCGTCAGCCCGCAGTGATCGCACAGCGTCTCGACCGACGCCGCCGCGCCCCTCACCTTCGCCGCATCAACACCTCGCGCAAGCACGCTCATCGTTTGCCGTCCGACCCATCGCTCGAATGACCGCTCGGCCGTATCGCGCAGCACGCAGGGGTCCCATCCGCCAACCCCTCAACTCGCGTGATCGAAGCATCCCCGTCCCCGGCCCCGACGCTCGCCATCGCAGGAACCGCAAGGCGATCCATCGCTGTGAACGCGCCGACCGCAATAAGCGCCAGCGATGTCACAAGCGGAAGCCGCCGCTTCATCAAGCCCGACACCCTTGAAAGCCCCATGCCGAGCGTCACCATCACGGGCAACGTCCCGAGCCAGAACGCCGCCATCGCGATCGCGCCGGTCTCCGGTCGCCCAGTCCCCGCGGCCGTGATCGCAAACGCGTAAAGCCAGCCACAAGGCAGCAGAGTCGTCAACAGACCGATCGTCAACGATCGCAACACCGGTGGCTTGTTCATCACCAGCCGATGCCCCCTCGCCACCGCACCCTGCAGCGCGCGAGGCACCGGCACAGTCCGCACCCGCACCCCGCACTGACGCATCAGCGCGACCACCCCGAAACCGATCATCAACACGCCCGCGCCAATCGCTGCCGCTCGCCCCACCCCCGCTGCCTCGCCCGCCAGGTCCACCGCCGATCCGATGGCGCCCGCAACCGCGCCGAGCACCGTGTACGTCACAAGCCGCCCGCCGTGGTACGCCGCCTGCAGCACCGAAGCACCAACCGGCCTCTCTCCCGGTGTCACGGCGATCGCGAGGAACGCCCCGCACATCCCCGCGCAGTGCATGCTTCCCAGCACCGATGCGCTGAACACCGCAATCACAAGCGGCCACAGGTCAACGTGCACGGCCCACTCCTCGCTCAACGGGCGCTCGCCCATTCACCCAGAACCGACGCCATAAATCTCTGCTCACCGCGCTGCGCCACCAGACGCACCTCGTGCAACCCCGGCTCAACAAGCCCGACCTCACACTGGTAGACCCCCGGCCCGCGCTCGGTCATCACCGCAAGCACCCGATTGGACGCATCCCCGTGATGGAACGTGATCACATCAACCCCCGCACCGTCAACAGCACGCCCCTCAGCGTCCATGAGCCGCACCGTCAGCGTCCGCATCCCGGACGCGGACCTCGCCTCCGCGGCTGACACGCTCACGCGCCAGCCGAGCGCCGCAGATCGAGCGATCTCCGCCTGCGAAACATCCCAGTCGACTGCCCGCTGGTAATAGTCCGGCTCAACGGCAAAGTGCTTGTCGCGAGATGCCAGCGTGATGGTTGTGCCCACCACCGCAAAGTTCATCCCGAGCAGGCCGAACACAAGCCACAGCGTCCGCGGCACGCGCCGCTTGCACCGCTCGGAAACGTCTGCACGCTCAGGATTCCCCATCTGTATCCTCCTCGGTCTCGCCGCTGTCGGCCGGTTCCGCATGCTCCGTCTCCCCGCCATGCACGAGCGTGCCCGGGCCCATCAGCAGAAACTTCACGTCCTTCGTGTACCGGCCCGCATCGTCCGTCACTCGGATGACGGACTCCACGCGCCCGCGTCTGAACGCCTCGAACGGCGCTCCAATCGTCACGGGGATCACCCGCGACTGCTCAGGTCCCACCAGGAGCGACTCCTCGTGCGTGATCGTCGCGCCCGGCACGCCGACCATCGAGATACCAAACTCGATCGGCTCCTCTGTCCGATTCGTCAGCTTGATGCTCACCCGGTTCGTGACCGTGCCGTCCGCGCCGGCCGTGAAAGGCGCGCCGCGCCCGCGGACAACAATCACCGATGCCGTCGACTTTGTCGACAACGCGAAGATGAACAGCGAGGCGAGCAAAGCCATGACCAGCCCATAGATCACCACGCGCGGCCGCAACACACGCTTCGCCGCGCCCTCGACGCCGTTCTGCGAAGAATAGCGGATAAGCCCCGTGGCCCTGCCCAGCTTCGTCATCACGGCGTCGCAAGCGTCAATGCACTGTGCGCAGTTGATACACTCCATCTGCAACCCGTTCCGGATGTCAATCCCGGTAGGACACGTCGTCACACACAGGTGGCAGTCAACACAGTCGCCGACCTCTGAGCCGCTGTTCACCGGGCCAACGGCCTCGCTCGGAAGCACCTTGAGCGATACATCCGCCGTCGCGCCCCTGCTGCTCCGCTTCTTCCCCCGCGGCTCGCCCCGCTTCCGGTCATACGTCACGATCAGGGAGTCCCGGTCCAGAAGCACACTCTGAAACCGCCCGTATGGACACGCGACGATGCACGTCTGCTCGCGGAAGTACGCGAAGTCGAACATCATCGCCGCGGTCACACCGACCATCACGAGAAACGAGGTCGGATGCTCCAAAGGCGATCGCCGGACCCACTCCGCAAGCTGCTCCACACCCACGAAGTAAGCCAAGAATGTGTGCGCCAGGTACATCGAGACCAGCAGATACACGAGGTACTTCAGTGGCTTCCCGAGCCCGCTCCGAGCCAGCCAGTGCTTCCTCGCCGCACCCGGCCGCCCGGTGAAGAGCCGCTCCAGAGGGCGGAACACGAACTCCATGTAGACCGTCTGCGGGCACGCCCAGCCGCACCACACCCGCCCGAAGAGCGACGTGACCAGAAAGATGCCCACAAACACCAGCACGAGCAGCAACGCGAGCAGCACCGTGTCGTTCGGCAGAAACGTCGTGCCAAAGAGCGTGAACTTTCGCGCCGCAACATCGAGCAACACCAGCGGGCGCCCGTTCATCCGAAGGTAAGGAACAACCGTGAACACCGCGATCAGAACGATCGCGACCAGCCGCCTCGCACTCAGCAGCTTCCCCGGCGAAGGCTTGGGACAGATCCAGCGCCGCTTCCCCTCCCGCGTCAGCGTGGAAAGCACCTCAGGTGCGCCCGTCTCTGTATTCACCGCCGCGCTCATCGCCATCCTCCTGCCCGGCCTCGCGGCGATCGGGCGCCGCGATCGCTATTCGGTCGGCCAGGCGGGGATCACATCCCCCTCGGCGGGCCTCGCCGCCGCCGGCTCCGTACCGCGAAGCGCCGCCACGTACGCCGCGAGAATGACCCGCTCGTTCTTGGAGATCATGTTCTCCCACGCGGGCATCGCACCGTTTGCCGCGCCCTTCGTGATCACGTTGAACACGTCCGGCAATGACTTCACGTTCTTGTAGTTGTCGTCGGTCAGGTTCACGCCGTTGATCCCGCCTCCGTCCTTCGCGTGGCACGCCGCGCAGTTCCCCTGAAAGATCCCCTGCGCAACCGCCATCATCCGCTCGTCGCCCATCATCTTGATGATCGTCGGCTGGTCCGGCTCCAGGTCGCCGATCTCGCCGAATATCCGCGCAAACTCCTCCACTTCCGCCGCTCGCCACTTGTCCCACACCGATGCGGACAGCGGGCTCGCGTGGTACCACGCCGTGTAACAGATGGAGAACAGCACAGACGCCAGGAACAGCGCGTGCCACCACCCCGGCGTCGGATTGTCAAACTCCTGTATCCCGTCGTACTCATGCTCCATCAACGACGCACGTCCCTCGCCGCCCTTCCCGCCCTTTGATGCCGTGCTCATGCCAGATCCCTCCCGTCTGCGTGCCCACCGATACCGCTGCTCCGCTCAGTGCCAACCCGCACGGGGTCGGAGATCGGAATGCTCGCGTGACGCTTCCACTCTCCGGCGTGACGCCTGGAGAAGATCCTCACAACCACCCCGCCGAACACCGCCAGGAAGATCACCAGTCCGATTTGCGGGTACACGGACAGGTCCATGTTCCCCATGATGTCTGAAAGACTCATGGCCGCTCCTCCTTCACCTCGGCGCCCGCCGGTTCACCCGCCGGCGCCGACGTCGTTCCCGCCGCGGTCTGCGCTCCCGCCCCCTCCGCGCTCACCGGCGCGTGGATGTCCGTGCCCAACCGCTGCAAGTACGCCACCAGCGCGATCACCTTCTTGCCCTCAAGGTCCGGGTACCCGCCCTGCAACTCAAGCTCAGCCGCGAGCTTCTCCGCCTGTTCACGCGCCAACTTCTCCGCGCCACCCTTCTTTACCGCGTCCGCGTACGGCACGCCAAGCATCGCCATCGCGTCGACACGCGCCTGGATCTCCGCGAACTTGAGGTCCTGCTCAAGCAGGTGCGGATACCCGGGCATCAAGGACTGCGGAATCAACTGACGCGGATCCTCCAGATGCCTTACCTGCCAGTCATGCGACTGCTTCCCTCCCACGCGCGCCAGGTCCGGCCCGATCCGGCGGCTTCCCCACTGGAACGGATGGTCGTACACAAACTCGCCCGGCTTGCTGTACTCGCCATACCGCTTCGTCTCCGCCCAGATCGGACGGATCATCTGCGAGTGGCAGTTGTAACACCCCTCCGCGATATAGATATCACGCCCCGCAAGCTCCAGCGGCGTGTACGGCTTCACCGACTCGATCGTCGGCACGTTCGACCGGATCAGGAACGTCGGAATGATCTCGAACAGTGACGCCACCGCCACAGCGATGAACACCCACACCGTGAACTTCAGCGGCCGCCGCTCCCACACGCGGTGCCACCAGCCCTGGATGAACGTGTCCGCCTTGTGCCCAAGCCCGACGTTCGCCTCAAGCCGCGATCCCGGCTGCGGCGGATCCACATACACCTTCGACAGCGCAGGCGCCTCATAGACGGGCACGTCATACGCCTTCGGCCGCCGCGTCCACGTCATCGCGACGTTCAATCCGCACATCAGCATCCCGACCAGATAGAGCGTGCCGCCCACGACACGCACCCAGTACATCGGAACCAGCGCGGTCACCGTCTCAACAAAGTCCGGATACGCCAGCCGGCCCGACTCATCGAACGCCCGCCACATGAGCCCCTGCGTCAGCCCCGCCGCGTAGATCGACAGCACATACAGCACGATGCCGATCGTGCCCAGCCAGAAGTGGGCCGCCATCATCTTCTTGCTCCACAACTCCGTCTGGAAGAGCCGCGGCGCGAGCCAGTAGATCATGCCGAACGTCATGAAGCCGTTCCAGCCCAGCGCGCCGCCGTGCACGTGCGCGATCGTCCAGTCCGTGTAGTGCGTCAGCGCGTTGATGCTCTTGATCGAGAGCATCGGACCCTCGAAGGTCGACATCCCGTAGAACGTGATCCCCACCACGAAGAACTTCAGAATCGGGTCGCTCGCCACCTTGTTCCACGCCCCGCGGAGCGTCAGCAGACCATTGATCATCCCGCCCCAGGACGGCATCCATAGCATCAGCGAGAACAGCATGCCCAGCGTGCTCGCCCACGACGGCAGTGCCGTGTAGTGCAGGTGGTGCGGCCCGGCCCAGATATAGATGAACACCAGCGACCAGAAGTGAACGATCGACAGCCGGTACGAGTACACCGGCTTCTCCGCCGCCTTCGGCAGAAAGTAGTACATCAGCCCAAGGAACGGCGTCGTCAGAAAGAACGCCACCGCGTTGTGCCCATACCACCACTGCATGAACGCGTCCTGCACCCCCGCGTACACCGGCCATGACTTGGCGATGTCCGCCCCCGTTACAGTCTGACCATTGAGAGCCCCGGCGATCACCATCGGCAGCGTCAGGTTGTTGAACACGTGCAGCATCGCGACCGTCACAATCGTCGCGATGTAGAACCAGAGCGCCACGTACATGTGCCGCTCGCGACGCTTGACCAGCGTTGCGAAGAAGTTCACGCCAAAGAACCCGACCCAGACCACCGCGATCGCCAGGTCGATCGGCCATTCAAGCTCCGCGTACTCCTTCGACTGCGTGATCCCAAGAGGCAGCGTCAACGCCGCCGATACGATGATCGCCTGCCACCCCCAGAAGTGCAGTTGGCTCAAGACATCGCTGAACATCCTCGCCTTGCACAGCCGCTGCGTCGAGTAATAGATCGCCGCAAAGATCGAGTTCCCGGCGAACGCGAAGATCGCCGCGTTCGTGTGCAGCGGCCGCAGCCGCCCGAAACTGATCCACTCCGTGTTCACCAGCAGCGAGAGCCAGCCGAACCCCGACTTGGTCAGCATCTGCGGCACCGCCAGTTGCAGCGCCACGATCAACCCCACCAGCATCGCCACCACGCCCCACAGGATCGTCGCCCCGACGAACATCCGCACGATCCTGTCGTCGTACGAGAATCGTTCCATTGGCCCCGCACCGCCGACGCCCCCCGACACACCGGTTCCACTCGGGCACTCCACGCTCATTGGCCACGCTCCCATGGTGCCGGGTCTGCTGATTCCCGACTCTGTTGCGGACAATCGGATCTGGTGCTCTTTTTATCGTCAATAGACGTCCAGAGTCAAGCCGCCAGCCCGGTTTATCCCAGATGAGCCGTCAATAGCCGCGCATTTCACGCCGGTCCGTTCTTTCTCCCTTCGCACCGATTCTCGGAATCCTCGTGAGGAACCCCCAATCGGTGGACTTGACACTCCTTTTATCCGTTATATGCTGTCGGTTTGATGCAGGGGCCTTCACCATGTTGAGCCAAGCCACCGGATACGCAGCGACGGCCATGGGCCACATCGCCGCCGCCGGGGGCAAGCCCGTTCTCGTGAAAGAGATCGCGGAAGCCGCCGCCATCCCCCCGGCCTACTTGGCCAAGATCGTGCAGGCGCTCGCTCGCAAGGGACTCGTCAGCACACAGCGCGGCGTCGGAGGCGGCGTCACACTCGTCAAGCCCCCGTCCGAAATCACGCTCTTTCAGATCTGCGAGGCCCTCGACGACCCCGCTGTCGAGCAACGCTGCATGCTCGGCGTGACCGCATGCTCCGATGATCGCGCCTGCCCGTGCCACCACTTCTGGACGACCCACCGCGCCGCCCAGCACGACTTCCTGCTCAAGACCACCATCGCCGACATCGCGGCCTTCGAGACACGCCGCATGTGGAAGAATGAGTCCGAGCGCCGCTCCCGCTCGACCGGCTCCTGACGCCGAACCCGGCACTCACTTCCTCAGCGTCGCCAGCAGCTCATCATCAATCCCGAGGTACTCGCGCATGTGCCGGTCATAGGTCTCGTTGTCCTCGTCGCGCGACAGGTCCAGCCGCAACTCGTTGATCACCTTCGTCCCCTGCCCGATCCACTGATCGAACGTCTCGCGCGAGATGTTCTCGTGGATCCACTGCCCCACCGGGCCCCGGAAGGGCGGCCGCGCCATCTGGTGCCCCGGCTTCCCCGTCCGCTTGCACACGAACGAACCCACGGCCCCCGCCACCTTCGCCGGAGCCGCCGCCACCTCCGGAACCGGCTTCCCGAGTTCCCTCAGCATCGCGCCCATCGCGTTCTTCGGCAACAGATCCCCGCGGCTCGCCGCCGCCACGTATCCCTTGCTCAGCAGCTCACCCGCCTCATCCCGGAGCCCCGCCTTGATCAGCGCATCCCCGCCCAGTTGATACGCCTTGCTCATCATGCCGTTCAGCGCGATGCACCGCCGGAAGCTCTCCGCCGCCTCCGCATACCGCGCCGCCTGTGCATACGCACTCCCCAAGGAGAAGTGCGCCATGTCGTTCTCAGGATCGGCCTGAACCATGTTCTCGAACTGGGCAATCCGTGCGGCGAGATCCATCGCGTACTCCGTGAGAGGGCCAGCGTCCAATCGCGACGCCTGTCACCTTCCGATGCTATGGCCCGTCCGAACGGTTCCGCCCTGCTTACGCTTGGCCGATGCCGACCGGCGCGACCGACCCGATCCTGCGGACCGACCTTGCGGGTCTCACCCTGCGCAACCCGGTCATCCTCGCCGCCGGAACCGCCGGCTACCTCGACGAGTTCCACGACGTCATCAATCTCGGCCGCGTGGGCGCCGCCATCGGCAAGTCCATCACCCGCCTCCCCCGCGACGGCCACGACACATGGCGCATCATCGAGAGCGATGCCGGCATGTTGAACGCCGTGGGCCTCGCCAACATGGGCCTCGACGCCTGGACTCGCGACCTCGCCCCCACAATCGCCACCCGTGCCGCGTTGATCGGCCTCACACCCATCGGCTCCATCTCCGGCTTCTCCATCAACGACTACGTCGCCGTCGCCGACGCCATGAATCGCACCCAGGGACTCGCCGCGGTCGAGATCAACGTCTCCTGCCCCAACGTCCACACCGGCACATCCTTCGGCGAATCTCCCGACATGCTCCGCGACCTCATCGCAGCGCTCCGCGCCACCCTCACCGCCAAGCCGATGATCGTCAAGCTCTCGCCCCTCGTCTTCGGCCCAATGCTCGAAGTCGCCCGCGCTGCGATCGAGGCCCGCGCCGCGCCCGGCGGCCCCAACAACCGCCCCGGCGCCGACATCCTCTGCATCTCCAACACCATGCCCGCCATGGCCATCGATGTCGAGTCACGCAAGCCCCGCCTCAGCAACACCACCGGGGGCCTCTCAGGCCCCGCCATCCACCCCGTCGCCGTCCGCCTTGTCCACATGGTCTACAGGGACATAGCCATGCCCGCCGGCGTCCCCATCATCGGCCTCGGAGGCGTCCTCCGCTGGCAGCACGCCGCGGAGTTCATCCTCGCGGGCGCATCCGCCGTCGGCCTGGGCACCGCCCTCTTCGTTGACCCCCGAAGCCCGCTCAAGGTCTCCCAAGGTCTCGCGGCTTGGGTCCGGCGCCAGCGCGTTCAGAGCATCGCCGAACTCGTGGGATCAGCCAAAGCGTAACCGCTTGCTCACCCGCCGATCTCGCACAGCAGCGTGATCTCAGACGGAACCAGCGGATAGTCAAGATCGATCCGGAACGCGCGGTACGCCGCATGCTCCCCCCACCCCGCTCGCTCGAACGCTTCCGCAAGCAACTCGCCATACCGCGGCACGCGCAAAGAGACCGCATCAGCCCCAAGCCGCACCGACGCCGCCGCCTCCGTGTCAAGCGTCATCAGCCCACCCGCCGGACGCGGCCGGTCCTCCAGCAGGCCGCGTTTCGCAACGCGGGCCGGCCCGAAATGCGCCAGGTCCGGATGGAGCAGAAGGTCAAACTGCATCCCCTCCACCGGCGTGCGAATCGTGAGCGGATACACCGCCCACTCGTTCCCCGGCCCACGCACGTGCGACGCCACAGCAATGTATCTCTCGCCCATCACCACCGTGGTCGCACCCCGCCGACCCACCGACCCCGGCGCGAGTTCGTCATACACGACGCCCTTCTCCGCGAACCGGCGCATCGGCGGCACCGGGTGCGAGCAGTGCCGCGTGAGCAGCGCCATCCCGCCGTTCACACTCGGCTCCAGCGCCTCGCGAACCACCTGATGCGCATCCCGCCCCGCGTCATCATTCATCGTGAGTCGCGAGATGATCCACGGCACGTCCTCTCGCAGCCGCTCAAGCTCGACAAACCCCCCGACCTTCACGAAGTCGATCGCGCCCGCAACCGTCAGTGACGGACGGAGCCCAAGCGTCAAAAACTGCGTCCGCGCCCTCACGCCCCACGCCGCAGATGCCGCCCTGAAAAGCTCACGCCGAACGTCCTGCTCCAGCGCCCCCGCGCCGCCCCCCGCCGCGAACATCGCTTCGAACGATCGCCGATCGCCCGCGTGCTGCTCGACAAACTCGCGAAGCGCCCGGTCCGCCGCACGCATCGCCTCGATTCGATCATCTCCGACGCCACACGCACCCGCCGCCTTGATCACGATGTCCACGCCCCCGCTCCCAGGCATGTGACGTGCCGCCCGCGACGGGTCCTCATCCCGAATGAACCTCGCCACCTTCCACGCCAGAGACTTGTCCAGACCCAGCGCCCTGCCAACGTCCGCGGCTTTCGCGTTCCGCAGACCTGCTTCGTCCAGCAACGCCCGCATCGCAACCTGAGCGTCCTGAAGCCGTTGAGTCGCAGCGGTCACCGGAGCGGTCGTGGCAGTGGGCATGTCGCGAGTATACACCGAACGAACCCAGCAACAACTGGTTTCCGGAGAATCTTTGAAGAAATACAAAAACTCTGGAGAATCTCTTGACCACACACGGTTCATCCACTACCTTGACGCCAGCAGGCGGTGGAACTCGCCCTCGAGGGCGATCGGAGAACTCCAGATGAAGCATGCGATTCCATTCGTACTTGTCCTCGCCGCCGCACACGCGGCAGCCGCGGACACCCTCACTCACAGCGTGGACTTCAGCCACGGCTTCGATGGGGAGATCGTCACATTCCAGAGGTTCGACACGCTCGGCGGCACGCGCAAGCTCACCGGCATGTCGCTCTCATACGAGCAGTCGATCCAGATCGACTACCACGTGGAGAGCAACGGATACACCGCCGTCGCCTCGGGCGACTGGTTCCTCGACATCGCGTACAACTCGATCCACCAGTTTGGCCTGATCGACAACGACCCCAACCCAC
This sequence comes from uncultured Phycisphaeraceae bacterium, assembly GCA_964588385.1. Lineage (GTDB taxonomy): Bacteria > Planctomycetota > Phycisphaerae > Phycisphaerales > UBA1924 > JAHBWV01. The sequence goes on from CAZPPG010000042.1 coordinate 24,915, forward strand.
CGTTCATCGGGCCGGGCGCCGCCTACCAGGGCGGCATCACCGGTGATATCGGCATCTCCGATGGCTACAACGGCTCAGGCCCCGACACCCTCTTCGGCACCGTCGACACGGGCGTCTTTACCTTCGACGCATCATGGGACAGGTCCGATGCCTTCGGTCGCGACATGCTCGAAACCTTCACAGGATCCGGCGACCTCGACACATACTTCAGCGGGTTCAGCGAGATGTTCGGCGGCTGGATCAACGATCCGGGTTGGGTCGTCGACCCCTCCAACCCGCCGGACGGACCGTTCCACCCGTGGGAGGACCCCTACTACGGCTTCTTCGTCACGCTCGACAGTCTGGTGCAGAGCGGCACCATCACCGTCACGTACGAGTACATGGTGCCGACGCCCGGAACCGCCGCCGTCGCCGGCCTCGCACTCCTCGGCGCGTCTCGCCGTCGCCGCCGGTGAATAACAAGACGACTCTGTGCCATCAAGCGAACGCCCCGTCCGGAACGCACCGACGGGGCGTTCTTCTTATTCACTCCAGATGCACGAAGCCAGAACGCCCAAAGAAAGAGCCCCACGCGCTCGCATGGGGCTCTCCTGACTTCCTGACTTCGTGACTTCGTGACTTGAACGCTCCGTCACTCGGTCACTCCCTCTTACCCCTTCATCTTCTCCGCCTTCGCACGCGCATCGTCCAGCGTGCCGACGTACATGAAGGCGCCCTCGTTCAGGTCGTCGCCCTCGCCGTTGCACAGACGCTCGAACGAGTCGATCGTCTGCTCCAGCGTCGTGTACACGCCGCTGAAGCCCGTGAACTGCTCCGCGACGAAGAACGGCTGCGACAGGAATCGCTCGATCTTGCGGGCCCGCGCGACCGTCTGCTTGTCGTCGTCCGACAGCTCGTCAACGCCAAGGATCGCGATGATGTCCTGCAGGTCCTTGTACCGCTGCAGAATCCGCTGCACGCGCTGCGCCACGCGATAGTGACGCTCGCCGATGATGCCCGGATCCAGGATTCGCGAGTTGGACGCCAGGGGATCGACCGCCGGATAGATGCCCTTCTCCGCGATACCACGCGCCAGCGTCACGAACGCGTCAAGGTGCGCGAACGCCGTCGCGGGCGCGGGGTCCGTCAGGTCGTCGGCAGGCACATAGATCGCCTGCACCGACGTGATCGCGCCCTTGGCCGTCGAGGTGATCCGCTCCTGCAACTCGCCCATCTCCGTCGACAGCGTCGGCTGGTAACCCACGGCGCTCGGCATACGACCGAGCAGCGCCGACACCTCGGAACCCGCCTGTGTGAAGCGGAAGATGTTGTCCACGAAGATCATCGTCTCCTTGCCCGACGAGTCGCGGAACTCTTCCGCCATCGTCAGACCGGAGAGCGCAACCCGCAGACGCGCGCCCGGCGGCTCGTTCATCTGGCCGAACACCATCGCCACCTTGTCAAGCACGTGGGCCTTGTTGCCCTTCTCGTCCGTGTACTCGGCTTCCTTCATTTCACGCCAGAGGTCGTTGCCCTCACGCGTACGCTCGCCCACGCCGCAGAACACGGAGTAACCGCCGAACTCGCGGGCCACGCGGGCGATCATCTCCTGGATGATGACCGTCTTTCCGACGCCGGCGCCGCCGAAGAGACCGATCTTGCCGCCTCGCACGAACGGACACAAGAGGTCGATGACCTTGATGCCCGTCACCAGGATCTCGGTGTTCGGGTTGAGCTGTGCAAACTCGGGCGGCGCACGGTGGATCGGGCTCCGCTTCACGCTCGAGGGCACTTCCGCACCCTTGTCGATCGGCTCGCCCAGCAGGTTGAACACGCGCCCCAGAACCTGCTCCCCCACCGGCACCGCGACCGCGGCTCCCGTGTCCTGGCACTTCATTCCGCGCTTCAGGCCGTCCGTCGAACCCAGCGCGACCGCGCGAACGCGACCGCCGCCAAGGTGCTGCTGCACCTCACCCGTCAGCTTGAGCTCGCCCACGGACGTGTTCTCCGTGACCTTCACCGCGTTGTAGATGTCCGGGAGCTGATCCTCGGGGAACTGAACGTCAAATGTCGAACCGATGACCTGCGTGATCGTGCCCGTGGTGGCCATGTTGACTCCTGCTTTGCCGTCCCGGTCCGACGATTGCCGACCTCGAACAGGGCGTTCGGGGAGGTGTCCGGCGCGGGGGGCCAAACAATAGACAGGGGTCCCCGAAAGGGCCAGAGCCGCCGCCGGATCCCGACCCGCTCCTTGGCGGACCGCCGTCCGCCCCCTCCTCCTCCCGCCCGATCCCGTGAACTTGCCGGCAAATCCCGCGTTTCGCTGGCAATTCTCCAACTTGGAGGCACCTTGTTCCCGGAAGCGGGCGCGCCCGGTACGCCCTGCATCATGTGTTCCGTCCGGACACGCCCCTCGAGGGCGAGCCGGACCCGTCTGTGGGAGGTCCGTGTGATCGAGCGTGCTCCGTCCACCTGTGCGGGATTTCTGGCCTCGGCCCTCGCGGCCCTTGCCGCTCCATGCACCATGGCTGCCGAACCCGTCGCTTTCTTCCCAGAGTTCCTCATCACCGCACCCGAAACCGTGAATAACCCCTTGGTCGTTCTCGCCGCCCCGGACGACCGCTACTTCGGACTCGGCGAAGATATCGTCGTCTTCACGCTCGGCGCCTGGCGCGTCCTCGACCTGCCCGGCCCGGACCTGAACGTTTACGAGGCCGACTTCGGAGCGGTCGAGTTCAACCTCATGGACGTCCTCGTCTCCGAGGATCGCCGCACCTGGGTCTCCATCACGTCAACCATGGCCTCCGCCGTGAACGTCATCGGTGATGAACGCCACAACAGCGCCAATCACCGCAAGTCCTTCGACCTTGCTGGCTCCGGCCTCGCCGAAGCACGATACATCAAGATCCAGGGACTGGGCACCGGCGCCGCCAGCGGCACAAACGGCTTCGACCTCGACGCCATCGGCGTCATCCACTGGACCGTCCCCGGTCCAGGAACCCTCGTCGCCATCGCCGGCCTCGTCGCCCTCCGACGCCGCCGCTGATACGCCTTGCGACTTCGTGCCCGTTGCCTGTTGCCTTCATGCCTCTTGCCTTCCTCTCCCCGCGTACGGTCTCTCCGTGCGCCCCCTCCTCCTCCACTCCGACGCGCTCGCCGCCATCGGCGTCCCGCACGCCTTCTCCACGCGCATCGGCGGCTACTCCGTCGGCCCATTCGCCTCACTCAACTTCGGCAACCCCGGCGACCTTGAAAAGGACCGCCGCGACCCCCCATCCAACATCGCCGCCAACACACGCCTCGTCCTCGACGCGCTCGGCGCATCGAACCGCGAAGTGGTCCAGGTCCACCAGGTCCACGGCTCCGATGTCCGCATCGTTCGCGTCGCTGGCCCAACACACGCCCCCGAGTGGAACGGACACGACACCAAAGCCGACGCCATCGTCTCGGACGATCCAGCCCGCATCCTCGCCATCCGCATCGCCGATTGCACGCCCGTCCTGCTCTCAACTATCGACGGCCGCATCGTCGCCGCCGTGCACGCCGGCTGGCGAGGTGTCATCGCCAGCGTCTCCACCCGCACCGTCGAGGCCATGCGCTCGCTCACGAACGACCCGAAGACAGAGATCATCGCCTCTATCGGCCCCTGCATCGGCTTTGACTCCTTCGAAGTCGGCCCCGAAGTCGCCGCCGAGTTCACACGCTCGTTCGGCGACGCCACGCCCTACGTCCGACCGCGCGGGTCACACCCCGGCAAGTTCCTCGTTGATCTCAAGGGCGCGCTCTGCGACCAGCTCACCCGCGCCGGGGTCGTCATCGTCGATCTCCTCCCCCACTGCACCGTCACCTCCACCGACCCCGCAACCGGCTCTCCCCTTTTCTTCTCGCATCGACGGGACAAAGGCCTCACCGGCCGCATGGTTGCCATGATCGGCCCGCGGTAGACTCTGCCGAGGAGGTGAAACATGCCGCTTCGGCGCTCGGGCTTCGTTCTCAATCTCGGCTCAGCCGAAACCTGGATCTCAGGGCTGGCAAATGAATCAAGAACGCCTTCTGGGGATCTGACGTACGACGCCACCTTCGACGCCGTCGCCCCGCTGCCGCTCAACCTCCACAGCCAAAGCCCTCTCCAGAGAGAGCGCGAACTCGAGAACGCCCTCGTACCCCTCCTCCCCACTTCGGAGCCGCCCGAAGCGCGAGCCCTCCCGCTTGACGTGGAAGTCTGCGTATCAGTCGCGGAGTCTGCATGGATGCCGCAGGCAGCCCTCAGAATCACCCGACAATGGACCAATCGTCTCGACCGACCAGATGCACGCTGCGCCGTCTGGAACATCCGAAGCGACAAAGAACCGAGTTACGGCTGCGGCGTGCTCTGCTGGAACGGTCAACTCATCCTCAACCTCTCCGGCTTCGCTCTTGAGTTCCTGATCGACGGCCCCGAGCAAGGCATCATGAACTCCTGCCCGGTACGCACCGCTCCGGATGGTGTCATTGAACTCATCTTGGAACCGGGCTTCTGGAACGATGTCACCGTCGCCCTCTTCAATGCGACCGCCAGGAACGAACACATTCGATCGATCTCCATGTTCCTGCCAGCGTCCAACGACCGCCTGAATACCCAGCAGATGCAGCGCATTTCCGCCGAGTTGCTCTCGCGTGTCTACCGGCTCTGCTTCGGTGTGCTCGGTCGCTCCTGCCCCGGCTCGGCCATGACCGTCTGGAACCACTGAAAACCTTCTCTGAATCTTCGCTGTTCGCTGATCGCTTTCCGCTTTATCCTCTTGGCATGCCCATCCCCAATCTCGCCGACGCCCAGGCCTTCATGCAGTCCTTCGCCATCGACGCATGGCTCGTCCACGACTTCCGCTCCTCCAACCCCATCTTCAGCGCACTCATCCCCGAGGGGCTCGGCCACCTCACGCGTCGCGTCGATCTCCTCATCCCCGCCCGTGGCGAGCCCACCCTCATCACCAGCCACATCGACTCCACGTTCTTCCAGCACATCCCCTTCCCCGTCGTCAAGTACCTCACCTGGAACGAGTACCACGCCGCCCTCCGCGCCGCCCTCCAGGGCCGACCCCGCATCGCCATGGAGTACTCCCCCTCCGGCGAACTCCCCGTCATGGGCATCGTCGATGGCGGCACCATCGAACTCGTCCGATCCTTCGGGTCCGACGTCGTCTCCTCCGCCGATCTCGTTCAAACAACCATCGCCCGCTGGTCCGCCGATGCCGCCGCCACCTTCGAACAAAGCTCGCGCGAAGTCGCCGAAGTCAAAGACGACGCCTTCGCCTATATCCGCGACACACTCGCCGCCGGCAAGCCCCTCACCGAGTACATGGCCCTCGAACGCATCCATGAGGGCTTCCGCCGCCGCGGCCTGGAATGGCCCGATGGCCCCATCGTCGCCGCCAACGCCCACGCCGGCGACCCCCACTTCGAACTCACTCCCGCCACCAGCATCCCCATCGTCAAGGGCGACTGGGTCTTGATCGACCTCTGGGCCCGCCGCCCCGGCAACGACAACCCCTTCTGCGACATCTGCTGGGTCGGCTCGTGCGGCACGCCCACCGAACGCCACGTCAAAGCTTTCAACACCGTGAAGGCCGCACAAGCCGCCGCCGTCACCCTCGCTCAATCACGCTGGAACGCCGGCAAGTCCGCACGCGGCTGGGAAGTCGATGACGCCGCCATGGCCGTTCTTCGTACTTCGGGCATGCAGTCCGCCATCCGCCACCGCACCGGCCACTCCCTCTCACGGGGCGCCAAGGTCCACGGACTCGGCGTCAACATCGACAACACCGAGACCCACGACACCCGACACCTCCTCCCCGGCGTCGGCTTCACGATCGAGCCCGGCCTCTACTTCGATGACTTCGGCGTGCGCTTGGAAATCGACGTCTACGTCGATCCCAAGACCGGCCCACGCGTCATGACCCCCATCCAGCAAGAGATCATCCGCCTCGCGTGATCGGCCGCGGAGAACTCGCAGAATCGCATCTTCGTATGCTGGAGCCATGGTCGATCCGGCCCCGAGCACAGCGTCAACGTGCCCGCGCTGCCGCTACGACCTCGCCGGGCTCGCGCCGGACGCGCCTTGTCCTGAATGTGAACTCACCGCCGCGGCCATCAACTCCCCGATGCCGATCGTCATCGCGGAACCTCCACAGATCCGTCGCCTCGCACGCCTCATCGATGTGCTCGGCGAAGTCCTCGTCATCTGGACCTCGCTGAGTCTCTTGTTCTCATTCGTCGGGCAGTTCTCCGGATACGGCCACTTTCCCATCCTGAACCTCGCGCACGAGTGGGGAGGACGCGCCGCTTGGCTCCTAATAGCGCCACTCATCGTCGGGATTGCCTGTGCAGATCGAAGCATGCTCCGACCACCATCCTTCAGAAGAGTCTGGTGGCTGCTAGGCCCTGTCTGACGGATCGTTTGTTCGGCGCACGTACGGCGCGACGGCGGTTCGTGTACGGCGCGGGTTCGGTTGCGCCTTGGCGCGAGATGTGCGAAGATGCG
>CAZPPG010000043.1:0-27399 GCA_964588385.1 uncultured Phycisphaeraceae bacterium
TCGGCGCCACCACCTTCGACGAGTACCGCAAGTACATCGAGAAGGACGCCGCCCTCGCACGCCGCTTCCAGTCCATCCCCGTCGACCCGCCCAGCAACGACCAGACCTTTGAGATCATCAAGGGCCTCCGCGAGAAGTACGAGCAGCACCACCGCGTCCGCATCACCGACGAGGCGATCAAGGCCGCCGTCGAGCTCTCGGGCCGCTACATCACCGGCCGCGTCCAGCCCGACAAGTCGATCGACGTGATCGACGAGGCCGGCGCCCGCGTCCGAATCAAGAGCATGACCAAGCCGCCGAACCTCGCCGAGCTCGAGGCCGAGATCGAGAAGCTCACCGTCGCCAAGGACGAGGCCGTCCGCGCCGCCGACTACGAGCGCGCCGCCGAACTCCGCGACCAGGCTGAGCAGATGCGCAAGAAGAAGGAAGACATCCAGAAGCAGTGGCGCTCCCGCTCCCAGGAGTACGACGGCACCGTCGATGAAGAGATCATCGCAGAGGTCGTCAGCAAGATGACCGGCGTCCCGCTCAAGAAGCTCGAGAAGGACGAGGCCCAGCGCCTCCTCAAGCTCGAGGAAGAGCTGCACAAGAAGGTCATCAGCCAGGAGGAGGCCATCAAGGCCGTCTCCAAGGCGATCCGCCGGGCCCGCGCCGGCCTCAAGGATCCCAAGCGCCCCATGGGCTCCTTCATCTTCGTCGGCCCCTCGGGCGTCGGAAAGACCCTGCTCTCAAAGGCGCTCGCCGAGTTCATGTTCGGAAACGAGGACGCCCTCGTCCACCTCGACATGTCCGAGTACATGGAGAAGCACAACGTCTCCCGCCTCGTCGGCGCGCCCCCCGGCTACGTCGGCTACGAGGAAGGCGGCCAGCTCACCGAGCAGATCCGCCGTCGCCCCTACAGCGTCGTCCTCCTCGACGAGGTCGAGAAGGCACACCCCGACGTCTTCAACATGCTCCTCCAGATCATGGAGGAAGGACGCCTCACCGACTCCTTCGGCCGCCACGTCGACTTCCGCAACACCATCATGATCATGACCAGCAACATCGGCGCTGACCTGATCAAGGGCGGCGGCGGCTTTGGCTTCCAGAAGCGCTCCGACGCGGTCGACCACGACAACGTCAAGACCATCCTCCTCAAGGAGATCGAGCGCTTCTTCCGGCCCGAGTTCATCAACCGCCTCGACGACATCATCGTCTTCCGCCCCCTCACCAGAGAGGACCTCGTCCAGATCATCGAGTACGAGGTCGGCAAGCTCGCCAAGCGCCTCCAGCAGCAGGGGATCAACCTCTCGCTCGATCAGGTCGCAAAGGACTTCCTCATCGAGCGCGGCTACAACCCCGACTACGGCGCACGCCCGCTCCGCCGCGCGATCGGGCAGTACATCGAGGACCCCCTGTCGGAGATGCTCCTCTCGGGCGATCTCCACAACAAGGGCGGCGTCACCGTCACGCGGATCGAAGGCGAGGACAAGCTCACCTTCGCGCCCACCGACGCCCTCCCCACCCCGGCTCCGGCCCCCACCGACGCACCCGTCGGCTCGGGCGCACCCAGCACCTGAGTTCCGGATCTGAATCCGTTCCGAAGTCTTGCGCATCAACAAGGGGCATCCGGCAATCGCCGGGTGCCCCTTTCGTTTGCCGGGCGCGGTTCACGCAACGCCCGACGACTTGCCTCCGGTCCGTTCCCGTCGCTCGCGGGGACGCCTCCGCCAAGCATCCGACCCATGCCGGATGACCGCCGCCTCTCTCCCACCCTCCACCAACCTCAGCGCCGACGCCTTGATGCCACCATCCCCGCAAGACCCGCGAGCCCCAGCGACCCCGGCGCGGGGACCGGCTGCCAGTAGTGGAACTGCGACTGAGCAGCAACGAGGCCCATGCCCTCCACGTAGAGCCCGTGGCTCACCAGCGACTTGCGCTCAACCGCGCCGTCCGGCGCGGGGCGGATGCGGGTCAGCGACTGGCCCGGCCCGAGCTCGCCGGACATTCCGACGGCCGACCAGTCGAAGGGCACCATGATCGGCGCCGACGAAAGGTTTGTCACCGTGTTGGAGATATACCCGCCGTCAAGGTCGCTCCGGAACTCCAGCCCGTCAAACAGCGACTTGCTCCCCGAGCCGCCCTTGACAAGCCCGACCAGGTCGCCGACGTAGTACACGATGCCCGAAACCACGGCGTCGTAATAGTTCGCCCCGCCCTCGGTCTCCTCGCCCGTGGTCGAGTTCGTCCACGTGATGCTCCCGCGCTTCTCGGCCATGGAGAGGTACGACGTCTGCGACCACGGCCAGTGGCCCCACGTCGTGTCCGTCGCCTTGGGCACGCGGCCCTTGTTCCCCGCGCCGCTCCACACAAACGAGTAGCCGCTCCCCACATCGCCGTTCCACACATCGCGCGTGTAGGTGGCCTTGCCGAACCAGTCCTGCGAGTAATCGCTCTCGGCGTAACTGTCGAAAGCCCCATCGCCATCAAGATCGAACGAGGCCTGAATGCCCGCGTGCGCGGAAACCGATCCGGCGCAGACCGTGATCGAGAAAGCCATCGAACGGACGAGCGTTGACTGGGTGAGACACATGGCATGCTCCTTCTGGCTGGTGTTCCTGCCGCGTGAGCCCGGTCGATCCGGGCTCCATGCTCGCGGCATGGATACCAGCGTGAAGAGAGCCGCAATCCGGCGCGCGCTCCGAGAAAATCATCTCATCCGACACTCAAAAACCGCGCCGCATCTCCCATGAACCCGCGCAGCTTCTCGATCGCCCTCGACCCGAGACGCCTCACCGCATCCTCAGACCGCCCCATATCCCGCGCAACCGCGCCGATCGACTCCTGGTCCAGAAGCAGGCGCTGCACCACAACCCGCTGGTCCGGCTCAAGCCGCGCGATCGCCACCATCATCGCCGCCACCGCCTCCTGCCGTCGAGGCAGCACGCTGGGCGTCTGGAGGTCCGGCATGCACTGCCCGAGGAACGACTCGTGCCTCGACATCGCCCCCGGCGTCACGGCCACACGCCCCTCTCCGCGCTTCTTCGCGCGGTGCTTCCGCACCGCATCGATGAATCGATGGTCCAGGATCGTGGAGATCCAGCGATAGAACGACTCCTCGCCCTGGTCGGTGAATGACGCCAGCTCCGCCACCGCCTGGATGTACGTCTCCTGCAAGAGGTCGTCCGGATCGATCCGCCCCTGCCACTCGGGGCCGATCTTGCGGGCCGCTCGACCGAGCAGGCGGCCATGCACCGAGCCCAGCAGCGTCTCGATCGCGCCATGATCCCCAGACTGCGCGGCACGCACGGTTGCGTCGCTGAATCCACCCGGCAGGTTGCCCGTGGGAGAAGTCACGCAGGGGATTATACTGAGTCCGCTCGGAGCCCCAAACTCGGACCCGCAGTCTCCGCGAGCCACTCCCATGCAGCAGTCGCGACCCGACGCAACGCCCGAGGATCCGCCGCCGCCCTCCGACGCGTCCAACGCACCGGGCACAAGTGCCGTGCCCGATGACCTTCAGCAATCCGAGCCGATCCCCGAAGTTCCCGGCTACGACCTCATCGAAGAGATCGGACGCGGAGGCATGGGCGTGGTCTACGACGCATATCAGCGCTCCACCGGTCGGCGCGTCGCCGTGAAGTTCATGCGCGGCGTCGGCCGCTCCCTCTCCCTCCGCTTCGAACGCGAGATCGACCTCCTCGCACGTCTCTCGCACCCCGGCGTCGTCTCCGTCATCGACTCCGGCGGCCAGGGCGGGCGCTGGTACTACGTCATGGAGTTCGTCGACGGGCGGCCGCTCGATGAGTTCATCGCGCCCGGCAAGGCGGACCCACGCGCCGTCCTCGCGCTCCTGGCCTCCGTCGCCGACATCGTCAACGAGGCGCACCAACGCGGCGTCCTCCATCGCGACCTCAAGCCCGCCAACATCCTCGTCGAGCGCGACGGACGCGTCCGCCTCCTGGACTTCGGCCTTGCCAAGGCCATCGACCCCGAGTCCGGTGAGCACGCCGAACTCACCATCTCCGAAGCCGGAAGACCCATGGGGACCCTGGCCTACATGCCCCCCGAACAGGCCGCGGGCGGCTCCAAGGGCATCTCCGTGCGCAGCGATGTCTACGCCCTTGGCGTCATCGGCTTCTACCTTCTCACAGGTGAGCACCCGATCGACGTCGACGGCAAACTGATGGACGTCATCCAGCGGATCCAGCAGACGCAACCGCCTCGCCCGTCCTCGATCCGGAACGGTCTCGGCGCGGACATCGACGCACTGATCGGCAAGGCGATGGCGAAAGTGCCTCAGGACCGCTACCCAACCGCCTCCGACTTTGCCGCGGATATCCGCCGCTATCTCGATGAACTGCCGATCGAGGCCCGCCCCGTCTCCGACATCGTCCGATCATGGCGATGGATCCGGCGGAACAAGGCGCTGGTTGCCGTAGTCTGCATCTCCGCACTGATCGTTGCCTCGTTCGGCGTCGCGGCGTTCCTGAAAGCCGTTGAGGAGCGTGACAAGGCCCGCCGAATCGCCAGCCATTCCATGCGCGAGCTCAGCCGCCTGCAATCGTCGGAGGAATCGACGAGAACCGCGGTGGCGGAAGCGAGGGAGTTGTACGGCGAAAGCTCGAGGGTGCACGCGGACGCGCTGATCCGGCTTGCGCTCGTGATGGAGCGGTCTTCGCAGCACACCGCCGCCGCACTGGAGGCGGGTCGTGCGCTCGACATCGTGAAACGAACTCTCCCCGAGTCCGATCCCCTGTACTCGATGGCCCATCTGCACTACGCGCGGATGATCTTCCAGCCGGGTCGGTACATCGATTCCGAACCGGTGCTGCGGGAGAGCGTCCGACTTCTGGAAGCGCACCCCGTGGACGACGGCCTTGCGCTGGCCCAGGCCCGGATGTACCTCGGCTCGGCCCTGCACCAGATACCTGGGCGCATGCCCGAAGCCGAGCGATACCTGCGGGAGTCCTACGAGTGGTACCGCGGGCATCCGGATCAAGATGATGGGTACATGACGGGTGTGCTGCGAATGCTCGCCAGCGCTATCGCGAGTCAGGGACGCGTGGACGAAGGCGAGGCACAGCTCCTCACCGCCCTGAAGGAAGAGGAGCAGCGCGCGATTCCCGATCCCGCCAGGCGTCTGCGCTTGCTGCTGTTCCTCGCCGACTACTACACCGCCGCCGGACACATGGACCAAGCCGCCCTCTACCGCGAGTGGGCGCGATCCGATCTTGCCAATGGCGTCGATCCGTTCTCCATGCCTTCTGCGGCACAACGCTATCTCGGCGAATCCGAGGAGGACCCTCGATAAAGCCCTTTCGACCCGCCTGCTCCGAACCGCGAAGCAAGAAGCCCGGCCCCAATGCGGGACCGGGCTTCGAGTGTGGTCAGAATCCGACCGTCTCGAACACGATCGATCAGCGACGGCGCCGGGCAACCAGGCCCGTCAGGCCCAGCATCGCAAGCGCCGACGGGGCGGGGATCACCCCAACCGTGATGTCCGCGCTCGTGCTGGACATCTGCAGCGTGTACGTGCCGAAGTCCGCGTTGTCGAAACCGGAGACAACCACGTAGTACTGCGTCGCTGCCGTCAGATTCGTCGTGAAGAACGAGTTGCTGCCCGTGCCCGCATCGTCGTCCGCGATCACCGCGTTCGTCAGAGCCGACCCGGGATTGAAGCTGTTCACGTACAGCGTCATGAACGTGTCATACCCCGCGGCCGCGGCGGTAATGTCAAAGCTCACCGAAGCACCGATGTTCACGTACATCGGAACCACCTCGTACGCCACGGCCGTGCCAACCCCGGACAAGCCCGTCGGGGGATTGCCGGTGAGCACGCGGTTGTACGTCGGGCCGCCCGTCGTGTCGCCGTTGTAGACCTCAACGTCCGCGATCGCCGAGCCGGCGAGCAGCGCGAACGCGCACAGAGAAACCACCTTCTTCATGATGAAACCTCCTGAGGAAAGGGTTCGCCGATTGCAACCGCGATCACATGAGGCACACGCCCCACTCACGCCCACCACGGACGCGATCGACAGCGCACACGGCCAACCCCACGAATGAACGTACACCAAAGAAACGTCACGACTCTCTGTCTACAGCATACCCGCGATGAGCGTCTTTCAAAGCGCTTTCTCACAGATCTGACGGGATCGCCGCTTATCACCCCCCGCCCCAGAGCCGCGCCGGAAGCACGCCCGTGTGCTCGGGATCGAAACGCCGTGCATCTGCGTGCGTTCGGTCGGGGACAGGGGTGTTTGTGAGGGAGTTCGCCTCTTCGAGAGCGCTGAGGACATGATTCTCGGACGCTTGCTTTCAAACCCGCGGCGGGCGCCTCCCAGCGGTCCCGACACCACACGCTCCGTACAGACCGCAGTTCTAACATACCCCGAGTGAGCAAGCGACCCCCACAAACCCCCGCCTCCGCCACGCGAAAGCCCAAGCCCCTTCCCACGCGGCTCGTGCCGACCCAGGCCCCCATCACACCCCTCAAGCTCCCCCGCCACGTCAAGACCGTCGTCGTCTTCGGCGGCTCGTTCGACCCCCCCCACCACATGCACGTCCTCGCTCCCCTGATGCTCACCCAAACGATGTTCGGTGATACCGGGTGGCTCCTCTACGTCCCCGCCGCCCGCAGCCCGCACAAGAGCTCGGTCATCGCTTCCGATGAACACCGGCTCGCCATGCTCCGCTATGCCATCGACCTCCCGGGGCAACGCTCCATCTGGACCGACGAACTCGATCGCGCCGCATGGGCCCGCGAACACGAACACACTCCCGCGCCCTCGTTCACGATCGACACGCTCAAACGCCTCCGCAAGATCCTGCCCGCGCGCGTGAAGCTCCGCCTCCTGATCGGCTCCGATCAGGTCGGCGCGTTCCACAAGTGGAACGAGCCGCGTGAGATCATCAAGCGCGCCGAGCCCCTGATCATGATGCGACCGCCGGTGAGTTCCGTGCTCCGGCTCTGGCAGTCCTTGGACAGCCGCTTCTGGACGCGCGAAGAGCGGCTCGCGTGGCTGACGCGCCTCGCGCCCTCTGGCGAAGCCCCGATGTCATCAACTGCGTTGCGCGAAGCAATTCGCGGCGCGCCCAAGTCATTGAGCGCATGGTTGAAGCGTGAGGACCTGAACACGGTGTCCGAGGGCGTCGCCCGCCACATCATCCGCTACAACCTCTACAACCATCGCCCCGGCGGCCCGCGCCCGCTCGATCCCAGGGACATGCCCCCCGCGCCCGTCGGCAACTACCCTCGCTTCGCCGAGCGAGTGATGGATCTCTGGAATCCGAATCGCGTGCAGGTCTCCGATGCCCAGTGGGCGAAGGTCTTCCGCACGATCGATCCGAAGAACTCCAGAAGTCAGGTTCCCGCTTACGCTCGCCCAGTGATGAATGACGCCCCCAAAGCTCGCACGATGAAGTCCAAGAGGAACAAGCCATGATCGGCGACGGCTGGGATGGCGAACCCTCGGTCCGGCCCGGCGAGTTTGCCGAGCCCCTCGCGCCCCCGAGCGCGGGCACCAAACGCATCCTGGTCGTCACCGGCTCCCGCGCCGACTTCGGCCTCCTTGTCCCCGTCATGCGCGAGATCGAGACCAAGCCCGGGCTCGAACTCTTGGTCGTCGCCGCCGGCTCCCACCTCGTCACGCCCGCGCTCACCTACCGCGACGTCAAGAAGCTCTTCCCCGTCGCCGACGCCGCGATCATGCAGACGCCCGGGCGCACCACGCGCCTCGACGATGCCGAAGCCACCGGCCGAGGCGTCCACCGCTTCGCCCGCATCTACCGGCGCCTCCAGCCGACGTGGGTCCTCGTGCTGGGCGACCGCATCGAGGCATTCGCCGCCGCGTCCGCCGCCGCGATCGCCGGCATCCCCATCGCGCACATCCACGGCGGCGACCGCGCCGAGGGCGTTGCCGACGAATCCCTCCGCCACGCCATCACCAAGCTCGCGCACATGCACCTGGCCGCCACCGCCGCCTCCGCGCAGCGCATCGTCCGCATGGGCGAGCGCCCCGAATCCGTCCACATCGTCGGCTCCCCCGCCGTCGACGGCCTCTCGCGCGTCGAGCCGCTCAGCGACGACCGCGCCGAAGCACTCGGCGACCCGGACACGGTTCTCCTGCTCCATCCCATCGGCCGCCCGTCCGAGCACGAAGAGGCCACCGCCGCGGGCGTCCTGGAAGCCCTCGCGGGCCGACGCGTCCTCGCGATGGATCCCAACCTCGATCCCGGACGCGACGGCATCATGCGCGCCCTCGACAACGCGCCCGCGGACATCATCGTCCACCGCCTCCCCCACCTCGAACGCCCGACTTTCCTCGCGCTCCTGCGCCGACTGGCCCTCTCCGACGGCCTCATCGTCGGCAACTCATCCGCCGCTCTCATCGAGGCCGCCGCCCTCAAACTCCCCGCCGTCAACATCGGCGCCCGCCAGGCCGGTCGCGAGCGCCCACCGAACGTCGTCGATGCACCCTCCGAAACAGCTCACGAAGTCCGCCAGGCCATCCAGCTCGCCATGACAATCAATCGCGAAGCGATCACCCATCCCTACGGCGACGGCCGCAGCGGCGTCCGAATCGCCGACCTCCTCGCCGTCGCGCCCGCCCCCTCCGACCGCCTCCTCCGCAAACGCAACGCCTACTGATCCCACCCCTCACGCCCGCTCTTCCATCGTCTCGCTGAGCGTCTTCGTCGGCGGCTCCGCCAGGATGTGCCCCTTGCCCGCCTCGCCCGGACGGAACACCAGCCGCTCGCGGATCATCTTCCGGAGCTTGGCGCGCAGCACGGGATCCGCCTTCGACTGCCGCAACGCATCGTCCATGTCGCGCAGCAACCGCCGCGTCATCCGCTTGAGCGTCATCAGTTCCTTCTCGACCCCCGCCCGGTCCAGCTCCGCGCCGCGCCGACGCGACCGCTCGCCCGCCAGTGACTGGCTCGTGTGATTGAGCTTCGCGCGCAGCTCGTCCCGCTCACGCCGCAGCCCGAGCGCCGCCACGCCGAGCCCCACCGCAGGAAGCAGCATCGCCGCAACCACCGCCGCTGCCTGCAGCGCCGCCGCCACCTGCACGATCAGCGCGGTCGCCAGCATCACCGCCAGCACGCCGAGAATCACGATCGGGAGCAGCGCCCGCCGCTTGAGCAACTCGCGAAAGAGCCGGCCCGCCGTGCCCCCGCCCCTCGCCCCCACCGCCTGCCCCGCCAGATACCTGCGGACGTCCTCCGCCAAGTCGCTCACGCTCTGATACCGCTGCGCCGGGTCCTTCTCCAGCGCGTGCATGATGATCGCATCAAGATCCGGCCGCAGGCCGCGTGACACGCTCCGGGGTCGCGGCGGCACCTCCTCCGTCACCACTTTCATCGCCTGGTGCACCGGCATCTCCGACACCTTGTAAGGTGATTGCCCGCACACCATCTCGTACAGAATCACACCCAGCGCGTACACGTCCGCCCGCGCATCCAGCAGCAAGGGATCCCCCTGGCACTGCTCCGGCGACATGTACTGCAGAGTCCCCAGCACCTGGCCCATGTCCGTGCTCGTCGTCGCCGCCACGTCCGCGTCCGTGCTCTTGGCGATCCCGAAGTCGATGATCTTCGGCCACCCCGTGTCGTCCACGAGGATGTTCGCCGGCTTCAGATCCCTGTGCACCACGCCCTGCTTGTTCCCGTGCTGGACGCCCTCACAGACATGCAGGAACAGCCGCAGCTTCCTGTCCAGCTCCAGCCCCCGGTCGCTCGCATAGAGCGTGATCGGCCGCGCATGCGGGATCAGCTCCATCGCGAAGTACGGCAGACTCGCGCCCGTGATCTCGTCCCGGTGCAGCCCCGCGCCATAGATCGTCGCGATCGCCGGGTGCCGCAGCTTCCCCAGGATCGCGCACTCGCTCTGGAACCGGCGCAGGTTCGTCGGTGAGATCGCGTTGGACTTCAGCACCTTGAGCGCGACGCTCCGCGACGGATTCTCCTGCCTCGCCTCGTACACCGTCCCCATCCCGCCCGAAGCGATCGTCCGCACGATCGCGTACTCCCCGATCTGCGGCGACGCCGACAGGATCAGGCCCGGCGCATCCGGATCCTCCGCGAACACATCCTCCATCAGCCGCCCCGCGGCATCCGGCGTCAGCGTCCCGTCGTCCTTCGGCAGAAACTCCGCTGGTGACACCGCGTCCGGCTCGCCCCGCGAGCCCGACGCCTCATCGCCCCATCGCTCGTCGCTTCGCTCGGACATGCGTTCCCGGTCCAAGCCCACCCCGGCTGGCTCCAGTTCTCCGGCATGCTCTACGCAACCAACCCGGCACCCGTGCCGTTCCTCGCGTGGATTCGACGGAATATCCATTCCGCGTTGCCATCTTACCAGATAAACTCCCAATCGAGTGGCGAACCCCCCACCTCGCCCCCACGCCCGCCCGACCTGCCGGGAGCTGCTGCCTTGCCCGACTCGTCCGCCGCCGCATTCCGAACCACGCGCTGGTCCCTCGTCCTGAAGGCACAGGGCAAGGGCACGGAACTGGACGAGCTCCTGCGCCTCTACTGGCGCCCGGTCTACGCCTGGCTTCGGCGCCACGGCCGCCCGCGTCACGAGGCGGCCGACCTCACCCAATCCTTCATCTGCGACGTTGTGCTCTCTCGCGATCTCCTCGCCCGCGCCGACCGGGGCAAGGGACGCTTCCGTTCCTACCTGCTCGCGGCCCTCTCCCGATTCCTCATCGACGACCATCGCAGAAGAACCGCCACCACCCGCAGCAGCGGCACACCCACCCTCTCGCTCGATGCCCCCGCATTCGCCGATCGCGAGCGCGGCAGTTCGCTGCTTGACGCCGCCGAGCCCGAGCCCACCGAAGACCCCGCCCGCGCCTTCGACCGCCAGTGGGCCACCACCGTCATCGAGCTCGCCCTCGAACGCTTCGAGAAAAAGTGCATCGAAGAGGGCCTCGACGCCCAGCACACGGCGTTCATGCTCAAGGTCGTCGCCCCCGCCATGCGCGGCAGCGTTGGCCCGCCCTTGCACGAACTGGCGAAGAGCCTTGGGCACGAAGACTGGACGCAAGCCGGATCCACCATCCAGACCGCCAAGCGCCGCTTCCGGCGCGAGCTGGAGCGCGTGGTCCTTGAGACCTTGGACGATCCCAAGGACCTCGCGGATGAGCTCAACGCCATCCGCGCCGCGCTCCGACGCTGAGGCCCGCCCGCTCCCCGCTCACACCTTCGGCGGCGGCGGGAAATCAATCGCCGGCTCCGCCACATGATTGAAATAGTTCGTGTAAAGCGCGAGCGCGTACCCCGCGACAACTTCCGCGATGTGACCATCCGTGTACCCCGCGCCGCGGATCGCCGCGAGATCCTGGTCGCTCACATGCCCCTTCTTCTCGTGGATCGCCATCGCGAAGCGGGCGAGCGCGTTGAGCTTGGCATCTTTCAGCGAGGCGCGGCGGGCCTCGATGGTCTCGGCCTCCGTCAGGCCCACGGACTTGCCGATCGCCGTGTGGGCCGCGACGCAGTAGTCGCATCGATTGACCGCCCCCACCGCCAGTTGCACAACCTCGCGCTCCTTGCCGCTCAGCATCCCGTGACCGAGCGCGCCCGACATGCCCAGATAGGCCTGCAACGCGGCCGGCGAGTTCGCCATGCTCTTGAACATGTTGAAGTGCTTCCCGGCGAGCGGGCCGTCGAAGATCTCCTTCGCCTTGCCGGTCGCGGTCGCGGGATCGATAGGGGCCAGGCGTGCCATTCGGCTCTCCAGTGCGTCGGATCGACGCGTGAAATGGTGATCGTCGCAGGCATCCATGAAGAGGGTCCTGCCATCTGCTTTGATGCCCCGTCCCGGCTCGCGGTTCCGCGAATCCTCCTTGACAGCTCACGCCCATATCCTGCTCCGTGCCGCACACCGCCGACGCCCAGACACTCATCCTCGCCCTCGAGACCAGCAATCCGACCGCGGAGCCGGGCCGCAGCGCCTCCGTCGCCCTCGCCCGGTGCACCGGCTCCCGCCCCGCGCCGTGCACATCCCTCGCAATCGTGCACCTGGGTGACAGCGAAGCCCAGGGCCTGCTCCCCTCGATCGACCGCTGCTTCCGCGAAGCCGGCCTCGCGCCCGACGCACTGCGCATCCCTGGCTCGCGCATCGCGGTCTCCATCGGACCCGGCGGCTACACCTCTGTCCGCATCGCGGTCACAGCCGCGAAGATGCTGTGCGACGCGACCGGCGCACTGTGCGTTCCCGTGCCGACCGCGCACGTTGTCGCGGCACGCGTCTCCAACGCCCGCCCCTTTGCCGTCGCCCTCGCCTCCAAACGCGACACGGCGTGGGTGACACTCTTCAACGCCGATGGATCCCCCCGGCGCCTGCTCGGGATCGTGGACGATGCCGCGATCGACACGCTGGGCTCCGAGGGTGTTGACCTTCTGGTGATCGATCGCTTCGCGCCGCCCCGCATGATCGAGCTCGCCCATGCGGCAGGGATCCGCGTCGAGGCGCCGACCTTCGATCCGTTGACGTGTGCCACGATCGGCGCGGCGCTGGAACCAGTTGAGCCTCTCGCGCTGGAACCCTTGTACCCGCGCGAGCCCGAGGCCGTGACCAAGTGGCGGGCGCTGCGCAGCGCGCAGAGTTGAACGATGCGTGCATAGACGCTCGCAGAAAGGAACCTTCATGGGGCTCTTCGGCGGCAGGAATGATGCGGCACTGGCCCATCGCCTTGCCATGATCGAGCGAAAGCTCGACGCGATCATCAATGCGCTCGGAATCGAAACGCCGGGCCGTGCCCACGGCCCCTCAGGCGCCGAGCTCGCACCGGACGCGATCGAAGAGATCCGCGCTCTCGCGGCCGCTGGCAAGAAGATCGAGGCGATCAAACGCCTGCGCGATCTGACGGGGATGGGCCTCAAGGAGGCGAAGGACCTTGTGGATGCCGGGCTCTGAGTCAGCCCGACCACACGGGTTATGCACGAAGAGTCTGAACTGCACATCAAGCTGACGTCGTAAGCACACGGCCCCGCGGCCTCCTCAGAACGCCTCCCAGTCGCCGAAGGTGTCAGCTTGAAAGGGAGCCCCGATCGCGAGCTCGGGTGTTGCCTTTCCGCACCACAACGAGCGCCCCGCCTCTTCAATCGACCCCGCCGATGCCACGCTGAGCAGGGCGAAGCCCTGCACGCTCGTAGCCGGGGCGTGGAGCAAGGTCGCCGCAGGCGGCCGCCGCGACACCCCCGGTAAGGTCCGCCGCGAAGCGCATCCTTAAAACGCGTTGAAGTCGCCGAAGGCGACGCGCCTCGGCGGCCCGCGAGGGCCGACGGAATGTTGCCACGGGCGCAGCGCCGTCGCGAAGCGACAAGCCAGCCCGTGGAAAGCTCGCCGCGAAGCGGCCTCCTTAAAACGCGTTCCAGTCGCCAAAGGCGACACGCTCCCGTACTACCGACCTTTACCGTGGCTTATGTTGCACGATCATCGGGCCGCATTCGATAGCCAACTCTTTAGCCCGAGGGGCTGGTCATTCGTAGCCGGGGCGTGGAGCGAGTCGCGCAGCGACGAGCGACACCCCCGGTCAAGTCCGCCGCGAAGCGCATCCTCAAAACGCCTCTGAGTCGCCGAAGGCGACGCACTCGTCTTCTCCTCTTCATTCGCAATCGTTTGCCGCCCCTACAGGGCTCGCCTTCCAATCCACACCCCCCCGCACACACCCATGACCCCCGCCCGCTGGGCCTTGGTGCCTCTTGCCTTTTGCCTGGTGTGCCCCCCTTGACTCCCCCTCACTGACAGACTGTTGTCAGTGAACCCGCGCGCATCAGGCCTGTTTGTGCGCCCATTTGACCCCACTCCGCACTCTGCCACCCAGATCCCCTTGCACCACGTCCGCCGCGCTGTATCGTCGGGTCATGGTCGCCAACAACGCGACATCCTCCGGCACCCCCGACCCGCGCCGCCCCGAAGCGCCGCGGCACGGCGACACGTGCGCCCGCGGCTCTCATGCCGCTGGTTACGGCGTGGGGGGGCCAACCAGTGCTCCTGATCCCTCTTCCCCCTCTTCCCCCCATCCCGACTCCCCTCTGTGCAACTCTGCGCTCTCCGCGTCCTCTGTGGTTCCTCTTTCCCTTCTTCCCGCCTTCATCGCCGCCAACTACAACATCACCACACTCCTCTCCGATCCTCGCTCCACCGCCGACGAGATCATGGCCTTCCTCTCCGACCCCGAAACCCAGTCGAAACTCACCACCATCGCCAAGGTCGCACACTTGGGCCTTACGATCCGCGCTGCCGAAGCCCGCCACATCGCCATCGCCGCGCTCGAAGTCTGCGCCAAAGAAGCCGACGATCTCGTCGAGAAGCGCCGCGCCGCCCACGCCCTCTACCGCGCCACCTGCTCACCACTCATCCCGCCCGCGCGTGCCCACGACTCGCGTGCCACTGGTTGCGGCGTAGGGGGGCCAGCCAGTGCTCCGGCCGCGCCTCCGCCTCTCCCTCCCGCCCCCGAACCACTCGACACCCCGCGCCCGGACCTCAACCCTGACGATGTCACGCGCATCGTCTGCAAAGCAATCCGCCTCAACCAGAACAACACGCCCGAAGTCGGCACCGGCTTCGCAACGCTGAATGCCTTCCTCACCCCCGACGTCACCATCTGCGGCACACAACTCCCCGACTCCTCAGACTCCTCCGACCCCGACACCTCCTCCCCCAACTCTTCCTCTTCGCCTTCTCCCTCTTCTCCCTCTGCCCCTTCCCCCTGTTTCCCCTCTGCCCCTTCTTCCTCTTCCTCTTCGCCTTCCCTCGCCGCCCGCCGCATCGCCGCGATCCGCGAGACGCCTCTCGGCGAGCTCGACGGCCACTGCTGGTGCATGGCCCACGACCTGGACGAGATCGGCGACGCGCTCACCAGGATCCACACGTGGTTCGTTCCGCGCGAAGGCGGCGTGCGCCACTTCACTTTCACCCTCGAAACCAAGCTCTTCCACTTCCCCGAAGCCCAGCCCGACTGCTGGTACATCACCAGGATCGACCACTGCGATCCCTTTGCGCTCCGCCGCGCCCGAGAAGAGCGGCAGAAAGAGCAGCGCGAACAAGACAAACGCCAGAAGCAACATCCGCCTCACCGCCCCACACCCGCCGACGACAAACCCCCCTGACATCGCGCGCCCGGCCCCGCGCGGTAGACTGTCGCGATGGAACTTCCACCCGCCGCCCGCGATCGCACCAACATCGCGCGCACTCTGTTCGACCATGTCGGCTGCTTTGCACGCGCCCGGCGCTGCGCGACCGCGTCGCTGCTTCTCTTGTGTCTGCTCGTCTCGCCCATCAGCGCCGAGGCGCAGACCACGGATGCGGGCGAGACCCCTGCGACGCGCGCGCCCGTCGACACGCACGCCAAAGAAATCCCCATCAGCGGGCGCGAGGCTCCCGCGTTCGCGGCGTTCGATGCGGCGATGGTGGCGTTGATGCGTGAACACGATGTGGGCGCGGGTGTGCTCGCGATCGCGCGGGATGGTGTGGTGGTGTATGAGCGCGGGTTCGGGTGGTCGGATGAGGGGCGGACAAAGCCGCTTGCGCACGATGCGTTGATGCGGATCGCGAGCGTTTCCAAGCCGATCACGGCCGCGGCGGTGCGCGATCTGATCGCGGAGGGCGCGTTCACGCTGGATTCCAGGGCGTTTGATGTGGGCCAAGAGGGAGATGATGAGCGAGAGGCCGGGAAGGCCGGTGGCTTGCTGAAGGTTGAGCCGTTTCCGTCGCTGGGTGATCCGAGGATTGCGGAGATCACCGTGCGGCACCTGCTGGAGCACAAGGGCGGGTGGGACCGGGGAGCCGCGGGGGACCTGACGTATATGGAGGTGGCGATCGCATCGGCAATGGAAGTGAAGAGTCCGCCGGGGCGTGAGAACACGCTGCGGTTCATTCTCGGCAAGCCCCTGCAGTTTGCGCCGGGGGAGAAGGCGGCGTACTCGAACATCGGGATGCTGACGCTGGGGCTGATCGTGGAGCAGCAGCGCGGCGAGGCGCTGGAGAAGGTGCTGGATGGCGTGATGGAGCGCGCGGGGGTCGCGCCGGAGGATCACAAGATCGGACGGACGTTCAAGGAGGATCAGGATCCGCGTGAGCCGTTCTATGACGCGGGGAGCGTGGGGCCGAGCGTGTTTGAACCGGGCACGATGGTGCGCGGGGCGTATGGCACGTGGGACCACGAGGCGCGTGCGGGGCAGGGAGCGCACATCGCGACGGCGGCCGCGCTCGCGCGGTTCGCGGCTCACTTCTACGTGAACGGCTCGAAGATCGGGATGGAGCGGCCGGAGAACGACGGGGGCACGTGGCGCTGGAACCACATGGGGAGTCTGGCGGGGACGAACAGCGTGATCCGGCAGCGCGGGGATGGGTTCACGTTCGCGGCGATCTTTAACAAACGCGGCGAGAACCTCTCGGGGAAAGCGCGCGAGGCGGTCGATGCGCTGCTGGATGCGGGAGAGGCGGCGTGGCGAGGGGAGAAGGAGATGGAGGCGGCAGAAAAAGGGCGATAGCGCGCGAAAGTGGGCTGCGGTGTTCGTTGGGTGTTGGTGCGTCGGAGGGCGGAGACGTGGGGAGTTTGTATTGAGTGGTGAGGGGAGGGGAGGTACGCTGTCGGGAGAGCACGCGAGTTGCGTGCGCGGGAGATCCGAGATGAAACTGGCTGTGTGTGCGTCGGTTGTGGCGTTGGCGGCGTCGAGCGCGAGCGCGCAGTTGTTGTTCTTTGATGACTTCAGTGACGGGCCCGCGCCGGAGTGGGGGAACCAGTTGGGCAACTGGGTCGCGCCGGGGGGCGAGTATTACGCGACGAGCCCGGGGAACTCGCCGCCGACGTACACGTTGCTGCCGTATGTGGTCGGGGACATGGACCTGATCTTTGATGTGCGCGAGGTGCAGGACGGGGGCGTGTGGCTGCACTGCGACGACACGCGACAGAACGGCGTGCTGCTGGTGATGGGCGGGGACAATCACACCTATCCCGGGCTTTACTGGCACGTGATCACGGGCGGGTCGTACTCGATCGCGCTGGGTCGGAGCGGGCCGGTGCTGACGCTGGGGTCGAACCTCTCGATGCGGGTGCGGGTGCGCGGCGACACGTTTGAGGCTTTCCTCGATGGGAACCCGGCAGCGGCGACGACGCTGGTGACGAATGTGTTCCCGACGGGACGCGTGGGGTTCTACGACAACACGAGCGGGCAGTTGCGCTTTGACAATGTGCTGCTCAGCGTCCCGTGCGGCGCGGACTACAACGACGACCTTGAGGTCGACATCCTGGACTTCCTGGACTTCTTTGATGACTTCGGTCAGTGCGAGCAGCAGCCGGGGCCGTGCGGGAGCAGGGGCGACGCGGATGTCAACGGCGACACGCTCGTGGACATCCTGGACTTCCTGGACTTCTTCGAGGCGTTCGGCAGCGGGTGCGGGTGAGGTCCCCCACTTCTACAGACTCATGACTTGCCGATGCCGAGGTCTCTGATCGCGCCGATGAGGAGTCCGTGGACGCGGGGCGGGGCGCAGACGATGCCCTTGTTCCTTTCCAGGCCTCGGCCGTGTGAGAAGTCGAGCGGGTTTCCGTGGATGTCGGTGACGAAGCAGCCTGCCTCAACGGCGACGAGCGCGCCCGCGGCGTGGTCCCAGATGCGCTCGACGTAGCCCTTCTTGGTGGGCAGGCGCAGGTAGGCGTCGGACTGTCCCCGCGCGACGACGGCGTACTTGGCCTGGCTGTCGAGGCGGATGGGGCTGGTTGATTCGCCGATGTGGGCGAGGATGCGGTCGGTGTCGTCGACGTTGGTGTGGGCGGACGCGCCGGAGGCGCAGCCGGGTATGGGCTCGCCCTTGGCGTGGTCGTGGCGGGTGATGCGGCGGGGGTGGGCGGTCGGATCGTTGGCGGGGACCTCGGAGACGCCGTCGCCTCGGAGGGCGAGGTAGATGCAGCCCTGGGGGTCGGGCGTGTCCATGCTGTCGCTGAAGTCCATGGGGAGGTTGGGGCAGCCGAGGGCGCCGACGGTGGGCGTGCCGCGTTCGATGTAGGCGAGGGCCACGGCGTATTGCTGGTTGCGGAGGAAGCCCTTGGTGCCGTCGACGGGGTCGAGGGTCCAGTAGCCGCTGTGGTGGGTGTCGCCGCGGCCGAGATCGATGGAGGAGAGGAGGGTCTCTTCGGTGCACTCGGGCCAGACTTCCTGAACGGCGGCGAGCGTGGCGGCGAGGAGGGTGGCGTCTTCGCGGAGGGAGTTGGACTCTTCTTCACCGACGAGGATGACCTCTCCGAGCTGCTCGGTGAGGACGTGGGCGACGATGGCCTGGGAGGCGAAATCGGCGACGGTGACGGGGCTCTTGTCGTCCTTGGTCACGGCCTTGACGGCTTCGAGGTTCTTCTGCACGACGCGGCAGACGAGGGAGGCCTGGGTGACGGCGTGGCGGGCGGCGGTGAGGTACTTGGCGGAGGACATGTGGGCTCCGGGGGGTCTTGGGGTGATGGGGCATGGTAGAGGCGCGGAAAGGGGTCACGGAAGCGAAGAACCCACGGATTCAATCCGTGGGTTCTGGTGTGGACAGGTGATCGAGTGCTGTCTGATGTGAGCGGTTATCGAGCGTTCTTCAGCATGAGAAAGCCGAGGACGGCGGCGACGACGGTGACACCGGCGAGGCCACCGACGATGGCCATGAAGTTGCCGCCGACCATGCCGAGGATGGCGGCTCCGCCACCTGTCATGGCCATGAGGACGACGACGGCGGTGAAGGCGAGGGCGAGGACCATGCCGATGGCGAGTCCGGCGGCGAGGCCGGAGCCGGGGCCGTCGATGACTTCGGCCAGGACCATGACGGGCGCGGCTGCTGCGGCGGCGGCGGAGATGTCGGAGGCGGCGGAGGTTGATTCGAAGAGCGCGGCGGCTTCGCCGGTGCCGCCGGGGCTGGTGGAGCCGAGTGCGGTTTCGGCCTGGGTCTCTCCGCCGTAGACGTCTTCCAGGAGATCGGCGCCGAGTGAGGTGTCGTCGGCCTCGCGGGTCATGTCGAGGAGGCCAGAGCCGGAGCCGCCCGCGTCGCCCGGTGAGAAACCGGCGGCGGGTGAGGTGGTGATCTGTGTGGCGGCCATGGGGTCGGCATCGGCGACATCTTCGGACTCGAAGATGGAGATGCCGGTCTGTTCCTTGGGGTTGTCCAGGGACATGGAGGGGCCGGAGCCGGAGGAGGCGAGGGAGATGGGCTCGAGGTCGTCGTCGGCGAGGGGGATCATCTCTTCGTCGGGGCCGCCGGCGAGGAGGTTGACCTGATCGACCTTGAACATCATGCGGTCGCGGTCGCGGAACTCCTGGAGCTGTCCTGATTCGGCGAGCTGCTTGACCTCTTCGGTGCTCTTTCCGAGCTTGGCGGCGGCTTCCTCGAGGGTGTAGAACATCTTGGCCATGGGTCGGACTCCGGGAGGGCGGGGCACGCAGGGCGTGCCGACGTGGGACGCGGGGTACAGGCGCCGGATGGCAGGGTCCGGACGGGGGCGAGACTTTATCTTACGTCGGGAGGGGGCGTCGCGGATCCGGGAAAGGCGGGGTGTGAAGGTGGATCATCCACAGGGAGTCCACAGGGAGGGAGAGGGGGCAAAGGGGCGGAGGGGCGGAGGGGGAAGTGGAAAAAGGCAGAGGGCAGTGTTCGGGGACCAATCCGAGCACTGCCCATGCCTTGAAGGAGTCAGGCGTTGAGGTTGTCGTGGCATTTCATCGCACGAGTCGCGTGTTGAGTTGAGCGCGTTGCGATGAGTCGGTGAGAATCTGTTGGGTAGGCGCGGGCGCGCGGCGTTGGGGCGGGAAATGAAGAGGGCAGCGGCCTCGTTGCGGAGGCCGCCGCCCTTGATGTTTGCGAGCGCTGTGTTGGGGATCAGCGACGGCGGCGGGTGGCGATGAGTCCTGCGAAACCGGCGAGGGCGATGGGGGCCGGCGCGGGGATGGCGTATCCCGGGACCTTGTCGGAGCCGCCGCCGGTCAGGCCGCGGAAGCGAGCGGCGATGCCGGGGGCGTTTGTGGCGTCGAGGAAGGAGAACTCATCGAGGGAGCCGGCGTCGGAGGCGTTGATTCGCCAGACGAAGGTCGCGGAGGCGCCGATGGCGAGGCCATTGGAGGGTGAGCCGCCGCCCTCGAACTGGCCGCCGGTGCCCGCGCCGCCCATGAAGGTGCCGAAGGGGGCGGCGTTGACGGAGCCGGTGTTTGTCATGGCGGCGACGGTGCTGGACAGGAGGAGTGTGGAGGCGAAGGGGTCGACGGTGTCGAAGCGGAAGGCGATGGCGGTGAGGCGGCCGCCGACGCCGATGGGTGTGTCGTTGGTGAGGGTGATGGTGAGCTCGCCGACGGCGGCGCCGATGTGCTCATAGGTCAGGTTTCCGGAGAAGGTTGCGCCGGAGTTCTCCGCGCTGCCGGCGACATCGCCGAAGAACATCTCGGCGGACGCGGCGCCGGCGATGGAGGCGAGGGCGACAAGGGCGAAGGCGGGGCGGCGGGTCTTCACGTGGGTTCTCCTTTGTGCGCGATGTCGGGGGAGCCCGGCATCTGGTGCTGCTCTGAAGATGCGGTACGAAGGGGGAGTGGCCCAGCGGATGGATGGTGCGAGCGGCGTGATGGGCGGCTATGGGACGTCGCAGGCGTCGGGGGTTGCCCGGACTCGCGCGTGAGGGCGAGGTGTGTGCGCAAGAAAGAGGGCAGCGGCCTCTTTGAGAGACCGCTGCCCCGGATGTTCAAGAGGCGCCGTTGACCGACTCAGCGACGGCGGCGGGCGACCAGGAGGCTGGCGCCGACGAGGGCGAGGGAGCCGGGAGCCGGGACGAGGGTTCCCGGAACCTTATCGGAACCGCCGTCAGTCAGGCCGCGGAAGCGGGCGACGAGGCTGGGCTGGTCGGCAGCGTTGATAAATGAGAGGTCGGTGAGTGAGCCGGCGTCGGAGGCGTTGATCGCCCAGACGAAGGTGGCGGATGCGCCGATGGCGAGGCCGTTGGAGGGTGAGCCGCCGCCCTCGAACTGGCCGCCGGTGCCCGCGCCACCCATGAAGGTGCCGAAGGGGGCGCCGTTGACGGTGCCGGTGTCGGTCATGCCGGAGACGGTGCTGGACAGGAGCAGGGTGGAGGCGAAGGCGTCGACCGTGTCGAAGCGGAAGACGATGGCGGTGAGACGGCCGCCCACTCCCAGGGGGGTGTCGTTGGTGAGCGTGATGGTCAGCTCACCGACGGACCCACCAATGTGGGTGTACGCGAGCTCACCTGAGAAGGTGGCCCCAGTGCTCTCCGCGCTGCCTGAGACATCGCCGGTAATGACGACTGAGGCTTGGGCGGGGTTGGCGGTGAGAACGCACGCGGCCGCAATAGCGGAAGCGGAAAGCCAGGAACGCAACATCGATGTCTCTCCTTATCTCTCTCTAGGGGCACGTTATGAATGTGCCCGTGAGTTGGAGAATACGCGGGAGAGCACCCAAACTGATTCAAAATGTCAGAAAAATCCACCCAAAGTGGCGGAAATATTGGAGAATTTGTCCCATAACATCCAAACAGAATACTCACTCTCGCTTATTCGGACGCGTTCTGGCGAAAGGGCATGGGCCGGAGGTAGGTGAAGGAGCGCCAGACCCATTCGGCGGGGCCGATGGAGAACGCCCGGAACCAGAGGGTGCTGATGACGAGCTGGCAGGCGTAGACGGCGAAGACGACGGCGGCGCGTTCGGGGCCGCTGAAGAGCCCGAACTGGCCCAGGCCGTAGTAATAGAAGATGGATGTGGCGACGACGGTCTGGGCGAGGTAGTTGGTGAGGGCCATGCGTCCGGTGCAGGCGAGTGGGTGGAGGGCTTTGGAGAGCGCGCCTGTGGGGTTGTGGCGGGCGCGGTCGGTGAGTCGTGCGGCGGCGGCGAGGATGGCGAGGGGGATGAGGATGCATCCGACGGCGTAGGGGAGTTGCCAGAAGAGCCACGAGATGTGCATCGCGCCATCGTTCCAGGTGAGGAGTTTGCCGACGGCGGCGAGGGCGGCGCAGGGGACGCCGACGGCGAGGCCGAGGGTGATGAGGCGGCGGTGGAGCGGGGCGCGGGCGGGGTTGAAGAAGTCCATGCGAATGAGGCCGGCGCCGAGGAGGAAGAGGCCGAGGATGCGCGGGCCCATGAAGGGGACGACGAAGAAGAGCATGGAGGCCCATGTGATGGAGCGGAAGAGAGCGAGATCGGCGTAGGGGCCGTCGCGGAAGGCGAGGGTCTCGGCGGTGATCCAGGTTTCGGATTCGGGTCCGCCTCGGAGGTTGCGGAGGGCTTCCATGCCGCGGAGGGGCTCGGAGGGTGTTGCCTGCTCCGACGCGGGCGCTGCTTCGGGTGCGGCGTTGAGGGCGCGATCGCGTGAGGCGGCGGCGCGTTCGCGTGCGTCGGTGAGGGCATCGGGGGTGGGCGCGGGGTCGATGACACCGGGATCCACGTGCTCGGGGATGACGGTTGAGGGGGCGGATTCGAAGAGGGGGGCGGATGTGGCGGCGTTCTCTGAGGCGGGGGCGGGGTTTCGGGGTGGCGTGAAGAAGACGCCCGCGGCGACGGTGAGCCAGACGAGGAGTTCGCCGACGAGGATGAGGATGGCTCCGACCGTGAGCATGGTGCGGGGCTTGAGCTTGCGGAAGAGGAGGAGGGCCAGGCCGCCGAAGGCGTAGATGAAGAGGATGTCGCCGTACCAGAGGAGGTTGGCGTGGAGGAAGCCGAGGAGTGCGAGGAAGCCGAAGCGTCGGAGTGCGATGGGGACGGCGGATTCGGGGCGGCGGGTGTGGGCGCGGTCGGTGAGGATGATGAAGCCCATGCCGAAGAGGAGTGAGAAGAGGGAGTAGAACTTGGACTCGCAGAGGGTGGAGACGAAGAGCCACCAGGCGGTGTCACCGGCGGAGCCGGAGGCGGCGGCGGAGGGGGTGGTGAGGTAGATGAGGGGGAGGGCGAAGCACTGGATGTTGACGCAGAAGATGCCGAGGAGGGCGAATCCTCGGGCGACATCCATGGCGCTGATGCGTTGATTGAAGGGGAGGGGGGCGGGTTTGGGATTCTGGTCGGACGCGGGAGCGCGAGAATCGGGCGCATCGCTCATGGGCACCTCCGGCACGGGCCGGGAGTGTACTTGGGCGAGGCCTGCGTCGGATTGCGGCTCTGGCGGCGTCCGGAAGCGGGCGCGTGGTGAGTCGCGTCAGGCGGCTTGTGCGGACGGGGCGCTCGGTGTGAGGGAGCGATGGGACGCGGCGAGCGTGCGGAGCGCGTCGATCATCCGATCGATCTGGAGCGGGAGCGTGATCTGAGAGACCGGGCGTGCGCCGAGGGCGTCGGGGGCGAGGAGGCAGGAGCGGGCGTTGCCGACGACGAGCACGGGGAGGGGCGGGCCGCCGAGTTCGGCGTCCGCGGCTTTCAGGCGTTTCACCGCGCGTTCACGATCGGTGGACTTGCAGATGCGCAGGGTGATCACGCTGGGATCGTCCGCGCCGACGCCCAGGCGCTCGAGCAGGATCTGGACCGGATCGACATCCGGGAGCAGGGACAGGGCTCGCGGACGCGCGTCGCCGAGTCGGGCGCGGACGGCGTCGAGGTACGTGCCGGCATCCTGATCACCGTGCATGAGGAAGTTCGTGCGCATATCGGCGACCTCGCCGATCGCGACGCGACAGTGCTCGCGGACGGCGGCGGGATCGAGGCGGGCGTGCTCGACGAACTCTTCGAGCGGGTAGAGGACGTTGTTCCCGCTGCTGCCGAGCAGGAGGGCGTGGGCGAGCCGATTGGCGAGCAGGAGCGGGATGACGCTGTCGATCTGGCGCGGGGCGGTCTGGCGGAGCGTGCTCAGGGCGAGGTGGTGCATGGAGACCGGCGCGATGAGGGCGGGCGGGAACTTCCAGTGCCGGAGGACCCTGTCGGTGAGGTCGGCGTGGTTCATGAGCAGGAGGCGTGACTCAACGAGTTCGAGGGGGAGGCGGAGGCGCTCGGCGACGGCGACGACCTGTGGGTAGAGCTTGGGCAGTTGCTCGGCAAGCAGGAGGCGACCGATGTCGTGGAGGAGGCCGGCGGTGAACTGCGCGTCGGCGTCTTCGGGCTTGCATCCTGTGCTTCGAGCGAGACGAGCGGCGAGCACGCCGCAGGCGATGGAGTGCTCCCAGAACCAACTGGGCCGGAGGATATCGGCAAGCCCGACGGATCCGAAGGCATCGAGGACTTCGACGCTGAGAACGGCGGAGCGGATCTGTCCGAGTCCGATGCGCGAGACGGCCTTGTGCACGGTGCTGACGGGCGCGCCGGTGCCGTAGATGGCGGAGTTGGCGAGCTTGAGGATGCGGAGGGAGAGGGCCTGGTCCTGCTTGATGCAGTCGGCAACGGATTGGAGGGATGCGTCGGGTCTGTCGGTGAGTCGGAGGACCTGCTGGGCGGTGGGCTTGAGGGCGCGGAGTGCGGTCGACTCCTGCAGCATGGCGTCCAGAAGCTCCGAGCGGGCGATCATGGGCTTCATGGCTTTGAGCAGGTCCATGGCGTGTTCGGTGGTGAGGCTGTCGTCGACGGGGACGTCGATTGCGCCGTCCCACGCCACATCGTCCGGGTTGGCGCCGGGCGCTCGCGTCGGAGCGGTTGATGCCGGGGAGAGCGGCGCGGGCGTTTCCGGCGTGATGGCGGATGGCGCGGGTGGAGCGTCCTGCGTGGTCGGCGCGACGGAGCCGGGCGCGGAGGGGCCGGGCGCGGAGGATTCAGAGTCCGAGGGCGCGGGGACGGCGCGCCCGGGAGCGGTCGGGGCCACCCCGACGCACGTGGTGAGAGCCGCTTCGACGCGATTGACGAGGTTGAGCGTGATGGCGTTGTCCTTGATGAGAACGCCTTTCACGCCGAGGCGGCCGAGCTTCACGATTGCTTCGCGATGGGGCGTGGCGGTGTAGATCAGCACCGGCATGGGCGCGAGGGCGCGATCGGCGCGGATGCGGGCCAGGCACTCCACGCCGTCCATCTCCGGCATCTCGAGGTCGAGGAGCACCATGTCAAAGGAGGAAGCGCGGAGACTTGAGAGGCCCTCGATGGCGGATCCGACGCAGATGACCTCGTGCCCGCTTGCCTTGAGGAGGCGCGATGCGAGGCGGCGGCAATCGGAACTGTCGTCGATGATGAGTACACGAGCCATGGTGATCCTTCCTTGGTGAAACGATGAACGTTCACGTCTCGAAGGCACAGGGTCGCCAGCGAGCGAGCGCGAGAGGGCCACGAACCTGATCCCTCGGGGCCGGCGGTCGCCGCCCTTCTCACGGATCGACGACGACCGACGGCTTCCCGAGTGTCACGGAGGCGGCTGCTGAACGAACGGATGCAAAGCACAGCACGAGGAACGAGGGCAAGGGCGTAAGACAGATCAATCGACCCCGTTGTCCATTGGGAACGTCGGCGAATCGTTCAGGCTGAGTGAGTTAAACTCTTTGCGTGATCGAGCCCATTTGCGGCGAGCTATCGGACGCCTTGGAAGGGGGTTTGTTCGTGGAAACCCGTGATCGCACGCTGGGTCGGGGGGTGCCTGGGGGCGCGTGATGTGCTTGTACGGGGCGGCGCGCTCTTGCCGGGGGTGGTTCCGAAGGGGGCGGGAAGTTTGGTTGGGGCGCGCCCGGAGCGGCCAAATCCTGCTTTGTGGGGAGTTGCGAGTCGGTTATCTTCGATGGAGCGCGGTCCGAGACGGGAGGCCCTTCGGCATCGCTCGGGGACGTTGGTCCGTCGGTGTGACAGGAGGTCTTGAGATGATTCGGAGTCGTTTCGCCGGAGCCGCGGTCGCGGCGGTTGCTGTGTCCATGGCTTGTCCGGGAGCGGCTCTTGGCGGTCCGATCACGCCTCCTCCGGGGCCGGTGGCGTCGACGCCGGGGCCTGAGCCCAGGATCGCGGTGAACGCCGTGAACACGCCGGGTGATGCGGACTCGCTTTTTCGGATCACCTCACCGGGCAGCTACTACCTGGCCGGCACTCTCAGCGGCGTCGCGGGAAAGCATGGGATCGAGATCGCGGCGTGGGGTGTGACGATCGACTTGGCCGGATTCGAGATGGTCGGCACCGCTTCGGGGACACTCAACGGCATCACGGTGAATGCCGGCGGACCCAGGGGCGTGTCGGTCTTGAACGGGACGGTGCGCGGGTGGGGCGGAAACGGTGTCAGCATCCGTCTGGCCAACGGCGGACGGGTCGAGGGTGTGGTTGCAACGGATAACGTCGGCGACGGGCTGGCGCTCGGTGATTACATGGCGGTTTCGGGGTGCTCTTCGTACGACAACGAGGGGGACGGGATCATCGTCGGTTTCGGGACCTCGCTGACGAACTCCGCCGCGGCGAGCAACGGTGGAAACGGGATCTCCGCGGGGAACGGCTGCACGGTCACGAACTGCTCGTCGCTGTACAGCGGCGCGAACGGGATCACGCTCGGATCCAACTGCGTGCTGATCGGGAGCACGTCGATGCAGAGCGGGAGCGACGGTGTGCGGGCGACGGGCGGGTCTGCGGTGATCGACTGCGTGGTGAATGAGAACACGCTCGATGGCATCGAGGCATCGAGCGACTGCGTGATCACGGGGAACACGTGCCACGACAACGGGACGGGCACGTCGGGCGGAGCGGGCATCCGCGTGACGGGTGGGAGCTGCCGCGTGGTCGGCAATGTCTGCACGGACTCGCAGATCGGGATCGACGTTGATTCTTCGGGGAGTTTCATCGGCGGGAACACGTGCTCGGGCAACCTGACGAACTGGAGCGTTGCCTCGGGGAACGTGTGTTTCGTGGTGAACGCCGCGACGAACGCGGCCTTCAGCGGCGACAGCGGCGGGGTCAGTCCGGGCAGCACGAATGCGTGGGCGAACTTCACGTACTAGGCAGGCACGAGGCAATGGGCAATGGGTGAAGCCAGGAACAACGGAGTCATGCGATGATGATGCGAGTAAAGACGTGCGCGGTGATGATGGCGGGCGTTGCGTTGTTGAATGCGACGAGCGCGTTTGCGGGTCCGATCACGCCTCCTCCGGGGCCGGTGACGTCGACGCCGGGGCCTGAGCCGCGCGTGGCGATCAACGCGACGAACACGCCGGGTGATGCGGACAGCGTCTACAAGATCACGCAGGCGGGGAGCTACTACCTCACGGGGAACGTGCAGGGCGTGAGCGGGTTCCACGGGATCCAGATCTCGGCGAGCAACGTGACGCTGGACCTGAATGGGTTTGCGCTCATCGGGGGCTCGGGGACGCTCGACGGGGTGAACATCGCGACGTCGCGGGGCGTGAACATCGTGGTGCGGAACGGGGCGATCCGATCCTGGGGGGACTGCGGGATCGAGATGGAGTACAACGCGGGGAACCCGCCGCAGGGGAGGATCGAGCGCATCCAGTCGGATAACAACGTGCGCTCGGGGATCGTGACGGAGTTCTCGTGCGAGGTGGTTGATTGCGTCGCCTCGGAGA
>CAZPPG010000043.1:27409-31176 GCA_964588385.1 uncultured Phycisphaeraceae bacterium
GGTTCTCCGGCGGCCCTTCGACGATGTATAAAGGATGTGCGGCGCGGAGCAACGGGGCCAATGGCTTCTCGACGCAGACCGCGGCGACGGTCTCCGACTGCGTCTCGAACAGCAACACGGGAACGGGGTTCTCGCTCGCGCTGCACAGCGTGATCGAGAACTGCACGGCCGACAACAACGGCGTGGGCATCACGGCCCAGGGGTCAGTGATCCGCGGGTGCATCGCGTCGAACAGCGACGGGAACGGCATCGATACGTTCGAGGCGTGCTCGGTCCTTGACTCGCACGCGTACCGCAACACGGGCGACGGGATCAACGGCTCGTCGGCGACGGTGGTTTCGCGCTGTGTCGTGGTGAGCAATGACGGGAATGGGATTGTGGTGTCGAGCGGCTCAACTGTTCAGGGGTGCACGTCTCGGCTGAACGGACTGGACGGGATCCTGTCGGTCGGCGCGGGGCTCATTCTGGGGAATCAGTGCTCATCGAACGGGCAGGACGCCGCGGGCGGGGCGGGGATCCACACCACGACCAGCGACAACCGGATCGAAGGGAACAACTGCACGAGCCAGGACTTCGGGATCAAGGTTGATTCGTCGGGGAGCATCATCGTGCGGAACACGTGCTCCGGGAATACGGTGCAGTGGGAGATCGCGGCGAACAACTTCTACGGGCCGATCATCAATCGGGTGGGGGTGTTGACGGCGGCGGTGAGCGGGCCGAGCGCGTCCAGCACGCTGGGAAGCACGGACGCGAACGCGAACTACACGTACTAGGCAGGCACGAGGCAATGGGCAATGGGTGAAGCCAGGAACAACGGAGTCTTGCGATGATGATGCGGGCGGGTGTGTGTGTGTGGGCGGCAGCGAGCGTGGTTGTCTTGGCGGGGGCGCACGCGCATGCGGGTCCGATCACGCCGCCTCCGGGGCCGGTGGCGGGAACGGGGAAGACGCTGGTTGAGGTTGAGCCGCGGGTGGCGATCAACGCGGTGAACACGCCGGGGGACGCGTTCAACACGTATCGGATCACATCTCCGGGAAGCTATTACCTGACGGGGAACATTGCCGGGGAGAGCGACAAGGTGGGGATCCTGATCCTCGCGAGTCATGTGACGGTCGACTTGAACGGCTTTGCGGTGGTGGGCACAACCGGTTCGCTGACCGGGATTGCCGCGGGAGGTGGGGCTGTCGGCCTGCGGATCCGGAACGGGGTGGTCTCCGGCTGGGGGGACGACGGTGTGAGCTTGCCGCTCGGCGGCGCCTCGGCAACGCTGATCGAGGACCTCGTGGTGACGGGGAACGCCAACTTGGGGATCAACAGCGCCGGGGGCGCGATCGTGCGCGGGTGCGTGGTTCGCGGCAACGGCGACGTCGGGATCTCCGCGGGCTCGGCGTGCCAGATCATCGAGTGCACCTCGATGGACAACGGGGGTACGGGCATCTTCGTGGGTGAGGCGACGATCGTGGCGAACTGCTCATCGATTCTGAACGATGGCGATGGGATCTATCTCACGACCGGGGCACACGCGATCAACAACCGCGTCAGCCAGAACGGGCTGCACGGGATCTTCCTGTCGGGCTCCGGCGTCCTGACCGGCAACTACTGCGGGGAGAACGGCCGACTCGGCGCCGGCGCGGGGATCACCAGCGGCGGATCGGACTCACGGATCGAGGGGAACACCTGCGTCGACAACGACTGGGGCGTGCGCATCACGGGCACTGGCAACTTCATCGCCCGCAACATCGCATCCAATAACACCACGGTAAACTGGAGCATCTCGGCGGGGAACGCGTGCCTGGTCGTGCAGGCCCTTCCGGCGGCCGCGATCAACGGGAGCTCCGGCGGGATCTCGCCGGGCTCGAACGATCCGAACGCGAACTTCACGTACTAGGAAGGCATACGGCACGAGGCAATGGGCAATGGGCAATGGGTGAAGCCAGGAACCACGGAGTCATGCGATGATGATGCGAGTGGGTGTGCGTATGGCGGTGGTGGCGGGCGTGGCTCTGTTTGCTGTGCCGCTGGCGTTTGCCGGTCCGATCACGCCTCCTCCGGGGCCGGTGGCTTCGACGCACAAGACATTGACGGAGGTTGAGCCGCGGACGGCGATCAACGCGACGAACACGCCGGGTGACGCGGACAGCGTCTTCCGCATCATCAACGCGGGTTCGTACTACGTGGCCTCCGAC
The DNA here is from genome assembly GCA_964588385.1 of uncultured Phycisphaeraceae bacterium. Lineage (GTDB taxonomy): Bacteria > Planctomycetota > Phycisphaerae > Phycisphaerales > UBA1924 > JAHBWV01. The sequence continues at coordinate 29,596 of CAZPPG010000043.1, forward strand.
ATCGTCGTGCCAGGCGGTCGCGCTGCCATAGAGATCGCAACTCACGCCGGAAGCGTCACCATCGATCTGAATGGCTTCACGATCGTGGGGCAGGGTGTCACATCCGACGGGGTGCGGATGAGCGACTCGTCAAGTGTTCGCGCTCTCACCATTCGCAACGGCGCGATCCGGGAAGTGGGCATCGGAATGTCGCTTCGATCGCACCGCGTGTCGCTTTGCGACCTCCGATTCGATGAATGCGAATCGTCCGCGGTCGACATCCTCGCCAACACCGGCATTGAGGTCAGCAGAGTCAACATGTACGACATCGGTTACGCTACGAACCTGCCTGCGTTCCGCACCCAGCGCTGGGGAAGCGGACCCGCTCCGGCAGCGATCGTTACTGACTGCTCAATCGTCGGCGCGGGCGGAGCGGGACTCGATCTTGGGCCGGGTTCGAATATCTCCGGAGGCGTGTTCCAGCAGATCAACGGTGGTGCAATCATCACCGGCGATGGCTCACGGATTGAAGACGTCACAGTTCGGGATGGCGGTGATTCCCCTGCTGACGCCATCCGCGCAGGAACCGGGAGCGTTGTCCTGGATAGCACGATATGGAACGGCGGCGGGCGCGGGTTCGTCCTCGGGGCGGGGAGCGTCATTTCGAGCTCCTCGGTACGAAATGTTCTGGGCGCGGGCTTCGATTGTGGCGCGGGCTCAACGGTCAGGGACTGCAGTTCGACGGCGAACGGCCAGGACGGTTTCGTCCTCGCGAGCCAATCGTCCATCCTGTCTTCCGCAGCCCACTCAAACGCCGGGAGCGGCTTCACCATCTCGTCGAATAGTGTCGTTCGCGAGTGCCATGCGGCCGACAATGGTGCGAGCGGCATCCAACTGTTCAGCGGCAACCTTGTTGCGGACTGCTTCGCGCATAGCAACGGACTCGGCATCCACGGCGGAATCATGGTCACGGGTGCGAGCAACCGACTTGAGAGGAACAACGTCGTTAGCGGACAGCGAGGCATCGTCGTAACTGCGCCCAACAACATTCTCATTAGCAACACCTGCCGCAACAACAGCACGAACTATGAGATCGCCAGCGGAAACAAGGCGTACGTCGTCTTCACTGTCTCGTCGCCGCCGATCACCGGCGGCACTGGCGGCAACTCGTTCGGCGTCAACGACCCCAACGCCAACTACTCGTGGTGAAGCAGTTTCATTCAGGAGACACGCGTGCTCTCAAGATCATCTATCAGTCTCATTGGCGTCGTCCTGGTGGTTGTGAGCGCCTCGGCCGGTCCGATCACGCCGCCCCCGGGGCCGGTGGTGGGGACGGGAAAGACGCTGACCGAGGTTGAGCCGCGGACGGCGATCAACGCGGTGAACACGCCGGGTGACGCGGACAGCGTCTTCAAGATCACCGCGCCGGGGAGTTATTACCTGACGGGGAACGTGACGGGGGTGAGCGGCAGGCACGGGATCGAGGTCGCGAGTACGGGCGTGACGATCGATCTGAACGGGTTCCAGTTGAAGGGGGTGGCCGGTTCACTGGACGGGATCACCTCGGGGCTTGATGCGTTGACAGTCTCCAACGGGACCGTG
>CAZPPG010000044.1:0-31076 GCA_964588385.1 uncultured Phycisphaeraceae bacterium
CGTGGGAGGGGATGTCCAGTCGGTCCAGAGCGCGGAGCAGATCGCTGAGTCGGGCCTGCTCTGCGGGGCGAGCGTCGGTTTCAAGCCCCGCCCAGCGGGTGCGTTCGATCATGGGGTCGGCGGGGGTCGGCTCCGGCGCGGGGACCGTGGTGGTGATGGTGAGGTCCTTGTGGGTGATCGCGACGGGGCCGATGCGGACGTCCTTGGTCACGATGATCGCGCCGGTCCGCGCGTTGACGACCACCATGGCCGGAAGGTGGAGCAGTTCGGGGTTGATGGGCGTGCTCATCAGGTCGGCGACGAACGGGCCGGGGTTGGCCTGCTCCGGTTCGGGGACGTCGATCCGCACGGTGCGGTCGTCGATCTGGGTCGCGACCGGCGGGCCGCGGTGGACCGGGGAGGCGAAGTAGCCATCGTTGATCGCGATCGCGACCTGGGACGCGGCGCTCCAGCCGGCAAAGGTCGGCTCCAGAATCAGGTCGAAGCTCCGGGCGATCGCGCCTGTGGCGATGTCGCGGACGAGGCGCGCGCCGAGGCGCACGCGTCCGGTGGTCGGTACCGTCGGGTCTTCGATGTCCACCGCGCCCTCGGCGATGGCGAAGACCGCCTGGCCGGGGATCGGGCCGGAAAGGGGCGAGAGGAACAGGCGGCCGCCCTTGATGGACTTGGCGGAGTTCAGGGTTGTGACGTGAACGTCGAGCCGGTCATCGGTCATCGCGCCGCCCGCGGGAACGGTGCAGGTGACCATGACCAGGGCGACGGACTTGCTCTTCTGGAGTTCGCGAAGGTCCGGGACGGGCACCCCCGCGCTTTGAAGGACTTGGGCCAGGGGGCGGGCCGAGACCAGTTCCTTGCCTGAGTCCCCGGTGCCCGGCAGTCCCATGACCAGTCCGACGCCTCGGAGCACGGATTCGCCCTCGCCCTTGACGCGCGCCAGGTCCTTGACGGTGATGCTCTGAGCGCGGGCGTGGGTCACCGGGAGCGCCGATGCGAGAACTGCGCACAGCGCAAAGACGACGTATCGGATCGGCAAGAGTCGGCGCATCTCGTACTCCCTGCAAGGGTCCGGGAGTTCCGACGCGAATGGAGTGCCACGGAAGAAGGCAATGGGGAATGGGCAATAGGCAATGGGGAGAGGCACAAGGCAGTGGGCAAAAGGGGAGGGGCGAGCGCGCACTCCCACCGATCGACGGCCAGGACACCGGCGGCACCGGATGACGCTCGCTTATGGCTGCTGCGATCAAGCCCTGACCAGATTCACGGGACACCCGTGCACCGGGCCCGGCCGTCGATCGGCGGGAGTGGGGCAATGCTACGCCGCGTGCGCCATCGCGTACACTCATCCTGAGTGCCCAGATCGAAACCCACAGCGGAGACGCCGGTCGAAGCCCAGCAGCGAGCGCGGGTGACGGTCGTCAACTTCGTGCGTCTGGCCTTTCTGGTCGTCTTCACGATCGCCTCGTGGCTTTACATCAACGAGCTGGCCGATCCCGTCAGCGGCAAGATCCAGTTCCGCAGCGTCCCCTGGACCATCGCGGTCGTGTTCAGCATCGGCATCGTGGTGGTCGCGGCGGACATCCTGACGCCACGGAAGCGCATCTCGACGCTGGTGGGCATTCTGGTCGGTCTGGCGGCGGGGATGCTCGCGACCTGGGCGTTCGGCCAGCTCATCGACCTTCTGGCCGTGCTGTACGGATTCGAGGGAGACAGCCAGAGGTCGATCGTCCAGGCTCTCAAGCTGCTCCTGGGCGTGTGCTTTGTGTATCTGGCGATCACGACCGTGCTCCAGACCCAGGATGACTTCCGGCTGGTCATTCCGTATGTCGAGTTCGCCAAGGAGATGCGCGGCACGCGCCCCTTGCTCCTGGACTCGTCCGTGCTCATCGACGCACGCTTCGCGGAGCTGGCCGAGACCGGCGTGATCCAGTCGCCGATCATCATCCCGTCGTTCGTGGTTGCGGAGATGCAACTGCTGGCGGATCAGTCGGACAAGACCAAGCGTGCTCGCGGCCGGCGGGGCCTCGACGTCGTCGGCAAGCTCCAGCGTTCCGCGAAGCTCGATGTCTCCATCGATGAGACCATCGTGGCCGGCAAGGGCGTCGATCAGCTCCTGATCGAGCTGGCCCGCCGGATGTCTGCGATCGTCGTCACGACCGACTCAGGCCTCGCGCGCGTCGCGGGGATCAAGGGCGTGGGGGTCGTCAACATCCACGATCTGGCCGCATCGCTCAAGCCGTCGGTCTCGATCGGCGACGTGCTCGCGACGCGCATCGTCAAGCCGGGGGAGCAGCCGGGACAGGGCGTCGGGTATCTCGAAGATGGAACGATGGTGGTGGTGGATGATGCGCGCGATCGAGTCGGGACCACGCTCCACGTGACGGTCACATCAACGCTCCAGACCGCGGCCGGACGCCTGGTCTTTGCGCGCATGAACAGCACAGACGAACCGAGGTCCGGCGACGACGGACGCGAGAGTTCCGCGGAACCTTCGGCCCGCAACGCAGCGCCGAGCGCGGTGCAGCCGCCGAGCGCCGGCGAGGAAGACGAGGATTCGGACGGGGAACGGACACAGCGGGCTCCGGCCCAGGGGGGGCAAGATCCAAAGCCCCCGTTCCGGCGCGGCAAGAGTCCGAGAAACCCCCGGCGTTGATCCGCGTATGTTCAAATGAGGGAAGGGTTTCCGTGTGGACGGCCCGGCCTCACGCCTGAGTTCGCGCATTCCAACCTGACCGCTGGCCTTTCACCGGCCATCGGGCATGTTGTCCACATCGCCGACGCGAAGGAGCCCGCAAGGCCCCGGAGAACACGCGAAGCACAACAGGAGAATGGACGATGAAGCGCACGAATCTGTGGGCCGGGATGTCACTCTGTCTGATTGCAAACATCGCCGCCGCTGACATTGTCGGAACGGCTGGAACGGGCCTCGTGATCTCCGCTCCCGTGTCGCTGGAAGTCGGTGAGGTCGACAGCGCCACCACGATCTTCGCGATCAATGAGCGTCAGAACTTCGTCCTCCCTTACGACCTGGCGGTCGATTTCTCTGGACACGGCGATCTGGGCACGATCGCGTCCCTCCGAGGCGGCGTGATCCCCGCCGGTTCGCGGGTCTCCAGCCACCTCATCCACATGGACACGGACACCGATGTCCACATGCTCATCGAGGCCTCGTTCACCTTTGATCAGCCGATCCTCGGCGTGATCGTGACTCGGAACGGCCTGGTTGCGTCCGATGTCGACCTGGGCTTCGCCACCACGCTCTACAGCCTCTCGGACTATCGCGGCGTGGAGCTGGATGCGCTCGATCGCGTGAGCGTTGACCTTGAGACCAACTCCGTGTGGGTGCGGATGCGTCAGAGCACGGAGATCGATGAGGTGCGTGTGATCACGGGCGTGGTTCCCGCCCCGGGTTCGCTGGCCCTCCTCGGTGCGACGGGCGTCCTGGCTGGCCGCCGCCGGCGCTGAGTTCTCCCTGAAAGTCCCGCGACGTTGCACGCACGAGCGACGCCCCGCGAACCGAACCCCATTCCGTTCCCTTCGTGCGGCATGGACCCCGGCAACGGCCGGGGTTCATGCTTTTTGGAAGGCAATGGGCGGTGGGCAGTGATCAATGGCGAATGGGCGGTTGCCCGCGTGTTCACGTGATTCTGGGGCGGACATGGCGTGGTTGACTGAAGTGGGGGCGGGTCGGGGACGATAACGCTGCGCCTACGACACGTCCGATCCCGGAACGGACCGCTCGCGCCGTGGTCAAGAGGACCAAGCCATGTCCGCACTCTCTCGTCGTCCGAGCGCCAGCACGTTCTTTGAATCCAAGCCCGGTTCGGAGCGCAGTCCGTATGGGGATCGACTGATATTCGAGCGTCGGACGGCCCAGCGCACGCCTCTTGAGGGTCGGGCGATGGCGGCGTTCACCGATCCGTCGGGCGCGGTGGCGATCGCCTTTGTCGAGTTGCTGGATGAGAGCTCGGACGGGCTGGGGATGCGCTGCGCACTGGATGTCGCGGTGGGATCCATGGTGACGCTCTACAACCTGCCCCGGAGCACGAGCGAGAAGGGGACGGTCGTGCGTTCCAGCACGGCCGATGGGGTGTCGCGGATCGGCTGCCGCGTCAGTTACTCGCGCGTCGCGGCGTGAGTGGCGGTCTCGCGAAGCAAGCGTCCGAAGCACTTACATGACATCATCCCGCGTCAGCGGCACATCTGCCGCAACGCCCCGCGCCAGCGTCTTGCCGATCACCACGGCATAGTCCGAGGCCGGCACGCCCGTCCCCGGGCGCTTAACCGTGAGGTCGCGCGCAGACAGCACGTGCCCAGCCGGGAGTACACGCGTGGTCACAACAGACTGACGCGAGACGCGCCGCACATCTTCCTCGATCGCGATCACACGCTTGATCGGCTCGATGCCCGGGAACTCCGGGGCTCGGTCATCGATCGCCGCGGCCCGTGCGGCATCGCGCGCGAGCTCCACATAGCGGGCAAAGTCGCGTGGCTCGAGCGACGCAGCGTGGTCGGGCCCCGGGGCCTTCGTGTCATACGTGAAGTGCTTCTCGAGGATGCGGGCGCCCAGCCCGACGGCGATCGCGCCGGTGCCGACGCCCTGCGTGTGGTCGCTGTAGCCGATGGGACCGTCGAAGATCTCGCCGAGGGCGAGGATGCCGCCGAGTTCGGCATGCTCGATCGCGGTCGGGTAGCTGCTCACGCACTGCAGCACGGCCATTCGCCCGCGTACTGAGGCGTCGCGCCCCGCCATCCAGCCGATCGCACGCGTGACCTCATCGATCGTGCTCGCACCTGTGCTGATGATGAGGGGCTTGCCGGTTGCGACCAGGCGTTCCAGCAGAGGGCGATGCACGATGTCGGGGGATGCGGTCTTGTATGCATCCCACGGCAGCGACTCGGCGGCGTCGACGAGTTCGGTGGAGAAGACGGTGACGATCGCGTGGATGCCGCGCGCGTGGGCTCGATCGACGATGCGGGCCATGTGAGCGACGGACAACTCCAGACGGCGGAGCATCTGGATGGGATCGCTCTCTCCCGCGGCTCTCTGGTACGCCGCGAGCTTGGCGGCGGCGGACATCAGGCGATCGGCCTCGAACAACTGGAGCTTGATCGCGTCCGCGCCGGCATCCGCCGCGGCATCGGTCAGTTCGAGCGCGCGCTCGACCGAGCCATCGTGGTTTACGCCGATCTCGGCGATCACGTATGGCTCCTGCCCCGCACCGATCTGATGTGTCCCGATCCGCATCCCGCGTCCATGCTCCGGATGACTTCGTGACTTCGTGCTTACGCCTCAACCGCTCCGTCGTTGCTTGCCGCGAGGCGCTTGAGCAACGGATGCTTTGCCACCTTCTTCTGCCGGAGCATCTCGACCACCAGTGGCGGGACCATGCTGGCAAGCGGCGTCAGGTCGCGTCCCATCGCCGCGATCTGCTTGATGAGACTCGACGAGGTGTACGCGAAGGTCTGGCCGGCGACCACGAAGGCGGTTTCGAGTCCGGCGACTTCGCGGTTGGTGACGGCCTGCTGGACCTCGTACTGGAGGTCGGAGAGGTTGCGCACGCCGCGGAGGAGGGCGGTGGCTCCGACCTCTCGGGCGAAGTCGACGGTGAGGCCGCTGAAGGCCTTGATGCGGACGGGTGCGGCGTCGGGCTCGGTGGCGACCATCTCGGTGAGCAGGCGTTCGAGCATGTCGACGCGTTCATCGGCGGAGAAGAGGGAGTCTTTGCCGGGGTTGCGTCCGACGGCGACGACGAGTTCGTCAAAGAGGCGACGGCCGCGACGGATGACGTCGAGGTGTCCGTACGTGACGGGGTCGAAAGAGCCGGGGAAGACAACCACGTGCTTGGAGGGCATGGCGGGATGGTAGTGGGCGAACCCCCATCCTCGCCGTTACGATGCTTTCCGCATGCCCCACCCGCCCTCAGACCCTTCCATGGGCCCGTCGTCGCTCCCCGCCCCCTGGCGTTTGGACTATCTCGAGCGTCTGGATAAGGAAGAGAAGCAGGGGAAGGTTCCCCAGCCCGGCAGCGGCAGCTTTCTGCTGGATTACTGGCTGGCTCCGGACTGTGATGTCCAGAACCACGTGATCGTGCGGACGGATCAGGGGATGATCCTGCTGAATGCGTATCCGTACGCCGCGGGGCACGTGCTCGTGGCTCTGGGCGACCCCCGTCCTTCGCTTCTGGACTATGACCCTGAGCAGCGGCGGGCCCTGTGGGGACTGGTTGTGGCGGCGACCGCCTTGGTTGACCGGACGCTGGAACCCCAGGGGATCAACACGGGTATCAACCAGGGCCGTGCGGCCGGGGCGGGCATACCGCAGCACCTGCACGTCCACCTCGTTCCTCGTTGGGGCGGGGATACCAACTTCATCACCACGATCGGACAGGTTCGCGTCATTCCTGCATCCCTTGATGCCATGGCCGCCCGCTACAAAGCCGTCTGGAAGCAGATGGTCGCCAGCGGCTTTACAATCTGAGCGTTCCGCTGCGTTTCCGCGACAACCCCGGGCCGCGTCCGGCCCCACGCACCGCCTCATTCCCTCCATCCCCGGAGCCACTGCATGCATCGTTCCCGAGTCGTCACCCTCCTTGCGGGTCTTTCGCTGGGCATGCCCGCGATTGCCCAGACCGCGCAACCCGAGAAGCCCGAGTTCCCGCCGTTTACCGAGGTGGCCAAGGACTACAAGAAGGTCGCGCCGCCGTCGGGCGTTGAGCCGTTCTGGACCATCTGGACGCGAGAGAAGGACGGCCAGCTTCTGGCCGAACTGAACAACTGGGACGATCAGAAGCGGTTCTACATCGCGCCGACGGTTGCTTCGGGCGATCCGGAGGCGGGCGTGCTGCCGATCTACACGCGCTGGGGGATGCCCGGCGACCGGTATGTCTACTGGCGGAAGTACGACAAGCAGCTTGCGCTGATCGAGCCGCAGCTTGAGATTCGCACCACGGGCGATGATGAGTCCAAGTCGGCGGTGGCGAGGTCGTACACCGATCGCGTGCTCTTGACGGTGCCGATCGTGGCGATGGGGCCGGGCGGGAAGCCGGTGATCGACCTGGACGCGTTCCTTCTGGGCAACGCGCGGATGTTCTTCGGCGCGTTTGTGACCGGCGCGCGCAACGACCTGGCGACCATCAAGAGCGTCAAGACGTTCCAGAACAACGCGGAGATCGCGGTCGAGCTGCCGGTCATCGGTGGTCGGATGGCGACACTGCACTATTCAATGAGCGGGTTTGAGGAGAATCCTGAGTACAAGCCGCGTGAGGCCGATCGGCGCGTCGGGTTCTTTTACTCGGTCTTCTCCGACCTCTCGAAGAACCAGGCGGACTCGGAGGTCGTGCGTTACGTCAATCGCTGGCACCTGGAGAAGGCCGATCCGAAGCTGAAGCTCAGCCCGCCCAAGCGCCCGATCGTGTTCTATATCGAGCACACCACGCCGATCCGTTACCGGCGCTGGGTGCGCGAGGGACTGCTCGCGTGGAACAAGGCGTTCGAGCAGGTGGGGATCGTTGATGCGATCCAGGTCTATCAGCAGGACGCCTCGACCAATGCGCACATGGACAAGGATCCGGAGGATGTGAACTACAACTTCATCCGCTGGACCAACGCGCGGATCGGCTACGCGATCGGCCCCTGCCGCGTCGTGCCGGAGACGGGCGAGATTCGCGATGCGGACATCGTGATGGATGAGGGATTCATCTCCGGCTGGGTCCGCGAGTGGAAGGACATGGTGCCCGAGGCCGCGCTGGCCGGCCTGGACAAGGAGTCGCTGGACTGGATCGAGCAGAACCCGGAGTGGGACCCGAGGGTCGCGCTCGCCCGCGCTGGCTTCGGACCGGCCAATGAGTCGCGCGGCACCGCGGCCCGCATCGCCATGACAGGCGCCGTGACCCCCGATGAACTCGGCATCGCGCCCGAGGACGCATCGGAACTCTCACGCGTGAGCGGCATGCAGCACCGCTTCTGCGCCTGCGCCAAGGGCAAGACCATGTCGGTCGCGCTCGCGCGCCTCGCCCACAACCTCGGCATGCTCGCGCTCGACGACGAGGCGGAGGCGAAGGACGGCAAGGACGGCGAAGAACCCGACGGCCTGATCGACGGCGTTCCCGAGGAGTACATCGGGCCGCTGGTGCGCGACGTGATCATGCACGAGGTCGGCCACACGCTCGGACTCATGCACAACTACCGGGCCTCGAGCATCTATTCCCTCGATCAGATCAACTCGCCGGAGTGGAAGGAGTCTGGCAAGCAGATCTCCGGGTCGGTGATGGACTATCACCCGACGAATCTCGTGTATGGTCCGAACGAGTTCCGCGGCCACTACGGCATGACGGACATCGGTACCTATGACAAGTGGGCGATCCAGTGGGGCTACACCTCAGAAGACCCGGCGCCGATCGCCAAGCGCGGCAGTGAGCCCGAGCTCGCGTTCACGGCGGACGAGGGCGCTTCCGGTCCGGACCCGCGGACGCGCACGTGGGACCTGGGCGACGACCCCTACCTGTGGGCGCAGCGGAATGTTGAGCTGGCCGCGAAACTCCGCGCCAAGCTGCTTGATCGCGCGGTGAAGGAAGGCCAGTCGTGGCAGCGTCTGCGCGAGGGCTTCCAGATGGTGCTGTGGCAGCACTATTCCGGCGTGTGGAACGCAACCGGTCAGATCGGCGGCGTGCACATCTCCCGGGCGCGACGCGGCGATCCCGGCGACGAGATGCCCAACGTTCCCGTGCCGGCCACCGACCAGCGCAAGGCCCTCAAGTTTGTGCTGGAGAACGGCCTGCGCGACGCGTCCATCGGGCTGACGCCCGAGTTCCTGGCCCGCATGGGCACCGATCAGTGGTGGGAGGACTGGGGCTCCGAGCCGGACTACCCCGCCGTGGACACGCTCGTCGGCATGCAGACCTCCACGCTCACGCGCCTCATGAGCCCGACGCTCTTCCGGCGTGTGATGGACAACGAGGCCCGCATCCCCGCCGGTCAGGACGCCCTCACAGTGCCGGAGATCCTGCTGGCGATCCGCGCCGAGGTCTGGAGCGAGATCACCAACCCCAGCAGCGCCAAGAACAGCGCACGCGATCCGTTGGTCTCGGCCGCTCGTCGGTCGCTGCAGCGCGAGCACGTCTCGCGCCTCATCGCGCTCGGAACCGGACGCACATGGAGCGGCGCCAGCGGTCGCACCATGGCCACGCTCGCTCGCGAGGAACTCCGGGCCGTGCAGGAGATCGTCAACAAGGCTCCGGCGGCCGATCCCTACACCAAGGCGCACATCGCCGAGACCAAGGAACGCATCGCCAAGGCTCTGGACGCGGCGTATCTCCGGGCTGACTGAGCCGAACGCCCGCTGAACCATCAGAAACCCAGCACAAAGGGGTCTCCCAACGCGGGAGACCCCTTCTTCATTCCGGCAGGCACGGACCCGGCGCGATTACCTCGTCTCGGTGCTCACCAACACGTAGGGGTCGCCCTCGTTGTCATCCGGCCACGCGTCGATCGCGAGCCAGGAGAACTCGCCGAGGGCGTCCGCGTCCGGGGGGTACTCAAACCCGATCGAGATCAGGGCCGGTTGCGCGACCTCCATCACATCGGCCTCGTCGTCGGAATCCAACTCACGCAGGTCCGGCTCGTCGGGGGGATAGAGATCGCCCGACTCGTCCCGCCACTCCTCGCTGAAGACCACGAGCCAAGGGCCCTTGGTGCCGCACGGGCGAACCATGACGAGCGCGGCGTCGCGGCCCTCTTCGTCCTCGTCCCCTTCATCCTCGTCCTCCATGAGGAAGGACGTTGCGACGTCCAGGCGATCATGCCCGCCGATCACGATGTCGAACACGGTGTACGTCGGCTCACCGTGGCCGCAGAAGGTTCCCTTCACCAGCACGCTCGATGCCTCTGAGGTCGCGGGCTCGCGCACGAAGCCGGCAAGGAATCCGGGGGGTTGCGCGTTGGCGATCGGCTTCCGATCTTTGCGATTCACGCGCGAGAGCGGCGCGGTCTCACCGGAATCAATGAACTGGTGGTCCCCGATGCGGAAGGGCTCTTTCATGCCCGATTGTTGCACCCGGATTCCGCGTCGTGCGTCTGTCCGACGAAAGCGTGTATCCGGTCGCGCCCGTTCCGAATACCATCCGGGATGATTCCCGCGAGGACCACCATGCGACGCGCCCCCGTTCTTACGGCCCTTCTGGCGGCGACTTCGCTGGCGCTGTCCTGCGCCGGCGCGCCCGATGCAGCGGGCGGCTCCACGCGGACCCCTCAGCCCGAACCGCCGTCGAGGGAAACACCGCCCGCGGCCACGTCCAGAGACCAACTGACCCTCGGTGAGCTTGCCTCGCGTCTGATCCTGTATGTGACGCCGGTCCATGGCGAGCCCGATGTGGACTTCTGCTCGCTGCGGCGTGAGATCACCGCGGACCGCAACCTCGAGATCCTCACCGGGGCCGCATCAGCCTCGCGGGGCTGGGCGGACTGGTGCATGAAGGAACGCGCCGCCATTGAGACGTGGTTCGGCCCGGACCCAGACGTCATCGCGAGCGTGCGGATCTGGGTCCGTCAGCCGCTCGGCGATCACAACGCGCTTGCCGACGGCGACATGCCCTCTGACACGATTCGCCATCACCTCAACGCCCACCCCGATAGCCGCCTCTATGAAGGCATGGCCGACGCGTACCACCGCCACCTGCTCGCCCCGCCGACGCGCCCGGCCCTGGCCCGGGCGTGGATGTACGCCGGGGCGCCGAACAACGACGCGCTCTCCGCGTACCCCGCGCCGAACCATGCCGGTCTCTCCGCCTCGCAGACGCTCGCCCAGTATCAGCGCGACTACGTCGAGCCGCTCAACGCCGGCTCGACCCCTCTCATCGCGCCAGGGTCGATCGCCCGCATCGCGATCGACAAGGCCACGCCCCACGGCGCCGACACCGGCACGTATCTGATCGCAACGACCTACCCCGAAGACCTCATGTACGAGCCGCTGGGCCTCAAGGGCAATCCATGGGTCGCCAACGGCGCGTGGACGGGCCTCGTGCTCGAGGACACCTTCTGGGACCGTCTGGGCCCGATGTCCAAGTCCGCGCAGCCCTCGGACGTGCAGGGCCCGATCGCGCGGTTCTTCAACCGCGCCATGAACTTCACGCCGCGTGAGAAGTGGCACCGTTTCTGCGCCATGCTGCAGGGGCGCGCGTACACCGCGAGCGCGTCCGCGGGCCGGATGGTCTCCGACGAGGGCGATCAGCAGGTCTACTACCCTGTCATCCACCTCCCTTATCTGCAGAGCCCTCAGGAAGGATTGCTCAAGGGCTACAACGACTGGCGGGCCTCGCGCGGCCTGCCCCCGGTTCCGAAAGACGCCTTCGCGACCGCGGAGGGACTGCTCCGCGCGGTCAATGAGTTTGATGGCCCGTACACCGAGCAGGAGGGTCGAGCCGGACCGAGCCGCAGAGAACGCGTCCCCGCCGGACGTGAGGACGAATAGGCCCTCCGGCACAGGAGCACAATGGGATTTCGCAGCGCATACAACTTCGTCCGCTCGGTGATCCGAGGGTTCAACGAGCACGACGTCATGTCGCTCGCGGCGGCGGTCGCGTTCTACACCCTGCTCTCGTTTGCCCCTCTGGTCCTGCTGCTGGTGACGATCGGGAGTCTGCTCGGCGAGGTCGCCAAGAGCGAGATGGTGCAGAACTTCTACGCCCAGCTCGGCCCGGAGGCGGCCCAGGTCGGCCAGGCCGTCATTGAGCAGGCCGAGCGCGCCGGTCCTCCCCGGGAGCTCTGGCGCTGGATCCTCAGTTCTTCGATGCTGCTGGTCTCCGCGAGTCTGGTGTTCAACCAGTTGCAGAAGTCGCTGAATCGCATCTGGGGCACGCGCACGACGCCGCGAAGCGGCTTCTTCGCCTGGGTCTGGAAGCGTCTGCTCTCCATGGGCATGATCTTCGCGATCATGTTCATCCTGCTGGTCGCGATGGTTGTCTCCACGCTGATCGAATCGCTGCTCCCCAGCACCAACGAGGTGGTCGGACGCATCAGCGTCACCGGCGTCTCGCTGCTGGTCAGCTCGCTGCTCTTTGCCGCGATCTTCAAGGTGCTGCCGGATGCCAAGATCGCGTGGAGAGAAGTCTGGCTCGGGGCCATCACCACGGCCATTCTCTTCTCCGGGGGCAAGGCCGCGGTCTCGTTCTATCTCAAGCACGGGGGCGTGGTCGAGAGCTACGGAAGCGCGGCGGGTGCGCTGATCGCGCTCATCGTCTGGGTCTACTACTCCTGCATCATCCTCTTCATCGGCGCGGAGATGACCGCGCAATACGACCAGCAGCGGGCGGTGCGGCGACGCGCGCGCGAGGCCCATGTGATCGCGGCGACCGCGGCGAGCATCGCGGAGAAGGCCAGGCAGGAGTCTCTCAAAGCCGACGCCATCGCGCGCGCCGCTTCAAATCCTCACACGCCCGCGCCGGCCAATCGCGACGCGGCTTCGCCCGAAACCCAACATTCCGGCACGAAGGGTCCGGGCCAGCCGGATTCGGGGGCGGCCCGCTCGACGAGCACCTGAGAGCCAGGCCCACGATCGGCCTTCCGCTCGCCCGGGGCCCCATCCCGTTGCATCAGCCCTTGGGCTGCTCGGACTGGCCGGGCTCAAATATCGGACGCGCCGAGCGATGCACGCGCGTGAGCAGATCATCCAGCTCGCTCCGGTCCAGCAGCTTGCCCCGCACCATCACCGCGTCGATCCTCCGCGTCGCTGCCAGATCCTTCAGCGGATCCGCGTCCAGCAGCACCAGGTCCGCCCGCTTCCCGATTTCGATGGTGCCGAAGTCCGGTTCGATCCCGATCGATGAGCCACGATTCGGAAGCGCGGCCATGTATCGCGCCGGGTTCGCCGTTGCGCACCGGAGCGCATCGAAGCCGGACAGTCCGGCCGTGCCCAGCGACTCGATCTCGTCGTGCAGCGCGAACCCCGTGACCTTGAAGAACTGCGGCGAGTCCGAGCCCGCCATCAGCCCGACGCCCGCATCCGCGAGCGATCGCGTGATCTTGGCGCGCAGAGAGATCACGCGCTGTCCGTAGCCCGCGCCCCAGGTCACAGGGAACTTGGTGGCGTTCCGCTGCTCGGCCCACTGGCCAACCGCCTGGCCGACGACGTACTTCATCTCCGGCCGGGCCATCAATGCCGCCGTCGCCATCCGCTGATCAACAATGCCCTCGAACAGCGCGAGCGTCGGCACGCACCAGGCCCCCTTGGACGCGATCTTCTTTGCGATCGCGGGCAGACGCTCCATCTGCAACGCGTCAACGATCGGCCCCGGCGGAATCTGACCGAACGTCGCGGCCGCTTCGGGATCCTTCAGCAGCGCGGCCGGGATCGCGTCCAGGTGCTCGAGCTGCTGCGAGAACTCGAGCGCGACATCAAGCCCCACCTCGTTGTCGACGTGCCCCGCCACGGGCAGTCCGATCTCGGCGGCGGTCGTCTGCACGGCTCGGTAGACCTCGGGCACCACGACGCGATGCGACTTGATGAAATCGAATCCCTGCTCGTGCTGGGCGCGGACGAGGGCCGCCGCTTCATCGGGTGTCTTGGCAACACCCTGGTGGATCGGTGCGCCGGCCAGGTGCAACGCCGGCCCGAGGAGTTTCCCGGTCACGACGTCCTCGCGCAGGCGAGTCTGCGACGGGTGGCCGACCATGCCGCGCGCGGTTGTGACGCCGTTGGCGATGAGCAGCGCGCACGCGCGGAACGCCGCCGCCTCCTGCTGCTCGTTCCCCTGCTCGTACGGCGGGAGGTGAACGTGCATGTCCACCAGCCCGGGGATGAGCCACTTGCTGCCGCCACACTCCACGACGCGCACGCTGCCCCGCTCCGGCCCCGGCTTCACGCTCTCACGCGGCCCCATTTCCACGATCCGGCCGTCGGCGACAAGAACGGACCACCCGCTGCGCACGCCCGGCTGGTCCATCGCGACCACGTGCACATCTTGAAACAGCGTCGCGCCCGCATCCAGAGCGCCGAGCGGATCCGCGGGCCGGGCCACGGGGGAAGCATCAGGGGCTGTCGCGGTCTGGAGCGCCGAACCGCTCCCCGAAGCCGTCGCCAATGCCACGGCCGCGACGAACCCGCGGACGAATCTTGATCGACAGAGCATGCACCAGACTCCTCGCGCGGCGAACCCTGCGCCGCTCGCCGACTTGTAGCCAGCGCGTCGAAGCAAGGTTGCAGTGACCGGAGAGAGCCCTACCGACCGGTCCGTTGCACGTCGATCACCTCAGCCGGGTCAAGCGTCACGCGGAACTCCGGCACCGGCCCGGTGATGACGCGGTCCACCACGCTGATCCGGCCGCGAACGGTCGCGACGTCCCCACGCTTCAGCTCCGGGTCTACGCCGGGCACCACGGCCCGCACCCAGTAGCCATTGCCGACGACAGACGTCTTCGTCTGATACATGTCGACCAGCAGCTCGCCCTGGTAGCGGTTGGTCGCCATGACCTCCATCGACCAGCCGCTGCCGCCGATCCACGTGTCCGTGTAGAGTTCCGGTTCCCCTTCGCGCCCGGTCGAGTCCGCGATCACCCGATCCGCCGCGAGATCCGTGCGGGGGCTCGCCGAAGGAGGTGGCGTTGCCGTCCGAGGCGTCAACGCCACATTCTTCTGACCTTTGGACGTGACGACGCCATATCCCACCATCCCGATCAGACCGATCCCCATCAGCACAATCACATGCTTTGCAGCCATCGCAGGATCTCCTCATCACGCCCGAGCAAAGGGCGCGTGGACGCAGCGTACCGCGCTCATGGCCCGCGCTCAAGTCGGCCGGAACTTCGAACCAGTGTCAGTGATCCGCAAGCTCTTCCAATGTTCGCGGCCAGTCGTCCCGCAACAATCTTGACATCGAGCGATCCGCCAGGATCCGCCCCTCCGTCTGGCATCCCGGGCAGTAGTTGCACTCGTTCTCCGCGTACACGATCCGCTGCACCGGCGCCCCGCACGCCGGGCAGGGCTTGCCGAATCGCCCGTGCACCGCGAAGTCGGGTCGAAACGCCGTGATCTCTCCGGCGCCAGGGAACCTCCCGGGGTGAGATGCGCCGTACTCATCCACGAGCCCAAACTCTCGGCACAGTCGATCGGTCCAAGTGGTCAGCACACCGACGCACGCCTCGCGAAGGCGTGCGACTTCCGCCGCGGTCATGGAACCCGTCTGCCTGAAGGGCGAGAGTCGTGCCGCATGCAGGATCTCATCCGAGTACGCGTTGCCGATTCCGTCACAGATCCTCGGGTCGGTCAGGGCCCGCTTGACCGTGCGGTTCTCGCGCGTGAGCGCGAGCCCCAACTCGTTCACTGACGACGCCAGCACGTCGACACCGCCGCGATGGAGCGCGCCAACGCCCTCCGGCCCGCGCACAACATGCAGCGATGCCCGCTTCCTCGTGCCGGCTTCGGTCAGCGTCAACGTGCCGGTGTCGAATACGAAGCGAGCCTGCTCGATCTTCCCGCCGGTTTCCTTCTCAACCCCGTCCGACCAGCGCAGGCGCCCGGCGATCATCAGGTGCAGGACGAGGAACAGGCGCTCGGACGGGCGGTCGCTCCCCGCACGTTGCATCTCCAGAACGATCCGCTTTCCGAGGCGCTCCACGCCGATACAGACAGCGCCCTCCGCCTCCTCGACGGGAGGCTCATACGTGCGGAGCAGAAACGGACTCCGCACACGCACCGACCGCAGCGAGCGCTGTCGAACCCGCCGGTTCAACGCCTCCACATAGACCGTCACGTCGGGCAGCTCTGGCACCGCCACAGCGTACCAACGCGCCGCACGCCACCCCACCCTTCGCCGTCCGGTACACTCTTCTCCCGCGGCTTTCCCTGCCGCACCCATTCCGGAGACTCCCCACATGTCCCATCCTTCCCTCATCGGTCGTCCGCACGTGTCACCCGTCCGCCGTGCAGCGATCTCGGTCTGCACCGTTCTTGCCCTGTGCTCCGGCACCGCGTTCGCGCAGAACCAGCAGCCGGCGGGCCAGGGCCAGCCCGATCGTCCGCGTGTGGCTCGTCCGGAGGGCCAGCGTGCCGAAGGACGGGAGCGCATGCGCGATCAGAACCTGCCCACCGATCCCTCTCTGGTCACGGGCGAACTGGAGAACGGCCTGCGGTACATCATCAAGCAGCACGCCGTGCCGCCGGGACGCGCGACCGTCTGGATCAATATTGATTCGGGCTCACTCAATGAGACCGATCGGCAGCGCGGGATCGCGCACTATCTGGAGCACATGGCGTTCAACGGCTCGGCCAACTTCGCCCCCGGCTCCCTGATCCCGTTCTTCCAGTCGCTGGGCATGACCTTCGGGCGCGACCAGAACGCCTTCACGAGCTTCGACCAGACGGCCTATCAGCTCTCGCTCCCCGATGCCAAGCCCGAGACGCTGGGCGAGGGCATGAAGTTCTTCAGCGATGTCGTCGGGCGTCTGTCGCTCCTTCCGACCGAGATCGAGGAAGAGCGCCAGATCATCCAGGAGGAGCGGCGCCGCGG
The DNA here is from genome assembly GCA_964588385.1 of uncultured Phycisphaeraceae bacterium. Taxonomy (GTDB): domain Bacteria; phylum Planctomycetota; class Phycisphaerae; order Phycisphaerales; family UBA1924; genus JAHBWV01. The sequence goes on from CAZPPG010000044.1 coordinate 16,497, forward strand.
CCTCTCCGGGCGCCAGCGAACGCAGTATGAGATGCTCGAGAAGATGGCTCCCGGCTCGCTCTTCGGGGTGCGTCTGCCCATCGGCACCGAAGAGACGATCGGCAGCGTGACCGAGCAGGATTTCAAGGACTACTACGGCACCTGGTACGGCGCATCCAACGCGACGGTGATGGTTGTCGCCGATGCCGATCCCGAGGTCGTGAAGAAGGTCATCGAGCAGCACTTCGGCGACCTCCCGAAGAAGCCCAAGGCCACGCACCAGGACGTGGGCGTCAAGCCGTACGAGAAGAGCTTCGCGATCGTCGCGCACGACCCCGAGGTCCGCACCGAAACCGTACAGATCATGCGTCTGGAGCCGGCCCGCCCTCCCGTCACCACCGTCCGCGCCTTCCGGATGGATTTGGTCGATTCGCTCGGGCAGCTCGCCATGAACCGCCGTCTCTCGAACAAGGTGGCCGCGGGCGGGACCGCCTACATGAACGCGAGCGTCAGTTCCGGCACCCAGTCCGGCGCGATCCACACCGCGGAGATCAGCGGCCGCGCTCAGCCCGGAAAGTGGAAGGAAGCCATCGAGGAGATGGCCCTTGAACTCAACCGCGCCCGCACCTTCGGCTTCTCCGCGCGCGAACTTGAGGACGCCCGCAAGGAGATCGTCTCCGGAGCTGAACGCGCCGTGGAGACCGAGGCCACCCGTCCCGCACAGATGGTCATCTCACGCCTCAACAGCGACGTCGCCAATGGCGAGCCGACCATGTCCGCGAAGCAGCGTCTGGAACTCGTCACCGCGCTGCTTCCGACCATCACCGATGCCGAGGTCTCCTCGCGCTTCACCAAGGAGTTCGACACCACCGCCGTCTCCTTCGGCGCGATCCTCCCCTCCGGCCCCAGCGTCCCGACTGAGGATCAGTTGCTCGACATCGGCCTGAAGGCCCTCGCGGTTGTTCCCACGCCCGAGGTGGAGACCGAGGCCGCTACCGCCCTGATGACCGAGCTCCCCGCTCCCGGCGCTGTCGCCGAGGGCGCGTTGCACGAGCCCAGCCAGGTCTGGTCCGGCTGGCTGACCAACGGTGTCCGCGTTCACTTCCGCAAGATGACCGAGCGCGAGAGCCAGGTCTCCATCAGCATCGATCTCATCGGAGGCCAGTTGCTGGAAACCGCGCAGAACCGCGGCATCACCTCCGCCGCGACGCTCGCCTGGTCACGGCCAGCGACCGCCAATCTCACCTCCAGCGACATCCGCTCGCTCATGACCGGCAAGAAGGTCTCCGTCCGTGGCGGCGGCTTTGGTGGCGGTCGCGGCGGTGGGGGTGGCGGTGGGGGGGCGGACTCCATCTCGCTCAACATCTCCGGCAGCCCGGCCGACCTCGAAACCGGCTTCCAGCTCGCCCACCTTCTGCTCACAGAGCCCAAGATCGAACAGGCCTCATTCGATCAGTTCAAAGCCAGCACGCGCGAGGGCATTCTCGAATCAATGACCAATCCGGCCTCGTACGGCGCCCGCGTCGCATCCGGCGCGATCTATCCGGCCGATGTCGCGCGCGTGCAGCCCCTCACGGTCGAGCAGGTCGATCGCCTGACGCTTCCCGAGGCCCAGAACTGGCTGGACGCGCTCATCAAGGGCTCGCCCATTGAGGTCACGATCGTCGGCGACATCGAGCGCGAGCAGGTGATGGACCTCGTCGCCCGTTACATCGGTTCTCTGCCGAGCCGCGAGCGCGTCGCCCCCACGCTCTTTGCCTCGGAGCGCACGCTCGCTCGCCCGGTCGGTCCCCGCGTCGTCACGGAGGTCATCAAGACGCCGACGCAGCAGGCCTATGTCATGTCCGGCTTCTACGGGGCGGACCAGCTCGAGCGCGACGACGCCCGCGCCATGGCCATGGCCTCGCGCATCCTCTCCACGCGCATGGTCACAGAGGTCCGCGAGAAAGAGCAGCTAGTCTACAGCATCGGCGCCGGCTCACGCGCCGCCACGACCTACCCCGGATTCGGCATGTTCGCCGCCGCCGCACCGACCGAGCCCGCCAAGGCCGATGCGCTGGTCGCCAAGCTCGGCTCCATGTACGACGCCTTCGCCAAGGAAGGACCCAGTGAAGAGGAACTCGACGTCGCCCGCAAGCAGATGGCCAACACGTTCGACACCCAGCTCATCGAGCCCTCCTACTGGTCCGGACGCATCGGGCAGATGACCTTCCGCGGCGAGTCTCTCGACGAGATTCTCGCCGACCCCTCTGCCTACCAGCAGATCGACGCCGAGACCATCCGCGCCACCTTCGCCAGGTTCTACAAGCCGGAGAACATCGTCACCGTCATCGTCAAGCCCGAGCCGGCCGAGGGCTCCGGCGGCGTGAACTGATCCGCGCGGCACTGAAATCAGACTCGACATATCTCGAATCAGTCCGCACAGGAGGTCTCACCCACATGAGCCGCACGTCTCTCGCCACCGCCTCGGTTCTCGCCGTCGTCGGTCTGGCCACGGTCTCCGTGGTCATCGCCCAGCCGCCCACCCAGCCGCCCACCCAGGCCCCCGCTCAACCGGCGAGCACGCCCGCGCCCTCCTCAGCGCCGCGAGCCCCCGGCAACGCGGGCGCTGGCTTCGCCACCATGCTCATGCAGGGGCTCAAGTCCGTCGATGGCTGCCTCGGCGCTGAGGCCGCGCAGACCCAGAGCGGCAAGAACGTCATCATCGCCTGGTTCCGCGATGCCAAGGCCGCCCGCGACTGGTACAACCATCCTGTCCATCGCCGCATGGTCGGCATGGTCGGCGCGAACCCGGACGACAACAAGCCCCTTGAGCACGTGGCCGATGGCGTGCCCGTGATGGTCATGGCCACCATCACGCCCTCGGACAAGCCCGAGATCGAGGGCTTCCCCATGCCCATCTCGCAGATCTCGATCGAGCTCTATGCCCCCCTGCCGGGCGGCGCGGAGATCAACGGCCGCCTCGCGCCGGACGCGTTCCCCGTCGAGCACATGCAGAACTACTGATTCCCGCGCTGATACGTTCCGACAACATCGCACACATCGCGACAGTCTGTATCGCCGAGCCACTGGCCCGCCCAGTGGCTCGGTCTCTTTCGTCGCGTCCTACTTCTTTCCCTCCGGCTCGTACACAAACACCTCCTCCAAGGGCTTGCCGAACACGCGCGCAATCTGGAATGCAACCTCCAGCGAGGGCGAGTACTTCTCTCCCTCGATCGCGTTCAAGGTCTGGCGGCTGACGCCGATCCGGTCCGCCAGCTCCTGCTGCGTCATCTCGTCGGCCGCGAAGCGCAGCCCGCGGATCCGATTCCGCAGCACCATCCGTGCCGGCTTCTCTCCCCGAGCCGCTCGCCTGCTCATGGGCCCTCCCATGCTCACGCCCTCCCGCGGTAATAGACGATCTGCAACGAGAGCTTGAGCACCTCCGAAGCAAACAGCGACGCCAGCAGCAGGTGCGCGATCCACACCGGCGCCACGTCGAGAATCAGCGCGGTGATGGCGAAGAAGACGCCCGCGCCCAGCAGCCACGACGAGTTGCTCTCGGCTCGCCACCCGATCAGCCGGTCGCGCTCATCCCGCTTCTCCGTCTTCCCAACAACCGCCGCCCCGATGTGCCCGATCGTCAGCACGACCACCAGCAGCACCGTCGCCGCGATGAACAGAGGCACGTACGGCCCCAGGTGCTCGATCCCTCTGGAGAGCATCCAGCCGGAGACCACGAAGTAGCCCCCCAGCACGACAAGCAGCGACACCAACTGCACCCAGACGCTCCGCTCCTCAAACGACGGCAACATGCTCAAACCTCCCGCTCGGGTGCGACCCGCGACGTGACAAGAAGACATGACACGGTGTCAAGTATACTTGTCATCGACCAGATGTCAAGCAAAGTTGACACACCCCCCGACCAAAGAAAGAGCGGGCGGCCCATGCCACCCGCTTGCGATGCACTCGATCATGTCAGACGCCCGCCCTCACGGCGCAGCCGGCGGCGGCGCAGCCGGCGGCGGTGCAGCGGGTGGGGGCGGCGGGGGGGCCGCGTCCAGCTTGGCCGAGCGGCTGGTCCGCACCTTGCCGAACATCCGCTTGGGCGGCATCTGCGTCGGCACCACCCCGCCGGGGAACTTCTCCGCGAGCTTCTGCGTGTCCGCGGCCTGCGCCTGAGACGGTGACGCCTGAGCCGCTGCGGCCGCGGGCGGCGGCGCGGGCGTCGCGTACCGGTTGAACTTCTGTGACCGCATCTGCTTGAGCTGCGCATCCTGCTCGCGCTGCTGGCGGAACCCCTCGGGAACAGGGCCGGGCTCAAAGTCCGGGTAGTCCAGCTTGGGAATCTCGGTGTTGATCAGGTGCTCGATCTGCGTCAACAGCTCGCCCTGGTCCGGCGTCACCAGCGACCAGGCCACGCCGCGGTTGCCGGCGCGGGCGGTCCGCCCGATGCGGTGGACATAGATGTCCGGGTCCTCCGGGAGGTCGTAGTTGATGACGTGCGAGACGCCCTCGACGTCGATGCCGCGTGAGGCAAGGTCGGAGGCGATCAGCACCTCGAGCTTGCCGCGCTTGAGCTGCTCCATCACCGCGTTCCGCTTGCTCTGAGGAAGATCGCCGTGGATCGCGTGGGCCTCGATGTTCTTCCGCGCCAGGTACGTCACCAGATCATCGCACGACCTCTTCAGGCGGCAGAACACCACGGTGAGCGCGGGCTCCTCATGCGTCAGCAGGTGGGCCAGGAGCCGCTTCTTGTCCCACGGCTGCACGCTCAGGTAGTGCTGATCCACCAGCGAGACCGTCAGCGACCCCGAGGAAGTCACGATCTTCTCCGGATCGCGCATGTGCTTGCGGGCAAGGTCCTCGATCTCCTTGGAGATCGTGGCCGAGACGAACATCGTCTGGCGCTCCGTCGGGCACATCTTCAGGATCTTGCGGATGTCGTCGCGGAACCCGATGTCGAACATCCGGTCCACCTCGTCGAGCACCGCGAAGCGCACGTTGTTCAGGCGCAGGTGCCCGCGTTCCACCATGTCGATCACGCGCCCGGGCGTCCCGACGATGATCTCGGGGTTCCGCGCCAGGCGCGCCGCCTGCTGCCGGATCGGCTTGCCGCCGTAGACAGTGACCGCGCTCAGCCCGGTGAACCGCCCGAAGTTCGCCAGATCGTTGTGGATCTGCACCGCCAGCTCGCGCGTCGGCCCCAGGATCAATGCCTGGAACGGCTCCCCCGGCTTGCACATGTTGAGCAGCGGCAGACCGAAGGCCGCCGTCTTGCCCGTGCCCGTCTTGGCCTGTCCCAGCACATCCTTCCCGGCCAGCGCGACCGGCACCAGTTGGGCCTGGATCCGCGTCGGATGTCGGAATCCCAACGCCTTGATCGCACGCTGGATCGGCTCGGTCAATCCGAGCTGATCGAACGTCATGTCGGTATCAAAGATCTCCGGCGAGAGCGGCTTGTGCTCGGGCGCCACGGGATCCGGCACGTCCAGATCTGGATCGTGGTCAAGCTCCACCATAGCGCCGAGCGAGATGTCCTCATTCGAGGCCGTGATGGGGCGATCATCGTCGTACCCCCCCCCGCCGCCGCGCCCGCCTCCGCCTCCGCGACCGCCGCGGCCACGTCCCCCTCCGCCGCCGCGCCCGCGCCCGCCGCCGCCGCCCCCGCCGTATCCGCCACCCTCTCCCCCGCGCCGCCCGCCACTGCCGCGCCCATCCGAGCGAGAACCTCCCGATGACCCCCCCGATGAACTCCCCGATGAACTCCCCGATGAACTCCCGGAGCACGAGCCCGAACCGCCGCCTTCGCCGCTCATCGCCGGAGCCGCGTGTCCTGCATGTCCCGCATCTTCGCCGCCGCCCTGACCCACACCGGATCCGCCGGCGGCATTCGTTGATCCGTCCGGATTCGCGCCGCGTCCGCGCCCACGCCGACGACGCCGCTTCTTCCGAGGTCCGCCCTCGCCACCGGGACCTCCGCCCGCAGAGCCGCTGCCTCCATCGAAGCCGCTGCCGCCACCCCCACCCACACCCCCGCCCCCACCTGAAGAGGAGCCGCCCTCACCACCCTCGTGGGAGTATCCAGAACTGTGATCGAACGCGGACGACGAGCCGGAAGAGGTATCAACGTCAGACATGTGTGTGGAGCGCTCGCAAAGGGTTCGCCGTGCGCACCCGAGCGGGCACGCTCACGCGGCGTCAACAACGGGCGACTCGCAGCCGCCCGTGATCCACCAATCGTATGCCGAATCGCACTGCCCTGACGTTCCCCAGGCAACTTGTTGCCAGCGCGTCGATCCCGGCACTTCCTTCATGAAGCTCGCTCGTTGGTGGCGTCTCCCCGACGACATCACCCTTCGCCCCTCAGTCCCTCAGTGCCTCAGTCCCTCAGTCCCTCAGTCCCTCAGTCTCTTTGTCCCTCTGCCCCGCTTGCCTCTCCAACAGGATCACGTGCTTCATCAGCGTCCCCGCCGCCGCTGAACCCGCCGCCGCCCAGCCCCTCCATCCGTCACGCCACGCCGAGCGGAGCACGATCTGCTTGAAGAGGGCGCCCACCGTCGACACGACCAGCCGCCCGCCGCTCGTGGTTCGTCCGTCGTTGAACAGACTCTCCGCCGATACCCGCGCGTGCCCCACCTGCTTGGAGAGGTGCTCGGCGATGGTCGTCCAGGAATCGTGGCGGAGGTCGCCGCGCAGGCGTTCGATCCGCCCTGCGGCAGCATCGGTCGCCGTCAGCGACAGCTTGTCGTGCGGGTCGAGCCCTCCCCACGCCGCGGCACCCTTGCGGACCAGGCGCAGACGCCACTCCGGCTGGTAGGTGTGGTTCAGAAACCTCCCCGCGTAGAAGATCTTGCGGTTGACCTCGTAGCCGCCGACGGATGCCTCGCCGGCTGCGCCGCCTCCGGGTGCGAGGACGCGCTCGATCTCTCGCGCCAAGTCCGGCTCAACACTCTCATCGGAATCGAGGCACAGCACCCACGGCTGCGTGCATTGCTCAAGGGCCATCTGCTTCGTCTTCACGTGCCCGAGCCACGCCGAGCGGATCACCCGGGCACCGGCGCGCTCGAGCATCGGGATTGTGTCATCGGTCGAGCCCGAATCCACCGCCACGATCTCCGCCGCGAGCGGCTTGATTGAGTCCAGCGTCCGACCGATGGTCGAAGCGTTGTTCTTGCAGACAATGGCGACGGAGAGGGGGAGGGGCATCGGTCACAAAGTAAAGCACACCCGTTCACTCCTCACCAACCCGGTCCCCAACATACGATCTTGCGTGCCCCTCGCGCCCCTCCACATCGGCCCCCTGCGGCTCTCGACCAACCTGCTCTTGGCCCCGATCGCTGGCTACTGCGACCTGGCGTTCAGGACCATTTGCCGCGAGTTTGGCGGCTTGGGCCTCGCCTGCACCGACCTGCTCTCCCCCCAGGGCCTCCTCCGCGGCACAGCCACCTCACTCGACCTGGCCAAAACCAACGACTTCGACAAGCCCGTCGGCATGCAGCTCTACGGCAGCGATCCGGAGATTATGGCCCAGGGCGCGCGCTGGGCCGTCGAGCACGGCGCGACCGTCGTCGACATCAACATGGGCTGCCCCGTCGATAAGGTCACCAAGAAAGACGGCGGCTCCAAGCTCCTCACCGATCTCTCCCGCGCCGTCGCCGTCGCCGAACGCGTCGCGCGCGAACTCGAGAAGATTCCGCTCTCCGCCGACGAGTGGGCCTGCCGTCTCGGTGATGCCCGGTTCACGTCTTCACCTTCTCCATTGCCCGTTGCCCATTCCCCATTGCCTCTCCCCGTCACTGTTCCTCTCACATGCAAGATGCGCCTCTGCTGGCACACCTCCGACTATGAGTCCGGCGCGGCGTGTTCGCCGCACCTGGCCCGCATGCTCGCCGATGTCGGTGTCCGCGCCGTGACCGTGCACGGCCGCACCACCGAGGACAAGTTCGCCGGCAATGTTCGCCTCGAGGGCATCGCCCGCGTGGTCGAGTCCGTCAACGGCGCGATCCCCATCATCGGCAACGGTGATGTGCGCGAGCCCGAGGATGCACGGCGCATGCTCGCGTTCACCGGTTGCGCCGGCGTCATGATCGGGCGCGGCGCGCTCTCCACGCCCTGGCTCTTCCGCGACACATGGTCGCTCCTCACCCGCGGCGTCGTCCCGCCCCCGCCCACCGAGGCCGAGATCATCCACATGATCCGCCGCTTCTTCACGCTCATGCAATCGCAGCGCGACGACCGCTACGCCCTTTTCCAGATCTCCCGGCGTGTCTCCTGGTTCGCCAAGCGCCTGGGCGTTCAGCCCGACGGCACGCGCCACGGCGTGAAGCCGTTCAAAGAGGCCATTCGCACCGCACGCCATCCCGACGATGTCCACGCCGCACTGGACCGATATCTCGCCGGCGAACTCCGCTCCTATAGCGAGGACCTGCACGCCACGGAAGCAGACACCGCCTGAGGCGCCGGTGCAGCGGGTCCGGTTCGTCTCCGAATCGTGCTTGGAGCCGCCACCCTCGACCTGTATAGTCAGGCCAGAGCGCTGCCAGCACCCTTCGTTCCGAGGAGAGACCATGCCCCGTCCCCGCGCCATCCCCACCGTCGCATTGATCCCCGTCCTCGCGATCGCGGCATCGCTCCCGACACTCGCCGCCGGAGCGTCCGATCCTTACCTCCTGACCATCCAGCCCGGCGCATCGCTCAACTCGAACACCTCCATCTTCGCCCCCTCCACGGGCACACTCATCGGCGACTACGACGCCACCACCAACCCGACCGGCACCCGCACCCTCCCCGGCTTCTTCGGCGGCAGCGGAAACAACCCCATACCCCTCTCCCTCGACATCGAACTTGGTGGCGAGAACACGACCTCGCCCGCCGGCTCCCTCACCTTCCTGGCCAACCCCGGCGCGGGCACCTTCGCCCTCGCCGCGCTCTCGATCGACCTCCTCAACGAGACCATCATCGCCCTCCCCATCACCGCGGCGATCGAGTACGAGACCTTCCGAACCGTCAGCCCAACCTTCCTCTACCTCGGCGGCATCCCCCTCACCATTCCGCTCGGCGACGCCGAGCTCCTCCTCCTCTCCGCCACCCTCGGCGACGGTCCCTCGAGCGGCACACTCATCCCAAACGGCGACGGCTCCTACACGCTGGCCGGCATCGCCACCCTCAACGTCCAGGTGCAGGCGCGCGTCCTCGAGCAGACCATCGACGGCGGCACCGTTCCCATCGCCGCGCCCATCAGCGGCACCTTCACCCCCGCGCCCGACGGTCTCTCCGGGTCCCTGACGCTCTCGCTCAACATCTCCAACACCAGTGAAGTCCCCGGCCCATTCCCCGCTGTTGACGGCATCCCCTTCGATCTCCCCACACTCGATCCGAACGCCCCTGCCCACGTCCTCCTCTCGCTCGCGTTCCAGCGCATCGACGTCACCCTCGGCGGCTCGGTCTCGGGCATCGCCACGGGCCCGCTCGCCTGCCGCGCGGATTTCAACCTCGACGGAACGCCCGACATCCTCGACTTCCTCGATTTCTTCGCCAGTTTCGGTGCGTGCGAACTCCAGCCCTCTCCCTGCCCCGATCCCCTTCGAGACGCGGACTTCAACTCAGACGGGCTCGTCGACATCCTCGACTTCCTGGACTTCCTCCAGGCGTTCTCGGACGGCTGCCCGTGAGCCCCGACGCGTGGCATGCTGCAACCGCGATGTGACAAAGCCGGTACGGACTCGATTCGGGAGTCGTCAACGTCGATGCGTATGATTGTGGGGGCTGTCTCGCCTCGCGTCACCCCTTCACTCGCGCACCGGCGGGACCGCCTCAACGAAGCTGCAAGGAGATGATTCCGATGAGATCACTTCCCGCGATCGCAACGCTGACCCTCGTGGCCGGACTCGGCCTTTCCGCTTACGCGCAGCTCCTGGCCCCCCCGGTTGAGGCCGCCGCGCCCGCTCCTCTCCTCGGCAGCGCCGCCATCACCTTCGATCGCACGCAGCACGACTTCGGCCGCATCATGGACGACGAGAACGTGGAGACCACGTTCTCCTTCACCAACACCGGCGACACCACGCTGGAGATCCTCGACCACCGCGCCACCTGCGGCTGCACCGTGCCCGAGATCTCCAAGCGATCCCTCCTCCCCGGCGAGTCCGCGACCATCAAGGTGGTCTTCCATCCCGCGCACAAGAAGGGCATCCAGCACCAGACCGTCACGCTGATGACCAACGCCCCCGACCAGCAGCAGGTGCAGCTCACCATCAACGCCGAGGTGCGTCAGACAACCTGGACCGACCAGGCCGTCTCACACTTCTCTCGCATCGAGAAGGGCGACAACCGCACGCTCACGGTCGATGTCTTCTCGCGTGTCCCGGACTTCAAGATCGACAGCATCGCACTCTCCAGCGAGGGCAAGTTCGTCGCCACAGTCGGGGCCGCGGTCGAAGTTCCCGGCGATACCGAGGGCGAGCTGTTCCGCACGCAGACCATCACGATCGCCCTCGCGCCCACCGTTCCCATCGGCAACTTCACCGAGACGCTGGTGATCCGCACCAACGACCCGAAAAAGCCCGTGATCCAGCAGCAGGTCATCGCCGAAGTCATCGGCGACCTCGTCCCCAACCCCAACCGCGTCTCGCTCGGCATCGTCCGCCCCGGCGACCCTTTGAAGGCCGAGTTCAAGATCGTCAGCCGCGGCTCAAAGCCCTTCAAGATCCTCACCGCCAAGACCGTTCCCGCCCAGGGAGGTGCGACCCTGAGCGTCGAGGTCCTTCCCCCCGATCCGGCAACCCCCGCCGAAATCAAGATCGTCGTTACCGGCAACGCGCCGAACGTCGTCCAGCCCATCCGCGGCAAGATCGAACTCACCACCGACAGCAAGGATCAGCCCAAGATCGAGGTGCCGTTCTATGCCACAGTCCGTGGCGGCAGCCGCTGAACAATCCACGCCGCGTTCCGCGACCCGCTCCGCCTGCTGCGGATCGCGCTGCACCTCCGCGCACAGCATCGGCCGTCTCTTCGGTCGCGCCCTCATCATCACCGCCGTTGCCGGTCTCATCGCCGTCGCCGACTCCGCGCGCCGGCCCTTCCAGCTCTCACTCAATCCCAACACACCGACGCCCGCGCCAACTCCCTCTCCTTCAACCGACCCCGCGGCTGCGCCGATCCAGCCCGAGCAGGCCGCAGCACCTCTTGACGTCCGCATCACGCTTGCCCAGGCCAAGGCCCTCTACGACTCCCTCGCCGCCGACTTTATTGACGCTCGCGAGCCGCACGAGTTCGCCCCCGGCCACATCCCCGGCGCGTACAACCTCACGCAGGCCCACTTCGCCGGCAGCAAGACGCCCGAAGCCCTCGAGATCCTCGATCCCTCGCGTCCCGTCGTCATCTACTGCGGCGGCGGCGACTGCCACGCCTCAGAGAACGTCGCCATCCTCCTCCAGCAGGCCGGCTTCACGTCCATCCACATCATGATCGACGGCTTCCCCGCATGGGTCGCCGCGGGCTACGAGTCAGAAGCTGCTTTCGACGACTCGCCCGAAGGCGGCGACTCATGAGCGCGGGCTCCTGCTGCGCCACCGGCGGCCGCGCATGCCCCGCTGTCGGCATCGGCAGCATTCTGAAGCTCGTTCTCCGCGCCTTCCTCGGCGGCGTCTTCCTCTTTGCCGCCTCCGTCAAGCTCGCCGATCCGCAGCAGTTCGCCTTCGGCATCGACGCCTACCGCCTGATCCCCAGCGATGCCAAGCACCTCATCATGCTTGGCGCGTTCGTCGTCCCCTGGCTCGAACTCATCGTCGGCGCATTGCTCGTCCTCGGGCTCTGGGGCCGCTCCGCCGCTCTCGTCGCCACCTCGCTCATGGCCCTCTTCGTCTACGCCGTCTGGAGCGTCATCGCCCGCGACCTCGACGTCACCTGTGCCTGCTTCGGCAAGCTCAAGGGGCCCTTCGGCTGCGAAGGGCCGATCGGCACGTGCAAACTTGCCGAGAACCTGACCCTGCTGGCCGTCGCCTTCCTCCTGACGCTCCTCGGACCGGGCCGTATCTCGGTCGATGCGTTGTTCCGCCGGAACGCCTGACACCCCCCAACCGACCTAGAACCCTCCCGCCCTCCGGCCTATCCTCTTGGCCCGGCGTGTGTCGTCACCCGCCGACTTCCAACCGTCGCCCTCGGCCCACGCCGAAGGCCCCAAGCCCACGACGGAGCTGCAGATGAGCCGTTTCAACCGTTTCACCCAGACCCCCAAGATCAAGGTCACTCGCAAGTCCGCCAGCGGCGTGCAGTTCGTCGACTGGAAGGACATCGAGAACCTCCGCCGCATGATGAGCCCCAACGGCAAGATCTACGGCCGCAAGCGCCTCTCCACCAGCGCCCGCGAGCAGAAGATGATCGCCCAGGCCGTCAAGCGCGCCCGCTTCATGGGCCTCCTGCCCTACACCTCCGCGACGCTGTGAGCGCCCGCGGCATCCTCAATCCACATACCGCGGAGCGCCCGTGCCCGCCACCACCGTCCGTCCGTACCACGACGTCCGCTTCACCGCGCGCCCGTTCATCACGAACAGCGACGAGCGCGAGCTCGCCATGCGCGAGGTCATCGACTCACTCTGGAACGTGACCCGCGCGCACGGCGTGTCATGGATCGGCTTCTACTTCAAGGTCGAAGGCCGCGACGAGATGGTCCTCGGGCCGCGCCGCGACAAGCCCGCATGCTCGCCCATCGGCCTCCAGGGCATGTGCGGCCGGTGCTTCCTCGAAAGGAAGCCCATCCTCGTCGCCGATGTCCGCACCCTCGGCGCCAACTACATCGCCTGCGACCCCAAGGACATGTCCGAGGCCGTGGTGCCGCTCATCGCCCCCGATGGAACGTGCGATGCCGTGCTGGATGCCGACTCCTACGACTTCGGGGCCTTCACCCAGCACGACATCGACCACATGACCGCGATCCTCCTTCGTGCCGGCCTCACCGCGCACGCCGCGTCGCCGACGCTGAATCTCTGAGCGTCATTGATAAACGACAATCACGGTGAAGAGGCCGTCCGGCTGTTCAATCACCTGGTGCGAGTGGTAGGTCGGATCCTGCTGCGCCATCGCGACCACGGCGTCAACTTCGTCCTCCGTGATGTTTGAGTAGACCTCAACGCTCGTGGGAGAAATCCGAGGCGCGGAAGCCGTATTTCCGGACGCCAGCGTGCGTGAAGCTCGCGCCTGCTTGGCCGTCTTCTTCGCCCCCTTCTTGGTGACCTTCTTCGCCTTTGACATCGGTACCTGCTCCTTTCCATGGGTCCGCAATGCGGGCGTCCCCGATGCCACGCGCATCGTTCAGGTGCTCACCCGATCGCAAGCAGTTCACTCTGGAATACTGAGGGCTGTCATCACTTGGCGGATCTCTGCCTCGCTCGCCGAAAGCAGCCAGCCCGTCGGTCGGAGAGTCACATCGCGACGCTTCAGTTCTGCGATCAACTCATTCATTCGCGCCGTTGGGTTGCTGCTCAACCAGCGTCTCACGCTGTCGCGGACGATGCGAGCCGCCGGATCAGGGTTCGTCACGACAACCCGCGCAGCAATGTTTGCGCTTTCGGCCTTGGACTGCCTTTCGCCCGCATCGACCTGAATGGACTGCAAAGCGCCGTCAAACGTTCCGGCAAAGTAGTAACGTGAAAGGTCGCTCCACGCGGCTGCGAGCGAGTAGTCGTCGTCGCTCATGCCGCGACCCTCAAGAATCGCCGTCAGCGTCTCCTCGCGCCGCGCATTCATCGACGCGATCAGAACCGGGATCGTCTTCTCATAGAAGTAGTTCTTCTCCACCGTCGCCTTGGTGCCCGTGATCCCGCCCGAGATCGCCGCCAGGATCCGCGTCGTCGATGAGGGATCCAGCACCGCGCCCGCGCCGCTCAGACCCAGCACCGCCACATCCGCCGTCGTGTCAAAGTCCTTGCGCCGCGAAGAGAAGCCCTTCACAAACGACGCGTAGTGCAGGTCCGTCAGCACCAGGAACCCGTCGATCACCTTGTTCCGTGCCTTGGTGCGGGTTGCTTCGTCCGCGCCGTCCTCGACATTCTGGTGATACGCCGCGATCATCTCCGTCAGGTCATACGCGGCCTCGAACGTCCGCAGCTGCGCCTCTTCGTCCAGCGCACGCTTCGGATACCCGTGCCGCGTTGAGTTGCACCCGACAAGCACGCCACTCAGCACACAACCCACCACACCCGCGATCGTCGCAGCCCGCAATCCACGCTTCCCTCGCATACGCGGCTCCCAGCAAAGGGGCCGGTCACGAACGACGCACCTTCCGCCCACATGGCGGCCAGCCGCGGCATACTCACGCGATGCGTTGTACGGATCCGTCCCAAGTCAGCACCATCAGAATACCACCCCAACTCCACAACGCAACCCCTCCCGCGGGCCCGACCGATCTTGCGTACCCATCTCGCCGACGCTTCCTCTGTGCCTCGGAAATCACAGAAAGGATGTGAGTGCCTATCTCCTTCTCTCCCAACTACTTCCAATATCTGTTCCAACAGGCAGTGACAGACGTTTGTCAGTGACAAAAGCCGTCCCTGCTTGCACGCCGCCGCCGACGCTGTATCGTCGGGTCATGGTCGCCCACACCGCGACAACTCCTCCCGCGTATGC
>CAZPPG010000045.1:0-29304 GCA_964588385.1 uncultured Phycisphaeraceae bacterium
GTGAATCGATTCAACTACGCCGGCCGAATCTACAAGGTGCTCCACCAGGTCGGAGACGCCCAGCGACAGACCGCAGAAGAACTCCTGCAGTTCAAGGTCCGCACCCGTGACGGCGGTTCCGTCACGATGCGCTCTCTCGTCAACCTCCGCACGGAGGCCGTTCCCCGCGTGCTCACCCGCTTCCAGCAACGGAACAGCGCAAAGGTATACGGCGTCGTCGCCCCCGGTGTCACCAAGGAAGAAGCCCTGAGCGCGCTCGAGACCGCAGCCAAGCAGATCGTCCCGCCCGGATACGCCATCGACTACGCCGGCGAGAGCCGGCAGATGCGCACCGAAGGCGCAACCCTCGTCTCCACGCTCGGCTTCGCCATCGGGCTCATCTATCTCGTGCTCGCGGCGCAGTTCGGCAGCTTCCGCGATCCCCTCATCGTCCTGCTCGGATCCGTCCCTCTCGCCCTCACCGGAGCCATGCTCTTCACCGCCAGCGGCATCACCACCATCAATATCTACTCACAAGTCGGACTCATCACCCTCGTCGGCCTCGTCGCCAAAAACGGCATCCTGATCGTCGAGTTCGCCAACCACCTCCAGGAGAGCGGGCTCTCCAAGCGCGACGCGGTCAGGAAGGCCGCGAGCACCAGACTCCGTCCCATCCTCATGACCTCCGCCGCCACCGTCTTTGGACACTTCCCACTCGTCCTCGTCACGGGCGCTGGCGCCGAGGCGCGAAACAGCATCGGCATCGTCCTCGTCAGCGGCATGGCAATCTCAACCCTCTTCACCCTCTTCGTCGTGCCCTCAATTTACGTCCTTCTCGCCGGCCGAAGGGCCCCTGTCCCACACGCCGCAGATTCACACGCGCCATCATCCCAGCTCCCTCCGGTCAATCTCGCGCACGCCTGAAACGCCCAGCCTCCCGCTCGAAACCGGCTTCCATGAACCGGGCTCAAGGACCACTCGCATGATCCGCACTGCCACGATCGCAATCCTGGCACTCACCACCCTCGCGGGTTGTACCGTCGGACCGAATCACGTCGCGCCGGAAGCAAAGTCTCCTTCCACGTGGCCGGAGCCACTTGAATCCGGACTTGCCTCCGATGCCGCAGACCTCCGCGAATGGTGGCGATCATTCAACGACCCCACGCTCGACTCGCTCATCGATCGCGCACTTGCCGACAGTCTGGACCTCCGCGAGGCCGCATCCAGAGTCCGCGAGGCACGGGCCCTCCGAGGAATCACCGCCGCCGACCGTCTCCCCTCCGTCGACGCCCGCGGCGCCGCCTCCTACCGCCGCGACAGCGAGAACGCGTTTGAAGACTTCAGCTCCGGCAGTGAGGGCGGCAACGCGGGTGAAGAAACCGATCTCTACGAGGTCGGGTTCGACGCCACATGGGAGATCGACCTCTTCGGACGCGTGCGCCGATCCGTCGAAGCCGCCGACGCCGACCTCGGCCTCGCAATAGAGTCCGAACGCGACGCCCGAGTCATCCTCGTCTCCGAAGTCGCTCGCAACTACGTTGAGCTGCGCTCCGCACAGGCCCGTCTCGCCCTCGCAAGACAGAACGTGCGGATCCAGCAGGACACGCTCGACATCTCCCGGGACCGTTTCAATGCTGGCATCTCGACCGAACTCCAGGTCGCGCAGTCAGAGGCCCAGCTCGAGTCCACCCGTTCGCGCATTCCCGTCCTCGTCACCGACCTCAAACGCTCGATATTCCGACTCGACGTCCTGCTCGGCCTCCAGCCCGGAACCCTGGCGCCCGAGCTCGAATCCGTCGCGGCAGTCCCCCCCACTCCCACCGACATTCCCATAGGGCTTCCCGCGGAGTTGCTCCGCCGCCGCCCCGACATTCGGGCCGCCGAACGGGCCCTCGCCGCCGCCACCGCGCGAGTCGGCGTCGCCACCGCCGATCTCTATCCCCGCTTCACGCTCAGCGGCTCCTTCGGCCTCTCAAGCGAAGACACAGGCAATCTCTTCGACGGCGACAGCCGCGCTTGGAGCGCGGGCCCGCTCGCCGTCCGCTGGCCGGTTTTCGACGCCGGCCGCATCCGAAACAACATCAAGGTGCAGGAAGAACGCCAGGAGCAGGCCCTCGTGTCCTACGAGCGCACCGTGCTCGAGGCGTACGAGGAAGTCGCCAACGCACTCGTGCTCTACGCGCGCGTTCGCGAACGCAGAGAATCGCTCGTCCTCGCCGTCAGCGCCGATCAACGCGCCCTCGACCTCGCCAACGACCTCTGGGCCCGAGGACTCACCGACTTCCTCAACGTCCTCGACACCCAGCGCGCCCTCTTCCTTCTGCAGGACGAACTCGCTTCCAGCGATGCACAAGTCACGACCAGTCTTGTCGCACTCTACAAAGCGCTCGGCGGCGGCTGGGACGAGCATCCCCTCCGGGCCAGTCTCCCCCAAGCGCCCGACTCCTGAACTCGATCGACGCCAAGCTGGGAAGATCGGCGTGCGCAGCCGCGATCGGCCCTGCCTGATCCGCGAACAGGACTCAGGGCGAGAGCTGGCTTTGAATCCATCCTGGATTCCCTTCTGCCCGACGCCACATTAGGCGCTGATGAAGACGGCCCTCGCACGCGGTCCACAGCTCGACGGCTTGAGCGACGAGCCGATAGCCACCCCAGTACGCGGGGCGCGACACCCCCAGCTCCACACACGACGCCGCCGCGACTCTCGCCGCCTCCCGGATCAGCACGGCACGGGACGGGATCGGCGTGCTCTGGCGGCTGGCGTTGGCTCCGATACGCGAAAGAAGCGGACGCGTGCGAAAGTAGGCATCATTCTCCGCGTCGCCCAGACGCTCGACCTCGCCCTCAACGCGCGCCTGCCGCCCGGCGTGCGGCCAATGGAACACGACCGACGCTCGCGGATTGGCCGCGAGCTCGCCTCCCTTGCGACTCTCATAGTTCGTGAAGAAGGTCAGGGCATGCCGTTCCGGCTCGATCGCCTTGCACAGCACAATCCGCACCGACGGACGGCCCTCCGGGGTGGCGGTCGCGAGTGCCATCGCGTTCGCGTCCGCATACGCGCCGCTGTCGATGGCCTCCTTCACCCACTGCGCCAGCACGGGAATGGGATCCGCGGGAAACGGCTCCTTGATGCCGCCTGAGACGAAGTGTTGTTCGATCGTGTGCTGAAGCATGGCATGCAT
This sequence comes from uncultured Phycisphaeraceae bacterium, assembly GCA_964588385.1. GTDB lineage: Bacteria > Planctomycetota > Phycisphaerae > Phycisphaerales > UBA1924 > JAHBWV01. Next base: position 3,162 of record CAZPPG010000045.1, read on the forward strand.
CCGACCGGAGCGCCTTGCGCGACTTACGGTTTCTTGCGAGAGGACGGGCCCAGCTCGCGGCAGACCGTCGCTCGACTGTTGCTTTTCTGCAGATCCTCAAGATTGGTCTCTCGGAACTGCTGTTCAATGGTCTGAAGCGCGTCATCCAGCCGCCTGTGCAGAGGACAGAGCTGCACGTGCGCCGGGTTCCCGAGTGGGCATTCCGTAATACGGGCAATTGGATCGACGGCGTTGACGACATCAAGAATCGAGATGTCCGACGCGGCCCGCGCGAGCGCGAATCCGCCGTTGGGCCCACGCTGAGAATCCACCAGTCCCGCGACGACCAGATCGCGAAGGACCTTGGAGAGATAGCCCCGCGGCACCTGCGTGTGCTCCGCGATCGTCTCGCTGTTGGCAGCGCGGCCCTCCTCAAGCGTGGCGAGGTGCGCCATGGCGCGGAGTGCATATTCGATGGTCTGAGAGATCATGCGTGGACACTCCTGAACCGTGTCAACCGGACAGTTCAATCACCGGAGTGTACGGGATCCGGCACGACGCACCCGCAGGTGTCAGGTACGCCGGTCCGAGCCTGCCGCTCCGCTTCCGCCCGAATGCCCGCCGGGAAGAGCGCGTTGTTCTCCTTATGGATATGAACCCGAGTGTCCTCGTCCAGTTCCTTCAGCGCGCCAACCAGCGCCGCGTAGCTGCCGCACGCCCCCGCAGGCACGGCGTAGTCACACATCGCTGACCGCATGCTCGCCAGAGCCGCCGCCGCGTCCTCGTGGTCGTGCACCATGCACGAGATGGGCCGGGCGACGCTCCACGGCGGCCCGAGATGGACCGAGCCGGGCGCCTCCAGCCTCCGGAGCCACGGGAAGAGCACGCGTTCCTCCCGAATCATGTGGTCGAAGAGCTCCGCACGAAAGCGACCGAATGTCTCCGCGACCGCCCGCAGTTCCGGGTGCCTCTCCCCGTGTGCGCCGATCACGCGAGGGAGCAAACCGTCGATGCGCTGGATGAGGTTCCGGGCCCGGGCGTGGTGAACCCGCTCGATGTGGTCGGCCAGATCAGACATGCCCATGGTGCTCCAGCTCTCCCGCTCGCTCGCGCCGCGGCGCCCGACCGCCTCCAGGATCTCCGCGCGAATCGCATCTGCATCAAGGCCCTTCGCGGCACACGCCTGCTCAAGCGTGCTCCCGCCGCCGCAACAGAAGTCCAATCCGTAGCGCATGAAGACAGAGACGGACTCGGGCTTCCCGACCGCGATCGATCCAATAGTCTCGTGGCACGCCTCAGTCGTCATGGTCCGGCTCCTTGTGTGTGCTGCTCGAGTGAAGTGATGCCCGCCACGCGCGTCGCGCAGCACTCAGATCGTCGAAGGTTCCCACGCTGCCCCCGAAGCGAGCGCAGGCCTCTTGCGCCGACGCCAGCTCGGCGTACGCCACGTATCCGGAACCCATTGGCGTCATCAACCGACGGGTATCCGCGAGCAGGTAATGAGCCCCGTTGAGTGAAACCCAGCCTCCGTCGGAGTGATCGACGGACCAGCCCTCAACCACGCGTTGGTCATCTCCGGTCTCATCCTGAAAGTCGACCAGGCACCCAAGATCGTCAAACAACCGATGCTCGCGGCGGCCGTGGATCTCCACGAGCACCGCGGCACACGCACGGTCATCGGCGATGATCATGCCGCACTCCGCGCACTCGTCTCGCCCCGCCCGCAGTTCCGGTGGTCCCTCGAGATCTCGTCCGCCGCAGGCGCAGAGCGATAGAAGCAGAAGCGCCGCAGTGCCGGGGTATATGGCGGCTCTCATGACGAACCCTTTCGTGAGAACAACACGCAGGCGAGTGTCAGTGGCGCAACTATCCACGCGCCGAGGCACAGCCCGAATATGACATGGAGTGACTCGCCGTACTCCTCAACCGCATAGAGCGCAGCAGGACCCAGCACGTCGAGCGTCGAGTCGATGGCGTGCAGTGACCACATCTTGAAGACCTGGAGTGGATTGATCAGACTGAGGGCGAACAGCTCCTCAATGCGCAGTCGAAACGTCAGAGTGCCCGCCATCAGGGCCAGATCCGTCCCAAACACGAGCGCAAGCCAGATGAACACCGCCGTGCCGGTGGCGACCGAGGCGCGGCGCGTCACGACGGAGATCAACATGCCCGTGCCCAGCATGCCAAGCGCGAGCAGCAAGGAGAGGCCCGCAAGCCACGCGATGCTCAACGCGTTCAGTGCGCCCCCCTTGAAGCCGACGACCATCGCGCACAGCCCGAGCCCCAACAGAATGCACGCGAGGAGAGCGATCGCCAGGCCCACGAACTTGCCCAGCAGCAGCTCAATCGGCGACACCGGCTGCGCCAGCAGATACGCCAGCATGCCGCGCTCACGGTCCGACGCGATCGACGCCGCTCCCGCCGAGAGCGCCATCAGCGGCACGACCAGCAGCACAAGATTGATCAGCCCCGCGCTCGTGCGCCCGAACCCCGACAGCCCCGCCCCGCCCGAACCCGCTGCGGAGACAAACGAGACCCCAAGACCCAGCGCCGCGAACGCCAGCGTGTAGAGCGTGAACCACCTCGTGCCGATCGCGTCCTTGAGTTCGCGGACACCGATCCACGCGATCGTGACCAGCGTGTGCGGCGGGTGTGGGAGCGGTGATGCGACGCAGACTGTGGATTGCATGGCGTGTCTCATGACTGACGTTGGTTCGGCGCATGGGCGTCTGCCGACGCGCGAGAGATAACCTCGAAATCGTCAACGGTGACGCTCGCCCGCGCGAGAAGTGCGATGGGCGCCGCCTTCTGATCCGTCCGGACCGGCACGATGATGCCCACGCCGTTCAGACGCGGCTCAAACCCGCCGTCAACAAGAACGCACATCGCCCGCGCCCGCGTTCGCTCCGGAATCGCAAGGTGCACGAAGGAGCCGATCCCGTGCGACGACGCGAATGAGTCAACGTCCATCACCGTCGAGAGGCGACCGCCCTCCATCACCGCGACACGCTTCGCGAGCGCTGCAATCTCGTCGATGCGATGGGACGCAAAGAGCATCGTGCGCCCCGCGCCGGAGAGCTGGCCGAGGAATGACATGAACTCCTCTCGACCGCACGCATCCAGACTCGCCGTGACCTCGTCCAGGACCAGGATCGGCGGATCACCCAGAAGGGCGATCGCGAGTGCAAGCCGCTGCTTCATGCCCCCCGACAGGTCGCGCACCCGCTTCGCGTGCTGCCCCGTCAGCCCGACGCGATCAAGCGTGCTCCCGATGTCCGCGCGCCGGATGCCGCGCAGGCGGGCAAAGTGTCGGATAGCCTCGCCGACAACCAGGTCGTCGTAAAAGCCGATCTCTTGCGGGACGTAGCCGATCGAGGCGCGGGCGAGCTTGCCGCGTGATCGGGCGTTGTGCCCGTTGACGGTGATCACACCCTTGTGCCGATGAAGCCCGAGCAGACAGCGGATCAGCGTGCTCTTCCCGGCGCCGTTGGGACCCCAGAGAGCCACGCTGTCCCCCGCGTCAAGAGTCAGAGAAACCCCGTCGACGGCCGCAACTCGCCGGAATCGCTTCGTGACGCCGTGCATGGTGATCATGGAAGTGCTCCAACAGAGCGACAAGCGGCGCGCCGCTGTCGCACCCGTGCAAGAAGTCCAAAGAAGGGACAGGCGCCGCGGCCTCCGATGACGATCGCCGCGCCGGCAGCAGACATCCCCAGCCCCAGCGCCGCAATGCCCCCTGAAACCGGCCCCCGGGAAACGCTGGTCAGCACTGGCACCGGCGACATCAGGGGCACCTCGTCGATGAACTTGGCCTCAGGCCGAACCGCGGGGACCGCGCGCCCGACAAACTCGATCGCCTGCTGGGCCGGGCTGAACAGAAAGAGCCGCAGCTTCGGCTCCTTGTCCATCATGTTCTCAAACAGGGTCTGCGACTCGTGAACGAAGTCACCGATGCCGTTGGCGTCCTGGTCGTAGCCCGTGTAGTCGCTCCAGAAGTTGCCGCGCTCGCCCTTCCAGAAGCGATTGGCCTCGAGCGACCCACGCCCCGCGACGGCGATCTGGTCGATATTGTCGATGAAGTTGTTCTCCGTGAGTTCGTTCCCGCGTGCGGAGGGGAGAAACGTGAACCCAATGTCGTTGTACGCGATGGTGTTGCGAGTGAACTCGCCCGGCCTCTTGTCCGTGAAGGGTGAGCCGTCGATGTACACGCCCGATCGGTTCCCGACGATCAGGTTGTCACGGACGGAGAACTGATCGGTCTCCTTGAGCCCGATGCCGTACCCGCTCGGGCCGCGGTTCTTCAGAAGGCGATTGCCAACGATCTCCACCCCCGTGCTGTACATGAGGTAGATGCCGACCGAGTTCCGCGAGAACTCGTTGCCCGCGATGGTCACCTCGTCGCTGAACATCAGGTGCAGACCATAGCGGCAGTCGTATCCCGTGTTATCCCGAACCACGATGCCCTTTGAGTACCAGAGGATCGCGTCGCGCCCATCGTGGATCGTGTTGCCCTCGATCACGCTGCGATCCGAGCGCCACAGCCGCAGGCCGTCGCCGCGCCGCGCGATGTCCAACCGCTTGCCCCCGATGCGGTTGAACGCCACGCGGCTGTCCGGCGCCTCCCGCAGGTCGATGCCAAAGAGAATGTCCTCGAGCGTGTTGTGCTCAATGATGGCGCGAGGAGCGGTGACGCGGATCGCCGCGTTCTCCTTGTCAAGATCAATCCCCGTATTGCGGATCACAAAGCCACGCAGCGTGACGTCCGGCGCGGTGATCTCAACGATGTCGCCGCTCCCCCCACCGTCGATCACCACACGGCCCTCGGCGATGATCGTGAGCGGCTTGTCAATCCGAAGATGCTCGCGATACAGGCCCGCGGAAATGATAAGTATCTCCCCCGGCGATGCCGCCACAATACGCCTGCCTATCTCACCCACCTCATGTCGCACGGACTCCGCATCGCCACTCGCCGCACGCGCCACCGGCGCCTCGTGCTCGCGTGGCTGGGCGTACCCCGACACGCATGGACCCGCCAGCGCGAGAAGCAGCGCTCCAACGCCGGCCGCATGCGCGAGCCTCGTGGTGGTTTGCCTGGGGTTGTCGGTTCGGCCTGTCATGGGTTCGCACCAGGGTTGGAGACGCTGAAGCTGGCGACACACACGAGGATCACTTCTCGCCCTTGGCACGCAGCGCGAGCGGGCGGTACGCACGACGATGGAAGAAGAAGCCCACGATGACAAGCGCCGAGCAACCGACCGCGAGCCAGTATCCATGGCCCCATTCGGCGTACGTCTTGAACTGCCCGATGCCCCCCTCGCCGATGACAGTCGGAACAAACGGCTTGACCGACGCGGAGAGGGGCGCCTCAGGGTCAAGGTTCAGCCCGAACGTGCGCATCCAGTAGTGCAGGTCCGCGTAGAAACCCGCCGGGAACGTGACCGCCGGGATCGCCAGGAGCGTGGCCCACTTGCTGTGAACGAACGCCGCTCCCTCGACAAGAAGGAACATCGCGATGATCATCCACACGGATGCGGCCCGCTCGAACGCCGCCGCCTCACCCAGCGGACGCATGCCGATGTAGTGGTTGAGCCCGTCGATCTCGCGGACGTCGCCGGTGAGATGGTTCACGTACGCCGTGAGAAACAGCCCATCCGGATACTGCGGCGCCTCCAGCTCCATGTGCCAGTACGGGAAGAAAATCGAGACCAGCAGCAGCACGCGCGCGAGCATGAAGATGAAGGTCGGCGTCAGGTAACGCCAGCGATGCGCCCTCAGCTCCTCAACTGGAACCCGCGGGCCGATAAGCGTCGAGATGATGCGTGACATGCGGAACTCCGATCAATGGCGGGCTTATGGGCGCTCCGCGGCTCCGTGTGCGATCGAAACACCCATCGGGGGCGTCGGCCCCCGACAGGCGTGGAGGAATCAGTCGGACGTGGACTCCGCCTGCGCCGTGGCCTTGGGCTTGATGTGCAGATAGCCCATCATCTCAAGGTGGAGCGCTGAGCAGAACTCAGTGCAATAGAACGGGTAGGTGCCGGCTTTATCAGCCGTGAACTTGAACTCGACGTACTCGCCCGGTTCGAGCGAGAGGTTGACGTTGTACCCGCCGATGCAGAACCCGTGCGTGGCATCTTGTGCCGTCTCAATGGCGGTGATGCGCCATGTGACCTCGTCACCCTCATTGATCTCCACGTGCTCCGGCGAGAAGTGGCTGCGTACAGCCGTCATGTTGACCGTCACCTTGTTGCCATCGCGCACCACGCCCTCCGAGCCCTGCTTGGGCGCGTTCGGATCGAGCTTCTGCGAGTGCGGATTCCAGCCCACCTCGGGATAGACCTTCCACGTCTTCAGCTTGTCGGCCTTGATCATCTGGCAATAGTGCGGCTCGCCGACGCCGATCGGGCTGTCGTAGATCACCGGCATCGCCGTGCCCGGCTGCACGATGTCCAGGAGCTGGAAGTTCTGAGGCAGCAGCGGGCCCGTGGGCAGGAAGCGATCAACCGACCACTTGGACATCGAGATCAGGTAGTTGCCGTCTGGGCTGACCGTGTCGCCCTCCGCGGCACACAGGTGGCCGATGTTGTACTGCACCGGCGTCTTCTGCACGAGCTTCCAGGGCTGGTCGGCATTCAGCGCGTCGTACTCGCCTCCCAGCGTCCATCGCGCGACCGCCGAATCCAGGAAGAGCGAGGTGTAGGCGTACCCCTTGTCGTCAAACTGTGTGTGAAGCGGCCCGAGCCCGAGCTCCACCTGCGCCTCCTTGACAGCGTCAAAGTCGAGCACCGGGATGCCGAACTCGTCGGTGCCCCCGTACGTCTTCTCTGCGATCGCCTTCTTGATTCGATCGATCGAGTAGATCGTCACGTGCGGGTCAAGCTTGCCGGCAACGACCATGTACTGACCGTTCGGTGTGACGTCCACACCGTGCGGGCTCTTGGGCTCCGGTGCGAGATGCAGAATCCCCTCCGCCACGCTGGTCTCGATGGGAATCACTGCAAAGCCGTTGATCTTCTCGAACTTGCCCGCCTTGAACGCCGCCTCGGCCTTCTTCCAGTCCACGATGTGCAGATAGTCCATGTCGCGCTTGCTCGCGCCCGCCTCAAATGGCGGCGAGCCGTTCTCAATGCCGCCAGTCGCCATCTCCGCGTTGAACGAGTTGATGAAGAAGAACCCGTCGCTGGCGTTCTTTCCGGCATCAGCCAAGTCCTGCCAGTAAGGCGGCAGCTCGAGCGCGAAAGACTGCGACTCGTCGATCCGGCCCTTCATCCGGTCGAACTTCCACATCGTGACCATGCCGCGATACGAGTCCTTGTACTCCGACGGCGGCGCGTAGCCATACCCCAGGACCGTCGCGTACTGGCCGCCCTCGATAATGTAGTCGGTGTTCGGCGTCACGAACGCGGCCCCGTGGTCACTGATCGTGAGCGGATTCTTGACGATCTGCTTCGTCTCCCAGTCGCGCAGGTCGATCACACCCAGGCGCGCGTTCGCCTTGTCGCCAATGAACAGGAACTCGCCGTCGTAGTCCCCCTTCGTCTCGGAGAGAGCCGGGTGGTGCGTGTCGCCCCAAGCAACGAGCTTCCCGTTGATCTTCAGCGACTCGATCACTGGGTCGTGCTCACCGGCAAATCCGTACCCCTGCCACGACTCAGGGGTGAAAACCGATATCGAGCGCAGCAGACGCATGCTCGGCACGCCAATCGCGAAGACCTGCCCGCTCTGCCCTCCCGACGAGAACAGCACGTACTCATCGTGCCGACCGCTCGGCATGAACGTCTTGGCCGCAGCCAGAAGGTCGTCCACGTTCAGCTTCCGCTCATTGGCGACCTTCGTCAGCTGCGCGACCTGGTCCGGCGTCAGGTCCAGCGGCTTGACCTCTTGCGCTCCGCCGCGCCGACGGCGACCCTCCTGCTGAGCCGAAGCGTCCGCCGCGAGACAGGAGAGGAGAACTCCCGCGGCTGTCGCCACCAAGAGAGAGACAGGAAGTCTATTGCGTCGAATGCATACTTTCATGGCGAACTCCAGAATGCGGGGCCATCGGCTCGGAGATGAGGCGCCGCCCCGCGAGGTGACGAGACGATTTACTTTGCAGAACCGGACGCCGCAGGCTGCAGCGTCCGCAGATACGCGATGACGTCCAGAATGTCGTCCTCCGACATCGCCGGATTCCCGCCCTTCGGCGGCATCTGGATGCCCGTCGTGTTCAACGGGTCAGTCGGGGCGCGTCCCTTCGAGATGAACTCGAACAGCCCATCCTCATCCAGCGACTGGACGAACGCGTTGTTCGCCAGCGCCTTTCCATTGCCCGCGATACCAACGCCCTCTTGGCCATGACACGCCACGCAAGACGTGTGGAAGATCGCGCGCCCGCTGGCGATATACCCCGCGAGTTCCGCGTCCCCCCCCGCGGCCTCAAGCGCCGCCGCCTTGTCACCCTCCGACGGAGCGACCGTCAGCACCAGCGGCGGCAACTCGGGCATCCGGCGAGGATCCTGCAGGCCGCGCACGAAGACCACAATCCGGTCGATGTCTTCATCCGTCAGGTCGGGGCGTCCCGCCCTCGGCGGCATCGGCATGGGCTTGGCGTCTGGCCTCCCCGTGATGATGTAGGCGTGAAGCTCGGCGTCGCTCTGAAGGGCAACAAAGTCGCTCTCGACGAGGTTGCGCCCGAGGCCCGGCACTCCCGTACCGGTCTGGCCGTGGCAGGCGACGCACGTCGTGGCAAACAACTCGCGACCGCGAGAGACCTCGTCGATCGGAAGCATCGGACCCGGGGCCGCCGCAACGAGCATCTCGTAGGCCTGCGCAGCGCGTGCCGCATCCGCCGCCACCCGTTCCCTGACCCGCGCCTCGCCGAACACACCAACCATCCCCAGCAGCAGCACCGGTGCAGAGACGGCGATGCCGGCGATGATCGCAAGCCCCGCCTCGCGAAAGTTGCTGCCGGGCGCGATCTTCCACTCATCGCTCGTTCCCGAGAATCGCGATCCCGCGGCTTGAAACTCTCGATCCATGGCTCACCTCTCGAGCAGTGCGGCGAACAACAATAGATATCTTTGTCCATTTATCGATCATTGGGACGCAAAGTCAAGCCGCGACGCCCAAAACTGCCACAATCTCGTCACATCGCAGACACTCCCAACGCCGGTCGGCGTGTGTTCGTGCAAACGCTCTGCGAGTCGATTGCTCCGTGGGTAACATGCCATGCATGAACACGCAGCGCCGAACCAATCGAGTGACCGATGTCCGCGTGTGGGCCCTCACCATCTGCATGCTTGCCGGGTGCGAGAAGCCCGCGATCCAGGAGCACCAGGTGCCCAAGGAGGCTCCCGCGCCGACGGCCCCGAGGGCTTCCACCGAGCAGCCGAGTCCCACGTCGCCAACCTCCACGCAGACAACCCCCGCCCCCGCTGATCCTCAGGCAGTGCCGCCGACCGCTCAGGCCTCGCCATCATCGCAGTGGCCATGGATTGTGCCCGACAACTGGACATTCGTGCCGGGCGAGCGCCCCATGCGCCTCGCGACGTACCAGATACAGGCACCCACAGGTCCGGTCGAGGTCGCGATCAGCCGGTTTCCCGGTGACGTGGGAGGCATGCTCGCAAACGTCAACCGCTGGCGGGGCCAAGTCGGACTGCCCCCCACCACCGACACGGATCTCGCCGGCATGATCGAACCATTCGAGAACCCCGGCTTCAACGGATCCCTGCTCCACATCCAGGGAGCCGAGCAGCACATCGTGGTCGCCAGCATCTTCGAATCCGGCGCGAACCAGACCTGGACGGTGCGCGTCAGCGGGTCGCCCGAGGTCGCGGAAGCGGTCAAGGCCGACGTCTTCGCCTTCGCCCGAACGTTCGGCGCCCCCAAGTGAGCGTGCCAATATGGTGAGAACCGTGCTAAAGGCCATGGCATCGCTGCGGCTCACGGTCGCACTTCTCGCACTCTCGATGGCCCTCATCTTCATTGGCACGCTGGCACAGGTCCGTGTCGGCGTGTGGGAAGCCGTCCACACCTACTTCCGCGCTCCCATCGCATGGGTCGACCCCAACCTTTTCATCCCGGCATCCGCTGCGACGCTCCCCTTCCGGCTCCCCCTCCCCGGCGGAGCAACCATCGGCCTGCTCCTTCTCCTGAACCTCCTCGCGGCCCACGCCGCTCGCTTCAAACTCACCGCACGCCGCGCCGGCATCATCACCCTCCACGCCGGCCTGATCGTGCTCCTGATCGGCGAGTTCGCGACCGCCCTGCTCGCCGACGAGGGCATGATGTCGATCGATGAGGGGAGCACCGCTTCATACGCCGAAGACGTCCGATCGACCGAACTGGCCATCATCGACAACTCCAGCCCCACCTTTGACCGCGTTCTCACCGTCCCGCAATCGCTGCTCATTCGTGCCGCAGCCCGCGCCGAGCCAATCACAGACCCTCGCCTCCCTTTCGACATCCATGTCGAGTCCTGGCTGCCCAACGCCCGCCTGATAAAGGCGCCAGCCGAGCACGCCGCGACGCACGGCGTCGGGCTCGAAGCGGCCGCTGAGCAACTCCCAACCGCGCGTGGCGTCGACGGCGCACAGACCGACGCTCCCGCGGCATATCTGCGCCTGACGCGAGATGGCCAGGAGCTTGGAACATGGCTCGTCTGGGCAAATCTGGCCGGCCCCCAACGCGTCGACACCGGCGGCTTCTCGTACGGCCTCGCGCTGCGGTACAAGCGAACGCACAGGCCTTACACCCTGACGCTTCTCGACTTCCGGCACGACACCTTCGTCGGCACGGAGGTCGCACGGAACTTTTCAAGCCGCGTGCGTCTGGTCGATCCCGACCGCAGCGTCGATCGCGAAACAACCATCTGGATGAACAACCCGCTGCGATACCGCGGCGATACGCTCTACCAGGCGTCATACAAGCCGGACGGCAGCGGCACGATCCTTCAGGTGGTCAGAAACCCCGGCGCGATCCTGCCATATGTCGCGTGCGCCCTCGTCAGCGCAGGACTCCTGATCCACTTCACTGCGGGCCTTTCGGGCTTCCTTCGGCGCCGACGAGAGCGCGAGCGTCGAGAGGCGGACCCCACGCGCTCGATCCCCGGCCGTTGGCTCGCACTCATCGGAGTTCTCGCCGGCATGGCTATCGCCGGCGCAGGGCTCGTCCGTTCGCCGGACCTCGGCACGTTCGATCTCGACGCGCTCGCGCGAATCCCCGTCTCATCCGGTGGCCGTGTCAAGCCCCTCGACACCGCCGCACGCCACGCCCTCATGCTCGCCGGTGGCCGCCAGTCCGTCCGCCCGAACCAGAGCACATCAAGCTCAATCGACAGCGTCGAGTACCTCGCGGGGCTCGTCGCGCGCCCGGATGCCGTCGCCGATCTCCCCGTCGTGCGCGTCGACCACCCCGAAGTCCTCGCCATCCTCGGTCTCGCGCCCGAGGATGCAGGGCGTCTCGGCATGAACGTGATCGAGCCGCACTGGACGAAAGTCGTCGCCGAGGCCGAGCACGCCTTCGAGATCGAGCCCAAGCGTCGCGACGCCTACCAGCGTGCCCTCGTGCGTCTCTATGGAGCCGTGGACACGCTCCTGGCCCACGCCCGCATGCGTGAGCCATACACGGTCGCGCCGCTGGGTGGCGCCTCAGAATGGAGAAGCTTCCACGACGCGTTTCTTGAGACCCGTGCTGCCGCGCTCGACGGGGACATCTCCGAGCAGGAAGCAGTCGAGCGCATGCCCCCGTCCGTCGCCTACTGGATCGCGATGATGACGGCGTACACCGAGTCCGACGTCGACGCCTTCAATCGCGCTGTCGCCTCCTACCACGCCCTGCTCGATCGAGAGATGCCCGGCACCATGCGTCGAATGGACCTCGAGGTGCGTTTCAACCGTGCACGCCTCTTCGCAGGAGCGACCGCAGCCTACGTCTGCGCCGTGCTGCTCCTTGTGTTCTCGATGCTCCTGCGGGCACGCAACCCCGTCGCCATCCCCGCGAGGCCCCCGCTGGCCGAACGCCTCCGCGTCATCGGCATCGGCGTCGTCTGGGGCGCTCTGATGGTCCACACCCTCGGCATCGTCGCACGCGTGTACCTCCAGGATCGACCTCCCGTAACAAACCTCTATTCTTCAGCGATCTTCGTCGGATGGGCCGCGGTTCTCTTCGGCATGCTCATCGAGCGCTGGCACCCCATCGGCATCGCCGCTCTCGGCTCCTCTGCGATCGGCATCGGCACACTCATCGTCGCCCACAACCTCGGCAACGACGGCGACACGATGCAGATGATGCAGGCCGTCCTCGACAGCAACTTCTGGCTCGCAACCCACGTCGTCACCATCACCCTCGGATACTCCGCGACCTTTCTGGCCGGCACACTCGCGGCATGCACCATCGTGCTCGGTGTCCTCACTCGCTCCCTCACGCCCGACCGCGCCCAGACGCTCGCGCGCATGGTCTACGGCACCGTCTGCTTTGCCCTGCTTCTCAGCTTCGTGGGCACCGTCCTCGGCGGCATCTGGGCCGACCAGTCATGGGGAAGATTCTGGGGCTGGGACCCGAAAGAAAACGGTGCGGCACTGGTCGTCCTCAACGCCGCGATCATCCTCCACGCCCGCTGGGGAGGCATCATCCGCCAGCGCGGGCTCATGCTTCTCGCCGTCGGCGGCAACATCGTTACCGCGTGGAGTTGGTTCGGCACCAACATGCTCGGCGTCGGGCTGCACTCCTACGGGTTCATGGACTCGGCCGTCATGTGGCTGATGGCTTTCATCGTTCTCCAACTCATGATCATCGGCCTTGGTCTCACGCCCCGAGCGTTGTGGCGAAGCCCCCGAACGGCGTGAGGGCTCTGCACGCGGGACCGCCCGATGAATGCAAGCCTTTGAAAGATCGGGTAGACTCCGAGGCAACCCCGAGGTTCATGGATGGAACGGACGATCGAGAATCCGGAGCCAGACTCGCCCATCGAATCGGCCGCATCCGCGCGCCGCGGCTTGCTTGCGCAGATCGGATTCCTCCCCATCGCCGCGACGATCGTGCTGGGGATGCTCGCCGGCATTGGCACCTTCACCTTCGGCTACGGCAAGGGCGCTGCCTATCTCTCAAACGATCCCGCCGCCTGCGCCAACTGCCACGTCATGCAAGACCACTTCAACGCCTGGCAGAACTCCAGCCACAAGAACGTCGCGACGTGCAACGATTGCCACCTGTCGCATCATCCGATCGGCAAGTGGATCGTCAAGGCCGACAACGGGTTCTTCCACTCACTTGCCTTCACCACCGGCGACTTCCCCGATCCCATCCGCATCAAGCAGCGCAACCGCCGCGTGACGCAGCACGCCTGCCTCTACTGCCACGAAGACTTCGTCCACAGCATGCTCCCGGAACGTCCGGGGGGCGACATGCTCAACTGCGTCCACTGCCACAGCGATGTCGGCCACGCCCATCGATAACCCCAGCCGCCGCTCGGCTCGCCGCCGACCAGCGCAACGGTGAACCGCATGAACACGACACCCACCTCCACGACACCCCATGGCCGACGCCCGAGCAGCAAGCGAATCGCCCTCCTTCTCTTCGGAGTGCTGGCCGTCGCCGTTCTGGCGACCGTCGCCGTCACGTTCACGCTCGTGACGATGTTCGAGCGCAAGCAGGAGTCGCGTTCGCCCTACCTGCGCGTCGTAGACCTCAACGAAACCAGCACCGATCCCGCGCCCTGGGGAATGAACTGGCCCCACCACTTCGAGAAGTACAAGGAAACCGCCGGAGACAAGTTCTACGGCGGCTCCAACGCCATGCCGCAGAGCAAGCTCGAATCCAACCCGTGGCTCAAGCGCCTCTACGCCGGGTACGCCTTCAGCATCGACTATCGCGAAGCCCGCGGCCACGCCTACATGCTCTACGACCAGGTCGTGACCGAGCGCGTCAACCAGCGCCCACAGGCCGGCGCGTGCCTGCACTGCCACGCCTCCGCGACCGTCCTCTATCGCAAGACCGGCCTCGAAGCGCTCGGCAAACCCGCCGACCCGGCGACCCTCGCCGCCTCCTTCGACATGCCCGCCGTCATCAAGGGCTTCCAGACCCTCAGCACCAAGCCGTACCACGAGGTGCTCGACATGCTCACCCAGGTCCCCGACGGCACCGGACCCGACGGCAAGCCGATCTTCGACACGCCGCCCATCGGCGGCTTCACGCCAGAGAAGGTCCCGGAAGGCCACTTCGCCATGGGCGAGGCCCACCCCGTCAGTTGCATCGACTGCCACGACCCGACATCCATGAAGGTGCGCGTCACCCGCCCGGGCTTCGTCCTCGGCATGCAGGCCCTCGCGCAGAGCGAAGAACCACTCCCGCACATGCCCAGCGTCGAGAAGTGGCGCCGAGGCGACCGCACCCAGCCCTACGACCCGAACGAACTGGCGACCCGCCAGGAGATGCGCTCCTTCGCCTGCGGCCAGTGCCACGTCGAGTACTACTGCGCAAACAAGGACACGCTCACCTTCCCCTGGGGCAACGGCCTTAAGATCGAGCAGATCGAGTCATTCTGGGAGAACCGCGCGTTCCCCGACGGCTCCGAGTTCATGGACTACAAGCACGGCGAGACCGGTGCGCCGCTCTTCAAGGCACAGCACCCAGAGTTCGAGCTCTGGAGCCAGGGCGTCCACGCTCGGGCGGGCGTGAGTTGCGCCGATTGCCACATGCCGTACGAGCGTGTCGGCGCGATGAAGCTCAGCAGCCACAACGTTCGCAGCCCGATGGAGAACATCGACAACGCCTGCCGTACGTGCCACAACGTCCCAGCCGAAGAACTCCGCGAACGCGTCGAGACCATCCAGGGCCGCACGGTCCAGTTGATGGACCGCGCCGCACACGCCATGACCGACATGCTCGACGCGATCATGGAGGCCAAGGCCTCCGGCGTCTCCGATGAGCTTCTCTCAGAAGCCTTTGCGCTGCAGCGCAAGGCCATGTGGCGACTCGACTACATCAGCAGCGAGAACTCAAAGGGGTTCCACGCCGATCAGGAAGCCGCCCGCATCCTTGGTGAATCGATCGACTTCAGCCGCCAGGCCCAGGCCATGGCGCTCCGCCTGCGTGCGCCCAATGCCCCCGACACCACCGACCTCCCCATCGAGCCCGTCAGCGGCGTCACGCCCACCGACAAGCCCACCGATCCGTCCCCCACGCCCAAGCCCAATGGCTGAAACCCGGGCGTATCGACCCCTGACACTGCCCGCGCTGCGCCTACGACCTCCTTTCCGACTTCTCCCGCGTCTGCCCCGAATGCGGCTGGGGAAAGAAGCCCAGAGCGCTAACTCGGCGACGTTCCCCTCTCTTCGCCCGCGACGCGGGCGCACGCTCGTTGCCAGACGCGCCAGCGTCTGGTCAGGGTGCCGCATCACTTCTCCCACGCGCCCGCAGGGCGTTCCTTGGTGGAGCGGGCCCAAGGCCCCGGCTCGCGTCCCTCCGTCCTCGCCCCCTCCCTCTGTCTGCCATCTGGCGATCTGCCATTTTCCTCGCTTGACTTTCCGCACTGACAGACTGTCGGGATCTCTGAGCTTTCCCGCCAAACACCTGTTTCTTCGTTCCTTCGGATCGTGCGGGCGTGGGCGGGTTGTCCGCATCTGAGTTTCGCCGCCGCGCTGGGTTCGCTCCGCTGCTCGCTTCGCATCCCGCAGCCACAGGCTCCTCTTCAGGTTGCAGGCGGTCAGGGTCCGCGCGGCATGACAGTCTCTGCTTGGGCGATCTGCGTCTGCTACATGCGCGGGACCACCCTAGCCTATTCGCCATTCAGCGTTTGGAGCTTGCGCCTCAGGTCCGGGCTGGGAAATCCGATCAAGATAGTGCTCCCGGACTCGCTGATCACTACTTCAGCCCGTCTTTCTTGAGCGTCGCTCCGACAGATCAGCGATCCATCGCAGTTCGTGCGATCACTTGAGCCGCCAGGCAACCTCGGCAGTCGGTCAACGAGGTGCGATCGTGCGCATCCGCGAGTTTAGCGCGCAGTACTTTCGGGACTGCGAGTCTTGCGGGATCAGCGAGCCATCTGGACGCTGCGGTGATCGGCACAAACCGAGCCGCGGGTCCATCGTGCCAGGCGTAACCCCCCACGGTTGATACGCCATGAGTCCTGGGTGTTCCGACAGCGCCGCACCGGAGAAGGGGCGGGCTGGGGGCGGCGGCTGGCTGCGCGGACGCGGGTTGTCTGAATCAGGAAAAATCGTGGCGTGGTCCCGCGAGTTCCGGCGCTCACTACTAGGGCGGTCTCGTGGCCCCCCGCGTGACGCGCGGCGCGAACAACTGAGATCTTTCTCACACCCAGCCCTGCCAGGCTCATCGGCTGATCAGGGCTTTCTCGACCTGTCCCATCTGGAGGATTGCATCATGCATCGAGTATGCGCAGCGATGGTGGGAGCGGTTGTCGTGATCGGCGCGGCGGAGGCCGGGATCGTGCACACAGTCCCCGCCGCGCCGATCACCGCCACGGCGACGGTTCCTAACGGCCAGGCGTCGGCCCCGATCGACATCGACAACGACGGCGTGCCGGAGTTCACGATCCACGCGTACCACGTGATGGGGGTGCCGTGGAGCGCGTTCGGGACCTTTGTCCGTTCGGACAGGCCCGGCGCATACCTGCCGTGGGAGGAACTGCTGGAGCCGCTGGCGGCCGGGGCGTATATCGGCCCCGGTGATCCCGAGGAGTATCAGTTCAGCGGGCGAGTCCCGTTCTTCGAGTGGGTCGGCATCGCCGGGGACGGCTCGTGGACCTTCAACGACCCGCCAGCGTTCTTCGGCTTTCGGTTCGAATCGGGCGGCGTGTCGCACTTCGGCTGGGCCATCGCGCAGATCACGTACTCGCCCTCGCCGGAGGCATACGCGGTGAGTGTCTTTGAATACGCGTACGAGACCGAGCCGGGCGTGGCGATCCTGGCCGGTGCGATCCCCGCGCCGGGTGCGGCGGTGGCGATGGGAGCAGGAGTACTCGGGGCTGCATCAAGACGGAGGAGGTCATGAAGAACCAGTTCATCGCCATTCTGAGCGCGGCGGCATGCGTCTCGGCCGCGCACGCGGAAATCGTCCACTTCGTCAACCCCGCGCCGGGACAGCCGGGGCATTACGACTGGCGCTGGGGGCCGGTTTCCGGGTGGGAGAGTTGGCTCGACATCACCATGCCGTCCACGGCACAGGGGAACCTCATATCGCCCAGTAGCGTCGGGCAAATGTACCTCTCTAATCCGAAAGAGGACCCGCCCATAAACGTCACCGTGGGCGGTGCGGCCGTCAATCGATCGTCGTTCGCGTGGGGCTTCTTTGCCACGACCGGGTACACGAGCGGTGATCTGATCGGGTTCAGCGACTTCGGCTTCTCGACGGTCTCGACCCATGTGATGGAGATGGAGCCAGGTTCGGTTGTGACGACCTTCCCGGAAGGGGCGCGCCGCTACATGGGCGTGCGCACGGGTGAAGGGAACTACGGCTGGATTGAGGTCGAGCGCCACGGCATGAACTTCACGGCGTTCGGATGGGCGTACGAGACCGAGCCGGGCGTGGCGATCCTGGCCGGTGCGATCCCTGCGCCGGGTGCGGCGGCGTTACTCATCGTCGGATTCATCGCGACGCAGCGAAGGAGGCGGTCATGAAGCGAGCGTCACTCGCGGGATTGCTCGGAGCAGGGATGGTCGCGTCCGTCGCGTCGGCAGACATCGTCCACTTCGTGAACCCAGCGCCGGGGCAGCCAGGGAACTACGAGTGGGCATGCCCCCTGACATATGACACGTTCAGTTGGCTTGATATCACGCGGAGCGCGGCCGACCAGCAGGACACGGCCAGCGGAAGCGGCGTGTCGCAGTATGCGAGCTCTCTCTTTACGTCTCCGCCCAATCGAACGAACTTCCACAGGCCGGAGATGGACATCGGCGCGATGGTGCTCGCCGTGACCACGTCCTTCGGCAACACGACGAACTTCAAGTCGATTGGAGCGTTGATCGGCCCGTCCCCCGATGGCGAGCACTGGGCCGGTGCGACGTTCCATAGCCTGCCGATGCTGTTTGCCGAGCACCGCTTCATTGGCGTGCAGACCACCAGCGGGCACTACGGCTGGATCGAGGTATCCCGTGCGGGCCTGAGCCTGACCGCACACGCTTGGGCGTACCAGACCGAACCGGGCGTGCCGATCGTCGCGGGCCAGATCCCTGCGCCGAGCGTGGCGGCGGTACTCGCTGTCGGATTCATCGCGACAAAGCGAAGGAGAAGGTCATGAAGAACGCGGCACTCGCGGGATTGCTCGGAGCAGGGATGGTCGCCTCCGCCGCGTCGGCGGAAATCGTCCACTTCGTCAACCCCGCGCCGGGACAGGCGGGGCATTATCCATGGGGCCAGAACCAGAGCACAGGTGCACAAACCTGGCTCGATATCACGCGGCCATCCAGCCAGCAGCTCGACGTGCAGAGCGGGAATGCGGTGGGGCAGGTGTACGAGCAGATTCTCATGGCCAGTTATGTCTGGCACATGTCGCTGGGCCCGGCTCCCATTTCCTCGCTCCTCCGTTCCTCGGATTCGGGCTGGGGCGCCGAGCCGTTGCCGGCCGGCGCTGACATCGGCCCCAGCGATTGGTGGCACAACTACACGCTGCTCATCGAGATTCTGTATTGGCCAGACTACGAGGTGAACTCTCTCTTCCCGGAGGGTGAGCGGCGCTATCTTGGCGTGCGCACCGACGAGGGCCGCTACGGGTGGATCGAGGTCGAGAGGCATGGAGAGCGCCTAACCGCGTTTTCCTGGGCATACGAGAGCACGCCCGGTGTTCCGATCGTGGCGGGGGCTATCCCCGCGCCGGGCGCGGCGGCGTTGCTCGCGTTGTCGTCGCTCGCCTCAATCCGAAGGAGACGCTGATGTACCGAATCATTCCCGTGGCGATGGGTATCGGCGTGATGGCCGCGTCGCTCGCTACCGCACAGCCGTCGATGACGATCATCGGTCATCCCGGCGCGACCTTCGCGCCGCGATTCGCGCACGCGGATGGGTCCCTGGCGGGGTCCGCCACCGGAGCATGGGATGGGGCGGTCCCGGCGCTGTGGTCACACCTGAACGGCATCTCGGTACTCTCGGTTCCCTCTGGAGCCAGCGGTGGCGAAGTGCTGGGTGTGAGCAACAACCACGCCGTGGCCGTGGGGTACTCGCTGGAACTCGGCTTCTATGGCAGAGCGGTGCGGTGGAGCAACGGAGCGCCCGCGTTCCTGGGGTCATCGCTGGTGCAAGCATCGGGTGTCAGCGGCGACGGATCCGTGGTCGCCGGGTATACGCAATCGTTCGTCACTGCTCCACGAGCGATTCGCTGGACTGAGCAAGACGGGGCGGTTGACCTCGGGACGCTCGGAGGGTGGACGTCGTCGTGGGCTTCGGCGATCAGCCAGGACGGGAGCACCATCGTCGGCTGGGCGGGCCATACCTGGGTCGATAGAGGCCAAGCTTTCCGCTGGACTGCCGCGGAGGGCATGCAGCCGTTGATTCCACTCTCACCGTCATGGTCCAGCACGGTGGCCACCGCTGTGAGCGCGGACGGATTGGTCATCGCGGGTCGGGCGGAGGTTGGCAGCCTCGACGGGAGTTCCGAGCGCGGACTGTTCCGATGGACCATGTCGGGGGGTATGCAGTATCTGGGAACGCTCGCGCCGCAGTTTGATGACTATGAGGTATTCGCCCGCGCGATGAGCGCTTCGGGCGACGTGATCGTGGGGTACACGGATGGCTACTACTCAGGAACCCAGCGTGCCGTGTACTGGAGTGGGAGTACCGGCCTGGTGGATCTGGCGGAGCACCTTACCTGCATGGGGGTCGACCTGGGTCCGTACCGCCTGCTGACGGCCGACGCGGTGTCGCCGGATGGCCGCACGATCGCCGGACTTGCGACGACGGACGGCTTTGACACGATCGGGTATGTCGTCACCAACGTGCCGGCGCCCGGCGCGGCGGCGGCACTGGCCGTCGCATTCGTCGCGACGAACCGAAGGAGGCGGTCATGAAGAGCGCGGCACTCGCGGGATTGCTCGGGGCGGGGGTGTTCGTCGCCGGTGCGTCGGCGGACATCGTGCACTTTGTGAACCCCGCGCCGGGGCAGCCGGGACATTACGACTGGCGTCTCGGCGATCTTTGGGACCTGCGGTACCTGGATATCACGCTGTCGCCTGGTGTGCAGCCGAACACCGCGGGGGCCAACGCGGTGGCACAGAACCGCATCGCGTTCGACTTCGGTGAGACCATTGATGACATCGGCATCGTGAATGGGCATCAGGCCTGGGATACCCCTCTGGCGGAAGTTCTCGTG
This sequence comes from uncultured Phycisphaeraceae bacterium, assembly GCA_964588385.1. Taxonomy (GTDB): domain Bacteria; phylum Planctomycetota; class Phycisphaerae; order Phycisphaerales; family UBA1924; genus JAHBWV01. Next base: position 23,443 of record CAZPPG010000045.1, read on the forward strand.
GTGCCGTCGCTGTACACGGCAGCGCTCACGCACGATGCCATCGTTGGTGCGGGCGATGAGTTGGCGTGGAGTGACAGGTCCCGGCACGTGAGCTTTGCGCCTCTCATATCGCAGTTCCCGGCTGGCCAGCGCCTGTATATCGGCGTTCGCATTCAGGGCGATCGGTTGGGCTGGATCGAGGTGTCGCGAGACTCTCTGAGTCTGACCGCCCACGCTTGGGCGTACCAGACCGAACCGGACGTTCCGATCGTGGCGGGACAGGTTCCCGCGCCGGCGTCGCTCGCGTTGTGCGGGCTCGGTGCGTGCATGACGATGCGACGGAGGAGATCATGAACCGGAAGCACAATCGCACAGTCACGAAGTTCACATGCGCGGCTGTCGCGCTCGCGGCCGCGGCCACGAGCGCCGTTGCCGAGCCCGTGTTCACGACCGGTGGCCCCTCTCCCTGGTTCTTCTCCATCCACGCGATGCGGAGCGACGGGGGCCTGCTTGCCGGGTCGAACTACGACATGTCCACAGGTTCGCAGCCGGCTACGTGGACACCTGTCGGTGGCGTGCAGACGTACGCTGTACCTTCCGGTACGACGAGCGGCGAGATCCTCGCCCTTAGCGCTGACGCCTCCATCGCCGCCGGCTACTCCAGCATCAACGGCAGTTGGGCCACGATGCGGGCCACGATCTGGCAGAACGGCGTGCCGCTCGATGTGGGGTATCTCCCCGGCGGGCAGCAGTCCGTGGCGACCGGCGTAAGCGCGGACGGCTCCATCGTGGTCGGCGGGAGCGACAACGGCGGCTGGCAGAACCGCGCCTTCCGGTGGACTGCGTCCGGCGGGATGGAGAACCTTGGGACCCTCGACGATCGAAGTTCCGGCGCTGTCGCGATCAGTGGCGACGGCACGAAGATCGGCGGGAACACGCACAATGGCGCCTTCAACACCTCCCGTCCGTTCCGCTGGACAGCGAGCGGCGGCATGCAGGACCTCGGGCTCCTGCAGGGCGGGACATTCGCGGTGGCGTCCAGGATGAGCGCCGATGGATCGGCGATCACCGGGTTCGCCGATTTCCACGAGATCGGCGGCGACCGCGAGTACGGGATCTTCCGCTGGAGTGAGTCCCTGGGCATGGAATACCTCGGGTCGCTCGGCCTGCCCTTCGCCGATCGCACAGAGACGCAGCCCAAGGCGATCAGCGCATCGGGAGAGGTGATCGTCGGCAGTGCGTTCGATGCGGATTCGGGTGCTGGCGGCTTCGGCCGGTACGCCGCGGTCTATTGGACCCGCGCCACGGGCCTCGTGGACCTGAACACGTATCTGCCCACGCTCGGGCTCGACCTCGGCGGGTACACGCTTTCCAGTGCCGATGCGATCTCGGCCGACGGCACGATCATGGTCGGAAGCGGATTTGCGCCCGACGGGTCGCCGGCGTCGTGGACGGTCACCGGTATTCCCGCGCCGGGGGTGCCGGTCTTGCTGGGCATCGGCGCGCTTTCGGCTTCACGTCGACGGAGGGCCTCATGAGAGTCGCGATACTGGCAGCGCTCGGCGTGGGACTGGTGGGCGGCGACGTTCTCGCGACGGTTGTGCACCACATCAACCCTGGGCCCGGAGAGCCCGGACACTACGCGTGGTCCGCGCTGGTCGAGATACCAACGTGGCTGGACATCACGCTCCCCGCCGTCGCGCAGACCAACGCCGAGAACGGCAGCAGCATCGCGCAGGGGCTCGGCGGGATTCCCGGCGGCTGGGCGGATTGGGGCGTGCTCCTCGGAGGCTCCTTCAATCCGGGCCAATCGTCGACCTTCGCCGTTGCCGACGACGACGACGCGTTGGTTCTTGCACTCTCAAAGGGCGACACGCTCGCCGGACTTCGGTACGCCGGGTGGTCTCTGTACGCGGTGGGGATGCCCCCGAACGTAAACTCGCTCTTTCCCGAAGGTGAGCGGCGCTACATCGGCGTGCGCACCGAAGAAGGACGATTCGGTTGGGTCGAGGTTGCACGTTCCGGTCAGAGCCTCGCCGCTCTTTCCTGGGCTTACGAGACCCAGCCGGGCGTCTGCATCGCGGCGGGGCAAGTGCCTGCGCCCGGCGCGACGGCGGTGCTCGCCGTCGCATTCGTTACAACGAACCGAAGGAGGCGATCATGAACACCGCAATCCTTTCCGCCACGTTTGCGGCGGGCTTCATCGCGCACGCTGCACACGCCGGCATCGTTCACTTTGTCAATCCCGCGCCGGGACAACCGGGCCACTTCGACTGGCGCCTGGAGCGCACGCCCGGCTGGGAGAGTTGGCTCGACATCACCTCGTCGTCCACCGTGCAGAGCAACCTGATCTCGCCGAGCAGCGTCGGGCAGATGTACATCTACGTTCCAGACGAGGGTTCTCCCGAGAACCGGTCGTGGGGCGGCGCTGCCTTAAACCAATCCAGCTTTGCGTGGGGCTTCTTTGCCACGAGCGCGTACACGAGCGGCACGCTGATCGGGGTTTCCAGTTTCTGGTTCTCGGCGTACTCGACTCATGTGATGGAAATGGAGCCGAGTTCGATGGTGACGACCTTCCCGGAGGGGGCGCGTCGCTACATGGGTGTGCGCACCGGGGATGGGAACTACGGCTGGATCGAGGTCGAACGCCATGGCATGAACTTCACGGCGTTTGCCTGGGCCTACGAGACCGAGCCGGGCGTGCCGATCGCCGCGGGGCAAGTTCCGGCGCCGGGTGGAGCGGTGCTCCTCGCAGTCGGCCTTGTGGCGGCCGCCCCGCGTCGGAGGCCACGTCCGTGAGGGTGCTTGGGTACGCCGAGTTTTCGGACGGTACCGCGCTTGTGTCGGCTGGCCCTCGCATGGTCCGACGGCGGCTGCGGCGTGTTTGGGGGTGCGTTTGCGCTGGGAATCGGTATAGTGTGGCTTCTGAGGCGCAGCCTTCAGAAGAGGCACACTCGATGGGGAGCGACCAACCCAGTTCATCCGGGCAGGAAGTTCAGTGCATCACTGTTGCGCTGGACGCTTGCGCCGCCGGAGACCCCGGGGCGACGGCGGCCCTGTTCGGTCTGGTCTACGACGCCCTCCGTCGGCTGGCCGAGAGTCGCATGAGGCACGAGCGCGTCGGGCACACCCTGCAGCCGACCGCGCTGGTGCACGAGACGTATGTGCGCCTCGTGGGGAACGGACCGATCGCGTGGAACAGCCGGGCCCACTTTTTCGCCGCCGCCGGCGAGGCCATGCGGCGCATTCTCGTGGAGCGTGCGCGGTCTCGGGCGTGCCTGAAGCGAGGCGGCAACGGACACAAAGCTCCCGAGCGGACGGAGCTCAGAGACCTCACGCTCGATGTCGAGCCCGACCCCGATGTGATGCTGGCGCTCGACGAAGCGTTGACACGACTCGAAGCAGATGATCCCCAGGCCGCAACGATTGTGCGACTGCGATTCTTCACGGGTCTGAGCGTGGAGGAAGCTGCGGAGGCGCTCGGAGTCTCTCGGCGCACAATCGATCGGGACTGGGCGTATGCGCGTGCACGCCTGCACCGGATGATGCGTTCGGCATTGACCTAGTGCTCCTCACCGGAGAGACGACATGTCCGCGGATCATGCCGCGCGAGTCAAAGACTTGTTGGATCGGGTACGCCAGGCCGACCCGAGTCGGCGTGCCGACATGCTCGCCGAGGCGAAGCGGATGGGGCCGGACGGCGTGCGTATCGAAGCCGAGGTCCGTGAGTTGTTGGCCGAGCTGGAAGGTGCCGGGCAGTTCCTCGAGGCTCCCGCGGGGGCCTGCGCGGCCCTCGCGGAGACGATCGTCGCGCAGGACTCGCGCAGTGAGCGCGTCGGGACGCGCATCGGCCCGTATCACCTGCTCGAACAGATCGGCGAGGGCGGCTTTGGGGTGGTCTACCTCGCCGAGCAGGAGCATCCCATTCAACGGCGTGTCGCGCTGAAGGTGATCAAGCTCGGCATGGACACGCGCCAGGTGATCGCCCGCTTCGAGCAAGAGCGTCAAGCCCTGGCGATCATGGACCATCCCGGCATCGCCAAGGTGCTCGACGCGGGTGCCACCTCGACAGGGCGACCCTACTTCGTCATGGAACTTGTGCGCGGCGTGGCTGTGACGCAGTTCTGTGACGAGGGCCGCCTGGGCGTGCGCGAGCGGCTCGAACTGTTCGGGCAGATCTGCCAGGCCGTCCAGCATGCGCACCACCGCGGGGTGATTCACCGCGACCTCAAGCCCTCCAACATTCTCGTGGCGCGGGACGACGCCGATCGTCCGGTGCCCAAGGTTATCGACTTCGGTATCGCCAAGGCGACACAAGCTCCGCTCGCCGAGCGGACACTCTTCACCGAGTGCCGTCAACTCCTGGGCACGCCCGAGTACATGAGCCCCGAGCAGGCGGGCCTCGACGTCGTCGCCGCGGCCGACATCGATACCCGATCCGATGTGTATTCACTGGGCGTTCTCCTGTACGAGTTGCTCACGGGCGTGACACCCTTCGATCCTCGTCACCTCCGGTCTGCCGCGTTTGATGAGATTCGGCGCGTCATCCGCGAGGTTGATCCGCCCCGCCCGAGCACGCGTCTGAGCACGATGGAGACTCTCAACGAAGTTGCAGCGCGACGGCAAACGGAACCCGCTCGGCTCCGGGAGTCTGTCCGTGGGGAGCTCGACTGGATCGTGATGCGGTGCCTGGAGAAGGACCGCACGCGCCGGTACGCATCTGCCGCCGATCTTGCCAAAGACGTGGCGCGTCATCTCGTGCACGAGCCGCTCGAGGCGGCTCCCCCTGGGATGGTCTACCGCGTCCGCAAGTTCGCACGACGACATCGACGTCAGGTTACTGTCGCATGCTTGCTCCTCCTCACGCTGGTGCTTGGCACGGTCGGCACCGCGTTCGGCGCGATTCGTGCGGTGCAGGCCCGCAACGATGCGGTTGCCTCGGAGAAGCGAGCGCTCGATGCCGCGGAGACGGAGGCCGCCCAACGCCTCCGGGCAGACGAGGCCGCACTCCGATCCTCGCGCCTTGCGTACAGCCTGGCCATCGGGCTGGCGTCCACAGAGATCGAGCAGGGCGCGATCGGACATGCCCGTGCCGAGCTCGGCGCGACTCCGCGGGACTATCGCGGCTGGGAGTGGGCGCACCTGGCGTGGGCGTGCGACCCCGTGTCGCGTTCCTTCGATTCCCCGCGAGATACCGAGGGGCTGGCGATCTCCGGGGATGGCCTGCGCCTGTTCAGCAGGGCGCGGAGCGGCGAGGTTCGCGTATTTTCCGCCGCGACCTCCCTCCTGGAACACACGTTCGAGACTCCGCCCGGCAAGTCCTGGCGCTTCCGCATGCCGCAGGCCAATCACGACGGATCGCTCCTGATAACGTGCATCGCCGACCACGAGGACGGCTGGACCGGCGAAGGAACGTTGACCCTCTGGGACGTCGCGATGTCGCGTGAGGTCTGGTCCGAACGCACGTCGACGCTTGTCGGCGCCTCGTTCGCGGACGGGCGCTGGCGGCGCACACCCGACGGGGCCGTTCGACTCGATATTCGTGACGAGCGGGTGATCGACCGCGTCAACTTCACCAGCGAGCCTATTGAATGGGTGTACGGCCCCATCGGCGGATCCCGCTCTGTGATCCTCGTCACCGAAGGCATCGGATGGAACGTGGTGTGGGACCTCGACGCGCAACGTGAGATCACGCGCTTCGGCGCCGATTCACTCTCGGTGGTGCATACTCCCTCCGAGGGCATCGCCGCCATCTGCACGGATCGTATCGTGCAGATCAACGCCCGCACAGGCGAGACGCGCCTCCTGCCGTTGACGCGCAACGACTATTCACAAGTTCGCTCCGGCGGGCATCGCGCGTTCGGATTGCAGACCACCCAGGGC
>CAZPPG010000046.1:0-4478 GCA_964588385.1 uncultured Phycisphaeraceae bacterium
GGAGGCATGGGAGCATCATCGGCCGGATGCGAGAACACGGGCGCGAGAATGCAGCGGGCGGTGTGCGAGCGAGCGCTCAGCCCGCGGCGCGCAGGGGGTGGACATTGCGGGCGGGGGATGCGAGAGGGTATCCGAGCTCGGCGAGGAGCGAGCCGGCGCGGGATTCGAAGGTGGCGATCTGGTCGGGGGAGAGCCAGTCTCGCCAATCTCCGGCGACGCCTCGGCGGAAGAAGCTTGAGCGGTCTTCGCTGCCGGGAGTGCGGCCGCCGGAGAGACGCTCGAAGGAGGCGGACTCGAGGCAGGCGTCGGCGGCGGAGGGATCTGCGCCGATGAAAGTGAGGATGGACTGGAGGGTGGCGCGGGGCGAGGTGAGGAGGTCCTCGTAGCGGACGGTGAGCGTGGAGGGAAAGAGGGAGGCGGCGCGGAGGCCGGCGCGGACGGAGTCGATCCAGAGTCCGGAGAAGGTCTCGAAGGGGTGGTCGAGGACGCGGCGGTTGTTCAGGGCGGCGCGGATCTCGTCGGCGCGGGGGCCAGTCGCGGAGCGGAGCTGCAGGTTGGACCAGTGGGCCGCGCCGGAGACGACGACGTCTCGTCCGTCACGGACGAGGTTGATGAGTTTGAGGGCGGGGTTGTAGCGGTGGAGCTGTTCGACGGCGTGCAGGCCGGTGCCGAGGTAGGGCGTGAACTTCTCGCCGTAGATGGGCTTGCCGGAGGCGTCGCGGGCGGTCTTTGCGACGGCGTCGATGACGTTGTGGAGGAGCGACTGGTAGAAGTCGGGTGCGTCCTGCGCGGGGACGGGCGGGTGGTAGTGGCGGGCGAGATTTTCGATGTAGGACTCGACGGTGAGATTCGGGCCGCTGGGATTGTCCTTGTCGAAGTAGCGGCCGAAGAGGCGTGATTCCGAGCAGTGGACCTCGGGGTGGGCGGAGAGGAGGCGCTGCATCCAGGTGGTGCCGGACTTGGCGGAGGCGAGGACGATGTAGTCGATGCCGCGTGAGCGCGGTGTGTGAGATGGATGAGGATGCGGCGTCATGGCTCGGGGCTTCCGGTGCTGGCTTTTCTTAGGGCTTCTCGAAGCGAGCGAGGAAGGCCCAGCCGATTTCCGGTCCGACCTGTTCGATCTTGAGGCCGAGGGACTTAGCGCTGACGCGGAGCTGGTCCATCGAGTTGTAGAACATGATGCCGTACTTGCCGTCCATGTCGGGGCGGTGCTGCTCGCGCCAGATCTGCATGGCGCGATCGTTCCACGTGACGAAGTGGATGAGGGCCTTGCCGCCGGGCTTGAGGACGCGGGTGATGGACTCCAGGAACTGGTGGACGAGGTCGGCCTTGAAGTGGACGAAGACGTCCATGGAGTAAACGAGGTCGACGGACGCGTCGGGGATGCCGCCGAGCTTGGCCTTCTCGTCGTGGTGGAGCGAGAGCTTGCCGAGGTGCTTGCTGAAGCGATGCTCGATGGCTTCGTACAGGAGGCGTGCGGCGTAGTCCACGGCGTGGTACTTGCCGGCTTTTTCGATGACGTGCTGGGTCCAGAGGCCTGTGCCGCTGCCGATCTCGCAGACGGTCATGCCGGGCTTGACGTGCTGGAGGAGGGGCTCCAAGAGGGAGGACCACGCGACGGGGTTTGCGGGCGGGTACTCGCGGTCGTAGACGGGGTTGAGGCCGCGCGAGGTGGCGATCGAGTACTCGTACTGCTCGATGAGCGTGCCGTCCCAGCCCTTGTCGACGAAGGGCTTGGGGTAGGCGAGGAGGTAGACGCCTGCTTCGCGGAGGCGGCCTCGGTTGGCCCAGATCTTGTCGAAGCCGGGTCCGGCGGCGGTGATGATGACGCCCTTGACGCCCTTGGCGAGGGCATCGCCGAGTTCGAGAACGGGGAGCCCGGCCCAGGTCTTGCCGATCTTTCTGGTGTCGTCGTCGATGATGCCCGCGAGGACGCCCTGCGGTGCGTGCATGAGGGGGCAGAGCCGCTGGACGAGGTCGCCCGCGCCGTAGAGAGCGATGGGGGTGCTGCCCATGGTGACCATGCGCTGGACGAGTTCCTCGAACTGGCCGTGGTCAATGGGGAGTTGCGGCTTCTGGCTCATGGGAATCCTCCGGAGGCGACTTTCGGGGTCGAGCGCGGCTCGTGTGGCCGGGCACTTATCGGCCTGTCCGGAGGGGGTTATTGAGCCCGGAATGTGCAGAAGGATCAGATTATCGGGAGTGGGGTGGCGCTCTCCGCGACGCAGGGATGGTGGGGGGGTTCCGTCAGCCGATCGCTGAGAGGTGCAGCGGTGTAGACGCGGATGATCTCGATGCCCGCCTCGCGAAACGGAGCGGCGTTCTTCCAGAGTTGGTCTTCGAAGACATCGCTGGAGAGGACGATGGCATCGGGGTCGAGTTCATCGAGCGCGGCGGCGGGTGAGACGATGGGCAACCCGAAGAGGCGGGCGTGTGCGGGCGGCTTGTCGTCGATGAAGCCGACGAAGGGCCAGACGGGCCAGCGGCCCTCCACGAAAAGGGCGTGGCGATCGCGGGTGTGTCGGCCTGCGCCGTAGACGGCGATGCGCCGGCGGCCGCGGTGGATGGCGTCGAGGACGGCGCGATGCAGGTGGGATTCGTGCGGCGTGGGCACGAGCATGGGCGAGAGGGCGACGCCGAGGCCGGCACCCCGCCATGCTGCGATTTCTTCGGGCGTGGGGGAGGGATCGAGGGCGCGGACGAGGACGGCGTCGCACGCGAGCCCGTCGACGTGAGCGGGGCGGCCGCGCGCGATGCGGGCGTATCCAGCATCGCGGAGGGCCTGCAGGGCGTACGCGTCGGCGGCGGCGGGGTCATCGTTCCAGGGCTTCAGCCATTGCCAGGGTTCCATGATGCGCAGCGCGGCATCGGAGGGCGTGCGATCGATGGGCTGGGCGAGCGCGGCGTCGAACACATCGCGGTACTTTCGCGCGACGATGTCGAGGCCGATGGTGGAGCGGACGCGATCCCAGGCGCGGCGGCCCATGTCGGTGAGGCGTGAGCCCCCGGCGTTGCGGTCGCGCCAGAGCGCGGCGAGGCGCTCGGCCATTTCATCGACCGCGCCGATGGGGACGACGACGCCGGATTCCCCGTCGGTGAGCCATTCATCGACACCACTGCGGACCTTGGTGACCGCGGGGACGACGCCCGCGCCCATGGCCTCCAGCATGGTGACGCTGGTGCCCTCGAACTCGCTGAGGAGGACGCTGAGGTCCATGGTGGGAAGGAAGCGTTCGACCCATGCGGGATCGCGGCGGCCGTGGATGCGGACGAGGCCGTGGGTGAGCGTGCGCGCTGAGAGTTTGGCGGTCCAGGCGGCCATGTCGTGGCCGTCGCCGATCATGTGCAGTTCGTAGGAGACCTTTCGGGCTTCGAGGGCGTCGATGAGGAGGAGGAAGTCGCTGATGCGCTTCTGGATCTCGACCATGCGCCCGATGTAGGCGAGTTTGAGCGGGCCGCGTGCGGATTCGCGCCGGGGCTCGGCGGCGACGGGCACGCCGTAGACGATGCGATGGAGCGGGCGGCCGTGCTGCTTTGCAAGTGGCGCGAGCCAGGATTCACACGCGGCGCTCACGGCGACGGCGGCGGACCAGCGGGCGTAGGTTGAAGCGAGATCGCGGTAGTAGGTCTCATCGGAATGCGCGATGGCGATGGAACGGATGCCCTCGTGGGTGAGGCGGCTGGCGGCCATGTGGCAGATGTCGCCGTAGTTGGGCAGAACGATGTCGGGCTCCATGCGGCGGACGGACTCGACGAGGGTTTCGAGCCGCTCGTTCGGATCGGCCATCGGGTCCAGCACGCAAAGCGAGGTGAGACCATCGGGGTTGATGTCGAAGTCGCCGGAGAGGTTCCCGGAGGGGTTGTCGGCTTTGGTCACCACGACGAGCGTGCGGACGTCGTATGCGAGATCGGCGCGGGCGGCGAAGGAGCGGGCGAGACGCAGGGCCCAGGTCATGACGCCCCCGACGGGCGAGCCATCGCAAGAGACGCAGTTCACGACACGCTTCTTGCCCATGACGCGAGGGAGGCGAGTGGGAATCGACGCGACCTTGGGGATCTCGCGCGGGGAGTGACGCGGTGTGCGTTTGCCCGAGTTGAGATCCGCGAGCAGATCGGCGAGCACATCGGCGGGCGTGGCGTCGGGCCGCGCGACGGAGCCGTGCTGCAGGGCGAGGTCGCGTGCTTGGGCGCGGAGGTGCTCTGGCGCGGGCGCGAGGATGCTGTCAAGGAGGGAGGCGAGGCCGTTCGTCGGATCCGTTTGCGGCGCGGAGGGTGTGGCGAGCGCGGGCTTCGCGGGCGACGGAGTTGGCAGCGGGGAGGGGGTGTGTGAGGAGGGAAGTGAGGCGGCGGGATCGTTGCGCCAGACCCAGGGGGTGCGCTGCCAGAGGGGCCCGGGGTGAGGGTGGATCAGCATCGTGGGGCGAAATCAAAGCAAGCAACCCCAAGACCCGGCTGTTCCGAACGACGGTCTTCTGTCG
>CAZPPG010000046.1:4488-28303 GCA_964588385.1 uncultured Phycisphaeraceae bacterium
TGGGGCGACCGGCGGCCATGGCCTCGATCGCGAGAGTGGACGGGGTGGTGAGGACGGCGGAGGCGTCGGCGAGACAATCGCGGAGGGCGCGGGTGTCGTTGATGACGCCGAGTTCGATTTCCAAACCGCCTGTGAGACGCCAGATGGGACGGATGGCTCTCTTGCCCAGTTCCTGTTGGAGGAGGCGAAGGGCGGCGATGAGGCGGGTGCGTTCATCGGGGTTGAAAGCGGGGCGGTTGGCGGTGGCGACGAGGAGGGCGGGCGGGCGGGAGAGCGGAGGAAGGGGGAGCGGCGCGGGGAAAGCGGCGTGGATGCGGGGGAGGCCGGTGGCGACGGCGTCGTTCCCCCAAGATTTCAGGAGTGCTTCGTCCATCGGGCCTGCACAGGCGACGATCTGAGCCGGGGCAGGACGAAGAAAGTTGCTCTCCACAAAGGGGTTATGGAAGGTATTGCGGTACTCGAGCACGCCATCCATGAGGAGGACGCTGGTTGCGCCCGAGAGGTGGGCTTGGCGGAGGACCCAACGGGACAGGGGGGACTGGGTTTCTTTCACGACGACGACATTGGGTGTGTGGAGGCGGAGGAGCTGGGTGGAGTCAGGGGTGAGGAAGACGGCGGCGTGGCTTCGGGCGGCGAGGGCGTCGGCGACGCCGGGGAAGTGATCGGTGGTGGTCGGATCCTGCACGATCACGATGGGGGGATGGGCCATGGGAGATTCATCGACCGACGCGGATGTCGGGCGGCAAAGACTGTTTCTCCCCCCGTCCGAAGGCCGACGAACCTTGCCACGATGGCTACCTCCTCGACCACTTCCGGCGCGACCCAGTCCGTTTTTCAGGCGCGTGCCGCGGGAGGTGGTCGGGCCGCCAAGGGGCTGAGCCCGGTTCTGATCAGTCTTCCCCATGGATTGGACCTGGGCGGGGTGACGACGTGGGCGGTGCAACTGGCCAACGGGCTTGCGGAGCGTGGGCGCGAGGTCGCGCTGGTGGTGCATCCGCGGGGCGCGGATCAGCCGGCGGCGGTAGTGGAGCTGCACCGCAAGGTGCGTCGGATCGAGCCGGAGGGGTGGCCGTCGATGCACCACATTGAGGGCGATCTGTCGCCGTTCCTGCCCGTGTATCGAGAGGCGGTGCGTCAGATGTCGGACGAGACGGGCGTGCCGGTTGTGCTGATGCCGAACATCCTGGGTGATTCGTACGGGCTGGCGGCCGCGCTGTCGCTCACGGACTTTGACCGGGTGCGCGTGCTCGGCTGGCAGCACACGGACTCGGACTATGACACGGGGCTGCTGCTGCGGTTTGAGCCGGTCATTGCGAAGTATGTGGCGATCGACGAGCGGGCGATCGGTGTGCTGGGGGCGAAGCTGCCGCACCGGCGCGGGGACATCACGACGGTGCGTCACGGGGTGCGCGTGCCGTATCTGCCTCCGGCGCGGCGCGAGGCCATTGACGGGCGGCCGGTGCGGCTGGTGTATACCGGGCGGATCGAGCACTTCCAGAAGCGGGTGCTGTGCTTCGGGCATCTGTCGGATGAGCTGACGCGGCGCGGGATCGATCATGAGATCGTGGTGGTTGGCGATGGGCCAGCGGCGGCGGAGTTTGACGCGATGATCGCGACGCGGCCCAAGGTGGTTCGGAAGGGGTTGGCCGGGCCGCGGGAGGTTGAGGCGTGGTTGAAGTGGGGCGATGCGTTCGTGCTGGGATCGCGGTTCGAGGGGCTTTGCATCAGCCGGATTGAGGCGATGGCGCACGGGTGCGTGCCCTTGGTGACGAACGTGAACTCGGGCGCGGCCACGGGGATCGAACCGGGGGTGAGCGGGCTGATTGTCGATGCGCAGCCGGGAGAAGATGAGAAGCGCGTGGGGATCGCGCTGGCGGATGCGGTGCAGCGGTTCCTCGGATGCGATCGGCATGCGATGGCGGTCGCGGCGTGGAACGCGGCGCTCGCGCGTTTCAGCATTGATGCGCACGTGGAGGGCGTTTCAAGGGTGCTGGATGAGGTCGGGCAGAGCCCGGCGCGGCCGTGGCGTGCGTCGTGGCCGTGCGCGTTCAGTTTCTCGCCGAACTCGCCGGGGTGTTCGGGGACGGTGCCGTCGCATGGCCCGCGGCGGATGAAGGAGGTTCTGGATTCGCTGGCGGGTCGGAAGGTGGCGATTCACGGGGCCGGGCGGCACACGATCGAGCTGGCCGGCGTGTTGTCGGAATCGGCGGCGGAGATCGTCGCGATCACGGATGATGATCGGAACCGGTGGGGAAAGCGATTTCTCGGATGGACGATGTGGGAGCCGGCGCGGGTCGCCGAGTCGGGGGCGACCGATGTCGTGATCTCGTCGTGGCTGCACTCGGAGACGATCTGGGGTCGGCGCGGCGTGTATGAGTCGCAGGGACTGCGCGTGCACCGGCTGTACGAGTAGCCGGAGCGGCGCGAACGCGGCGGGGGATGCGGGGCCGCGTTGAATGCCGGAGACAGGAATCGAACCTGCACGGGGTTTGAGCCCCAACGGATTTTGAGTCCGTCGCGTCTGCCAGTTCCGCCACTCCGGCGGGAGGGGTGGACAGGCAGATCATTGGCGCGATCTCGCGTTGGGTCAGGTCAGTCGCAGCCGGCTCCAAAGGCGTCGAAGAAGTCGAGGAAATCCAGGATGTCAACGAGAATGTCTCCGTTGAAGTCGGCATTGAGCCGCGAGCGGCCGAAATCGTCGAAGAAGGTGAGGAAATCCAGGATGTCAACGACCCCGTCGCTTGTGTAATCAGCGGGGCATGGGATGGGGACGCTCCAGGCGCCTCGACCCTGCGTCGTGACGATCAGTCGGTTCCGGTCGGGTTCGCAGCGGAGATCGATGACCGCGGTTCGCGCGAGCGCGACACCGAAGCGGGTCCATGTGGCACCGTCATCGACCGAGCGATAGACGCCGTCGTCGGCGCCCGCATAGATCGTGCCCATGACGCCGCGATGGTCGACGCCGATTACATTCACCGGGATATCGGGGAGGTCACCATCGAGGGTTTGCCAGGTTGCGCCTGCGTCGCGAGAGCGACGGACCTGCTCGGCTCCAAATGTTGCGCCCGCGAGATAGACGATTCGGGGATCGATGCGATCCGGAACGAGCTCGCGAGTGACGCGCGGCCAGCCCTCGGCGTCCGTCAGCCGGAGCGTGAACGTCGCGCCGCCGTCTTGGCTCGACAGGACTCGGCCGTTGTTTGTCGCCACATAGACGAAGGCGGAATCGGAGGGTGCGATCGCCAAGGCGCGGATCGCGGCCGTGCTGGAGGCGGTGACATCTGGGGAGAGCGCCGTGAACGACGTGCCGTTGTTGGATGAGACCCAGACTTTCTCGGTCGCGTACAGGATTCGGCCGGAGACATTCGGGTCGATCACATAGGGCGGGAGGAAGCAGTTGCGTCCGGTGAGTCCGGAGCCAACGCCGGAGAAGGAGGTCCCGCCGTTGGTCGACCTGTAGAGCGCTCCGGTGCCCTGGGACTCGGTGAACATGATGTCGGGATTGTGGGGGCTGATCTGCGTCCAGCCGCCGTCGCCGCCGCTGACTTGTCTCCAGATGAGGGATCCCTCCGTTTCGCGCACGACGCAGCCGTTGTCCTGAAGCCCTCCGAGAATGGTTGTGGGATTGGTCGGATGCGTCGAGAGCCCCGCGTAGAACTGGCAGGTGCCGAGTCCGTCGTTGAGGATCTCGTACCCGCTCGTGAAGGTGGTTCGATGGATTCCGCCGTCATCGCCGATCACGAGTCGCCCGGCGGCGTCGGTCGCGAAGGCGTGGACGTCGGGGTGCGGCGTTGAGCTGGTGGAGAATGTCGTGCCGCCGTTGGTGGTCCTGTGAATGCCCAAGGAACCGAAATAGAGCTCGTCTTGATTGGCTGGGTTGACGTGGAGCCGCGCGAAGTACCAGCCGTATGTTGGTCCGCCTGTCGGGAAGCCTGACATGGAGGTCCACGTGTCGCCGCCGTCACTTGAGCGCCAGCCGCTGAGGACGGTGGCGGATCCGCCGGTTGAGTCTGCAGGGCGGACGAACATGCAATAGACGCGATCGGGATTTGAGGTCGAGATCGTCAATCCGGCGCGTCCGAGCCCGGAGGTCGGGAGGCCGCCCGCGAGTTTGGTCCAGTTTGCTCCGCCGTCGGTCGTTCGGTAGATGCCGTTCTCGGGGCTGCCGAATATGTTCCCGATGGCGGCGAAGACGATGTCGGGGTTGGACGGATCAATGGCGAGTTCGGTGGCGTCGAGCGCCGGGACGCCGTTGATGAGGTGGGTCCACGTGTGGCCGCCGTCCGTTGAGCGGAAGACGCCAAGGGAGCCGTTGGCGTCGGGATGCCCTTTGGCAGCGGCGAGCGCGGGAAAGCCGCCTGCGCCGGTCACGCCGGCGTAGAGCACGTCGGGGTTGGCGGACGAGACCACGATCCGTGAGATGCACCTTCCTGAGAAAGTGGAGGCGGCGATGTGGGACCAGGTGTCGCCGCCGTCGTCGGAGCGGTAGAAGCCCAGTCCGTAGCGGGAGTGATTCGCAAAGTTTGCCTCACCCGTGCCGACGTACACCCTGGACTCATCGGTGGGAGCGAGGGCGATCGCGCCGATAGAACTTGTGGGCATGTGGTCGGTGAGGTTCGTCCAGGTCAGGCCGCCGTCGTGCGTGCGCCAGACGCCCCCGTCGGCGCCTGCCACGAGGTAGAGATCCGGATCGGTTGAAGAGACGGCGATGGCGGAGGTTCTCCCAGCGGCCCCGCCGAATGCCGAGAGTGGCGCTGGTCCGAGTTCGGACCACGTCTGCGCGTTCGCGGTCAGAACGAGCGGTATTGAGGCGGCAACAAAGAAGACGCGTTTGATGGCTGCTCCTCGGGCCGTATAGGCGCAGCGTGCAGCATACCTGATTGGCGATTCAGGCGGAAGGCAATCTCGTGGATACTTCGTCGATCGATGGAAATCAGTCGCAGCCGATGCCGAAGGCGTCCAAGAAGTCGAGGAAGTCACCCACGTCGACGATGGTGTCGCCGTTCACGTCGGCATCGAATCCATTCGGCGCGCAGGGGCCGGGCTGCTGGTCGCACTGGCCGAAGGCGTCGAAGAACTCGAGGAAATCTGTGACGTCGAACTCGCCGTCCTGGTTGAAGTCGGCGGCACAGGCGTCATCGATGACCTCGCCGATGAGCGTGACGATCAACGTCGGGGCGTCCGGCGCGTCAGAAGTGATGGTGATCGTGCCGGACTTGATGCCGGGCGTCGAGGTGTCCATGGTGATCGCGTGGGCATTCGCGCCGCCGCCCGCGGCATCGGCGAAGGCGCCTGGTGGCGCCGTGAAGCCAGCGGAGGCAATGAGTGAGTAGTTGAGCGTGTTGATGCCGCTCGTGGTCCACGCGGCGACGTCCCCTGCGTTGGACACGGTGAGGGTGCTCACCGCGGGGTCATTGAGGTTGACTGAGCCGAAGTCGATGGTGGCGTCGGCGGCGATCTCGGCGGGCAGGAGGAGATTGAGAACGACCGGGAGGTGGCCTGCGCCGGATGCGGCGTTGACGAGGGCCTGGGCGATGACCGGTCCGACCATGGTGTTCCCGGCGATCTTCATCGTGAGGTCAAAGGATGTTCCGTCGTTGCCCCATGAGCGGTACGAGTGATTGGGATCGTTCCATGTCGAGGTGCTGTAGGGGCTTGAGGCGACGCCCTGGTATGTGAGCCCGGCGGACCCGACAGCGGTTGTGGAGAGAAGGATCTGGTCGTGGCGGTCGTCCATGCCGCCCGCGCCGATGGGGTCCTGGGTGTGGACGATCCGGAAGTTGATGTTGTTGTTCCATGAGCCGGGCGTTGCGATGGGATCGACGAAGCGGCCGGTGTTGTCGGTCTGGCTGCCGACGAGTTCCTGATAGGCGGCCTGGCTTGAAGACTGGATATTGAAATCGCCCCCGACGAGGAACCGGAAGCCGGCGGGAAGTGCGCTGCCGGGACCATTGGTGTCGACGCCTTCGGCGTTGTCGCGGATCCGCTGCGCCTCGATGAGGCGGCGGGCCTGGTCGGACGATCCGCTCCCGGCTTTCATGTGAACGCTGTACGCACCGACCGCGGCCTCAGGCGCGGTGTACCCGATGGGACGAAAGTCGTACCGCATGGTGTGGCGGGGTTGATTGGTGCTGACGCTCGAGCCGACAGCGATGATTCGTTGCCCGAGGAAGGTCACGCGAGACGTGCGATAGAAGAAGGCTGAATCGGTATCCGGACCGTCGACGAAAGGGGCGGCGGCCCAGTCTCCGGGGGAGCCGGGCGCGCTGTTCAGGGCGGCGGCGAACGAGGTGACCGCGGTTGTGGAGAGGAACTCCTGGCCGAGGAAGACATCGGGGGCGAGCGAGCGGCCTTCGAAGGTGGCGTAAACGGCGTTGTGGATGTCGGTGGTGCGCCCGCCGCCGTAGTTGGAGATGTTCCACGAGGCGACGCGGAGCTGCGCCGAGGCGGCGTTGGCGGCGGCGAGCATTGCCAGCGTGCAGAGGGCAGCGCGTGATCGATCGATATGCATGTCTATTGGCTCTCTCTTGGGACCATGTGCTTGGGATCGTGCCGGGCCCCGCCACCGAGGGTGAATGATAGTGAGTTCGGGCAGGAATTGCCTGCTCTAAGTGCTTTCTTGTCGGGATCTTGGCAGGTTGAGAGGGGTGCGCCGGACCGAATGCCGGGGTGATGCCGAACGGGAGGCGATCGTGGAACCAGCATGGCCGATGTCTACACTTGCGGGCTCATCACCGCACGGCTCAATGGGAGTCGCGCGATCGGTCCGAGAACCCCGGTTGTCCGCCTGGCGGGCAGCCGACGAGCGTGCGAGGAATCCCATGTCGAGTGGCGTTGCCGAGATTTCCAACAAGGTCCAGATCACCGAC
Organism: uncultured Phycisphaeraceae bacterium; assembly: GCA_964588385.1. GTDB lineage: Bacteria > Planctomycetota > Phycisphaerae > Phycisphaerales > UBA1924 > JAHBWV01. Next base: position 11,358 of record CAZPPG010000046.1, read on the forward strand.
GCGGGTCCGAGCCGCAAGAAGCTGGAGATTGAGATTCCCGCGGAGGTTGTTTCCGAGCGGCTCGAGCAGTCGTTCGCGATGGCGGCGTCGGGCGCGGAACTGCCGGGGTTTCGGAGGGGCAAGGCGCCGCGTCAGTTGATTGAGAAGCGATTCGGCTCTGGCATCCGCCAGGAGGCGAAGCAGCAACTGGTGGCGCAGGCCTTTGAGAGCGCGGTCAAGGAGCACAAGCTTCAGGTGATCGGCGAGCCGACGAGCCAGACCCTGGGAAAGATCGAGTTGACGTCCGGCAAGCCGTTTGTGTTCGAGGTCGAGGTCGAGGTGATGCCGGTGTTCGAGTTGCCGTCGCTCGAGGGAATCGCGGTCAAGAAGCCGGTGGTTCACGTCACGGACGAGATGGTTGAGAAGCAGCTTGAGACGCTGCGGATCAACGAGGGCACGCTGGAGTCCCGCGAGGTGGCGGAGCCGGGCGACTACGTGACCGGGCATGCCGTGATGACCTCCGACAAGGACGGTACGACGTTCTATGACCTCAACGGCGCGGTGGTTCAGGTCCCGACGGCGGACAAGGCCGGGAAGGGCATGATCCTGGGCGTGATGGTTGAGGACTTCTCGAAGCAGTTCGGCCTGCCGAAGCCCGGTGACACGGCATCGATCAAGGTTGTCGGTCCCGAGAATCACGAGGTCGAGGCCCTGCGTGGCGTGCCCGTGACGATCAAGTTCACGGTCGATCGCGTCGACCGCATTCTTCCGGCCACGAACGAGTATCTGGTGCAGATGTTCGGCATGGAGAACGAGGCGCAGCTTCGTGAAGAGACGCGGAAGTCTGCCGAGGGCCAGCTGCGCGTCCGTCAGCAGACCGTGCTGCGTTCGCAGATCTCAAGGCACTTGATCGAAAAGGTCAAGCTCGATCTGCCCGAGCGTCTGACCGCCAATCAGGCGGCACGCACGCTCGAGCGCCGGCGCATGGAGCTCATGTACCGCGGCGTCAGCCCTCAGGACATCGAGATGCACATGGCCGAGCTTCGCGAGGACTCGAACAAGACCGCGCAGCGAGAGCTTCGCATGACGTTCATCCTGGGCAAGGCGGCGGAGCTGCTCAAGGTGGGCGTCAACGAGGGCGAGGTCAATGCGTACATCGTTCAGATGGCCCAGTCCCAGGGCGCTCGTCCCGACCAGTTGCGCCAGCAGATGATCCAGAACAACCAGATCCCCGGCATCGTGCAGACGATCCGTGAGCACAAGACGCTGGATGCGATCCTCTCTAAGGCGACTGTGACGGAGATGGATTCGGAAGAGTACAACGCGCTGGCGCGGTCGGGTCAGCTCTGAACGTCCGGGGCTATCGGGCGTGCCGGCGATCGGTGCGTCGCTGATGGCGACGGCAGTGTGAAGTGATATCCGAGCAGAGCCCCGGTTGCAGCCGGGGCTCTGTTGTGTTGTGGTTTGGTGAGGCGTGCTTTGCCGGCGGTCTGATTGCGTCAGGCAACGGCACCGTCGCTACCGGCACGAGGTGTGGTGGGTGTCGATTCGTCCACGAGCGGGTCTTCGGAGCCGTCTTCGGAAATGGGGTCGCTGTATTCGACGGCGCTTGGAAGACTCGCGAGCGTGAAGCCGACTGCGCCGCAGGAGGGGCACGCCCGGCCGTGCTCGCCGGCCTCGACATGGCGGATGTCCTGGCCGCAGGAGTAGCAGGTTTCCGCCTTCAGGCGGTTTGTCATGGTGGAGACGGTTGCAACGACCATGGCGACGGCGACGCCGACGACGGGCCAGCCGGGCAGGGCCATCCAGGACACGGCCGCGATCCCGGCGAGGATGATGCCGAGCAGCCACGCCAGCACACGAAGTCTCAATCGGTGGATGTACGTCAATCCAGCCTCCACGGCGTTCGGGAACCTCTCATCCGTTCAACTGTACCCAGCTCTTTCGGCTGTGTGGTTTCGCTTGATGCCGCGTTCCGGTGCGTTCGTCTGCGCCGGCGCGTGATTTTTGGGCGTCACACGGAGGCGTCACAGGGATCGGTACAGATCAATGATCTTGCGTACCTCTTCCGGGTGGGGGGCATCGTGCATCACGATCTCGACCGCGTCCTGCCCCGCGCTGGAGATTCCGATGGTGCCGACCTTGAGGACGCGCTGCAGGAAGGTCTGGGTGATCTGGAAGTTCTTGATGTCGTCGTGAACGACCTCGGAGGTTGCTTTGCTCAGCAGCCCGCGACGGAGCACGGAGCGCTTGTTGGTGATCTCGAGTGTCTCGCTGAGGGAGATGACCTTCCAGACCCCGAGGGTGGTGAGGGCGGCGAGCAGGATCACGCCGCTACCGATCAGCCAGGCGGATGAGTTGCGGATGAGACCCAGATAGATCACGCCGACCGCGCTGAGCAGAATAAGTGTCCAGAGGGCCAGGATGGAGAAGGGATGGGCTCGGATGACGGCGGGATGGACGATCTTGACACGCTGTTCCGGGCCAGAGTCCGGGGGATACCCCGCGGCCGACGCGCGATCAGCATGGGCCGGCTTGGTCGGTTGGGGTGCGGTTGACGCGGAGTGGCCGGGTTGGGGCACGACGTTGATGTCGCCGCAGTGGGGGCACGCGATCTTTGAGCCGGCGAGGTCGTTCTCGACCGAAAGAAGGCGTTCACACTTGTCGCAGGTGATCGTGATCATGGTCGCGGGTCCCCGATTGGTTCGGTGAGGCCGGGCTGCTGGCGGCCCGGCTCCGGCCGGCGCACAGCTTATACTCGGATTCGATGCGTGTTCTTCTCGTCAACTGGGCCAGAATCTGGGACGGCGCCGGGATCGGCGGCGGCGTGAACGGGTACGCGCAGGCGCTGGCGCTCGAGCTGGTTGATCAGGGGCACGAGGTCTCTTGGATCTGTTCGGGCCAGACGTACGCGGCGGGGCAGGCGCTTCATGCCCGGCGCCACCCCGATTGGCTGGGGGTGCGGGTGGTGGAGATTGTCAACTCACCCGTGATGGCGCCTTCGATTGTCCAGTTCAAAGATCCCGCGACGGAAGCGTCTGCGCCGGAGCTTGAGTCCCTCTTTGCGCAAGTCGTCGAGTGGATAGATCCGGACGTGGTCCACTTTCACAACATCGAGGGACTCAGCGCCCGTTGCATCGCCGCGGCGAGGGGAGCGGGCGGCGCTCGGGGCACGCGGGCGGTGCTCTACAGTCTTCACAACTACCACACGATCTGTCCGCAGGTGTATCTGCTGCAAGGCCATCGCATGCCGTGTACGGATGCACAGGGCGGGCTTGCCTGCGAGCGTTGCATTTCCGCGCCCGATCCCGCCGAGACGCGCGCGAAGCGGGAGGCGGAGTGGTCGGCGCCACCGAAGGAGACACCGACGATCAAGGCCGTGGGGGCGGACCTGTCCACGTTGTTCCGCGGCGCGGTGCCGACGAAGCAACTGCCGGGCGAGGCGATCGGGAGTGCGGGCGACCTCTGGCGAGCGGCACCCTCGGACGCGAGCGCGGACGTGCGCGGGAGGACTGCCCGGGTGCTCGCGGAGCGCGGGCCGTTGCCGGAGAGACCCCGTCCGCTGCCGGTGTTGAACGATGTGGCGCCGGATCCTTCGCTTGGATCTCCTGTGAACGCCTACGGACTGCGTCGACGAGCGATGGTTGACGCCCTCAACGGCTGCGACTCGGTGCTGGCGGTTTCGGAGTTCGTCAACCGGAAGTTCGCGAGCATGGGGGTTCGACCGGAGCTGCTGCGGACACAGCACATCGGCACGACGCTGAACCGCATCGTGGAGAGAAGACGGTCGCTTGCGTTTGCACCGCCGGCATTTGACGCCTCGAACCCGCGGCCGGTCCGCCTCACTTTCATGGGTGTGAATCACTGGTACAAGGGCCTGCCGTTCTTCCTTGAGACGCTCGAGATGCTGGAGCCGGAGACGCTCGCAAAGTTCCACATCTCAATCTGCGCTCAGGGCGCGGACCAGACGGAGTGGATGGTCCGTCGTCTGGAGCCGCGGCTTGCGGGCGTGAAGGTGCAGTACGGCTACGACCAGGCGGACATTCCTTGGATGCTGGGGGGTCAGGACCTTGGCGTGGTTCCGAGCGTGTGGTGGGACAACGCGCCGCAGACGGTGTTCGAGTTCTTCGCGTGCTCGGTGCCTGTGCTTGCGGCCGCCGTCGGGGGCATTCCGGACTTTGTGCGTCATGGCGAGAACGGGCTGCTCTTCCGCGGGAACGACGCGGACGATCTGGCGCGGCAGTTGCGACGGATCGCGGCGGAGCCCTCGATGCTCACGGCGATGCGGCATCGCGTTTCAAGTCCGAAGGACATCGGTGAGCACGCGCGAGAGTTGATTTCTGTCTATTCTGACTGCGCCCGCGCTCGCGGGCGATCGTTGGCCCCTGTCGTTGATTCGCGTGCGATGGCGCGACGGGTGCAGCCCGGAGCCATCTCTTGACATCTGTGATGACCAGACCGCCTGTGTTGCCCGACGTGAATGAGTCTCATTCCATGCAGATCCGGGTCGCGGCGATCATCGTGACGTGGAACCGGCGTGAGCTTGTCTCTGCGGTGCTTGAGGCGCTGGCCCGGCAGTCGATCGGCGCGGGCGTGATCGATCTGGTCGTGGTGGACAATCACTCGACGGATGGGACGCTTGAGGGGCTGGTGGAGCGGTGGAATCCTGATCGTGTGGTGGACAACCGGACGGCGTACGCGCACCTGCCCGCGTTTGTGGAGAGGGAGCCGGCGGGCGGTCCGAACCGCGGCGGATTCCGTTCGCTCACGATCGTTCGCAACGCGGACAACCTGGGCGGGTGCGGGGGGTTCAACACGGGATTCGAGTACATCGCGCACGCGATGGATACGGAGGGGGCGAGGCGCGCGGGGACCGCTCCGGACTTCGTGTGGCTGGTCGATGACGACATCGATGTGGCGCCCGACACGCTGGAGCGGCTTGTTGCCACGATGCGTTCGGATGCTCGGATCGGGCTGGTTGGATCGCGGACCAAGGATTACAACAGCCGCGAGGACACGATCGAGACGACAATTTACTTTGATCCCAAGACCGGGTTCATGGCGGATCATCCCGCGTCGGGACATCGACTGGAGCGGTCGCACGCGGAGTGGGTGGCGAGCGTCGGAGGGCCGAAGGGTCGGAATGAGTTCAGCGGCGTGCGCGACGTGGACATCGTGTCGGCCTGCTCGATGCTGGCGCGCTGGTCCGCCGTGCGCGAGATCGGCTTCTGGGACTATCGCTACTTCATTTACTGCGATGACGCCGACTGGTGTCTGCGATTTGCGAGGGCGGGGTACAGGATCGTGTGCGATCTGGACGCGGTGATCTACCACACGCCCTGGCACCACAAGCTCACACCGGCGCGGTTGTATTACGCGCAGCGGAACATCCTGTGGGTGATCCAGAAGGTCCTTGAGCAGGGACAATCGCGACTGGTGCTGGAGCAGCGCGTGCGAGGGCTGATGCGGGACGCGCTGTATGCCGCGACGCACCGACGCCTCTTCCACGCGGAGATCATCCGGCGGAGCGTCGAGGACGCGGCGGCGGGTCGCTGGGGCAAGCTGGACGACCAGGGCCCGAAGTCTGAACCGATCGCGCGTGCGTTCAAGCGGCTCGGGCTTGATGAGCCGGGCGCCCGAGTTGCGGTGCTGTGTTCGGCGCCGCACTCGCTCGGCTGGTCGGAAGAGCTGCGCGCGGTGTTGGGGCCGGAGTTCGAACGCGTCTCATGGGTCGAGATCGTTCGAAATGACGTGCCCGGGCACGATGCGCCCGCTCCCAGGGGCGTGAAGCGGGTTGTGTACTCGGGCCGGAGGAGATCAAAGCTGCGGAGGCAGGCGTCGCTGCTCCCGGGTTCCCCCCGCGCGGTGGTGGTGTTTGATCAGTCCAATGACTTTCCGCTGCTCTCCGGCGGGCACAACCTGCACATTGACAGGAAGAACCCATCGATGGTGCAGGTCGAGGAGGACGGCGTGGGACCGCGGCTTGAGTTTCTTTCTCGTTGGCTGCCCACGCGCATGCGGGGTCTCCGGTGGAGCCGAACGGCGTCGCCCCCTGCGCACCACTCGCGACCGGCGCCCGTGGAGGCGGAGGCATGAGTGGTCCGGCGGTGAGTGGCGAGCATGCCGCTGCTGAGCGGCCGTTGAAGTGGCCGGTCGCGGATCGACCATTGCGAGTGGCCTTTCTCGGCTGGGCCCGGTTGTCGTTCCAGGCGCGTGAGGGGTCTGGGTACAACCTTTCGGCATCGGAGCTGGCATCGGGCCTCGCGCTGATGGGCCACTCGGTTTTCTACCTGCGGGCCGGTATGGATTACTCGCTCAAGCGGGGGATGTTCATCAAGCGGCACGAGACGTGGCGCGGTGTGGAGTGCTTCGATCTGTTCAACTCGCCCAATCTGTCTCCGGCTTCCGCGAACTTCGAGCGCATGGGCACGGAGATGGCGAATCCCGGCCAGGTGCGCGTCGTGCTGTCATGGCTGGATGAGATCCGTGCGGACGTGGTGCACGTTCACTCGCTCGAGGGCTCTTCGCTGGACTTGATCGGTGCGATCCGTAAGTCGGGCCGAGCGGTGGTCATCACGCCGCACAACTACTGGTACGCATGCCCGCAGGTTGATCTGCTTCACAAGGAGCGGGAGGTCTGCCAGGATTATGAGGGAGGCAAGAGGTGTGTGGGCTGTCTGGAGCCGGAAAATGCCACGCGCGTGCTCACGAGGCGGCGTCGTGAGCAGACCATGGTGCGGCTTTTCGGGCACGCGCCCTATCAGAGCGTGAGGCACGCATGGTTGTTCCTCAAGCAGCGGGCCAAGGGCGCGGGCCGGACGAAGCGGCCCGTCGCGTGGGTACCTCCGCCTTTGGACCCGGAGATCGGGATGGGGTTCGACGTGGGAGAGCCATCGGAGCACTCGGGGAGGGTTGAGCACAACCTGCGGCTCGACGCGCAGGACAAGGTCGTCACACTCGGTCGCTCGGCTCTGGATCAGAATGAGCGGTTCCTGAACGCAACACATCACCTTACCGTGCTGAACGAGTACGGGAAGCGAAGAGTGGCGGGTATCGAGGCCCTGAGCGCAGCGAATCTGGTGATTCCGCCGAGCCGGTTCGTGCTCAACACGTTTCTGCGGATGGGTATGCGGCCGGAGGTCGGCCGACACGTGCGGCTCGGGCAGGTTCACTTTGACCAGCTCAACCGGCTCGTGCGTCGCTCGCCGTTTTATGGTGTCCGGCCCTGGAGCGCCGGTTCGGGCAGGCCACTGCGGCTTGCGTTCCACGGCACGGTGCGGAACAACAAGGGGTTAGAGATTCTGACGAGCGCGATCCCTCTGCTTTCAAAGGAAGTGCGTCAGCGTTGCCACTTTCAAGTTCGCGCTGCCGGTTGGGACTGGACCTTCCGCAAGCGACTAAGCGTGTTTCCTGAGGTGCAGTTCTGCGGCGGGTACGACATGCTGCAGTTGCTGGCTTCGGTGGGCGAGTATGACGTCGGGATCCTGCCTCACGTGTGGTTTGAGAACTCGCCGCTGGTGCTGCTGGAGCACCTGCACGCCGGCAAGTTCGTGATCGCATCGCGGCTCGGGGGCCCACCGGAATGGATCGACGAGGGCCGGAACGGAATGCTGTTTCCGGCTGGCCAGCCCGAGGCACTGGCGGTGTGCATCACGCGCCTGGTCAGCGGAGAGGTTGCGATCCCGAGCCCGAGCGAGATCCACAGCGCAAGCGAGTTGCGTTCTTATCCGGATCATGTGCGCGAAGTGTCGGACATCTATGCCGAGGTGCTGGCAGCGTCGGAGGGCGGGGCGATGCGAACTCAGACCCGCGAGGAACCGGAGCGGATCGGCTCGCAGACACCCGTCGTCGCGACCGCGCCGTGACGGCGGAGGAAATCAGCGGCGCGGTCAGTTGCTGCCGAAGTCCTCAAAGAAGTCGAGGAAGTCGAGGATGTCGACCTCGCAGTCGGCGTTGTAGTCCGCAAAGGGATCGCCGTCGCCGAAGGCGCTGAAGAAGTCGAGAAAGTCGAGGATGTCCACGATCGTGTCGCCGTTGACGTCGACTCGATCGCCGATGCGAACAACGAGTTCGATCCGGACTCGCAAGGTCGGATCCGTGGCGGCGCTCGGATTCTCCTTGGTGTAGAAGCGAGGGTACTCGCCGCCCGCGCCGCCGCCGGGGCCGCCTGAGGCGGGTTCGAGCGACGTGATGGCCAAGTGAAGGCGGCCCTCGTCAAGAGCGCGGGCGAAGTAGGCGCGCGTTGTGGGGTCGCAGAGGTTCGCCTCAAAGGTCAGCGTCGTGCCCGCCGGCACGAGAGCGCCGGGGATGACTGAAGACGTCGTGCCGACGGCCATGGCCACGGGGCCCAGGCGATCGCGGACCTGGTTAGAGACGTCGAGCGCGGCGCCCGATTCATCAAACACAGCGGCGTACACGTCGCGCCATCTCTCCGCGGGGCCCGGATTCGGGACGCCAGTGGAGAACGATCCGAACTCGTTCCACGTGGCACTGGATGCGCTGTTGCGATAGCCAACTCCAAAGAGTTCCACCGGACGGCCCGGATCGACGTCGGCGACATACTCAGGGTCGCTCGACGGATAGAAGCTGGCTGTCGGATCGGCGGTGCCGTCATAGCGCCAGATCATGTCGTTGGCGACGGTGGCGCGGACGACGACCCGCGAGACATGGTACTGGTTCAGGCCCAAGTCGCTGGGGACGGTGGCGGCGGTGATCCAGGTCACGAGGAACTGAGAATCGCGATCGTCAAAGCCGGGTTCGAGGATGGCGCCGAAGGTGGGGGCGGTGATCTCAAAGCCGCTGGAGAAGTTGAATGGGTACATCCAGCGGTCGCCGGAAGCGGATGCCGCGTAGTTGAGCGGTTGGGCAGAGGCGGCGAGTCCGGACGCCGCGGCGGCGAGGAGCGATGCGAATGCCTTCATGGATCCACTCTCTCTTGATGGCGAGCTTGACGGGTACCGACGACGGCTCAATAGTTGCGACTGAGTCTCAGTCTCGTCAAGCTTGACTATGGTGATTCGCAGGAAAAAATCTCGCGTTGCAGAAAACGCGATGCCCATGGAGGCCGTCCGCAGTCCGAAGTCGTTTATATGGGATATCATTGTCCACAATGAGCGGTGAGCGTGCCAACCAGAGGAAGGGGAGCGTCGGAGGTCGCCGTTGTCCGATGCGGCCCCTTGTAAAGGCGTTCACGCTCATTGAACTCTTGGTGGTCATCGCGATTATCGCGCTGCTGATCGGCATCATGTTGCCGGTGCTGGGCAAGGCGCGGGGCGCGGCGCGGACGACGCGTGAGCTGGCGGCCGCACAGCAGTTGATGGTCGGGTACGTCGCCTATTCAAATGACTACCGGGGTGCGCTGATTCCGGGGCTGGTGCCGCTGGAGTGGGTTAGCGGATCGGGCGAGATGGAAGTGCTCGACGCGTCTGGCGAGCGGATCACTGGGCCGGAGGCGCGGCGCTGGCCGTGGCGGCTGGCTCCTTACTTGGATTACAACTTCCGCGGCCTTTACATGTCCGACGATCTGCTTGCTGCGTTGCGGGCGGATACTTCCGGTCCGTCGCACACGTACTTTGTGTCGCTGTTTCCGTCTCTGGGACTGAACGCCGAGTTCCTGGGGGGGAGCGAGTTCGCGTTCAATCCGGCGTTTCGCGCGATGTACGGGCGTTTCCACATTGAGCGTCTGGACCAGGCGCAGCGTCCTGAGATGCTGGTGGCGTTCGCGACGGCCAAGACGCAGGACTACTGGTATACGAACTGGGATTCCAAAGAGAAGAACGGCTGGTATGAGGTGCTGGCTCCGAAGTTCCCAGCGCCTGGGGCGGATTCTGACGGGCGGCTGTGGGCCAGCGTGTACGACCCCAACGCGCCGGATCCGCGTCGGAACTCCGGTTTCGTGCACTTCCGCCACGAGAAGAAGGCGATTGTCTCGCACCTTGACGGGCACGCTCAGACGCGTTCCTGGGAAGAGCTTCAGGACATGCGTCGCTGGGCTTCCCAAGCCAAAGGCGCGGACTGGACGCTTCTCAAGAGGTGAGCGGATCGCCTGCCGGGACGGCGAGGCGGGTGTCCCGCGCGAGCATCGCCCACCAAGTCCGGTGCCGCGACTACGCTTGCCCCCATGCCGAGCGATCTGATTGCAGAACTGAAGTGGCGGGGGCTCTTTCATCAGTGCACGGATGAGCAGGGGCTTCAGGCGCACCTGGCGTCAGGGATGCGGCGCGGCTATGTCGGATACGACCCGACGGCGGACTCGCTGACCATCGGCAATCTCGTCACCATCATGCTCCTGCGGCATCTGCAAGAGGCCGGGCACCAGCCGGTTGTGGTTTCCGGCGGCGGCACGGGGCTGATCGGGGATCCCTCGGGCAAGTCGGCGGAGCGGACGCTGATGACTGAGGATGTCGTGCGTGCGAATGTCGACGGGCAGCGACGCATCTTCGGCCGGCTCCTGGACTTTGACGCGGGCGCGCGGAATCGCGCGATCATCTCGAACAATGTCGACTGGCTCGGGAAGATCTCGTTTCTTGAGGCGCTTCGCGACATCGGCAAGCACTTCTCCGTGAACGCGATGATCCAACGCGATTCTGTGCGCGATCGATTGAACAACCGGGAGCAGGGCATTTCGTACACGGAGTTCAGCTACATCCTGCTGCAGGCGTATGACTTTGCGCACCTCCACAAAGACATGGGCGTCACGCTGCAGATGGGCGGCAGCGACCAGTGGGGCAACATCGTCGGGGGCGTCGATCTGATCCGGCGCTACGCGACGAGTGCGGGTGCGGAGGGCACAGAGCACCTTTCATTTGGTCTTACCGCGCCGCTGGTCACCAAGGCGGACGGCGGAAAGTTCGGGAAGACGGAGACCGGGGCGATCTGGCTGACAGCGGATCGAACTTCCCCGTACGCCTACTACCAGTTCTGGCTGAACGCGACGGACGCCGACGTGTCGCGTTTCCTGAGGATCTTTACGCTGCTGGCGCGCGAGGAAGTTGAGCGTGTTGAGCATGACCACGCGAAGGACCCCGGCCAGCGCATCGCCCAGCGCACGCTCGCACGCGAAGCGACCACGCTCCTCCACGGCAAGTCGGAGATGGAGCACGCGGAGGCCGCGGCCAAGGCGCTCTTCTCGGGCGATATTGCTTCGTTGCCTGAGAAGCTGCTGGAGGAGGTGCTGGCCTCGGCTCCTTCCACCACGATGGACAAGGCGCTGCTTGGGGGGGACGGGGTTTGGCTTGTCGAGCTGCTCGTCAAGACGGGTCTGGCCAAGAGCAATCGTGAGGCGCGCGAGTTCTTGGGGAACGGCTCCGTGAGCGTGAACGGGCGAGCGGTCGGCGTCGAGGACCGAGTCTCGACGGCGAACCTGCTCCACGGCAAGATTGTTGCGATTCGTCGGGGTAAGAAGACCTGGCACGTGACGCGATGGGAGTGAACGCGGCGTTGAATGCCAATGTGTCGGCGGTATGAACGCCGATGACGAGCGATCGGCAACAAGGATGAACGCGTGGATCGCAGTGATTGGAGGCATGTTCTGACCGCATCGTCGGTGCTGGCGATCGGCCCCCTGGCGGGCGCGATCGCCGGTGATGTGCGCCTGCCCGGAGGCGCCGGAGGAGCGACCGCGCTGACTTCTGAGCGGCCCATTCACGGCGGGTTGATGCTGCTGATCTCGCTTTCGATTGTCGGAGCGACGGGAACTCTGGGAGCGCGGCTGTTCGGAGCACGGCACGGAATCCTCTGCGCGGGTCTGGTTGCGGCGTGGGTGGCATGGAATCACGGGATGACGGAAGGCGTTCTGATGAACGCGCGGGGTGGCTCGCCGTTGCTCGCACTTGCCATCGAGTCGTTGGTTGTGGGTGTCACGATGCTGGTGATGGTCGGCGTGGTGGAACGAGTGGGGGGAGGCCGAGACGAGTCGGGGGGCAGCGAGACAAAGGGACATCGGACGCGACGCTCGATGTTCGTGGGTGCGGTGGCCGTGGCGGCGTGCGCTGGCTTGCTGGGCGTGCATCTATTTGGCGTGGAGTCGCTCAAGGGACAAACTGTGTTCTCGGTTTTCGTGGGCGCGGTCCTTGCGGGGGCGGCTGCCCGGCTCGTGGTCTCCGGACCGGACGATGCTGCGGCGCAGTCCGCGTCTCTTGCCGGCTTTGCCGGCATCGCCTTGCTCTGCGTGGCAGGACCCGTGGCGGCGGCGTTGGTGCATGGGGACGAGATTGCAGCGGCCGCGTTTGCGGGCCAACTGGTGCGGATTGCGAATCCCTGCGCCGCGGATTGGCTGGCTGGGGGGTTGCTCGGCGTGCCCATCGGGGTGTGGTGGGCTTCGGCGATGATGCCGCCCACGCAGAAGCCAGCCGTTCGGGCGTAGATGTGCGCTCGCGGTGACGACCCTCGTCGTGCGGCATCGAATCTGTGTGTCGGCGAGTGTCGAATCCGCGTGTCGGCTGGACGCCGCACCGGCGGGCTAACCTAGACCTCATCCTTCAGACCGGAACAGCCACCATGACCAAGCGGTCCACAGTTCGCCGACCTGCCCCGATGCCCGATGTCCAATCGCTCGGCGACACACGGAAAGTCGCTATCGACCGCGTCGGCGTGAAGGACGTGACCTATCCGATCACGTTGCGCACCCCCGATGGCGGGGAGCAATCGACGGTGGCTTCCATCAACATGTACGTCTCGCTCCCACATCACCAGAAAGGGACGCACATGTCCCGGTTTCTGGAGGTGCTGAACGAGCAGACGGGGGAGCCGGTCAGCCCGGCACGGATCCCAGAGATCGCCAAGGCGATCTGCCACCGGTTGAACGCGGCCGAGGCCCATTTCGAGGCGCGATTCACCTATTTCATCAAGAAGAAGGCGCCCGTGACCGGTGCAATGGGCTTGATGGACTACCAGGTGACGTTCGAGTGCTCGGCAAACGGGGATGTGGACTTTGTCATGGGTGTCGCGGCTCCGGCGACGAGCCTGTGCCCCTGCTCCAAGGAGATCAGCATTTACGGGGCGCACAACCAGCGCTGTCGCGTTGAGGCGAAAGTCCGCGTCAAGGGGATGATGTGGATTGAGGAGCTTGTTGAGGTGCTGGAGGGGGCTGCGTCCCACCCGGTCTATGCCGTGCTCAAGCGGCCGGACGAGAAGTACGTGACGGAGAAGGCGTTCGAGAACCCGAAGTTCGTTGAGGACATCGTGCGGGACCTGGCCGTCGCCCTCGAGCGAGACAAGCGGATCACCTGGTTCCAGATCAACTCTGAGAACTTTGAGTCGATCCACAATCACAACGCGTATGCCCAGGTGATACGGGACAAGAGGGCGGGATTGAGCAAGTCGGGGCGTTTGAAGTCGGGAGGACAGAAGTCCAAGGCCGGGAGGTGACACCCGGGCCGGCGACGGGGGACGAATCCGGGTGCGGTGAGGACGCCCCGATGCCCGATCTACCATGACGTTGCGAGAACCGATCGCGGAGGCCCAAGGAGGGGCGTGTCATGGGTTCGGGCGGGTTGATTCCCGGACGATTCGTCAGGCGAATGCTGCTCGTCGCGGCGGTCACGTGCGCGGGGGGCGTCGCGCTCGCGGGGCAGCTCTGGCGGCTGACGGTGGTGGAAGGGGACGCGCTGCGTGCGGACGCGGAGCGTCGGCTGAGCCGGGTCACATGGATCCCGACAACACGCGGAAAGATACTTGACAGGAAGGGGCGGGTTCTCGCGGAGGACCGGCCGGCGTATGACCTGTCCATCGATTATGCGGTCTTGTCGGGTGAGTGGGCGGTAAAGCGGGCGGGGCGGTATGCGAGGCGCTCCCACGCGGCGCAGTGGGGGAAGCTGTCTGCCGCGGAACGTGGTGAACTCATCGATCGATATCTTCCGGCGTACACCGGTCAGGTTGAATCGATGTGGACGCGTGTTGCGATCACCACGGGCGTCTCCGGCGAATCGTTGCTGCGCCGTCAGGACGAGCTTCTTGACCGGATCGCCAGGACGCAGCGGGTCATCTCATCCGCTCGGAAGCAGCAACTGCTGGATGCGGCGCTGGCTCGAGGAGAGGAGATCACAACGGAAGTTGAGAAGCGGGTCGGGCAGGTCGCGGACCAGGCGATCCGCGAGCAGCGGGATCAGCATGTGCTGGTGCCGCGGATGTCGGAGGCGTCTGCGTTCGAGCTGATGCGGATCGTGGGGACCACGCGGCAGATCTTTCCGGGCGGGCCGGGGAGCGAGCCGGACGATGTGGAGGTGCTGCCCGGGGTGTCGGTTGTCGACGCGGGCGCGCGGGATTATCCGATGGAGCGGATCAACGTCGAAGTCGATCTGTCCTCGTTTCCCGGGCCGCTGAAGGTGGAAGGGGTGCAGACGATCTCGGTTGACGGGATCGGTATCCACGTGCTCGGGTCGATGCGTGACACGCTGTTCAAAGAGGATGCGGAGCGGCGGAGAGCGGAGATTGAGGGCAACGCCGCGCTGCGGGTGGCGGCGATCACGCCCGGCGGCACGGATCGGGGGGAGTACCGAGCGGGTGATGCGGTCGGCAGGGGTGGCATCGAAGAATCGCAGGAGCATGTGCTCCGTGGTCTGAGGGGGGTTGTGACGACACGCGTCGACACGGAAGAGCGGACGACGATCGCTCCCTCACCGGGGCATGACGTGAGTCTTGCGATCGATATCGCGTTGCAGGCGCGAGTTCAGGCGATTATGGATCCGAAGCTGGGTCTCGCGCTGGCGCAGCCGTGGCATGGAGATGAGAATCCGACGGTGCCGGTGGGGACGCCGCTGAACGGCGCGGTTGTGGTGCTTGATGTGGACACCGGGGACATTCTCTCGATGGTGTCAACCCCGACGTATACCCGCGCGCAACTGCGGGATGATCCGGGGACACTGTTCCGTGATCAGGTCAATGCGTCCTGGCTCAACCGATGCATTGCCCGGCCGTATCCGCCTGGCTCGATCGTGAAAGCGATCGTGCTGGTTGGGGCGGTGACGCGTGGAAATCTCGGTCTTGGTCAGCGGATCGCATGCACCGGCCACCTGTTGCCCGGGAAGCCCGACCTGTATCGCTGCTGGATCTACAAGCGATTCGGAACGACACACGACGCGACCCTCGGGCACGCGCTCTCCGGGCGTGAAGCGCTGACCGTCTCATGCAATATCTTCTTCTACACCCTCGGGCAGCGACTCGGGCCGGAGGGCATTCGCTGGGTGTACAAGTCCTTTGGGTTGGGACAGCCGTTCAACCTCGGTATCGGGCAGGAGTTCACCGGCTTTCTCGGGATCAACGGGGACGAGTCGAACCTGCAGATCGGTGACACGATCTTCATGGGTATGGGCCAGGGACCTGTCGCGTGGACGCCCCTGCACGCGGCTCACAGCTATGCCACGCTGGCCAGGTCGGGCGCCGTGATTCCCCCGCGGATCGTGCTCGGGGACTCGGCGGCGCCTTACGAACTCGACTTGGATCAGGGCGCGATCGAGGAGGCGCTTGACGGTCTGGACGGATCCGTGAATGCCTCCAACGGAACCGGGCACTCGATTGCGTTTGAGACAGGGCGCGAGAACATATTCAACGTTCCGGGGACGCATGTGTGGGGCAAGACGGGCACGGCGGAGGCCCCGTCGATCATTGTCGATCCCGACGGCGCCGGGCCGGAGGCGTCCGTGACGCTTCGACAGGGGGACCATTCGTGGTTTGTCGTGATGGCGGCCCCGGAGGGCGAGGAGCGGCCCCGCTACGTCGTTGCCGTGCTGATGGAGTACGCGGGGTCGGGAGGAAAGGTCTCCGGGCCGATCGCGAACCAGGTTCTGCACGCGCTCCGTGCCGAGGGGTACCTCTAGCGTGCTCCGACGACTGATTCTGCCACCGACTCATGCGACGGACCCTCGGCGGGCGGGCCTGCGTTACTTCAACTTTGCGTGGCTCTGTGTGCTGGCGGGAGTTGGCCTGTCGTTGATGGGTTTGGACGCCATCGACATCGGCGAGCGGCTTGCGCCGGCGTCGGGCGACCCCATCGGGCCGATTCAGCAGAAGCAGACGATCTTTCTGATGGTGGGCCTGGTCGGCGCGGGCATCATCGCGCTTCCGTCGTATCGCTATCTGGCGGTTCTGGCGTGGCCAGCGTACGCGGGCGCCATCGGCTTGCTCGTGTTTCTGCTGCTTCCCTTTGTGCCGGAGTCGATCGTGAAGCCCCGAAATGGAGCACGCGGCTGGATTGATCTGGGCTTCGTGGACCTGCAGCCGGCGGAACTCGCCAAAGTCGCGTATGTGCTCACGGTCGCGGCGTTTCTGCGGACGCGTCGGAGCCATCGCACGTTTCTTGGGCTTCTTGCGCCCGGGATCATCACGTTTGTGCCTGTTGCACTGCTGATCAAGCAGCCGGACCTTGGCTCGGCGTCGCTGTTCATCCCCTCACTGTTTGCGATGCTGGTGGTTGCCGGCGCGAAGATCCGGCATCTGACGCTCATTGTGGCGCTGGCGATGATGGCAGCGCCCACGGTGTATCCGCTCCTGGAGCCGCACCAGAAACAACGCATTGTGGGGTACATCGGTCAGTTGCGCGGTGACCGCTCGACCGCCAGCGACATCAACTTTCAGGCGTTTACGGCCCAGGCGATCGCCGGCTCGGGGGGGATCGCGGGCCAGCCGGAGGACAAGGCGCGAGCCCTCGTGCACTTCAACCGGCTTCCTGAGCGACACAACGACATGGTGTATGCGGTCGTGGTTTGCCGCCACGGGCAGCGGGGGGGCATGCTCATGCTCGGGCTCTACGGGTTGTGGCTGCTCGGGGCGAGCCTGACGGCGTGGCAGAGTCGAGACTCGTTTGCGCGGGTTCTCATTGTGGGGCTGATGGGCTTTCTGGCGGCACAGGTCTTCGTGAACGTGGGAATGAACATCGGGCTACTGCCGATCATCGGGATCACCCTTCCGTTCGTGTCGTACGGCGGGTCGAGCCTGGTCACCTGCTGGCTCATGACGGGATTGGTGCTCAG
>CAZPPG010000047.1:0-27231 GCA_964588385.1 uncultured Phycisphaeraceae bacterium
GGGCTCTTGGCTCTCGAAGATCATCAAGCGCAACAAGAACACGATCGCGAAGATCGCGCCGATCGTGTCCGTCGTCGCGCCCGTGATCCCCGTTGTCGGCGCAGTTGTCTCCGTCGCCGCGGCGGCGGCGGCGGGCGCGGCGGGCAACGCGATCGCCGAGTCTGAGATGAAGAAGCAAGCGGAGGCCCAGGCGGCGGCGGATGCCGCGGCTCAGGCCCAGGCCGCGGCCCTCGCCACCGTCGCCGGCCCGGGCGCGGCGGCGTTCTCAACGCCGGGCTCGTCAATCACGACGCCGTCCAACCTGGTGCCCCTCGCGATCGGCGCGGCGGCGCTGCTCATGCTGTCCAAATGACACGGAGTTCTGTCATGATCGACTGGTCCGACCCACTGACGAGCGACGGAGCATTGGCGGGCATGGGCTGCTCTCACCAGGGCATGGGCTCTTGGCTCTCCACTTTCGTCGCCAACAACCAAAACACGATCGGCAAGGTGTTCAGCGCTGTCGCGGGCGCGCTGATCCCCCCCCCGAAGACGCCCGCGATCGCACCCGCCGCACCGCCACCCGCGCCCGTTGTCGTCCAGCAGGCCGCGAAGTCACCGGATTGGATGCCGCTCGCGATCGGTGGAGCTCTCTTGCTCGCGCTGAGGAAGTGACGTGCCCTTCAGCGTGCGCGTCGCGCCGGTGACGTCCAGGTAGAACACGAGAACGAGCATGAGAAGTGAGATTGCAGCAAGACACACAGAGAACGGGCGGAGGACTTCGTCGGGCTGCTTTGTGCACCACCACATCGCGAGCGTCAGGCCGACGCCCATAAAGAACGCCGCGGTCCGTCCAATCACCAATCCCTCAACAGTCGTGTCGCCAAGTTTGCTCTTCATGCCCTGAGTGTACCAAATGCCCTTCCCCCCGATGCAACTTGGAGCCCTCACGATCGACGCCCCGGCGGCGTCTGTTCGTATTCAGGCCCAGCTGCTCGCCGCTAACAACCCGGACGATCCCCGTATCGTCATCCTGAGCCAGCTGCTCTCGGTTGTGCGCACACACAACGACAACGCCCGCGCCGCGATCGCCATGTTCGATGAGCTCGTGCAGTTCGAGGGGCGAGAGGGATACGCCTACGTGCGGGCGACGCTTGAAGAGCTCAACCAGCGCAACGACGTCACGCGCGCTCGCCTCATCAAGCCATACGCCGACTTCCTCTCTGCTCTGGACGAGTGCATCAGCAAGGGGTATGTCACTCGCGACGAGGCGGAAGAAGTGCGGGCGTTCAATCCGGGCGGACTCGCCGCCGATCCCGTCACACTGACGATCGTTCTCGCCGCGATCGTCATCGCGCTCATCGGCGGCATCATCGCATGGAACAAGTCCGTGCCGCAGTCAGCTGCCGACGGCGCGCGGGCGACGGCGACGCGCAAGGTCGCCGACGAGGCCCTCGCGATCCTGCGCAACTCAGGTTCGACGCCGGCCCAGCAGCAGACCGCGAAAGACATCATCGAAGGCATCGTCTCACAACCGGGCGGCATCCTCGCGCCCGCGTCAGCAGGTTTCGGAGTCGGCGTGCTCGTCGCCGCCGGCGTCCTGTTCATGCTCACCTCACGCCGTAAGCGGAGTGCCTGAATCATGGCCAAGAAGAAGCGGAAATGGGGCTCTCCCGCGCAGCGTCGAGCCCTCGCCAAGATGCGTGCCGCAGGACGCAAGGCGCGTTCGGGCGGATCCACCCGTCGCAAGTCGTCATCCTCAACCGGAGGCCAAACCGTGGCCGCAAAGAAGAAGCGTCGATCGTCCCCCTCCCGTTCCAAAGCCACTCGGCGCAAGCGCGGGTTTGGCTCTCGCCGCGGCTCCGCGTACATCGAGCTCGCGAAGACCGCCGCCGCCGGCGTCGGCGGCTTCATCGTGACGCAGCTCGCCGTCGATAAGCTCGCGCCGACCGCCTGGAAGACCGGCGACAAGCGCATCGCCGCGAAGGGCGCGGCGGCGCTCGGGCTCTACATCCTCGGCAAGCGCGTCTCTCCGCCCCTGGCCAAAGCCGCGGCGATCGGCGGGCTCACGAGCACCGGGCTCGACCTGGTCGCGAAGTTCGCCGCCAAGCCCGCGGGCGTCTCGGGCATGGGTTCATTCGGCCCCGCCAACACCCAGGTCCGCACGATGGGCGACTACGAGAGCCAGCTCGCCCAGGAAGCCGCCGAGCTCGGCATCGCCTGATTCCCCACCCGTCGCCGGCGAAGGCCGGAGGCGGGCTTTCCGTTCACCACACCGCACCGTCACTCGGAGATCTCGATCATGGCAAGCCCTCTCATCGCCGTCGGCACCTCTCGCATCAATCCCGATTCCGTCTCCGCGATCGAGCCGCGCGAGGACGGGTGCATCGTCCACGTCGAGGGCAACACGATCTATCTGCCCGACGTGAGCGTTGACCAGGCAACCGCTCTTCTCTGGCCCGCTGAATGAGTCGCCTTCCGCGCCGTCGGTGAAAGCCGACGACGCGACTTGCTGAGAACGCATCGCCCTCGCACACCGCACCCTCTCTCGAAAGGTCCAGCCATGCCGATTCCCGGAGTCTCGCCGCAGCTCGACAGCTTCCTGCGCAACGTGTTCTTTGGCCAGGTCAACGTCCAAAACTACGACACGTTCAACATCCGCACCCAGCAGTTCTTCCACCGCATCAACATCCCCGCGGGCGGCTTCCTGCAAGACACGTTCTTCGACGGGTCGAGCTCCGATCCGTTTGTGACCAACTGGCCCGGCCCCAACGGCCTGGAGAACGACAAGTTCTTTTGGATGACCCATATGGGCTTCTGGGTCGAGTTCGGCACCGACGTCGATTATGCCGCGGTCTCCAACGCCGCGATGCTCTCGCGCTCCGCGGCGACGCCGCAGTACGCCGACATCGAGAGCATCCGCAAGTTCATCGGGCTCGGCCAGGTCAAGGGCCTGGTGGGCCAGCGCACGTTCATCGACGGGCACTCGCTCGCGATGTTCCCCTCCGGCTGCATGCCCGAGCTCCAGAGCTCGGTCTCGACGACCGTGACCACGATGGAGAACGCCGCGGCGGTCATCAACCTCGGAAGCGGCGGGCCTGAGAACGCGTACAAGTTCAAGTGGCCCGTGCCGATCATCCCACAGAAGCGCGTGAACGTGAACCTCACCCACAAGGCGACCTTCACGCCGAGCAAGGCGTTTGTGGTCGGCTGCATGCTCTACGGCGTGTACCTGGAGCCCGCCAACTCCTGATCCCTGCGCCCCGCGTGTGGGCCGTTGCGATACACGCTCATGCTCTCGCCGGCGAAAGCCGGCGGGAGAGATTCCGACCGACCGACCCTCGCCCCACAACGGAGATCCACGATGGAGCTTCCTCAGACTCAGGCCCAAATCCTCAGCTTCCTCGGCGTGAGCAACCTCGCCGGCGTCTCCGCGCCCAAGCGCTTCGGGTACAACTACACGATCGAGTTCGACGAGCACATCGCCGCGGGCGGTCAGTCGATCAAGCAAGTCCAGGTGGACACCGACGGCTTTTTCGTTGTGCTCGCGAAGACGCTCGCGATCTACAACCCGGCGACGACCGGCGGCGCTGTCGCGTTCACGCCACCGGCGCTCGAGGCGTCGCCGACGATCGGCTCCAACACCTGGCCGACCCTCGCATCGTTCATGGTCAAGCTCCAGACGCAGTCTCAAATCTGGAGCTCCAACGCCGTCAACGCGCTCGCCGAGTTCGGCACCGGCGCCTCGCCGGCATGGGAGATCGTGCCGCGCGTGATCCCGCCCGGGCAGAACGTACAGGCGACGCTCATCAACAACTCGGGGATCACCGTCAAGGGCCAGATCGTGTTCTACGGCTACCGGCTCCTGAAGTGAGCGCGTGACCTGGTCGGACTCGCGTATGCGAGTCTCGCCGGCGACGGTTGCATATGCGAGTGCGAGCTGAGCTCGCGACGGAGATCTCGAATGACGCGGATGGGTGGACAGTGGCCGGGTCGAGCGTTCCAGGGCGGCGGGCATAATGCTCTGCCGGCGGAGCCCTCGCTCCCTTCCGGCGCTGAGCTCCAGAGCACCTACGCCGGCGGCATCGACAGCCAGGGCGATCGCGACGTCCTGGTCTCTCCGCTGCTCACGCTCTTCCCGCAGTTCGAGAGCCGGGCCGTGTACGCATCGGAGATCGCCGTCCCCGCGGGCGTGACGATCGCCGCCGGCCAGGCCGGCTGGTACATGCTCCGCAGCTTCCGCATCCCGCGCGATCTCCCAGAGTGCGCGTACATCGGCATGGAGGCGACGCTGTTGCCCACCGACGTCGATGGAGTCGCGGCGCCGAGCACCGGGCCGGCGGCGGCGTGGGGCGACGTCACCGGATCCAAGGCGCAGATCGTTCTCGCGTTCAACACCGGGCTTCAGCTCCAGAGCTGGACGAGCCGCGTCGCGTACTTGCCCGGCCTGGACACCGCAGCGCCGAACCTGCTCAACGTCGCGGGCGCGCCCGAGTACCTCGCATCGACGCAGTTCCCGCCCGGCAAGCTCAGCGCGACGACGCCGACCAAGCTCTATGCCGCGTCGCGCTTCCTCCCCGCGGCGGCGCGCGTGATCGGCGGCGACACACTCGACGTGTGCCTGGTTGTGAACCGCGCCCAGGTGAACGCCGCGTCGATCGCCGAAGCGAGCTTTGTCGGCAACATCGACTTGCGGCTCCACTTCCTGCCGATCTCCGGCGCGAAGACCTACAGGAAGACGTCGGGCGGCGGCACATGAGCGCGGTCCACGATCACGCCCGCATGGTGAGCGACTACCTGCGCCGCCAGCGCACCGGCCCGGACGGCTCGCTCTCGATCTCGCTCGGGCTCTCACTCTCCGGATCCGGAGCCGGCGGCGATGGTGGGGGAGGCGGACGCCCGTTCAGCGCCGTCGCCGGCGTGGTCGGCGGCAACGCGGGCGACGTGCTCGCCGATCGCAGCTCGCCGGCGTCGGTCGATGACTACTTTCGCAACAGCGTCGTCGAGCCATTCTGGCGCGTCTACACCGGCACCTGGATCGAGAGCGACGTCGGGATCCTCTGCACGGGCACGCTCGCGGGCGCGACTCCCCGCGGCATCCTGATATGCGAGGGGTTCGGCGAGATCACCGACGGCGACGTGTGGGGCCAGGTGGTGAGCAACAACGCCGGCTTTCTGGCGCGTTGGGATCCCGTCGCGCACACCGGGTACTTTGTGCGGATGCCGACCAACGCGACCGTCACGTTGCTCCGGCGCGACTCGCCGGGCACCGGCGCGCTGCTCGCCGGCCCGATCGCGTACACGCTCGGCGACACGTTCGGCGTGCGTTGCACCGGCACAACGATCGACCTGCTCATCAACGGGGCCGTCGCCGCGTCCGTCGTCGATGCCACCTACGCGCAGGGCTGGACCGGGCTCGGCACCCAAGCGGACGGGTCCGTTGTCACCGAGTTCCATGCGCTCAGGCCGTGACCTGGTCGAGATCTCGACCCTTGCATATGCGCCGCCGAGCTGGTCGGCGATCGAGGGCCTTGCATATGCAAGGACGCTCGAGCACGCTTGCGTATGCAAGCCCCGCCGGCTACGCTGATCGCATGCCAAAGAAGAAGACAGCGAAGAAGCCCGCCGCGGAGTCGCCGGTCTCCGTTCTGGTCCGCAAGCTCGGGTTCTATGGCACCGTCAAGGATCTCGCCGCGTGGCTCGACGTCAACCAGGCGACGATCCACCGATGGAGGAACGTCGAGACCTTCAACAAGGCGACGGGCATCGCGCCGACGCTGATCCGTCGCCTCGCGCCCGCGGACGTCTCGTATGGAGATCGCTACGCGCTTGGCCAGGCGTTCCGCGAGGGCGGCACCGTCGGCGTGCTCGCGAAGATGATCGAGGGCATCCAGCGCCACGAGAACAAGGGCCGCAAGGGAGGCACGAAGAAATGAGCTCGACCAGGTCACGCCGTCGCACGTTCACCGCTCAGGACAAGCGCAACGCCGAGGCGGTCGGCAACGCGATCGCCGTCGGCGTCGCCGCCCTCGCTGCGGCTTCACCCAAGACGCGCACGGGCATCGTGATCGGCGCGGGTGTCACGCTCGGCGTGCTCGCCCTGGTCAAAGCATCGAGGCCGCGGCGGCGCGTGCGCCGCGTGCGCTCCGTCCAGGTGCAGGCGACGGCATCAGCGCCCGTACGCGCCGACGCGATCGGTCCCGCGCTTGTAGTTGAACGCCGCGGCACGCTCGCGCCCGAAGAGTGAGCGCGTCGGCGTCGGCTCTCGCGCCGCCGGCTTCTCCGCGGGCAACAGCGCCGTCACCAGCAGCGCGTGAGTCGCGCCGAGCGATCCGTCGCGCTCGTAAGCGGCTCTCACGATCCATGCCTCTTCGCGCGTGAGTCGCCAGGCCCGCGGCGCGAGCGCGCGTAAGAGATCCGGCGCGAGGCCGCGGGCACGCGCGAAGTTCTCTTCACGTCGCCAGCGCCGCAGCGTCGCCTGGTCAACACCGATCCAGCGCGCGAGCTCGGCGAGCTTCACGCGCCACCCGTCGCCGCGGATCACCAGGACAACGCACGATGGAACGGGCCGCGCGTGCGCTCGTGGCGCGAGCGGAGCATCAACGCGCTCGGTTGTGTGAACAGCAGCGATCACGGGATGGCCTACTCCCCTGAGAGGGTCAGGGTTTCGGGCGAATGCGCCCCCAGGGTGAAGCCCCGGGGCGCGAATCGTGCATTGACGCCGAATCACTGGTCGCCCTCTGCGCCCGTGTTCGGTATTTGAGAGGCAGCGTAAATCTGCTCTCACGTACGCGCCAGTGGGGGACGCGAAACCACGTCGAGCCATTGGGCTCCGTTTGCGTCCGCGTGATAGCGTTGGGCGTTGGGATGGTCCGAAGTCTCCGACGCAACAGCAAGGCGATAATCGCGTTTACAGCGATATTCGGTATTCGTTCGCAAGTCTGACGGGTGGGCGTGGCGAACCTCGTGCGGTTCGACCACAGCTTAAACGCAAGGCGACGTCAGATATGGGGGCCGGGACGCGGTAGGCACGACCACTTGCGTCCCAGATCGGGGAAGTCTACGCTAGAGCAAGCTTACACGCAAGGAGGCGTTGTGCTACCGCAGCGTTTTGACCTCACGTACATCATCGGGGCGCTGGAGAGCGGCGAAATACACGTGCTCATCGCGCTGATTCTTGCCGCAAATGACGCGGGTGGAGAGGGATGGGTGAGCACCAATGCACGGCTGCTCGCGAAGCGCATCCCTTCAATGAGCGAGCGCACGATCCGTTCGCATCTCGCGTCGCTTGAACGCCTGGGGTACCTGGAACGGGCGCACTTTGACGGTCGCGCGACGCACTATCGCATCGCGTTGCCGCTCGCGAGCGACCGCGAACATTCGGCGAGCGAAGACCTACCGAGTGACCCCCCGCCGTTCGGCTACTTTTCTATGGTCCGAGAATACCTGTTATGTAAAATAGAAGGCCCGTCGAGCCGCCTCACCCCAGCTCCCGAGCCATCCAAAGCGTCCCGGGCATCGGGTCGTCGTTGTACGCCGGAATGCGAACAAAGCCGAGCGACTCATACAGAGCCACCGCGGCCTTCAACTCCTCGTCTGAGTCGAGCTTCATCCGTGCATACCCGGCTTCGCGCGCGATCTCCAGCAGCCGCTCGCACAGCGCCCGCCCGATCCCCAGACCCCGCGCCGACGCCCGCGTGTAGAGCCGCTTCATCTCGCAGGCCCGCCCGATCTCGCCGGGCGACGGACTCAACTCGCGCATCGCCACGCATCCCGCGGCCTCATCACCGACGTACGCCAGCAGGATGCACCCCTGAGGCCTCGCGTACTTCCCAGGGAGCGTCGCCAACTCCTCCTCGAAACCCTGGTACTCCAGACCGTGAGGCAGCACACCCGAGTACTCCCGGAAGAGCCCGGCCGCAATCGCCATCGACTCAGGGCCGACTGCCTCGACGACCCGAAATGGCCCGCGCCTGCTCATTCATCACCTCTTCACGCACGGACGCAGGCTTCACCCGTTCAATGCGTTGACGCAGCGACCAACCGCATCGCCGAGAGAGACGATCTCGCCCTTCCCCTGCGTGTCCTTGCGGAGCTTGAACTCCACGCCCCCCTGCTCGAGCGCCTTGTCCCCGATCGTCAGTCGCACGGGAATGCCCACAATGTCGGCGTCCTTGAACTTCACGCCGGGACGTTCATCCCGATCGTCGATCAGCACATCCACGCCCGCCGCATTGAGCTGCTTCGCGATATCGCGAGCAGCCTCCTGCTGCTTCTCGTCCTCCGGCTTCATCAGCGTGATCAGCACGTGATACGGCGCGATCGCCGCCGGCCAGATAATTCCGTTGGCATCGTGGCTCATCTCCACGCATGCCGCCATCGTGCGGCTGACACCAATGCCATAGCACCCCATGATCACCGACCGCTTCTGCTGCTTGTCATCCAGCACGCCAAGCCCCATGGCGTCGGAGTACTTGGTGCCGAGTTTGAAGATGTGACCAACCTCGATGCCGCGTGCCGCCACCAGCACGGCCCCCTCCGCACGCGGGCTTGGATCCCCCGCCATGGCGTTCCGGATGTCCGCGACCTTTACATAACTCGCATCGTCCAGTTTCCCGCCCACTTCCCGCCGCCAGTTGAAGTGCTTCACGTGATGATCCGGCTTGTCCGCGCCCGTCGCCCAGAAACCCCCCATGCTCGCGTCGTTGTCCACAAGCAGCAGCGTCCCAGGCACCGTGTTCACCGAGCGAGGCGAGACATAGCCGATCGCGAATCCCGCGGCTTTCGCCGCCTTCTCATCGCCGAGCGCAACCTGCCATCCGCTCGCCGCCTTGAC
The DNA here is from genome assembly GCA_964588385.1 of uncultured Phycisphaeraceae bacterium. Taxonomy (GTDB): domain Bacteria; phylum Planctomycetota; class Phycisphaerae; order Phycisphaerales; family UBA1924; genus JAHBWV01. Next base: position 8,816 of record CAZPPG010000047.1, read on the forward strand.
CTTCCCCTCGTTCACGTCGTGATCACCCTTCACACACGCGATGATCCACGCGGGCTGCTTTCCCTCCACCATCATCTGATTCATTCCGAGCGCGGGACCGGTCACCTGAAACACAATCGTCTTCAACATCCGATCGGGCTTCACCTTCATGAACTTCCCGACCTCGTCGATCCCCGGCAGATTCGGCGTGTGAACCTCCGTCAGCTCACCTGTCGCCGGCTCCTGGAACGTCCCGCGCGGACGCTCGCCGATCTCGCATTTCTCCACGTTCGCGGCGTACCCCGACACAGGACACTTCATGATCGTGTCCTCGCCGCTCTCGCAGTTCACCATGAACTCATGGCTCGCCGAGCCGCCGATCGGCCCGCTCTCCGCCTCCACCGCCGAGTAGTCCAGCCCGCACCGACGGAACGTGTTCGAGTACGCCTTGTACATGGCGTCATACGCCTCGTTCAGCCCCCCCACTCCCTCGACATCAAGATGGAACGAGTACGCATCCTTCATGATGAACTCGCGGCAACGCAGCAGTCCCGCCCTTGGCCGCGCCTCATCACGAAACTTCGTCTGAATCTGGTAGAGCCCCAGCGGCAACTGCTTGTAACTCGTGATCGAGCCCCGCACCATCTCCGTGATCGTTTCCTCGTGCGTCGGGCCGAGCGCAGCGACATTCCCCTTGCGATCCTTCACGGTGAACAGCAAGTCCCCGTACGTCTCGTGCCGCTTCGTCTCGTTGTAGAACTCCATCGGCACGAACACGGGCATGAACAGCTCGCGCGAGCCCGCGCCGTCCATCTCCTCGCGCACGATCGCGCTGATCTTCTGGAGCACGCGCCATGCTAGCGGCAAGTAGTCGTACACGCCCGCGGCAACCTTGCGGATATACCCGCCCCGCACCAGCCAGATATGGCTCGGTGTCTCGGCGTCCGCCGGCGCCTCGCGAGCCGTCGGAATGAGCGTCTCCGCCCACCGATGGGCAACGCCCCTGCCATCATTCCGAGCGCCAACATTGAGCTTTACGCCTTCACTTCCGGCCATTTCGCATCTCCATATGACAACAGGCGGCAAGTGTAGACCTCGCCCGCGCACGCTCCGGTCAATCCCCGACCGGGTCAGCCCGAAGTGACCGCCATCCCCCGCTCACGCAGCACGCCGTGCCATCGCCGTCGCTCCGCCATCGCCGCCCCATCCCCCGTCGCCCACCAGCACATGGACGGCTCGACCCCCATATCCACCGCGAGGTCCGCGATCTGCCGATCCGAGAGATCAACAAACGGTGTCTGGACCTCAATCTCGGCCCGCGCCTCGAGCGAGGCCAGCCTGCCGACGAGCGTCGCGCGATCAATCGCCTCGGCAACCCTGTCTATATCGACCTCAACATCGGATCCCGTGCTCGCGCAATGAGCCGCCCATACCACAGAGTCGCACCCGAGCCGAGCGCCGGCGATCGCGCTCGCCAGCAGCACGATCCCGCTCGTCCGCTCCACCGTCATCTCGTCGCTCGGCTCGCTTCGCGCCACGACGCGAAACCCCATCGCCTCCGCTTGCGTCGCGGCGCACGCGAGCATCCGCTCATCTCCGATCAGCCACGCCAGCAACCCCTCGCGCTCCGCACCGGACACAAGCCGCCCCTCCCGCGCCATCGCCGCCGCCACCTGCGCGGGCAGCGAACCGTCCATCAGCACCAGTGTGCTTCGTCCCTGAGTCACGCCCCCATCTTACCGACCCCCCCGTCGGCACGCCCGGAGGGCGAACGTGTACGCAAGATACGTAAGTGCTGTTCCACCAAAGATTTATTGACTTTCTCCCATTCTGAGGCATCTTCTCTAATGGAGAAAGTGGTTCCGGCACAGGACTGCCGGCTCGTGGGCCAGGAGTGGCGACATGAAAGCCCGATTCGTTCTGACAGGTGCCGTCCGCGCGGCCGCCCCCGCTCTCGCTCTGCTCATCCTCGCCCCGCCCGCTTCCGCTGAGATCGTGCAATGGCGACGCCTCCCCCAGTTCACGGCCGGCGGCGCGAATCCTGCCGGCGATGGGCTCGGAAACTCGCCCTGGCAGTACGAGTGGACCACCGGCGACGGACTCGCCGGCGCCGACCCCTGGTGGAACAACCCGACCGCCCTCATGGTCTGGGATCCCGACTGGTGGTCCAGCGGTTACGGGGCATGGTCACGCGGCGACAACCTCTCCCCCATGGTCAATCACACGCTCCTCACCCACAATCTCTACGCCGTCTCGCACCCATACATGCCCCTCGTCCGCTGGACAAATCCGCTCGCGGGCGACACGGACTTCACGATCGGCGGCCTGCTCCGCGTGGTGTGGAACGGTCCCGATGACATCGGCTCGGAAACGCTCGTCGACGTCGTCCTCTCCCACACGGACGGCGACACCGGCGATGCCACGCTGCTGTCCACCTGGACCGTCGCAAAGCCCACCGCAGGCGACTCGGTGCTCGATCAGGTCGACCTGCCGGTCTCCATGGCCCTCACGCTCAGCCAAGGCGACTCCCTCGTCGTTACCCTGCGTGGAGAGACCGTCTTCGCTCCATACGGCCGCTGGGTCGAAATGTGGGATCTCCTCCGAATCCGCACCGAGATCGTCCCCGGCCCCGGCGGCCTTTCCCTGCTGCTCGCCGCGGGCCTTCTCGCGCTTCCCCGCCGGAGAGGAGGCCGACGCTGACCCAATCTTGACCTTGGAGGTCCAAGAAAAAGCGTGCCCCTACGCCCGCCGCGCGGTATCTTGATGTCGCGGGAGGATGCCAGCACGTCCCGGCTGCCCGGGAGTCTCGGAGGGCACTATGGCACGCCGTTCAGCCGCCGCCTCGTCGCTCGCTCTCGCCTTCGCTTGCATGGCCGTGACGGCCGCTCCCGCCCACGCTCAGTTCATCGTCAACGTGGGATACGACGCGCCCGATGCCAACCTGCTTGACGGCCTTGCCGATGCCGATCTTGCAACCCCGGGACCGCAGACAACCCTCCGTGCCGCCGTTCAGGAGCTCAACCTTCTTCCAATCGGCCCGATGTACACCATTCAGTTCGCCCACAACTACCAGTTGCTTACCTTCGGCGGTGTGGGCGAGGACCTCGCAGCCCTCGGCGACCTCGACATCCGCAACAACACCGTGATTCAGGGCAACGGACAGGGAGCGACCACGGTTGACGGCTCCGTTCACGCCGATCGCATCTTCCACATCATCAACATCCCCGGCATCCGCGTCGAGATCCGAGACCTCTCCATCATCGACGGCACAAGCCCGACGTCCGCATTCGGCCCGGGACAGGGCGCCGCGATCAAGCACGACGGAGGCGAACTCGTTGTCGACAACGTCGCGTTCGTCCGCAATCGGGCCGTCGGCTCCGCCACCAGCGACGGCGGCGCAATCCACTCCGTCTCCCGCCTCATCAGCAACAACTGCTATTTCGAGGCCAACCACGCCGACGGCAGCGGCGGCTCCATCCATTCCTCAGACTATTGCGGCTCCACCAACGAGACCCATGTCCAGAACACCGCCAATCGCCGCGGCGGCGCGGTCCACTCCACCTCGTTCTATGACACGATCTCCTCTCGCTACCTCCAGAACCGCGCCACGCTCCAGGGCGGCGCGGTCTACATCGCAACGGGCGCACACGGCTCCTTCCTGTTCGACCACTTCGAGCGCAACGACTCCGCCGCATCGGGCGGCGCCATCGCAAACGCGGGCCCCATCAGGGTCTTCCAGTCACGCTTCACCGTCAACAACTGCACCGGCTCCGGGGGCGGCATCCGCATCAGCGCCGACAGCACCATCGAAGAGTCCACCTTCGATGGCAACGTCGCCAACTCCTTCGGCGGAGCGATCGCGGTAGATTTCTCCTCCACCGTCACGATCCGAGAGTTCAATGCGTTCCTCAACATCGCCAATCAATCCGGCGGCGCCATCTCAAACGGCGGCGTCACCAGCATGTCCTACGCCACCCTTCACGACAACTTCGCGAACGGCGCCGCGGCCTCTGGCGCGGGAGGCGCGGGCATCTACAACCTCGGAAACATCGACATCGTCAACTCGACCATTATCTTCAACCACGCCCCCGGCGGTCTCGGCGCAGGAATCCTCAACAACGGCGTCAACAGCAACGTCGACCTCACCGCAACAACCATCGCCATGAACGACGCGGCCAATGGCCACTCCTTCTACAACGGAGGCGGCTTCGGTCCCGCGACCGCGGCACTCACCCACACCGTGCTCTTCTCCCCATTCCCCGGCAACGGCATCGCGGGTCCCGATCCGCTCACATCGCATGGCTGGAACCTCGACGGCGATGGCACCGGCTCTCTCGCCGGACCCGGCGATCAGTCCGGTGCCCCGGCCACGCCGCTCGACCCCATGCTCTCTCCCCCACTCTTCTTCCCCGGCTCCTACGGCCCCATCATGCGGCCTCATCCGCTCAGCCCGCTCCGCCAGGCCGGAGGGCCCGGCCCCATCACGTCCCCCAGCGGCAACATCGTCCGCGACGATCAAGCCCACCGGCCCCGCCCGCCTCACTCTGCCGACATCGGCGCCGCCCAGGAGCCATGTCGCGCCGACTACAACCTCGACGGCATCAGCGACATCCTCGACCTGCTCGATTTCCTCAACGACTTCGGCAACGTCGATCCGCGGGCCGACGTCAACCTTGACGGCGCGGTCGATATCCTCGATTTCCTGGACTTCCTGAACTGGTTCGGCGCCGGCTGCCCATAAGCCTTCCATCACATCACGCGTGCGATCGGGAACGGCCCCTTTGCCCCCCCGAGCATCTCCTCAACCGCCAACGACGCCGTGCGATGCGCCAGCGACATCCCGTGCCCCGTGAACCCGCCGCAGAACCACACGCGATCGTCCCAGCCATTCACCTTTCCAAGACTCCCCACGAGCGGCAGTCCATCCGGCGAGAACCCCATCACCCCCGTCCACCTCGCCACCACATCCACGCGCGCAGCTCCGAGCACATCACACGCGAAGCGCTCGATCGAACCCTGCACCTCCTCCGTCGGCCGATCCTCAAACCCAACCTCGCCAGCCGCGAACGGCGTGCGGCACCCGCCAAACACGAGCATCCCGTCGTACCCCTCGCGAAAGTACTCCGACCCGTGGTTCGCGTAATAGTTCATTGCCAGCGTCCGTCCCTCCGCGCGGATCGCCAGCATCTGTCCCCGCCGAGGCGTGACAACACTCGCCAACTCCGGCACCAGAAGCCCGACATACGCATTCGTCGCGACGAACACCCTTCCCGCATTCACCACTCCATCCGTCATCCGCACGGTCAACGCGCTCCCCGCATCGTGGATCCCCAGGACCTCTTGTCCCTCAATGAGCGGGCACGTGCATCGTCCCCGCAGCATCTCCACCAGTTCCACCGGATTGCAGCATGCATCATTCGGATTCACAAGCCCGAGCGCTCCCCGTGAACGCGCGAACGCTCCGTCCCAAAGCGAGTCCGCCGGCGCACGTGCCCCGCTCACGCCACCGATCACGCCGACATCAAATCCATCCTCACGCAGCAACCGCTCTGACTTCTGAAGCTGCTCACGTTCCGCGTCCGTCAGTGCCACAAGACACGAAGGCCTCGCCCGATACGACCTCAACCGCTCCAGCCCAGCGCCCCGCAGCATCTCAAGGTTCTGTTCGCTGATCTTCCACAGTCGCCGGGCAACCTCGCGCCCATACTGCTCGCACGCAGCCCAGTAGTTGTCCGCCGCCCCCCGCATCAGGAAGCCCGCGTTCCGCCCGCTCGCGCCAGCGCCCACGCCCTGCCTCTCGATCACGACAACCCGCATCCCGCGCCGCGTGAACTCCGCGGCCGCCGACAGCCCGCAAATCCCGGCGCCGATCACCACGACGTCGCACGCCCGCACCCCCAGCGACATGCTCCTCCGCCAGATGCTCACAGTCATCGCTGAACCTCCCGCCGTTCGTCGCCGCTCGGGTACACCATCGCAACCATCACGTCATTGACATTCGTTCCCGTCGGCCCGGTCCGAATCAGCGCCCCCGCCGCTTCCAGCACGCCGTGGCTGTCATGGACCGCCAGAGCGCACTCGGGGTCCAGTCCCAGGTGCTGCATCGTGCGCCAGCTCTGCCCGTTGACCACCGCGCCCGCCGCATCCGTCGGCCCATCCACACCATCCGTTGCAAACGACATCACCGCAATCCTCGTCCCTTCCCCGGCCCGTGCCAATCCCTCCGCCGCCGCCAGTGCAAACTCCTGATTCCGCCCGCCGGTGCCGCCGTTCTCTCCAACCGTCACCGTCGTCTCCCCACCCCACACGATCGCCAACGCCCGTCCCCGCTCCGCTGCCTCGCCCGTCACGCTCTCGCGCCACTCTATCACCTCAAAGCCCAACCGCTCGACCGCCGCAATCGCCGCCCGCACAACATTCGTGTTGCTGCCGATGACCCGCTGCGCGACCCGATCAAACGCCCGCTTCGGTGTCTCCGCGATCTCCCCGCGCGCGCCTCGCTCTAGGTGACGCCATGCCGCCGGCGCATCGCTTCTCGCGATCCCACGCCGCTCCAGCACGCGCATCGCATCCGCGTACGTCGTGGGATCCGGCGTCAGCGGCCCCGATGCAATCACCGACACATCATCCCCGATCACATCCGACACGACCACGCCGACGACCCGCACGTACCCCGCGCCCTCTGCGCCGCACGCCAGTTCCGCAAGCCGCCCACCCTTCAGCCGCTCCAAGTGCTTTCGCACCGTGTTCAACTCGGCAATGTCCGCCCCCGAACGCATCAATCGAGCGGAAACCTCAGCGATTTCTCCCAGTGCGATACCCGTCGCCGGCAGAGTCAGATGAGCCGATCCTCCCCCCGAGATCAGCACAAGAAGCGTGGCCCCGTCCGCCCGCGCCGAACCCTCCGCCACGAATCGCTCCACATCCGCCGCCGCTCGCACATTCCGTTCCGTCGGCATCGGATGATCCACCGCATGCACACGAACTCCCGGCCACCTCGCTCGCAGCCGTTCCGCGTCCTCCTCGCGTCCCGCCGCCGCCAACACAATCCCCCTCCTGACCCGCGTACCCAGCCGCTCCATCACCGCAGCCGCCATCCCCCCCGATGCCTTGCCGAACGCGACCACATCGCACACGCCCTCGCCGATCAACTCCCCAAGCCCGTCCCACGCTCTCGCCACCAACCCCTCAGGGGTCACGCACGCGATCACGGCGCGTGCGACACGCTCGGCATCCTCCCGTGTATTCTCAACGCGTGGTCCGCTCACATCACAGAATGTACAGCATCAGCCCCATCCACACACCCCCAACCACCATCACGCACGCCGTATATCCCACGATCTCACGCGCCTTCACGCCCGTGATCGCCAGCAGCGGCAACGCCCAGAACGGCTGCAGCATGTTCGTGAGTTGATCCCCGTACGCGATCGACATCACCGCTTTCCCAAGCGGCGTGCCCGTCGCCGCCGCCGTCTCGATCGCGATCGGTCCCTGCACCGCCCATTGCCCGCCCCCGGAAGGCACGAAGAGATTCACCACGCCCGCCGCCAGAAAGCTCAGCACCGGCATCGAGCGTGCATCCGCCACCGACACCATCCCCTCCGCGATCAATCTCACGAGCCCCGACTGCTGCATCATCGACATGATCCCCGCGTACAACGGAAACTGCAGAATCACGCCGACACACCCCTTGGCCCCATCCTCCGCTGCCTTGGTGTATCCGCGCATCGATCCGTGAAAGAAAAGCCCTAGCGCCAGCGCCCCGAGGTTGATCTCGTTCAACCCAACCGTGCCAATCCCCTTGCCCCTGACATACAACGCCAGCATCGCCGCCGAGATCGCCCCCAGGATCCAGGCAGGCCACCTCGACGTCTCCAGCCACGCCGGAATCGCGCCGGCCTCGCCGTCCTCATCGCTCGACCTCTGTTCGCTCAAGCCACCGCCCACTTCAATCCCGCGAGGCAAGACGCCGACCTCACCGCCACCCTTCGGACACAACATCGCCATCACCAGCGGCACAATCGCTAGCAACCCGGCCGTCACCACCAGATTCAATCTCGATCCGAGCGTCTCCTGAAGCCCAATCCACACCCCGCTCGGAGGCGCGTGCGCCGCCAGCACCGTCGCCGGCAGACTCTTCGCCGCGTTCTCGACGGTGGTCACGCTCAGGGGCGCACTCCCAGACACCCCCCCGTGCCACACCATCATCGTCGTGTACCCCGCCGCCGCCAGCAGCGGATAGCTGAATCTCGCCCCACGCCTCGCCAGCGCCCTGCCCACCTCGCGCGCCAGAATCGCCCCGACAATCAGCCCCAATCCCCAGTTCACAACGCCCGCGCTGCACGCTACAAAAGCAACCAAGCCCGCCCCCATCCTCCCATCACGCGGCACATCCGCAAGCACGCGGATCAACCTCGCCACGGGTCTGCTCTCCGCCAGCGCGTGCCCTGTCACCATCACGAGGCACATCTGCATCGAGAACGCCAGCAGCGACCACATGCCCGGCCCCTCAAGCCCGCCCCACGCCCTCAGCGTCGCAACCGCACGCTCCCCGACTCCCAGATCCGCGCCGCCGTATCCGAACGCGATCGCCAACGCCGCCGTCAGAAGCGTCAGCAGCAGCGCGAGCACAAATGGGTCCGGCGCATATCGCCGAAACACGCCACTGATCCACACCCCGATGCCAGGGATCACGCCCACCCCACCCATACCACCCGCCCGCCCGCTCATGCCGGCCTCCCCAAGAGCCCCTCTCGCCACCCGCGGAGCCGAGCGATCGCCGCGTCCAATGTCTCTTGCCGCTTGCAGAACGCAAATCGCACGAACGCCGCGCCGTCCTCCGCCCGCTCATAGAACGCGCTCGGCGGAATCGCCGCCACGCCGCCCCTCACCACGAGATCGCGGCAGAGTTCGACGTCATTCGCAAACCCCAGCATCCGATGATCCGCCATGATGAAGTAGCTCCCCTCCACCGGCATCACCCCGAATCCAAGCTCCGTCAACGCGCCGCCCAGCCGATCCATACACCCGCGGTACGACGCGACCAACTGCTCCACGTACGCATCGCCCGGTCCTCCGGGGCGGATCGCATCCGTCGCCGCGATCTGCATCGGTGTCGACACCGCGAACGTCAGGAACTGGTGCGCCGCCCGCACACCCGCGACCAGCCCCGCGGGCCCGATCGCCCAGCCGATCTTCCACCCCGTCACACTGAACGACTTGCCCAGACTCGAAAGCGTCAGCGTCCGATCCTCCATCCCCGGCAGCGTCGCCATCCGGACGTGGGGCCGTTCCTCTCGATAGACAAGCCGCTCATACACCTCATCGGTCACCGCGATCGCGCCCCACTTCTGGCACAACCCCGCGATCAGCCCCATCTCCTCCCGCGTGAACACCTTTCCCGTCGGGTTGTGGGGCGTGTTGACGAGGATCGCGCGCGTCCGCTCGCCGAACGCCCGCTTCAACTCTCCCTCGTCAAACTCCCAACCCTTCACGCCCGGCCGCAGCCGCACCAATCGCACCGTCGCCCCCGCCATTGCGGCGCACGCGCGATAGGAGTCATAGAACGGCTCGAACATCACAACCTCGTCCCCCGGCTCAATCAAGCCAAGGAACGTCGCCGCCAGGGCCTCTGTACACCCGCTCGTGACCTGCACCTGCCGATGCGGATCGATCGCGATTCCGGTGTCGTGCATCCATCGCGCCGCGATCGCCTCGTTCAACGCGGGATGCCCGAGCATCCGCGCGTACTGGTTCTGCCCGCTGTCGATCGCGTCCTTGGCCGCCCGCTTCAGGAACTCCGGCCCGTCAAAGTCGGGAAAGCCTTGCGACAGGTTCGTCGCCTTGTGCTCCGTCGCCAGGCGCGTCATCTCCGCAAAGATGCTCGTCCCGAACGACGCGACACGCGAGGCCATCCGACTCGGATCTCTGTGGCTCATGCCCTCACAATACCGCACCGCCGACGCGTGCGCCGAGCGTCATCACCCGCCCGTCCGCGATCGGGTGCCACCGCTGTCCCGGCTGCCGTATGACACGCCCCCCCGCCGTGAACCTGCTGAACGCCGGCAAGATCATCCCCCGCTCCGTCGTCACGAAGGCCGGCACCCTCACCCCCCCGCCCCCACCACCCACTGTCCCGCCCAATGCGAGCGCCGGGTGAAGGTGCCCCGCAATGAACGCACCCTCCTGTGTCCGCCCGCTTCTGGGTTCATGGACAATCCGAATCGACCCCTCCATCAGTTCCTCATGGATCTCCACCAGTCCCCACGCGCCTTCAACGCCCGCGATCCTCCGATCGTGATTCCCGCGCACCAGCACGATCGAAACGCTTCGTCTCCGCAAGCTTTCGAGCCGCCCGGCCACCCGTGCCGAAAGCCCCGGCGTCAATCCAGCCGGTGCGTGGATCAGATCTCCCGCAACCACCACCCGCGCCGCCCCCGTCTGCTCCACCACCCGCTCCAGCCGCTCAAACTGCTCATCCAGATCGATGTCCGGCACCGGCAACCCCGCGACCCGCATCGTCTCCGATTTCCCCAGGTGCAGGTCAGCGACGATCACAGTCCGCCGCGCCTCCCACCACGCCGCCCGCTCAGGCATCAGCGTGATCGCTTCCCCCGCGAACTCGATCGTGACGCACCCTTCTCCCATTGCTCCTCGATCCTCCTGATCTGCTCCGTCAGCGTCTGGCTCGACATCCTTGCCCCGACCCGCTCAATCACCAACGGCAGCGACAGCGGCGTCGGCCGCTCCACACGCCTCACCACCACCCGCGCCCCACGCAGTCGCGCCAGTGTACGCGCCAGGCGGCTCTCCTCGAACTGCTTCTCCAGCACCTCCCGCCGCGACTGCTCCAAAAGGGGGTGCCCCGGATCAAACTCCATGAACACGTCATACAACAGCGACGCCCCCACCTGCGTCTGCCTCCCCGATCTCGGCGAGCCCGGGTACGTCTGGAACACCAGCCCCGCCACCCGCGCCACCTCGCGAAACTGCCGCCGCGCCATCTCACCCAGATTCACGCTCCGCGCCGCCTCCTCCACCAAACCTTCCGTCCTGAACAGATCCCCATCGATCACTCCATCAAACTCGAACCCCTCCGGCCCCAGCAACTCAAACCCATAGTCGTTCGATGCCGTCGACAACGTCGTCTTCTGTGCCCGTGTCAATCGATACGCCAGCAGTGCGGCAATCCCCCCATGCACCAGCCGCCCCTCGAACGGAAACACAAACGCGTGCGAACCCTCGCGCGTCTCGCACAACTCAACCAGTAACTCATGCGGCCCCGGCACATGTGAAACCCGCCCCTGCACGCTCGTCAGCGCCCGGATCGCACGCGCCTCGCCACGCTCACCGCTCTTCTCCGGCCGTGCCGCCGCCTCACCAAGCGCCCGGCGCACCCCCTCCGACAGCGGCTCCGAGATCGGCAGCTTCGTCCCCGCCCAGATCGGCGTGTGCGTCGTCGTTCCCTTCCCCGGCTTCACGATCGCCGCGTTCTCCTGCACGCCCCGAAGCTCCAGCACCTTCCCCGCAAACACAAACCTGTCACCAACACGCATCGACGCGATGAAATCCTCCTCAATAGACCCCAGCCGCTTGCCGGTGAGATACCTCACATCCATCGTCGCCTCGCCCGTGATCGTCCCGACGTTCAGCCGGTGCATCTGCCCCGCCCGCTTCGAAACCACCCGCGCGATCCCGTCCTCCACCACCATCTTGCAATATTGCGGATACGCGTGCAGCAGCCCACCACCGTTCACGCCCAGCGACAACGCCCAGTCAAACTCGTCCCGCGTCAACCCCTGGTACGCCGCCGCCGTTCTCACCTCTTCAAACAACACCGCCACATCCACGCCGCTCCCGAGCGCGCACGTCACGATGTGCTGCGCCAGAACATCCAGCGGCTTGTTCATCGATCGCCGCGCCTCAATGCTCGCCCCCGCCAACGCGTTCCGCACCGCCACCACCTCCACCACCTCCATCGCGTGCGTCGGCACGCACAGAATCCGCGCCACGCCCCCCGGCTGATGCCCCGATCGCCCCGCCCGCTGCACCAGCCGGGCAATCCCCTTCGGCGACCCGATCTGCATCACCCGCTCAACCGGCGCAAAGTCCACGCCCAGGTCCAGTGAGCTCGTCGCCACCACGATCCCGATCGCCCCGCTCTTCAGCCCCTGCTCAATCTTCTCTCGCGCGGCCCGATCTACCGACCCATGGTGCAGCCCCATCCTCCCTTCCCAATCGGGCCTCTCGATCGCAATCGCATGAAACCACCGCTCCGCCTGCGATCGCGTGTTCGTGAACACAATCGTCGAGACATCCGGGTCAAGCGCCCGCAGCACCGCCGGCAACAGCGGCATCCCAAGGTGCCCCGCCCAAGGCAGCCGCTCCCCACGCTTCTCATCCGGCAGCACCGTCTCGATCACCACCCGCCGCTCAATCTTCGCCGTCACCAGCCGCGCCGTTCGCCCCACACCCACCACCGCCTGCGCCGCCTCCTCAATGTTCTGGAGCGTCGCCGACATCGCCCACGTCCGAACGTTCGGCGCCAGCCCCCTCACCCTTGCCAGCGCGAGCTCCACCTGCGTCCCGCGCTTGCTCGACAGCAGTTCATGCCACTCATCAACGATCACCGCCTCCACCCGCGCAAACTGCGCCCGCACATCCTCCCGCGACAGCAGCAGGCACAACGACTCAGGCGTCGTCACCAGCACCTCCGGCAGCTCCTTCCTCTGCCTCGCCCGCACACTCTGCTTCGTGTCCCCCGTCCGCGACTCCACCCGCGCCCACCCAGCCACCTCCCCCGCGATCTCCTTGATCGCCAGTTCGATATCCCGTGCCACCGCCCGCAGCGGCGTCACATATAGCACCCGCAGGCCCCTCTCCAAGCCGCCATCGCCCGCCCTCGCCTCCACCAACCTGGCCAGCGGCCCGCCGAACGCCGCAAACGTCTTGCCCGCCCCCGTCGGCACATGAATCAGTCCCGACTCACCCGCAAGATACGCCCCCCACGCCTCCTCCTGGAACGCGAACGGCTTCCACCCTCTCGCTCGGAACCACCCGCGCACCGCGTCGATGCCGGAGACGGGCTGGTCCGATCCCCTGCGCGGCATCACCCCATCCTTCCTCTTTCCCGCCTTTGCCATGAACTCCCTTTTCGCACCGGCTCCCTACCACAGAAACGTGCCGGTCGATTGTTCCCGCGCGAATCCAGCCGTCGCCCCCCCTCGATTCCAGCGTCAAGGAGCCGCCAATGGTCTCGCCCGCTCTACTCGTCTCATTGCTTCTCCTCACGCCCCCGCTCCCGGGTGGCATGACGCCCGAACCCGCACCCGCCGCCCCCGTGGCGCCCGCTGCGTGGACCGTCCTCCGCGTCGGCGGCGACATGGAACTCCAAGTCACCTTCGAGGATGGCGTCTACACCTCCAACAACGCACGCATCGACACCCCTCTTCCCGTCGGCTATCCGCCCCCGACCCCGCCCGGCGCCATCGAACTCAAACGCTACCCCATCGTCCGTCGCGCCGAGTTCTCCTCCAGTGGCCCGTCCGATCTCGGGATGAACGTCGCCTTCTGGCCCCTCTTCAAGCACATCCAGCGCCGCGACATCGAGATGACCTCCCCTGTCGAGATGGACTATCGGGGCATGGACGATGGCACCCCCGACGGCTGGACCATGTCCTTCCTTTATCGCGAGCGCGAGCAGGGCCCCACCGGCAACGACGGCATCATCAACGTCGAAGACGCACCGCCCCTCACCGTCGTCGCCATCGGCATGACAGCTTCCTACGGCACTCGCAGCTTCGCCGAGGGTCTGGCCAACCTCGAGACATGGCTCGCCTCCCAGACCGCGTGGGAACGCGCCGGCGACCCCCGCGCCATGCACTACAACGGGCCCGATGTCCGCCCTCGCGATCGCTGGATGGAGGTGCAGATCCTCGTCCGCAGCCGCACACCATTCGACATCCAGGAAGCGGACCGGCCCGAATCCACCATCCCGGCATCCGACGCGGGACCCTCGCGCGAGCCCTGATCGCCGCAAAGCGTCCGCATGCTCTCCGAAGCCCTGCGCATCCCCGTCCTCAATATCCACGCCTTCGCAACGCTCGCGATGGTTGGCCTCATCTGGTTCGTGCAGGTCGTGCACTACCCGCTCTTTGCTCGAGTCGGCCCTGACGCCTATACCGCGTACCAATCCGCCCACATGAGCCGCACGTCCCTCGTCGTCGGCCCGCTCATGCTCGCCGAAGCCGCCGCCGCCGTCCTCATCCTTCTCGGCGGCTGGACGACGCGCCCGCTCGCGATCGCGGGCCTCATCCTCCTCGCCATCGCGTGGCTCTCCACATTCTTCCTCCAGGTCCCGCGCCACGCAACGCTCGAGCGTGGCTTCGACCCACGAGCCGCCGCATCCCTCGTCTCCACCAACTGGATCCGCACCGTCGCCTGGACCGCGCGAGGCGTTCTCGCCCTTCTCATGCTCCGCCCCTCTCTCAACTGACCCATGTCCAAGCGATCGGCCCCATCACGCCCCGCCAAACCGCCCCCTGCCGCCCCGACGCGCACGTGGGCATCGATCGCCAACACGCCTATCGCCGCTCCAATCCGCAATCTCATCATCATCCTCGGCGACCAACTCGCGCACGACTCGCCCGCGCTCAACGACCTCGACCCCGCGCTCGACGCGATCCTCATGATGGAAGTCGCCGGCGAGTCCACCCACGTCCCCAGCCACCGCCAACGCACCATCCTCTTCCTCTCCGCCATGCGCCACCACGCGCTCCGGCTCCACGCCCAGGGCCTCCGGGTCCGCTACATCACACTCGACGACCACGACAACACGGGCACCATCGACGGAGAGGTCCGCCGCGCCGTCGCCGCCCTCCGCCCCAAACGCCTCACACTCGTCGAGCCCGGCGAGCACCGACTCGCGATCGCCGCCCGCGCATGGCAGTCCGCGCTTGCCACGCCCGTCACGATCCTCGAAGACTCGCACTTCCTCACCACCCACTACCAGTTCGCCTCATGGGCCTCCGGCCGGCGCGACCTCGTCATGGAGTTCTTCTACCGTGAGCAGCGCCGACGCCTCAACCTCCTCATGGACGGAAACAAGCCCGTCGGCGGCGAGTGGAACCTCGACAAACAGAACCGCCTCCCCTTCGGCAAATCCGGCCCCAAGCCCCCTCCACCTCCACCGCTCCGATTCCCGCCCGATGAGATCACGCGCGATGTCATTGCCCTCATCGCCCGCCACCTTCCAGACCTTCCCGGCGATGCCTCCTCCTTCGCATGGCCCGTCACCCGTGAACACGCCCTCGCCGCCCTCGACGACTTCGTCACCAACCGTCTCCCGCTCTTCGGTCCCTACGAGGACGCCATGTGGACCGATGAGCCCTTCCTCTACCACTCCCTCCTCTCCGCGCCCCTCAACCTCAAACTCCTCTCGCCGCGCGAGTGCATCGACGCCGCGATTCGCGCCTACGAATGCGGCCGCGCACCCCTCCAGTCCGTCGAGGGCTTCGTCCGCCAGATCTGCGGCTGGCGCGAGTTCATCCGCGGCATCTACCACCTCGAAGGCCCCGCCTACGAAACCCGCAACTGGCTGGAGCACACCGGCTCCCTCCCCGAGTTCTACTGGACCGGCCAGACCGACATGGCATGTCTCTCGCACTGCATCTCGCAAGTCCTTGACCACGGCTTCGGCCACCACATCCAGCGCCTGATGGTCAACGGCAACTTCGCCCTCCTCGCCGGCGTCAATCCCAAGGCCGTCAGCGACTGGTACCTCGGCATGTACGTCGACGCCGTCGACTGGGTCACGCTCCCCAACACCCTCGGCATGTCGCAGCACGCCGACGGCACGCCCGACAAGCCGCCCGTCGTCGGCACCAAGCCCTACATCTCCAGCGGCCAGTACATCGCCCGCATGAGCAACTACTGCACCCACTGCCGCTACGACCCCGCGAAGCGAGCCGGCGATGATGCCTGCCCCTTCACCGTCCTCTACTGGGACTTCCTCGACCGCCATCGCGAGCGCCTCGCAACCAACCGCCGCATGACCATGATGCTCAAGAACCTCGACCGCATTAGCACGAGTGAACGCGCCGAACTCCGCATCTCCGCCTCGCGCATCAAGCGGCGATACGGTGTATCCAACTGATCAACCAGAGCGAGATGCCATGCCGACCCTCATGTGGTTCCGATCCGATCTCCGCGTCGCCGACAACTCGGCGCTCTGGCACGCCGCCCGAGACTCCACGTCCCCCGGCGTTGTCGCGGTCTACATCATCTGTCCTGACCAGTGGGCCGCGCACGACATGGCGCCGGTCAAGGTCGACCTGATTCTGCGGACGCTGCGCGAGCTCTCGGCAGAACTTGGCACGCTGAACATCCCGCTGCGAATCCTCACCGTCCCCGGCTTCATGGACGTGCCCGGCGCACTCCTGAAACTCTGCCGCGAGGTTGGCGCCCGCGCCGTGTACATCAACAAGGAGTACGAGGTCAACGAGATCCGGCGCGACGAGGCCGTCGCCGAAGCCCTCGCGGATGAGGAGATCTCGGTGCACGCCTTCGATGATCAGACCGTCGTGCCGCCGGGCGCACTGCGCACGGGCGAGGGACGCTGGTACACCGTCTTCACCCCTTTCAAGAAGTCGTGGATCAAGAAGCTTGAGGCCGAGGGCATCCCCGAA
This sequence comes from uncultured Phycisphaeraceae bacterium, assembly GCA_964588385.1. GTDB lineage: Bacteria > Planctomycetota > Phycisphaerae > Phycisphaerales > UBA1924 > JAHBWV01. The sequence goes on from CAZPPG010000047.1 coordinate 25,480, forward strand.
GTCCTTCCCCGCCCAAAGAAGCAGGAGCCGCTCAAGTTCAGGGCCGATGATGTGCCCGAGCGCGTTGACGGGTTCGAGCCGTGGCCGCGCCCCGAACGCTGGCCCGCCGGCGAGAAAGCCGCGATGAAGCGACTCGGGCGCTTCATCGAGCAGTCCATCGCGGCGTACAAGGACCAACGCGACATCCCCGGCATCGACGGCACCAGCACGCTCTCGCACCACCTCTCCATCGGCTCCATCTCTCCGCGTCAGTGCTTGCATGCCGCGCTCGAAGCCAACAGCGGGAAGCTCGACGGCCCTTCCCCCGGCGCAACGCACTGGATCAGCGAGCTTGTGTGGCGCGAGTTCTATCGCCACCTCATGGCCGCGTACCCGCGCCTCTGCATGGGGCGTGCGTTCAAGCCGGAGACCGAGCGCCTGCGCTGGCGCGACGATCCCGAGGGGTTCGACGCGTGGCGGGAGGGGCGGACGGGCGTGCCGATCGTGGATGCCGCGATGCGCTCGCTCCTGCATACCGGATGGATGCACAACCGGCTCCGCATGGTCGTCGCGATGTACCTCACCAAGGACCTGCTGATCGACTGGCATCTTGGCGAACGCCACTTCATGCGCCACCTTGTCGATGGCGACCTCGCCCAGAACAACGGCGGCTGGCAGTGGTCCGCCTCCACCGGAACGGATGCCGCGCCGTACTTCAGGATCTTCAACCCCATCTCCCAATCCCGCAAGTTCGACCCCGAGGGCCAGTTCATCCGACGCTGGGTGCCGGAACTCGCGGACTTGGATAACGAGACGATCCACGATCCGTCGGAGTTGCCCCTGCTGCTGCGCTCCACACTGAAGTACCCGGAGCCGATCGTGGACCGGGCGATAGTCAAGGATCGCGTGATGCAGGCCTTTCAGGCGATCATGGCGTAGACAAAACGAAGAGAACGCAGAGGTCGCGGAGAGCGCGGAGTGACGCAGAGGGGGAGAGTTGAACGCCAAGGTCACGAAGATCGCGAAGAAGAGGGGAACGCGGAGGACGCGAAGGAACGCGGAGGGGGAAAGCTCGAAACAAGTGGCATGCCTGCTCGCAGAGCAGGCATGAAGGGAGCCCGAGCGTCAGGAGGGGCACTCCGACCGGAGCCCTCCCGTCCTCGCTCTGTCAGGCCACAGGCCTGAGAGTTGACAGCCGTGGGGAAGGTCGCGCTTCGCGACCGCAACCCACGGAAAGCGTCCCAACACCACCCCACCCCGGAGGGGTGCAAGTCTCATCACGCGAATAAAGCGGCCCGGACGGGCCCGACTCCCTGCCCTGTGCCTCGCGCCCTCCCGACTTCGTGCCTCCCGACTCCATGACTTCGTGACTTCGTGACTCCCGCCCAATGCCTTCCCCACTCCGTCACTGTGTCACTCCGTCACTCCGTCACTTTTTTCTTCCTCCCCTAACTCCCTCTCCCCCAACCACTTCCATTATCTGTTCCAACAGACAGTGACAGACGTTTGTCAGTGACAAACTCGCCTCGCGCTTGCATCGATCGATCCGCGTCGTACATTCGACGCCATGACTCCTCCCGCCGCACTCGCAGCCGACCCGGCCTCCACCAGAAGCACCGCGACGCGCCGCACCGCCCCGACGCGCGAGCCGCTTCACGCCGAAGCCGCGCCCACGCACGCGCAATCCGCCGCGCCCACTCCCGCGGCTGCCTCGCCCGCAACCCCCGCTCCAACGCACACCCCTCCCGCGCGCCCGGCCCCATCCTCTTCCGC
>CAZPPG010000048.1:0-26041 GCA_964588385.1 uncultured Phycisphaeraceae bacterium
ACCATCCGCGAAGCGATGGCCACGCGCGGGCCTGGCATCGCGACGATGCTCGCCCCGCCCACCTCGATCCGTTTCGACGATGCCACCGGGATCGACGGTGTCGGCGCCGAGATCCGCTGCACGCCGATGCTCTGGTTCGGCGGCGAGATTGAAGAGGATCTCGCTCTGGACCAGGCGACGCGCCGGCAACGCCTTCGAACGATCGATTGGCTCCGCGTGCCCCTGTCCCCATGAATGACACGGCGGGCCCCTCGTTGAGGAGCCCGCGTGATCAAACACCGGATGATGCCGCTCGCGTTCAGTCGTCGCCGGCAACCACGACCGTTGTCGGCTTGGCCACGCGCCCGCTGATGATCATCGGCTGCTGCTTCATGGCCGGAACCGTCTGCTTGCCGATTCGCATCTGCGCGGGGAGCTGGGGCGGGGCGACCGCGATGCCGCCGGTCCGGGTGAGAGCCGCCCGCTGCAGGGCCTTGGCGACGTCGGAGTGGTTGATGGTCGGGCCGCGTCCGCCGCCGTCGCTCATGAAGGTGGACATGTGCCCACCGGAGCTGCCCTCCTCCATCGGTCCGACGGAAAGGCGGGATCCCGGGGTCTCGCCCATGCCGCTGCCCGGCATCTGGTTCGACTGGTCGCTGTTCATGGTCTGCTCATCCACGAGCCCGCCGCCGCCGTGCGTGATCGTCATGGAGGGCGGGGGGCTTGCCTTGTACTGGTTGCGGGGAATCTGGAGGTCTGCGGGAACGGTCGTGAGCCAGGACTCCTTCGCCTCGATCTTCTCGCTGATGGACATGTCCACGAAGAACATGGGAACCATGCCGAAGTCCGCGTGCCGGCGCATGTCCTCCCGGACGCGCTCGGGCGTGATCTCGGTGCCGAAGTAGGTGGTGTGGCCGAAGTACCGGTACGCCGCCCACGTCTCGTGCCCCGGCAGCAGGAAGTCCGCCAGAAGGTGCGGCCCGCGGATGTGTTCGATATCGTCCTCGTTCTCCGGCGCGGTGCCGTCGGCATACCCGCGGAGCCACATGGCGCCGACGGTGTGCATCACGTCGCACGAGATCGGCTCGATCACGTACTGCATCTGCGGGTAGATGAACCGCAGGCGCTGCAGCCAGGGGTAGAGCTTCCACACGGGTGTCCACTTGTGAGCGAACGTGTCAAGACCGATGATCGTCGCGCCGGCCTGGGCCGCCAGGCCCATCTCCTTCATGCACAGGCGAACGTGCTCGGGATTGTCCGGATCCAAGGGCTCGAACTTGCCGTTGTCCCACTCGGTCATGACCTGCGTCGAGCGGCCCCACCAGAAACCAAGATCCTGCTTGGTGCGGCGCACGAGCGACGGGAAGCCCGTCCGTGAGTCCAGGGCGGTGCGCATGTTCTCATTCTCGAGCCAGCGCGACGTGAACTGGAAGGGGAAGTTCAGGTCCTTGTTGTTCTTGAAGACGCCCGTGGGCTTCACGATCATGTAGCCCGACCAGCCGGTCCGCGACGCGAGGTCGTCGATCAGCTTGCTCCAGCCGAACTGATCGGGACTGCTCTGGGCCGCCTGGTTCCAGCCGTAAGGGTTGGAGTTGGAGGCGTTGGACGTGACCGCCAGCGTGTGCGCCACAACCGGCTCGGTGCGCCGGTCATAGCGCACGCCGCCGTACGTCTTGCGGAAGAAGTCGCGATAGGGAACAAGGGTGCGCATCCAGTCGGCGGGGTCGTCGGTGGTGCGGACGTTCACGACGTACTTGCGGGTCTCGCCGGGGGGAATGATCGCCTCATAGCGCAGCCCGCTCTCGACAGTGTCCGTGGGCGCGTTGGAGAATCGGATCTCCAGGTACCAGCCGATGCCGCCCTCGCCGCTCGCGATCCCGCCCGCCGAGCGACGCATGGCAAAGCGCAGGTCGTGGCGATAGTCCATCATGGGATACTGGACCGAGACGCCCGTGGCGTAGCGTCCGTCCTTGATGACCCACACGGGCGAGTACATGTTGTGCGGGTAATAACGGTGGTACACGCCGTACGCGTCGCCCCTCTCGTCGCGGAACGCGCTGTCGCGCCGTCCGCCGTCCAGCACCTTGATCTCCGACGCCTGCGTGAACACGCCCACCCGTATCTGCCCCTGCTTCTTGGGGAACGCGGTGGTGTTCGCGAACGTGTAGATCATGTCATAGCCGGTCGGCTGCGGGACAAACTCGATGGTCGGGGCGATCGACTGCCCGCCCGTGTTGTCCTCCCACAGCTTCAGCGTGCGCTGCATCACCAGCGCCTCGGCTGTCGCCGCGTCGCGAACCGCGATCTTGCCGGCTTCGTACCCGGCCGTGACGGCAAACTCACTCTCCTGGGCCTCGGCGCCAAGAGCAAGGGCGACCGCGCCCGCGATCGCCATGGCGACACGCGGGCCAGAGTTCCTGCTGAGAAGGCGTTCAAGTCGGAGCATGGCACACATCCTCGGGTTCGATCCACGCGGCCTCTTGCCGCGCAACAAGGGGTTACTCAACCATCAAGCATCGAATACTCGGGCCGAGATTGCCCGTTTCCTTCCCCAGCTTGACAACGCCTTTGCTCTCTCGGACCCTCCTAACCGACACAAGCCACCTTGCCGAAAAGAGCGCTTATGGGATCTTGGGCAGACTCACCCATCACCGAACCGCCTCGCGCCGAGCCGCATAACCCGGCCACGTCCGATCACGCCGCGCGCCGCCACTCCCGCGCCCTGGCGCTCGGACGGGCGCTCGGACGCCGCCTGCTCCCGCTGGCCCTCCCCACGCCCGGTCTCTGGGGACTGATCGCCCTGTCCCTGGGCCCGTGGCTCTGGATCCCCGCGCTGATGCGGGATGCGACCAGCCACGTCATGCCCCTCATGGCGGTCGCGGCCGCGCTCGCCGTCATCACACGCCGCTATCCGGCCGCACTTCTCAACGCGGCCTCGCTGACGCTCTGCCTGACGATACTGGTCGGGCCCCGCGCCCCTGCGCTCGGGCCCGACCGGGAACAGCAGCCAGAGGCCATCCGCGTGGTCCAGATCAACGCCCTGACCTCAAACCCCCAACACGACGAGGTCCTGCGCCTGATATCCGATCCGCAGATCGACATCCTCTCGCTCATCGAGTGCCCCATCAAGCTCTCCCGCTCCATCCGCGCCGACGAGGTTCTCACCGGCCTCAACCGTGTCGTCGGGGCGACCAACCCTCCCTACACCCAGTGGATCCTGCTCTTCTCGCGCTGGCCGATGGATCCATGGGAGAGCAGCAGCGCGTCAACGCCGGGCCTGGTCGCCGCCGTCATCCATGCACCGACCGGGCCGCTGGGCGTCGTCTCCCTCCACGCATCGGCGCCGTGGGAGCCGCCGCGCTGGCGAACGGGGAACACCACGATCCGGGGCGCGGCTCGCATCGCCTCCGAGATGCAGCGGGCCGGACTTCCGGTGATGGTGGTGGGGGATCTCAACGCCACGCCCCTGAGCGCCCGCACGTCGTGGCTCCGCGAGGTCGGACTCAAACGAAGCAAGCCGCTCTTCACGCCGGCCGGCACCTTCCCCTCCACCCTGCCCTGGCCGCTTCAGATCGCGAGTGACGACGCCGTGGTATCCGAGGAAATCCGTGTTCAGTCATGGAAACCCTTCCGTGTTCCCGGCTCGGACCATCGAGGGGTGTCCATGGAAATGGTCGTTCTGGGCCAGAAACCGTCCGAATAACCGGGATTTCGGCCCGCCCCGCCGCGCACGCACCCCGCTGGCACGCCCGCTGCATGTGGGAGAACAGGCGTGCGTCGTCGACGGCCGATGGAACGTGATGAAGATCCGGAACGGGGGACGGAGAGCAGGTCTCATGAGCGAGAAGAAGTTTGGCGGCGAGCGACCCCAGAAGCCCGCGCAACGCGTCATGCGCATTCTGTCCCATCATGTCACCTGGGAACTCGGACGCACCTTCAAGGAAGCCGTCCCGCTCGTGTTCGTCACCGGCTATCCCAAGAGCGGCACGACCTGGCTCACCCAGATGACCGCCGACTATCTCCAACTCCCCTTCCCGCGCTACCTCATCCTCCCCGTCGCCTTCCCCGCCGTGATGCACGGCCACAAGACCGTCAGCCCGCGCGACCCGCACGGCATCTACCTTGTCCGCGACGGACGCGACGCGCTCGTGAGCCTCTTCTTTCATCTCCATCGCGACATCGGCGACGGAGACAACCCCACCATGCCGCGCCGCCACCGGCGCATCTTCCGCGGCCTGAAGAACAAGCTCGAGGTCGGCAGGAACCTCACCGCGTTCATCAAACGCGAGATGCGTCACGCCACCGCGAGCCCGTGCAACTGGAACACGCACGTCATGTCCTACTACCGCGCGCCCCGCGCCGACTGGGCCGTGGTCCGATACGAAGACCTGCTCGCCGACGGCTTCCTCACGTTCTCGCGCGCCATGGAAGTGCTCACCGGCGCGCCGGTGGACGAGGCCAAGGCCCGCGCCGCCCTCGACAAGTTCACGTTCTCCAGGCAGGCCGGACGCAAGGCCGGCGACGAACGCCAGGGCAGGTTCCTGCGCAAGGGACAGGCCGGCGACTGGAAGAACCACTTCACGCGTGAGATGGCCGAGGTCTTCCAGAAGCACTGCGCCGAGGCCCTCGCCGCCGCCGGCTACGAGCCCGACGCCTCATGGGTCCAGCAGTGCCCCGAAACGTACGAAGAGGTTGTCGCGCGCCGGGCCGAGCAGGCCCCACCGCCGCCCACACCCATTCCCACGCCCCCCACGCCCCCCACGCGCGTCTCCGCCTGAGCGGCGCGGCATCAGATATCCGCCGGCGGCTTGGCATCATCCGATGCCGCGTCCTCCGCCTGCGACGTCGCAGCCGCGGACTCCGACGCCGGCCCGCGGCCGGCGCGCCGGCCCCGACCGGCACGGCGCATGATCGCATTGCCGAAGCGGGCCCGCTCCTCGGGCGTCATCACGAAGCGCACGCACAGCGGCGTGACCACCGCCGCGTACGCGCCGCACGTCGCGAACAGCAGGAGAATGTTCCACTTCGGAACCAGCCAGACCGCCGCGATCAGGATCGGTGAGGCGAGCAGCGCGATCACGCCCGGCCGAACGATCGGCGCCGCCAGCGCGCCCGCGCTGATCCCAAGACACCTGCCCCCCACGATCGGCACGATCACGCCGCTCAACACCACCGTCACCGCCGAGAACGCGATCGCCGGACCCAGGTACGCGATGTCCGGCGGCATCAGCTTCGCCAGCGCAACCGCCAGCACCGGGTTCATCACGCTCCAGATCACGATCGGCTTCGCATACGACCGAATGTGCCCCGCGCCGTACAGGATCCGCACCCACCCGTCGGAGATCGCGCGGCACGTCACGCCCAGCACGATGATCTGCATGATGATCGTGGCCCGCGCGATCACCGTCTCCCTGTCCTCCAGGTTCGCGCCCACCCACACGTCGAGCGCCGGACGCGCCAGAATCAGCATCCCAAGCCCCGTCGGGATCGACACGAACGCGTGCAGACGCGTCGAGTGCCGGATCAGTTCCAGCACCGAACCCTGGCCCTTCTTGATCGACACCCGCGCCGTCACCGCGTCCAGCCCGTCGGTCATCCCCACCGTCAGCATCCGCACATAACTGGTCAGTTGCATCGCCAGCCCGAACGCCGTGTTGTACGCCAAAGAGAAGAGCGCGTTCGTGATCAACTGGTCCGCCCGCAGGTGCAGGTTCTGCGACACCGACATCGCCATGTTCCACTTGCCCACCGTCACCAGCCCCGGCATCTCCGAGCGCCGCGCCAGCCACGGACGCGGACGCGTCCTGGGCTCCACGAACAGCATCATCACCAGCGCCGCCGACATGTTCGACCCGATGTACAGAAGCGCGCCAACCCACGCGTACGACTTCAGAGCCGCGGAAGGGTCCGCGCCGCTGCCGAACGCGAACAGCAGCCAGAGCGCCGCCGACAGCCGCGACAGGCGCTGCAGCATGATCCAGCCGTTGAACGCCCGCATCCGCTCGCTGGCGATGTACACGTTGATCACCGGCGAGAGCAGGACATCGCACACCGACTCCAGCGCCTTGAAGCCCACCAGCCAGTACGCCGCGGAGATCAGCTCCGGCGGCTCAATATTGAACACCGCGCCGCTGGCCAGGCATAGGAAGATGATCCCGAAGATCGACGCCGTGATCAGCGACATCCCGCCCGCCAGCAGCAACGCCGTGTTGAACACCCGCGAGAACACCGATCGGTCGCTGTTGTGGAGCGCAGCCCCCAGCTCCCGGATCATGGACCGGCGCACCGTCTCCTCGGTCAGGTTGGCGATCCCGGTCGTCGCCCCCAGCGTCGAGATCAGCCCGAACGCGTCATCGCCCGCCACCTCGATCAGGATCTTCACGGACACCAGCCCGAGGATCACGTTCGTGAACAGTCGTGTGTAGTTGGCGGCGATGCGGACCGCGCCGCGCTTTGCTTCGGAAGCCACGTCTCAATCTCCAGGCGTTCAGACGGCGTGACGCTGCTCGTCCGAATCCTCGTGCCAGGCCTCCGCGTGCTCCGCGTCGTCCCACTCCCCATCGTACTCGTGCCCGAACTCGTTCCCACCGCCGTGGTCCCCGCCGCCCGCCCCCGCCAGGCCCGTCCGCTCGACGAATCGCGCCACCAGCAGCAGAGAGAAGTACGCCCCGATGACGCCGAAGACATACGCGAAGATGAACGCCGCCGTCTCGCCGCGCGCAAGCCCCACGATCTGACCCATCGACGCCCCCACAGGCAGCACCACGAACGGCGACGTCGGGCACTTGGCGATCAGCTCGTCAAAGAACCGCAGCAGCATCCCGCCCAGGATCGCGTACACCACCACCGCGATAAGCCCGCCCTCGTTGGCCGCGTGCCCGATGATCCCCGGCCCGATCGTCAGCCCCGATCGGTTCACGCCCTGACGGTTGGCCATCTCCGCGATCTGCGAGCTCAGCGGATCCGGCTTGCCCGTCCACAGCATACGCGGCACGGGGAACAGCAACGCGTACTTGGGCGTGTGGAACCAGCGATACGGGTAGTCCTCTGGCGAGTGCTCCATCAGCCACATGCTCACGCCCGCCGTCCCCTGCCCGTCCAGCAGAAGCATGAACCCGGTCACCAGGTCGCCCTGCGTCGCCATCGCCTTCACGTGCTCCGCCACGCCGCGATCGTGCTCGCTCGAAGAGCGCGCCGAGGTGTACATCGCAAGCGCCACCGCGGGCACCACGCCCGCAAGAGCGGCCTGGAAGATCACCCGCTTTGCATTCGCGTAGCGCAGACGCGAGTAGTACATCCCCCAGATCAGGCCCGCGCCGACCGCCACGAGGCCGCGCCGGCCGAACGAGCCGACCATCACCGCCGCCGCGCTCCCCATGAAGATCACCATGGCATACATCGCCGCCACGGGATTCATGAAACGCTTGGCCCACGTCCACCCCGCCAGCCCGCACGCGATCGCCGCGAATGCGGTTCCCAGGTAGTCGGCAAGGGCCGCGATCAGCGGCACCGCCACGAACGCGCGCAGACAGAGCGCCATCATCATCAGCGTGACGGCGCACAGCCACATGAACGGCTCGCTGGGCACCACGCGCGTGGTGGGGATCGCGCGCGCCGCCCGTCGCACGAGCGGGCCGATCGCGTACACCGCCAGAAGCACCGCCAGGAACAGCGTGCAGTGGAACGCGTACGCCACACCCGTCGTCGCCGAATCGGTCAGCGGATACTTGGGGTCATAGTCCCGATACAGGATCACGGCGCCGGAGGTCAACTGAAAGACAATGAACCCCAGCAACGCGAAGTTGCGGATCGAGAGCAGCTCCACCTTGCCCCGGACGTGATCGCGCAGAATAACCACCACGACCACGAGCGAGAGAAAGATCAGATATGTGGCGGTGATTCCCTGCATCGGCGGAGACTCCTACGCGCTCTGGCGTCCCTGCGACGACGCCGACCCCGGCGCAAACTTGGCGCGAACGGCCGCAACGTCCCACACCGGACCGCTCTGGCCCATCAAGGCCCTCAGCCGCTCCATGTCCGGAGCCAGCCGCTCAATCATCCAGTCGATCGTCTCCGCCGTCGGCGCCACCGGATTCACGTTCGCCTTCGGCAGCACCATGCTGCGAAACCGGGAGCGGAACTCCGCCGACAGCACCGGCCGAACCAGCTTCTTGTACGCCCGCGTCGAGGCGATCCTGCTCGCAATCCCGACGCTCCGCACACGCTCCGATGTCTTGTTGTAGACCGCGTCCTCTTTCACGAGGTCCGGTCGCGGCTCAACACCGATGAACCGACTGACCCGGTCGATCGTCCCCTTGCGGTCCTTCACGAACGACTCGAATCGCACAAACATCAGCCGCTCCGGACCGAACACATCCAGCCACGCCTCGGCCTGCATCGCGTAACGGCTGTAGTCCAGGTACTTCTCCTTCGCCCGGACATCACGGTTGAAATCCCGATCCGTCGTGTCCCCCGTCGTCAACGCGTGCGCGTGGTGGCTGACGGCCCGGGACACCGGCTCGCGCAGCAGATAGATCAGCCGCACGTCCGCCCCGAGAACCTTCCGCGCACGCCCCGGCACACCCGTCACCGTCGGGATCTTTGTGTAGCTCGTCGACGCCTCGCCACCCACCTGCTCGGGCCGCTTCGACGCGAACAGCTCCGCGTACCGCGCCAGACCCTCCGGCGTCAGCACCTCATCCGTGTTCAGGTTGCTCGGCTCCTTGTCCAGCGGCATGAACACCGCCGGATTCGGCAGAAGATCGCGGTACAGCGTCGTTGTCCCCGACTTCATCGCGCCGATGATCAGGAATCCGGGAAGATTCATCGCAATCCCCCCGCGCCCGCCGGCTCCGCGACCCTCGGCTCGATCACCGTCGGGCACGCGCTCACCCACGATCGGTCCGGCTCGTACCCCGCGCCGATCAGCGAGTCGCCGCACGCCCGATCGAAGATCTCCGCGATCTCACGCGTGAAGTGGTTCTTCCAGTCCCCCGCCTCGCCCTTCCGCAGAAAGCTGTTGCGGTTCTCCTGACCCTTGCTCCGACCGGACATTCGCGCGAAACTGAAACGATCCAGCGCCATCGCCACGCGCTCCTCGTCCGCGGGCGCGCCCGAGACCGTCGCCATCGCCGCCGACAGCGCACGCTGCCCGTCTGACAAAAGATCCTCGTACCGCAGCATCGCCCAGTCCGAACGCCTCGACTCCAGATACGACGCCACGTGCCGCCCCCAGTTCACGCGGCACGACGTCGGATGCGTCATCTGCCGCTCAATGAACCGCGGCAGGTTCTTCGCCACGTCCGCCTTGTTCACCAGTCCGGGAAAGATCGCCCGCTGCTGACGCGTCAGCGTCGGCCGATCTCCCTCAGGAATGGGACGCGACATGTGAAAGAAGAAGCTCACCAGCGCGTCCCGACCGTCACGGATCGAGTACACGCCCCGCGGATCCCGCGGGCTCACAAGATCGTGCCCGTGCACCACCGCCGGACACCCGACAGGCAACAACGAGAACTGCGGATAAGGCAGCCGAAGGTAATCCGCCACCAACTGCGTGATCCACGTCGTCCCGCTCTTGGGATATCCCACCACAAAGACCAGCGGCACCGCCTTCTTGCAGTTCCGCCCGATCCACCACGTCGCGTAATGCGATGCCGCACGCATCACCAGACGCGAGCGAGTCATCGTCTGCTTTCCCGACTCCGTGCCCACCAAAGACCTCCAAACACACGTCCCGCAGGAAAGCGCCTCGCCCGACAAGCGCCCGCCCGATTGTCCGTCCGAGGTGCCCCACATCGGGCGCACGGACACCTCACAAATCGGCCGAACAACCCTCCGTGCCCAGAGCAAGGTCCCAAATCACATGAAGTAACGTACGGATCACGAACCTCGGGCGTCACGATACATCGCCACGAACCGCTCTACGACGCGCTCCGGGTCCAGTTCGCGCATCACCCATTCGCGTCCGCTCCGCCCCATCCTCGCCCGGCGCTCCGGGTCCGCCAAGAGCTCCGCCATCTTGTCCGCGATCTTCCCCGCGTCCTGCTGAACGATCACCCCGCCCCCGGAGGCCTCAACCTCAGGCCACGTATCGACGCCCGGCGTCGTGATCAGCGGCGTGCCCGCCGCCAGCGCCTCGAAGACCACGAACCCGAAGTTCTCCTGGCTCGTCGGCAGGACCACCAGATCCGCGGCCTCGTATAACGAAATCTTCTCAATGCCCGACACCATCCCCAGGAACTCAACACACTGCCCGAGCCCCAGCTCTCCCACCAGGCCGCGCATCTCCTGCTCGTACGCCTTGTCCCCGCTCCCCGCGATCTGCACCGCCACCTGCGTCCCCCGATCCTTCAGGATCTTCGTCGCCCGGATCAGGTGCTCCACGCCCTTCTTGTAATGCAGGCGGCTGATGAACAGCGCGTTCGGCTTCCCACTCCCGAGCGACGCGAACTTCGCCCGCGCCGGCCCCGGCCCCGGCATCGTTCGGAACGGCTCCAGATCAAACACCAGCGGGATCACCCGTCCCCGCCCGCGCGGATACCACTTCTTGCTCTGATCCAGCTCCGCCTGCGCTGTGCAGTGCACAAACGCCGCGTTCTCCAGCATCTTCCGCGCCCCAAGCGACAGGAACAGCCGCTTCTTTTGCCCGCGCTGCGTCATGCACCAGTCGTCCAGCATCCCGTGGATGCTCAGCACATACGGCACGCCCAGCTTCCGGCACATCCCGGCGATCTGGATGTTGGAGATGTGCCACGCCGCGTGCAGGTGCACCGCGTCGGCGCCCTTGATGATCTCCATCACCTCGCGCCGCTGCGCCGGCGTGAACATCGCGCCCGGCAGCCCGGGCCGCGGCATCCTGCGCACCCGCGGGCAGCCCGGCTCGCCCCGCTTCCACGCCTCCGGCACGTCCTTGTCATCAATACACAAGAGCTCAACATCGTGCCCGGCCTTCGCCAGCACCGCGCAGATGTCCAGCACGGCGCGCACCACGCCCCCGTGCTCGAGCAGCATGTACCGCATGCAGTGAACGATGCGCATCGGTGCGGCGTCCCGTGGATGTGGGCGGGTGACGCCGCTCAGGCGACCTGCAGCAGCTTGAGCGTCGCCTTCACAATGTCCGCCGCCGACAGCCCGCACATCTGCAGCATCTCGTCCGGCGTCTTCGCGCTCTTGGGGATCCGCTTCACGTACATCTGGTGCAGCGTGAAGCCGTCGCCGGACTCGGCCAGGATCTCCGCGATCGCCGAGCCGATGCCGCCGCCGTAGTTGTCCTCGAGCGAGATCACGTACCCGCCGTTCTCGTTGACGATGTCCAGCAGCTTGTCCGCGTCGAACGGCAGCGAGTAGAGATCAACCAGCGTGGCGGAGATGCCCGCCTTGTCCAGCAGCTCGATCGCCTTGTTGGCCTCGTGCACCATGTAGCCCGAGGCGCACAGCACCACGTCGCGGCCCTCCTGCAGCACCTCGAACCCGCCCAGGTTGAACACCTGCTTGTCCGAGTACAGGAACTCCGTGTCCGCCCGCAGGGTCCGCATGTAGCACGCGCCCTCGTACTCGGCCATCACGCCCGTGAGCGCGTACGCCGCGAACGCGTCCGCCGGCTGCAGCACGTAACACCCCGGGTTGCCCCGGTGGTCGCGCATGCTGGAGAACGAGCGGAACCACGCCACGTCCGGGAGCGACATCTGGCTGGGGCCGTCCGACGCGAGCGTGATGCCCGCGTGCGACCCGACAATCTTGATGTTGGCCCCGGAGTTGATCGCCATCTCGATCTGGTCGTACCCGCGCGTCACGAACTTCGCGAACGTCGAGCAGAAGGGGATCTTCCCCGCCGCCGAAAGGCCCGCCGCCACGCTGAACATGTTCTGCTCGGCGATCTTGCACTCCATGAACCGCTCAGACAGCGCGTTCACCTTGCTGAACGACTCGGCGAACGTCGAGTTCGACACGTCGCAGTCCAGCACCACCACGCGATCGTTCACGTTGCCCAGCGCCCGCAGCGCGATGCCATAGGCCCGACGCGTCGCCAGCTTGCCCGTGTGCAGCAGGGACTCCATGTCCATGCTCTTCATCGCCTCGCCCATCGAGGGCAGCTCGCCCTGCTTGGGCTCCGTGTCCGGGGCCTCCTCGGGGGGCTGGATCTCGAACGCGTCACTCGCCACCAGCGTGCTGGTCAGCTCAACCCGACGCTCATCAAGATCCGCCAGGGCCCGACGCAGCGCATCGCCCGTCGCGGGCTTGCCGTGCCAGCCGCCGCCCTGCACCGTCTGAGAGCCCCAGCCCTTCACCGTCTTGGCCACAATCGCCATCGGCGTCGCGCCCGAGGCGTGCGAGATCTCGATGAACGCATCCAGCGCGGCCTTGATCTGGCTCGGGTTGTGCCCGTCGATCGTCTTCACCGTGTACCCGAACGCCTCAAGCTTCGCCGCCATCCGCTCCGCGCTCTGCTGGCCGGAGACACGATCCGCCTGCCCGTAGCCGTTGCAGTTGAAGATCGGCAGGACGTTCGTCAGCTTGCGATCGATGATGTAATCCAGCGCCTCGGTGATCTGCCCCTCGCGGGCCTCGCCGTCGCCGATGATGCAATAGATGTTGCGGTCGATCTTGTCCAGACGCGCCGCCTCGCCCAGACCCGCCGCCACCGACAGACCTTGACCAAGCGAGCCCGTCGCCGCATCAAAGAAGGGGAACCCCTCCATCGGGTTCGGGTGCCCGTCCAGTTCCGACTTCCACGCACGCAGCGTCTTGGCGTCCTCACGCGTCAACGCACGACGCTTCTCCGGATCCTTCCCCACCATCACGCCCAGCTCGCACGCCGCGGCGTACACGATCGGCACCGCGTGCCCCTCGCTCAGCACCAACCGGTCGCTCGTCGGATAGTCAGGAAACTCCGGGCTCCACCGCATCGTGTGGAACATCAGCACCGTCGTGATGTGCGCCAGCGACAGCGCCGTCGTCGGATGCCCACTGCCCGCGGCAGCCGTCATCTCAAGCGAAAGCTTCCCGATCTCAATGGCCTGTGCGTGTACAGCGGCTTCAAACGACATCCGTCCAGCTCCCTGCCGAATCGGCGACAAAGGACAACATGGCCCAGATCGGGCTCACACACCCCCACCTACGTACTCACTCATAGAATAGGTCCGGGAACCCCCCCGCACCCCTCCCGACACCCGAAATCCCCAGCCGGTCCACAGGATTCGTGCCAACCACCATCTGTCGTGGCGCACAATTGGCCCCCACGACCCGTGCAACACCCGTCCGCCCCGGACGTGTGTACACTCCCCAGCCGACGGGGGAGCCGTCCAAACTCTTCTCCTTTCTTTACCCCCCGCGCCAACGGAGTGGCCCATGAAGGTCATCTGCGATCGCACCGCCCTGCTCAACGCTGTCAACGTCGTTTCCGGCGTCGTCGCCTCGCGCTCCCCGCGCCCCCAGCTCACCTGCGTCAAACTCGTCGCAGAGAAGTCGGGCAAGGTTGGCTCGCTCACCCTCGCCGCCACCGACGCGGAGATCTCCATCCGCCTGCGCTTGTCGCACGTCGATGTCTCGCAGCCCGGCGAGGTGCTCATCCCCGCCGACAAACTCCGCCAGATCGTCTCCGCCGAAGACGCGGCCCCCACGCTCTCCCTTGAGTCCGATGGCGACGCCTGTCACATCAGAGGCGACGATGCGCACTTCAAGGTCCTCGGCTACCCCGCCTCAGACTTCCCCGCCATCCCCGGCTTCGACGCCGGCGCGGGCAAGGCCGGATTCACCCAGGACGCCGCGACCCTCAGCGGCCTGATCGCCCGCACCGTCTTCGCCACCGCGCGCGAGAACACTCGCTACGCCATCAACGGCGTCCTCCTGAAGCGCGACGGCAAGCGCCTGGAAATGGTCGCCACCGACGGCCGACGCCTCGCCCTCACGCGCACGCACGTCGCCGCCGAAAAAGACGCACAGCCCCTCTCCTGCATCGTCCCCACCAAGGCCCTCAACATGCTCCAGCGCCTCCTGGGCAACCCCGATGAGGCCGTCCGCGTCACCCTCACCGACAACCAGATCGTCTTCGCCTTGGGTGAGACCGCTGTCCTCGCCAGCAACCTCGTCGAAGGCACCTTCCCCCCCTACGAAGACGTCATCCCCAAGGACCACGACATCAAGGTCACCTTCGACCGCGATGTCCTCTCCTCCGCCGTCCGGCGTGCCGCACTCCTCACCAACGAAGAGTCCCGCGGCGTGCGTATGGCCTTCAAAAAGGCCGACAAGCAGGTCGAACTCTCCAGCCGCGCGCCCGAAATGGGCGAGGCCGAGATCCGCGTCGACCTCGCCGGCTTCGACGGCGGCGACATCGAAATCGGCTTCAACCCCACCTTCATCACCGACGCCCTCAAGGTCATCCCCGAGAACCAGGTCATCATGGAACTCAAAAGCTCCAGCAAGCCCGGCCTCATCAAGAGCGGCACGGACTTCGTCTATGTCGTGATGCCCGTGTCGCTGAGCTGAGGCCGCTTGGAAGCTGAGTTGGCGTCGTTCTTCGCCCGCCTCGGGCGCACGACCGTTGCCGGTGGCGCAGCGAGGCTTTGCGAGCAAGCCACCGGTAGGCGGCCCCTCCCCCTCTTCTGCCTTGGCCTTTCCGCCCGGCTGAGGGCGGACCACGTCGAGTTCCGACTCGGGTAACCTGCGCACATGGGCAGTTCTTGGACGCAGAACTTCTATCACGCCGTCTTCGCAACCCGTCGTCGCGCGCCATGGATCTCGCCCGAAGTCGAAACTCGCCTGCATCCATTCCTCGGCGGCATCGCCAAAGACCTCGACTGCACACCCATCGCGATCAATGGCATGGCGGAGCTTGTCCATGTGCTCGTGCGCTTTCCGAGCGACCTGGCTCCGGCCGATCTCCTGCGCCATCTGAAATCACGCTCATCGAAGTGGGTCCACCAGACATTCCCCTCGCTCTCCGACTTCGGCTGGCAGGAAGGTTACGGCGGGTTCACGGTGAGCAGGCCGAGCGTCGATGAGGTCGATCAGTACATCCGCAACCAAAAGGAGCATCACAAGGACATGCCCTTCGAGGTGGAGTACATCGCGATGCTGCGAAAGACCGGATGGGAAGGCAATCCGGAAGATGTGTTCGGGTGAATGCAAGCAGGCTCACCCGCCACTCACTCATCGTGAACAGCCCGCGCTCTCACCCGCGTCCAAGCTTGCCCACGATCGTGTCGAGCTGGCTCTGCATCTTCGATGTCGCTCCACGCAGCGCCACATCGTGCGACGCGCCGAAGTCGGTCGCGCTGATCGGGTCCTTCCCGGCCAGACGAATCTCGATCAGGCATCGTTTGTCGTTCCCACCGGACTTTCCCGTGCCGTTCTCGTCGCTCAGGTGGACCTCCGCCCGCGTGATCCGGTCCGCGAAGCGCCCCAACTTATCCTCGATCACGGCCTCAACGCTCCGCTGCAGATCGGCGGTACCCGGCGTCTGGTTGTCGGTGCTGACCTGAATAAGCATGTGCGTCTCCTTGTGCTGGTGCGCCGGCGCTGCTTGTGCATGCCGCCGACGCCCGGCGCCCGCCCTCCCGTGGCGACGCCGTATCTTCGTTATACCTATCGAGCGGCGCACAGGACGCGGTAAACGTCGCGTGAACCAGCGCTCACTCGACTGCGGACTGAGCAAACATCGCATCCATCTGCTTGTACCCGGCCTCCATTCCCTCATCCATGCCGGATGCGAGCGCGCCGTCACGGGCCTCTTTCGACTCATACGCCTGCGTGATGCGCATCAGCGTCGCGCTGCCCCTCTCCTCAAACTCGTGCGTCTCCACCAGCGAGCCCAGCACGCCCACAGGGACCATCGTCATCGTTTCGGTGTGGACCATCCGCTCGTGAGGCGCCGCCTCCGTGAACACGCCCTCGATCGTCATCACCGGATCAGCCTCATCATTCTTCCACGCCAGGCGAAGCTTGCCGCCCACACGCGCCTCACACACGCACTCGGTCAGGATCCATCCCGGGGGCGCGAGCATCCATCGCCGCATCCTGGCAGGGACGGTCATCGCCTCCCACACCAGCCGGCGCGGCGCATCGAACAGACGTGTGAGCACAATAGTGGTGTCCGTTGGAGTCGAGATCTGCAGGCCTTGCGGGTTCATGGGATAGTCCTTGCGTTCAAGAGCGAAGAAATCGCGGGCGACACACTCATCGCTGACGCGGACGAGATCGCTCGTCCGTCTTCATCTCATCAAGCAGCACATCCAGCGCGGCGAACCGCGCCTCCCAGTTCCGACGGAACTGCTCGGTCCACAGCATCGCGTCCTTCAGCGGCGCAGCGTGCAGGCGGCAGAGATGCTCCCGCCCCGACACACGCCGACGAACCAGCTTCGCACGCTCCAGCACACGCACATGCTTCGTCGCGGCCGGGAACGTCATGTTCAGGGGCGCCGCGAGCTCGCTGAGGTTCCGCTCCCCCACGGACAACTGACGGATGATCTCCCGACGCGCAGGGTGTGCCAGCGCGTGAAAGACAAGATCGAGTCGTGGCGACTTATCTAAAACCATGTGGTTTAGTATACCGCGTGGTTCTATGATGTCCACCGACATCCCGCTCCGCGCCCACCACCCCGTCCCCTTCCGCCAATCACGCCACCGCGAGACTTCCCATGCCCCAGTTTCTCGTCGCGATCCACCGCCCGGACGACTACAACCCGGCCATCGCCGAGGATGACACGATGCGCCGCGCGATCGACGCGCTCAACGAAGAGTTGGTCGCTGCCGGCATCCGCGTCTTCGTCGGAGGACTACACCCCGCCCTCAACGCCAAGTCCCTCAACGCCAACGCCCAGGGCCAGGTCCTTCTCACCGACGGGCCATATCTGAAGACAGACGAGCACGTCGGCGGCTTCTGGGTGCTGAACGTCGCAAACATGGACGAGGCGCTGGCGTGGGGCCGCAAGGCCGTCGTCGCCTGCCGCGCACCCGTCGAAGTCCGCCAGTTCCACTGAGCCATCGACACCCGCCCGCCCAAGTCACGCGGCGAGTGTGCCGTCGGCTCGCCTCACCCGCGCTTCCCCTCCACCTCCGGCGCGGGCTTGATCCGCGCCCACTCCTGATACACCCCATAGAACGCGCACATCAGGAGGAACGTCCCCAGCACGCCGAAGATCGGCGCCGCCACCTCATTCGCCTTGGCCGTCGTGAACACCTCCCCCGCCCGCGCCACGCCGCCGTGCGCGCCCATCAAGAGCCCCAGCGCGCCGTGCAACACCGCGAACGTCCAGTTGGACCAGGGCGCGTACCGCCCCTGCACCAGCACCGCGCCATACATCACCACCAGCATCCCCAGCATCACGATCCCCGCCATCCGCTCGGGGCTCCGCGCAAACGACTCCGTCAGCACCACGCCATCGCTCACGACCCGACCGAAGAACATCGTCTCCACGAACATCTGCGGAGCCGCGTACACAAAGAACGGAAAGATCGCCGTCGCAACCAGCGACAGGAGCGCGAGCCCCCGCGGCATCCAATCCTGGCCGCGCTTGGGCTTCCACGCCATCGCCTTCGCCGAACTCCGCCTCCACCACCCGCGCACCGCAAACACAATCGCCAGCGCGCCCACCCACTTCAGAAACTCCCCGCCATTGTCCCGCTCCGCGCTCGGGCTCAACGCCGACAGGAGCGAGAGCGTCACCGCGCCCGACAACGCCCAGATCAGAAAGTGGTGCGTGTCCGCCGAATCGATCAACGCCCCGCGCTGGTGATACCGCGCCGCGACCTCCGGCGGCCTGCCGAACCCACGCAGCAACTCCATCACCATCGCCTGATCCGGAGCACGCCCCGCTGCCTGCGCCTTCGCCGCCACCTCATCGCCCAGGAGCGTCCGTAGCTCAAACGCCACGTCATTCCGCTTCGCGCGAGGCAGATACTTGGCCACGTCGCGAACATACGACTCGATGATCTCATGCGTGTTCACTGCACCCTCCCATCCAAAAGACTGTTCATCACGCCCACCTGCTCCCGCCACGCCTCAGTCAGTGCGGCGAGCATCCGTTCCCCCTCCGCGTTCAGCCGGTAGTACCGCCGCGGCGTCTGCTCCGTGTTCCACTCGCTCGCAAGGAGACCCTGCGACTCCAGCCGCCGAAGCAGCGGGTACAGCGTCCCCTCCTCGATCGGCATGCCCCCCTCCGCGAGCGCCTGCCGCAGCGAGTACCCGTATTGCGGCGTGCGTAATCGCGACAGCACCGCCAAGACCAGCACCCCCCGCCTCAGCTCCGCCAAGCTCGTGTTGTCTCGTTCTGCCATGTGTCACCCAATACTGTGAGATACACAGCATAAGGCACGTCGCACTACTGTGTCAAGCACAGTAATGCATATTTGATTGGGGCTCTCGCGCTGGACCCGTGGGACACGTGGCGACACATGCAGATTATGGTATATAATCAGCCATGCAAGCCCATCCCAGGAACACCATCTGTCTCTGGTTCAACAACGACGCCGAAGAAGCCGCCCGCTTCTACGCCAAGACCTTCCCCAACTCCTCCGTCGGCCGCATCTTCCGCGCTCCCGCCGACTACCACTCAGGGAAGAAGGGTGACGTCCTCACCGTCAACTTCACGGTCTTGGGCATCCCATGCCTCGGCCTCAACGGCGGCCCGATGTTCAAGCACTCGGAGGCCTTCTCCTTCCAAGTCGCCACAGAGGATCAGGCCGAGACCGATCGCTACTGGAACGCCATCGTCAACAACGGCGGCTCCGAGTCCGCGTGCGGCTGGTGCAAGGACAAGTGGGGCATCTCCTGGCAGATCACGCCCATCATCCTCACCCAGTCCATCCTCGATCCCGACCCTGGCATCGCCAAACGCGCCTTCGAGGCCATGATGACCATGGGCAAGATCGATGTCGCCCAAATCGAAGTCGCACGCAAGGGATGACACGCGCCCCGCGCGAACACGGCGTCACGAGGCTTTGCCCGCTCTCGCCCTGAAAATGACCAGCGGCAGCGCGACCACGAACACAACCTGCAGCGCGAGCATCACCCACCCGAGCCCGTCGCGCACGATGCTGCCCGTCACCAGGTACTTCACGAGCAGCGCAAGGCCCAGCGCGCCCAGACCAACGGCGATCACGATCTTCCGCACCGCGCGATACGCCTCGTCGGGTACCGCGTCCGAACGCTGCGGTCCACTCTCCGCGTCCCCCGCGCCTCGCACCTGTCGCATCAGTTCGCCCCCATTCACCCGCGCGCTCACTCCCCGATCAACCGCTCGATCGAGCGCTCCGCGCTCTCGATCACGAACGTCGCGAAACGCTCGCATCGCCCCTCATTCGCCTCTTCAAGAGCCGCGAGATACTCCCCGCGTCGCTCGACCTCGATGATCACAAGCGGATATCCGTGCTGAAGCATGTGCATGTTCATCAGCAACCGTGCCGTCCGTCCGTTCCCATCCGCGAACGGGTGGACCGCGACCAGGTTGTAGTGGAGTTCGGCCGCCTGAATCGCAGCATGCACACCCGTCCTGCTCACAAGCCCAAGTATGGCCGGTATCAACTCGCCGAACCTGTGGCTCCCCGGCGGCACAAACCGCGTCCCCTTGATCAGCACCCGCTCAGAGCGATACCGCCCCGCCGACGCCAGATCGATATCCGCGAGCGCGAGCGCATGAACATCAAGGATGTCCCGCTCCGTCAACACCCCGCTAGCTCCACGCTCTTGGGCCCGAGACTCGATCATTCGCAGCGCGCGGTCATGGTTCCGCGCCTCGTACACCTCGCGAAGCGACTTTCCGCCCGACGGCGCCCGCCCTTCCAGGATCAACTGGGTTTCTCTGAGTGTCAGCGTGCTCCCCTCGATCGCGTTTGAGTGGTACGTCATCTCCACTCGCAAGGCCTCGAACGAGTTGGCGAGCACCCGACCGGCATCGTTGAGCGCACGAAACCGCTCCCGCGCCGCATCAAGCCGATGCAGCATCCGACGCAGTGCACTCTCGCACTGGTCAAACCTCAGCAGTGGCTCTGGAACTGCAGGTGGCACGCCCATCATCGTTGCACCGCTCGATGACCGACGCGCTCCGGACTCGCAATCCCCCCAAACCCAACTCCAAACCCAACTCCGCCGGGCCCCTCCGCCCACTCACCCCGCATGCACCGTCCGCGGCGCCGCCCTGTGCGATCGCTCCCGCCGCCCGTCGCCCGTCCGGACCGGCTCATGGATCACCACGTGCCCACCCACCTGACCAGCACCGTGCCCCGCCACCGCATCCCGCCCCGGCGCGCGCGTGCCGATCACGCCCAGCCCCTCAACCACCGACGCCTGCAACTGGCTCGCCGCCACCGTGCGCATCCGCGCCGCCTGACGCACCGCCGCCCTGCGATCGATCGTCCACACCCAGTACACGACGCCCGGCAGCACCAGCAGCCCGAGGATCGCCGCCAGCGCGCCCGTCCCCACGCCACCGATGACGCCCGGCTTCACAAACGCCCATGCCACCAGCAGCCCCAGCATCACCGATCCCACGCCGGCAACAACCAGCCCCACACGACGCATCTGCCTCACAACTTCACGCACCGCCGCCTCCATGCGCTCACAAACACATCCATCACCCGATCCGGGGAAATACCCATCGGAGCGGGCGGGAACGGTAGGGGGTTGCGCGTCCGCACGCAACTCCGAGCGTCACACACATCCACTCCACAATGGCCCGCCGCACTCCGCCGCCCGTTCTTTCGCTCGCCGCCCACTCCTGCATCCACGCCGCCAAACCGATGGCCATGTGCGGGTTGCAGCTCTGCCGTCTCCCCGGATCCCTCACCCGAACCATCTCTGCGTTTGTGGGTTTGGACCGGGCTGGCTATTGTCCCCGCTCCGTGAACATGCGTGTCGCCCACATTCTGGGGCTCTCCATCCTGCCGCTCATCGCCGGAGCACCGTGCTCCCTGCTCGCGCTGCGCTCCCACGCCCAGGAGATCGCGGCCGACCCCGGCGCATACGACGGACGCCCCATCCGCGAGATCCGCGTCCTCCGCCCGACCATCAAAGAAGGCCAGCGCGTCGACGAGGCCCTCGACGCGGACCTCGAACGCCTCGTCCGCGCCAACATCCGCCTCCAACGCGGCCGCCCCTACCGCCAGCAGACCGCTACCGAAGACATCGCCCGACTCAACCGGCTCGGACGCTTCCGACGGATCGAGACCCGCGCCCAACTCGTCGAGGACGGCAGCGTCATTGTCTACTACGACGTCATCCCCCAGCCCATCGTGAAGGACGTCCAGTCCGTCGGCAACACCAAGTTCCCCGACAACAAGATCGCCGAGCAGATCGAGGCCGTCGTCGGCACCCCCGTCGACCGGCTGGTCCTCGACCGCGCCGCACGCCGCATCGAGGACATGTACCGGGCCAAGGGCTACTACCTCGTGCAGGCGACCTGGGACGAGAAGGAACTCGAGGAGCAGGGCAACGTCCTCTTCCGCATCCGCGAGGGTGAACGCGTCAAGGCCGCCGAGATCCGCTACGAGGGCAACGTCTCCTTCACGCCCGATGAACTCGGCTCCGCCGTCAAGACCCGCCCCGCCTTCCCCATCTTCCGCACCGGCGCCATCAACGACGACCAGCTCGAAACCGACACGCGCGCCATCATCGAGTTCTACCGCGACCGCGGCTACCTCGACGTCGAGGCCGCCCCCAGCATCCGCATGGCCCCCAACGGCCGCGAAGCCATCATCACCTTCGTCATCTCCGAAGGACGCCTCTACACCCTCCGCTCCGTCCGCGTCATCTACCCCGAGCTCTCGCGCGAGTTCGACTCCGAGCAGGAGGCCCTCGCCGCACGCGAAGGACTCGAACGCGTCGTGCAGGATCCCTTCCGGCCCCGCGGCTGGCTCGTCACCTCCGACGGCCTCCTCAGCCCCGACCAGGTCGTCGCCCACATGGCCGTCAAGCCCGGCGACGCCTACTCGGTCAGCAAGATCAACCAGTCCATCGAGTCCATCCAGAACGCCTACGGCCAGATGGGCCACAGCGACGCCCTCATCCGCCGCTTCGACCCGCGCTCCAGCGAGAGCCCCGAGGTCGACCTGCTCCTCACCATCGTCGAGGGCCCGCGCTACAAGACCGGCATCGTCGAGATCCAGGGCAACAGCGTCACGCGCGACAACGTCATCCGGCGCCAGCTTGAGATCAAGCCCGATCGCCCCCTGAACACCGTCGCCATCGAAGAGTCGCAGCGCCTCATCGCCCAGACACGCATCGTCGACAACACCAGCTCGCCCCCCAAGGTCACGCCCCAGCGCCCCGACCGCGAAGACCCGCTGTACCGCGACGTGCTCGTCGAAGTGACGGAGACCAACACCGGCGCGCTCGGCTTCGGCGTCGTCACCAGCTCCGACTCCGGCGTCGCCGGCAGCATCTCGCTCACCCAACGCAACTTCGATCTCTACGACGTCCCCGAGACCACCAGCGAGTTCTTCTCCGGACAGGCCTTCCGCGGCGCCGGCCAGACCTTCCGCATCGAGGCCCTCCCCGGCACCGAGGTCCAGAACTACTCGATCTCGCTCTCGGATCCATACATCCTCGACACCGACTACTCCGCCTCCGTCTCCGCCTTCTATCGCGACCGCGACTACAGCGATTACGACGAAGAACGCTACGGCGCACGCATCGGCTTCGGACGACGCTTCGGCACACGCTGGGTCGGAAACATGAACCTCCGCCTCGAATCCGTCGAGCTCTCCGATATCGATGCCGACCAGCCCACAGAGGTCTTTGAGTTCGCCGATCAGTCCTACGTCAGCGGCGTCGGCTTCACCCTCACACGCTCCACCTTCGACAACACCTTCCGACCCTCAAAGGGCACACGCGTCGTCCTCTCCACCGAGCAGGTCGGCCTCCTCGGAGGCGACTACAACTTCACCAAGTTCGGAGCCGACTACACAACCTACTTCAAGATCCGCGAAGACGCCCTCGGACGAAAGACCATCCTCTCACTCAACCTCTCCAGCAACTACATCCCCCAGGACCGCGAGGACGTCCCCGTTTACGAACGCTACTACCTGGGCGGCCGCTCCTTCCGCGGATTCGACTTCCGCACCGTCTCCCCGAAGGGCATCCGCAATGACAACGGCGAGCCCTCCGACGACCCCGTCGGCGGCCTCTGGTCCTTCTTCGCCGGCGCCGAGGTCAAACAGCCCGTCTTCGGCGACATGATCTCCGTCGTCGGCTTCGTCGACACCGGCACCGTCCTCATCGACCCCGGCTTCGACGACTACCGCGTCGCCGTCGGCGTCGGCCTCCGCCTCTACATCCCCCAGCTCTCACCCTTCGACCTCGCCTTCGACTTCGGCTTCCCGATCATCAAGCAGGACGACGACGAGGAACGCTTCTTCTCGTTCTCCGTCGACCTGCCGTTCTGATCATCCCCCATGCTCCGTCACGCACGTGACCTCCAGCCGCCCCTCGCGGGCTCGGAGCCCGGTAATCCGCACCCGCCGCCCGTCCTCCAGCTTCATCAGCGGCTCAACCTTCAACGCCTCCCCGTGCAGCAGGTCCACCCACGGCCCCCTGCCCGACGCGCCCGCTTTCTGTGTCAGCCCCGCTCGCTCCGCGATCTCCGCCAGCAACGCCCGCGAGATCGGCAAGCGACCGACATACACGCGATCGAGCGTCAACGACAAGAGCCCGTTCTCATCGATCCGCGGCGAAGCCGACGCCCACACGATCCGCCGCGCGCTCGACTCCTCAGCATCCTGAGACTCTTCCTCAATCGCGCTCGCCACCGCGCCGCCTAAACGCCCACCCAGCCGCCCCGCCACACCGATCGACACGCGCCCATCGCGGAACTCGACCTGCACCTCCGCGATCTGATCCGGCAGCTCGAACCCCGCATCCACCGTCTCCAGCCACTTGGGCAGCCGCGCGTTCAGCCACGCGTTCGCATCCGCCGACGGGATCGACACGCCCCACGGCTTACTCCGCCACATGCCGTCCGGCTTCTTCTCCCCCTCGCGCGCCAGGTGCAGGTGCGTGCCCAGCGCATTCTCAACCTCCTGCGCAATCTCCTTGGTGCGCTGCTCCTGCACGCGCACCTGTCGCCACCACGGCGGCGCGGCCTTGAGCATGGAGGCGACGACGATCCACCCGAGCGTGATCGCCGCCGCGAGCCCCAGGCCGATCCCGATCGCCCAGCGTCGAAGCCGACGCACGCGGAGCGCTCGCGGATGATGGTGCTCTCTCGTCACGCTGCAATGGTACGGGACGCGGGCGCCGCGCCCGCGCGAGCGGCGGCAAAATGAAACGATGCCCGCGCGAGGTCGCACGGGCATCGAGCGTTCGACGAGTTGTGCCGCGCCGGCTCGGAGAGCCGAACGGGCTTGGACTTCCGTCTCCGAGCATCAACGCTTGGAGAACTGGAAGCGACGGCGGGCGCCGGCCAGGCCGTACTTCTTACGCTCGACCTCGCGGGCGTCGCGGGTCAGCATGCCGTGGTCACGCAGCGCGTCCTCGAGCGTCGGGTCATAGTCGCGCAGAGCGCGGGCAATCGCCAGGCGGCACGCCTGGGCCTGCCCCATGAACCCGCCGCCGGAGATGCGGAGGATGATGTCGAACTTCCCGCCCGTCTTCGTGACGGTCAGGGGCGAGACCGCGTCGGCGCGATCGCGGAACTCGCAGAAGTACTCCTCGATGTCCTTGAACCGCTTGTCGCTGACCTGCACCTTGATGGTGCCCTTGTCTTCCTTCGCGGCCTTCAGGCGGCAGCGGGCGACGGCGGTCTTGCGACGGCCCGTGCCCCACCACCAGCCGTGCTTGTCCGCGGGAACGGCCGCGCGCACGGGGCGCTGCATCTGGGCCGGGGCGGGGGGCGCGGCCGTCGTGCTCAGCCCCGCGATGTTCGGATTCATGATCGTGCTCATTGACGCTTCCATTCCTGTTCACCCTCGCGTGCTGCGGGGCGTCGGTTCATCGAGTGTGCGGACGCTCAGCCGTTCAGGGCCTTGAGGGAGGTGCCGTGCGGGTGATCGGTCCCGCTGTAAACCTTGAGGTTCTTCATCATCACGCGCCCCAGACGGTTCTTGGGGAGCATGCGCCGCACCGCGTCCTCGACCAGCGACTCCGGACGCTTCTGCATCACGGTCTCGTAGGTCTCGGTCTTCAGGCCGCTGATGTAACCGGAGTAGTGCTTGCGGACCTTCTGCTGCGCCTTCTTGCCGGTGAGGACAAGCTTGGAGGCGTTGGTAACGACGACGGGATCGCCGCAGAAGACGTGGGGGGTGTACTCGGGGCGGTGCTTGCCCATGAGGACGGTGGCCACATCAACGGCGAGCCGACCGAGCGACTGCCCCTCGGCATCGACGACGCGCCAGGTGCGGGGCACCTCGCCGTTCTTTGCCATGAATGTCTGACGACGCATCATCGGATCTGCCTCCGCCGGACGCTTCCGGCGCTAAACGGTTCTGGCCCTGACTCCGGGAGAGCGACGGCAGATGCCACTTCGCCCGCACGGATGGGGGTTCGGTTCGCCGCCTGCCGGGCGGGGCGGGCCGGCCTTCCATGAAGCCGGCAGACTTGTGTGCTCTTCGCCCGGGCCAGGGCCCGAGCGTCCCCAGAGCCGGACTCCGTCCGACCCGTGGGAAGGGAACAGTAGACCCTCGGGGAGGGGTGGTCCAATGGTGGTGGGGGAGGTCAGGCCAGCGCGGGCATGGGTGGGGCGCGGGAGGAGGAGGAGGGGGAAGAGGATTCAACGCGGAGGGCCGCGGAGAAGTCCGCATCGGCCTCAAGGGCCGATGCGGGGGGAGAGTCCGCATCGTCCTCAAGGGCCGATGCGGGGGTTAGATCATGGAGAGCGCCAGCGGGGTGAACCCGCTGGCTTGGGAGGGAGGAGCCGGAAGAAGACATCCGCTCACTCACGTTCGCGGTTGAGTTCGCATCGTCCTTGAGGGACGATGCGAGGGGGAGGTCAGGGAGGACGCCAGCGGGGTGAACCCGCTGGCTGGGGAGGGGAGAGGCGGAAGAAGAGGCATGCTCACTGACGTTCGCGGTTCTATGAACACGCGACGGAGTTGGCGTGGTGTTGTTCGCACTGGTTGGCAAGCAACCAGTGGC
>CAZPPG010000049.1:0-25045 GCA_964588385.1 uncultured Phycisphaeraceae bacterium
GCGGAGGGCTTGAAGTGGATCCGCCGCAATCGGGAGGCCATTACGTCCGAGGTCGCCGCAACGAAGGCCGATGCGGCGCGAGCCCACGACGCGGCCAGAGACCTCGTCGCAAACATCGCGACCAGCGCGCAGGAACAGATCGCCAAGTGGATGGGTGAGGATTCGTCGGACCTGACGGGTGTCGCGGCGCTCCAAGAGAAGTGGGACGCCACGAGGCGCGGGCTTTCGGTGCGTCTGGATCCTGCGATCACGGGTTCTCCGAGCCAGTTGAGAGCCGCGCTGCGGAACGCCCGGCGCGTGCTGCTTTGGGATGAGGATGCACGCACGGGAGAGCGCCGCGCGGATGGGTGGGCAAGCAGACTTGAGGCGTGGGGTGCGGCGGCGCCCGAGTCAAGGCCTGTTTCGTGGAACGATGGTGCGTGGTCGCTCGCGGTCGAGGCGCAGCGTGAGTCCATGGCCAAGGCCCTCGTCAAGTCGATCGAAGGGTGGGACGCCACGTCGCGACTGGATCGATGGGCTGGGTTTGACGAGGTCCGCTCGGTTGAGGATCGCGTGTGGGAGGAGGCCGAGGCATGGGCTGCGAGGTCGCGTGAACTGGCCGCTGATTTTTCGAGGGTCGAGTCGCTGCGTGATCGGTGGTACGGATTTGAGGAAGCGGTCGCGGACGGCGGACCGACGATTCGCGCTCTGGTCGATCGCTGGGAGCGCGACGCGTCGATGAGCGAGGCGATGCGATGCGTGGCGGTTGTCGCTGCCGACGCCGGGCGGTTGCGGACCGTACCGGCCGCGCCGCGGGCGGAGCGTGCGAGCATCGCCGGCGCCGCGAATGAGGCGGCGTGGACGCGATTCGCCGCGTGGCGGGGGCTCGGGAGCCTCGAAGGAGGAGAAGCGTGGCCGGCGGGAGCCGCGGAGTTGGCAGCGGAGGTCGCGGCTCGAAGTCACCTTCTCGGCCAGGCGCAGACGCATTCGGATGTCGCGCGACGGCAGTTGCTGATCGACGAGATCGAGGCATCGGGGCCGGTCAGGTGGTCGACCGCGCTGCTTCATGGCGGACCGGCGGATGTTGAGGCGATCATGGCATCGCGGGAGTCCGTGGGCGTGATGCCGGGCGTGGCGGGCGTCGATCCCCGGGCGGCGGCCAACGTGGCGCTTTACGAGTTCGCGACGGGCGTGCGCGGGCAAGAGGAAGCGGCGGCTCTCTCCATGGCAACCTCGATGATCGCGAGCGTGCGGTCGCTGCTGCCGACTGCTGAGGCGCAGGGCGAGTTGTCCGCAACGCTGGCGAAGCTCGAGCGGACGATCGGTGGTGATGTGGACCGCAAGTCGCTGGGAGACATTCTGAAGGAGAATGGCCCCGGGAAGCATCCGGACTTCCGCATTCAGTCCATGCAGGCAGGTGAAGACGAGTTTGCCGCGCCGCTCTCGATCACGTATGTGTCCAAGGGATCGCTTGTGCTTGAGTTCGTGCGTGTGGACGATTCGGAGTTGGAACCGGTGTACGTCTGCACCGAGGAACTCTCGGTTGCCGAAGCGGGCGCCCTGCTGGCCATCTTCCCCGGTGGCGTTCGCAGAGCGGGTCGGACGTGGTATCAGCTCGAAGCCGAGAACGATCCCGAGGGTGTGATTACTTGGGAAGTCAAGGGAACGAGGGTTGCGCCTTTTTCCGCGTCACCGAACGGGTGGTGGTCGGTGGACAATGTCGGCGCTGCGGAGGCGTTTCCTGCCGGGATGACGCCCCCCGGACCTCCAGTGCCGGAGACGCCTATCCAGTGGATCGAGCCGGTGACGATCGAGGCGCTCGCCGCGACGGTCGGGTGCCGCCTGCCGACGAGTGCGGAATGGAAGATGGCTCTTGCGAGGGAACGCCGGGAGAGCGCGGCCCGGGGTCAGGCCTTGGGCGGCAACTTCCGCGACGCGACATTCGCGGCGTTCACGGCGCATGTGTCGGACCTGCGGCAGAGGTCCACCGTCAGGAGCTTGGAGTATCCTCACCGCGAGTCATACGACCCTGGAGACCTGAGGGGCGGGGCGATCGCCGAGCCGGCCGTGAGCGAGAACGACGGCTCGCTGTGGTTTGAGACTCCCGCCCATCCGGGTCGCGGCGTGGCCTTCAAGCACCTGCTCGGGAACGTCGCCGAGTTTGTGAGTGACACGCCTGGCGCGAAATCGGGATACGGCATCGTGGGAGGGTCTGCGATGTCCGCATCTCGTGACGTCGAGTCCGTGACGCCGGCCAAGTCGGAGAGTTCATTCGCCGACGTTGGGGGGCGTCTGGCGTTCTCGCTGAAGGATCTGAAGCCGCCGATGTGGGCCGCTTTGTCCAAGGATCTTGGTGATCCCTTGCCGTACATCTTTGTCGGAAGGGTCGGCGAGTGAACGTCAGCGCGATTCCGCGCGGACCAGACGCGAATGGTCGTTCTGCTTGGCGAAGAGGGCGTGGCCGAGCGAGTCGCCGCTTCTTGCCTGGTGTGAACGCTGCTGAGAGTCGGCGATGGTTGAAGAAACGCAGCCCGAGAGGGTGCACGCGGCAAGAGCAAGGATCGCGATACGGATCGTGCGACGCATGGCGGCGGCCTCCAGTGGTGGGTGGGACGCCAGGTCCATCGGCCGCGCCAAGGGCTGTCAGCGTCGCTCAGGGTGATCACGGGTTTGCGAGCCCCGTTTCGGGACGTGGCGACCCGTGCAGGCCGCCCACTCGATCAGGTCGGGGGGTGCTTTCGGACCCGACGGGATGGGTTTATGATGTGCCGCATCGGGGGAGGTTCTCGGATCGGCGGTTCGAGCCGGGCTCGTTTGGAGCGGGCCTGCGTTGAAAGGAAATGCGAGTGTCGGAATCAGGTGGACAGGATCTGCAGGGCGTGGAGGCATTGGCTGCTCGACTGCGCATGATTCAGGCCGATCTCGGGCACGAATCGTCCGAGGTGCGCCGGGAGCATCTGTGCGACGAGGTTGAGCGGGCGATTGAGCGCGTCATGCCCGGGGAGCGGGCGGCGTTTCTGCGTGCGCTGTCCGCGCACTTCCCTTCGTGGGACTCGGCCCTCACGGTGAGCCATGAGCGCGAGGCCTCCGGGCTCGGTCACTCGGCGATCGGCGAGGCCGAACTCCGTGACCCGGCGTTTCTTGTGGAGCGACTGGAGGACATTGCCGAGGCGCTCACGCCTGAGCAGCGGGTGGCTGTGGCGGCCCGGCTTGAGGCGGTCGGGCTTGTCGGGAGCGGGGGAGGGGGGCCCGGGAACTGGCCTGCGGAGCCGAAGAAAAAGTTGGATGCCGCGCTTCGTGCCGACGGCAGCGGCTCACTGGACACGGCTCGGCTGCTCGAGCTGACCGCGATGCTTTCAGACCTGGTGGTGCGGCTGGATCAGATCGCGTGGAGCACATGGAAGACGATGGCGCCCCGGTCTGAGTTCAAGCGTCGCGGCACGACGCAGGAGACCATGCGCAGGTTCGTATCGGGCGATCAGGACGTCGCGAGGGGCCAAGTCGCGGAGGAACTGGAGCGTCTCCGCAGTTTGGCCGGCGCACTCATCTCAACCGTGGCGAAGGTGGGATTCCTGTCGTATCGGCAGGTGGCGAAGCTCGCCCCGGGCGAGATCGAAGTCCTCGCGAAGCCGGAGAAGAAGGCCCTCGAGAGTCTGGAGGTTGCTTGCTGGAGAAAGTACAGGCAGCTTGCGGGCAATCTCGATCAGGCGCTCGTCGAGGCGGAGGTGCTTGGGGCGATGTCGGACACGGTCGAAGCGCTGATCAGAGGTTTGAGCCGCTAGAGTCGGGGCCCCGTTTCTGTAGGTAAGGTCAATCGGAGCAAAGGAATCGTTGCAGATGAGCATGCAGGTGCATTGGCATGAGGGTCTGTTCCTGCAGCCGCAGCATCTGCAGTTGTCTCAGCGGTTTTCCATTGAATCGGCGGCAGCGGAACGTCGTCTGGCCTGGTCGTATCCGTATGGCGTCGTGGAGCAGCGGCTCTCGACGGATGATCTGGCGAACATGCGGGTCCGATTCGACCGTCTTCGGGTCGTGATGCCGGGAGGCGTTGTGGTGGAGTCTCCGGACTCGGCCGATCTGCCCGCCTTGGACATCAAGAAGGCCTTTGAATCCACGCCATCTGGGCTGACCGTGGGGTTGGGTGTCCCTCTGTATTACCCTCAAAGGGCCAACGCCATGGAACCGGGGCAGGACACGGACTGGCGCGTGAAGCGGCTGTACCGGGTGGCGGAGGTTGAGCGGCACGACGAGAACTCCGGCGAGAATCCGCAGCCTGTGCGTGTGCGGCGGGTGAACGCGCGACTGGTTCTCATCGGACAGGACGACGCCAGCGACCTTGAGGTTGTCCCACTCGTGCGCGTTGTGCGGGCGACGGGCGAGGAAAGCGGCCTGCCGCGCGTTGACACGGGGTTTATTCCGCCCTGCCTGCTGATCACGGGCTCGCCGATTCTGCGCGACATGCTCCGCGACCTTGCGAATCAGGTTGAGGCGAATCGGCGTGAGATTCTTGTTCAGATGACGCGAGGCGGCGGGTTCAACATGGAGACGCTGCGGGGGCTTCAATGGGAGCAGATCTGGAAGCTGCGCACGCTCGGCAGGTTCGCGGCCCGGCTCGGGCCGCTTGCGATGGCTCCGGGCGGCGTGACACCATTCCAGATGTACCTTGAGCTTCGGGAGATGCTGGGCGAACTCTCGGCGCTCCGGCCCGATGCGGATCAGTACTCGAACGTGAAGTACGACCACGACAATCCGGCGATCGCGTTCGTTGAGTTGATCACGCGGATCCGCGGGATGCTCAAGTCCGACGGGAGCGCGGGCACGTGGGGCAAGGTGCAGTTCAAGAAGGAAGAGGGAGTTCTGGTCGCGGCCCTTGGACCCGAGGTGCTGGGGAAGGCCAACGAGTTCTTCCTCGGGGTCAAGAGCGGAGAGGATCCGCGCGGACTGGCGCGGCTCGTCGAAGACGGGGACGAGTTCAAGCTGATGGCGCGCAGCATGGTTCACCACCGCATTCGAGGCGTGAAACTCGCTGAGGAGCGGCATCCGCCTCTGCAGCTCCCCTCTCAGGTGGGCCTGCACTACTACCGGCTGGAGCGGGCCGAGAGCGCGCGCATGTGGGACAGGATCGTGGCCGAGAAAGCGGTTGCGATCAAGTACCCGGGCATGGAGGCGAGGACGTTTGACGATGTTGCTTTGTACTACACGATTCCTTCAGGGGGGGCCGATGATCGTTGACCCTGTGCGGAGAGACGCATGACGCTGTTGGAGCTTTGCGAACCGTTCTTTCAGTATGTCTGCCGCCTGAATCGCTCCGCGCGCAAGGGCGTCCGCTTCGAGCCGGCGGCGGTGCGCACCGACCTGAAGTCGCTTCTCGCGGAGATGCGCCAGCGGGCCACCGGGACGCCCGGGCTCGCGGACCAGTTCGACAAGATCGAGCTGGTCCTCATCTACTTCGCGGACTTCATGATCAAAGAGAGCCGCCTGGACTTTGCGAGGCGATGGGAAGAGCTGGCTCACGAGCGGAACGAGCTGGCCGGAGACGAGGCGTTCTTTGACGTTCTGGACGAGACGCTCTCGGACACCAGCGAACGGGCGACGGAGCGCCTGGCGGTTTTCTACACGTGTCTCGGGCTCGGCTTCACCGGTTTTTATACGGGGCAGCCCGAGTACCTGCGGAAGAAGATGATGGAGATCTCGGCACGCATCCGGACGTTGATGGACAAGGATGACGGCTCAAAGATCTGTCCCGAGGCCTATGAGCACACGAACACGGCGGACCTGGTCGAGCCGCCGGGCAGGAGTCTGGTCGGAATCGGGATCGCGCTGCTCGGGTTGATTGCGGTGCTCATCGCTCTGAATGTTTTCATGTACCAGTCCGCGTCGAAGGACCTGCTCGACGCGATGGGACGAATCATCCGAGCCGGAGGTGGGGCATGAGCGCTCTCTCCCAGTTCACCTCGCTTCCTATGCCTGTCAAGGCGGTGCTCGGGCTGTCGGTCGGCGGCGGGCTTTTGATGGGCGCTCACATGTTCGGCGGGCCGAAGGCCGTTGGCATTCTGGCCGCGGGCATCGTGATCGTCGCGCTGCTGCTCGTTGCGTATCGCAAGTTCCTGAAGATCCTGGACAAGCGAAAGGCGTCGCCCTTTACGGCCAAACTTCGGGAGAACAGCGCGGCGGTGCCTCAGGGCATCAGCGATCCGTCGCACCGAGCGCAGCTCGACGACATCCGCAAGAAGTTCGAGCGCGGCCTGGACGTGTTCAAGGAGCACGGCAAGGACCTGTACAGCATGCCGTGGTACATCCTGGTTGGTGAGCCCGGATCGGGAAAGACGGAGATGATCCGTCGCTGCAATGTCGGCTTCCCTCCGGGCCTGCAGGACACGCTCCAGGGCACGGGCGGCACAGTCAACATGAACTGGTGGTTCACCAACCACGCGGTGATCCTGGACACGGCCGGAAAGCTGATGTTTGATGAGGCGCCCCCTGGGCAGACCACGGTCTGGAAGGAGCTGCTGACGCTGCTTCGGAAGGGTCGGCCGAGTTGCCCGGTGAACGGGATGCTGCTGGTCATACCGGCGGACACGCTGATTGTGGACAGCGAGGAGCAGATCCAGGCGAAGGCCGGGCGCATCGCCGAGCAGCTCGACAGCATCCAGCGTGTGCTGGGCGTTCGCTTCCCTGTGTTCGTCGTGCTGACCAAGAGCGACAAGATCAACGGGTTTCGGGAGTTCTTCGACAGCGTCCGCGACCCGCAGCTCCAGCACCAGATGCTGGGCTGGTCCAATCCCGCGGAGCTGGATGCACCCTTCGCGCCCGAGGCGGTTGATCAGCACCTTCAGACGGTGCAGAGCCGCTTGCGTAGGCGTCGCCTGGGGCTTCTGATCGATCCGGTGCACTCGGAGGACGCGGTGAACGGCCGGCGGATCGATCAGGTCGACGCCATGTACGCGTTCCCGGATGGGATCATGCAGATCGCGCCGCGCCTGCGCCGTTACCTGGAGACCATCTTCGTCGCGGGGACATGGTCGACGAAGCCGCTGTTCCTCCGCGGCATCTACTTCAACAGCGCGCTGCGTGAGGGTGATGCGCTGGACGCGGACCTGGCCGCCATGTTCAACGTTCCGGTCGATGCGTTGCCGGAAGGGAAGGTGTGGGAGAAGGAGAAGTCGTACTTCATCCGCGACCTGCTCATGAACAAGGTGTTTCGCGAGAAGGGCCTGGTCACGCGCGCGAACAACGCGAAGAAGCTGCAGCGTCAGCGACTCGGCCTGCTGATGGCGGCGGCGGGCATCGCGGTGATCGTTTCGATCGGTCTTGTCACGTACAGCGGTGTACGCTTCCGCAGCAAGATCGGCGTGCACAAGGACTACTGGGCGAATGCGGCGGACGCCATTGTCGGACCCGGGCCCGGTGCGGCGTCCGACGGTCAGGAGGTTATCTGGCCGGCGATCGCCGAAGATGCCGAGGGGTACACATCGTCCAATCCCTCCTGGTGGAATCAGAGCAAGCTGAAGAGCGTGCGCCGCGTGGTGGGCGAGACGGAGAGCGAAGAGATCCGCTACGCCGAAGTGCTGGCCTCGATCGGTGCGCGTTCCAGTGAGAGAATCGAGATGCCGGCGGAGTTCCGCTGGCTCCGAATGTTCGGCGCGTCGAGCCCGAACACGCGCCAGGCCGAGACGGCGCGGACGGTCGTTGACCAGTCGATCCTGTTTCCGACCATCTCCGCTCTCAGGAAGCGGGTCGACTCGGGTGGCGCCATCTCGGCCGATGCGGTCGCAGAACTGGTGCGTCTGGAGCGGCTGGCGCTCAAGGCGACGGCCCGCGACGAGACCGCTCCGACGGATTGGAATGCCGAGGCGCTCATCCGAGACCTTTCGATGCGGGTGATCGTTGCCGAAGAACCGATCACGGAGCCGGATGTTGTGAATCGCGAGATCGCGATGCTGGGATCCGCGGTCTCGTCCGCGTATGCGCCCGAATCTGGCGTGATGTGGCCTCCCGAAGGAGCGGCATGGGCTGCCAAGGGAGCGGGCATCGGCGCGATCGAGCGTGCGATGGGAAGGCTGGCGGCTCGGGCGGCTGAGGGAGCGAGCGATCCCGCATCGAAAGCCGCTCGGATCAGGGCTGTCGGCGAGGCAGCGCGAAAGTTCGAGGCCTCGGAGAACGGCGACCTTGGCCTCCTGCGGCTTGCCGAGTTCCAGGATTCACGCACGCGCGTCCAACATGACAAGGCGAGGGGCGTCTGGAACGCGCGTCTTGCAGACCTGAAATCGACCAAGGGCGAGCTCGATGTTGCGATGGATGCGCTCAAGGACATGGAGGAGCTGAGCGTTTCGCAGTGGATCGACGCGGCTTCGCAGGAGATCGTCGATGGGGCCAAGTCCCAGTTGGCACGGGTGGTCGCGCAGACACCGGCAGCTGCGCCGGCGCCTATGGAAGGGGCCGCCTCGGCACCGATCGACCAGGATGCCGCCAAGCTGGCAAAGTTGGGGGATGATCTGGCCAAGCAACTGGAGGGGTTGAACGCCACAACTCGACAGGCGTTTGCCGACATCGCACGGGTGCTGGAGACGATGAAGGAGTCATCGCTGCGGAAGGTCTCCTTCGATGGCGGATTGCGGCGGCTTTACGATCTGCGTGTGGCGATGTACGACCGAGCGAACGCGGAGCTTGTCGCGACGGACCGCGCGACCGGCTTTGCGGAGTCTGCTTCCTCCATTCTCGGTCTCGACACCTCGCTCCGTGCGGCGAACGAGGAGTTTGATCGCCTCTCACGGCCCGCAGCTGAGCAGACGGTGTTCAAGCGAGCGTCCGAAGTCTCCCGCCACGTGGTCGCGTCCGGCGGCGCGAGGCGTCGGACAGACCTGATCGATGCGATGATCCGCTCCATCGAGTCCGATTCAATGGCGCAGGTGGTTGCGGCGACGGCGGCGGAGAAGTTTGGCACGGAGAATCAGCCTCGGATCATGGCGGTGCCACTGAGCCGAATGTCGGGCGAAGCGGTCAAGCCGGAGTATGACCCCAGGGCGGCCAAGCTGGCGTTCGATGCGCTGGCGAGCGCGGGGGCGCTGGTCGAATCCAAGGAGGGGATCGCGGTTCTGGACGCTGATGCCCTCAGGGAGCGCTGGCGGGCCGCCGGCGACCGCGTCGGAGAGTATGTGCAGCAGTATGTGGCTGAGTGGAGAGGGATTCTCGACCGGATCAACGGGATCGATGAGTCGCTCTCGACATGGGCCGCATTCTCGCAGCGTCTGCGAGAGACGCCGGTTGGGGACATCAACAAGCCGGTGGCCGATGCACTGGGGAAGGTGGCGGAGGCGATCGAGGCGCTTCCGGCCGAGCGTCGGTCGGGTGGCGAGGCGGCACAGCTCCTGGCTCGGATCGCCGAAGAGACGGACCAGTTGAAAGGTGTCGGCGTTGCGTCGTTCGCGAGCCGTGCGGAGACATCAAGGGCTTCGATCCTTGAGCTGAGTCAGAACGCGCGGGACGCGCGGCGTGCGATTCTCGCGATGCGACCGGTCGAGTTCGAGGACAAGATCCTCTCGGCCTATGCGAGGTCCGAAACCGACGTTCGCCGCGTTCAGTACTGGGACAACCTGATCGGCCACGCGATCGATGTGATCGCCCGCGACACACAGTCCGGGCTCGCGGCGGCGGTCGCGCAGGTGCTCGAGCAGGGGAATCGACTGCCGCTCGCGCGCGGCGCGAGCGAAACGATGAGCTACGCGGACTTTGAGTCGCTCTCCGCTGCGGTCGCGATCATCGGCGTGCCGGGCTCATCGGCGTCGCCGAGCGCTCGTGACGATGGGACGATCGGCGGTGGAAGACCGATCGAACGCCCCGGCATGACGGCCCGCGTTGGCAAGCTGATGGGTGAGAGTGCGCTGCGCACGTATCGCGCACTCATTGAGCGCGTTCAGGAGGTGGTGACCGCGCTGGGTCCTGGCGAGCCGGCCCTGGAGTACGAGATATTCGTTCCCGATACGACGCACCCGGACTTTAAGGGCAACTGGCGGTTCTATCGCTTCCACATCGGCAATGCCGCGCCGACGGAGTGGAGAGCCGTTGACTTCGGGCGGGACAACGTGGCGCGCGTTCGGGTCGGCCAGGGGTCGACGCTCGTCATCGAGTTCTCAAAGACTGAGGAGCCGCGTCCGCGTGGGAGCGACGTTATCGAGACACCTCCAGGCTGGACCCTGGTGGCTTTGGCGGTTCGTGATGGTCGGCAGGACCCCGCGAAGCCGAACCAGTGGTACATTCCGCTGTTGCACGATGGCGACACGTGCGAGGTCGGAATCCGGCTGAATCGTGTCGTACCAACGCAGGATCGCTGGCCGAAAGCGTCGGATTGGTCTCGATAGCTCCTGTTCGGACAGTGTCTCTGAGCCGTGTCCCAGGGTGCATCCGTTGAGTGAGGATTCCCGCGTGCGAATCGGTGTGCTGGGTCGAATCTTCGGCAAGCGAGATGGCCGCGGGGGGAGCCCGGAGGCCTATGTGGGCGCCTTCGGAAAGCATCCGGCTTGGAATGACCACATCGAGGACATCGGAGTTGAGTCCGAGCGGCTCGTGGAGGCCAAGCGGTCGATCTATGTTGACGGCATCGGAGGAAACATCGATTCGGGAGCGTGGGACAAGTTGGAAGCCCCGGCCCGACTCGAGGGCTTCGGCCATCTCTTTCTCTGGTCGTGGGATGATGAGTGCCTCATCGGGCGATTGTGGTCATCCAGCGACGGCAAGGGGCGCACGAAGTATCCCATGGCGATTGTCGCGCACCTGAAGTCGGTGCAGCAGGGCGTGGTGAACGAGGCGGTCGTCGCGATCGAGGCCGCGGAAAAAGCGTGCCGCGGGACGCAGGACCGGGTCGCGGTGATCGCGGCGGTGGATGTAGCCCGGACCCGCATTCGAGCCGCGATCGAGTCGGGCAGAAATCCGGGCGAGCCGACGTTCAGCGCGCGCGAGATCATCCAGAGCGCGGAGATGGGACCAAACCTCGCCGGCATCGAGCGAGTCGTCTATCAGATCGACCGCGACATGGGCGCATATCTGCGCGGAAGCGGATCGGATTCGACCACGAGCAGACTCAAGTCGATTGACCTGCGGCCGCAGCACCTTCGTGCGCCGGCGTGTGTTGCCGATCCGTGGCGGTCGATCCTGACATGGCAGTCATTCATGCGCGATTTCCTCGATGACTTCTGTCCCCTACTGGTGGTCCGACGCGAGGATTCGCCGTGGATTGACATCATCGTCGGCGCGCCGGGACCGGGCGAGTTCTTCTGTCTACGGGCGGGAACGGCGGCAGTGCCACAAGCGACCGAGGTGCCCTACACCATCGAGCCCGCGCTCGCGGATCGCGTCCGGGGCTGGGCGTCGAGTCAGAGCCAGCCCGCGTGATGTTTGAGTTTTGCTAGGTCTTCGAGCCGTGCTCGTTGAGAACTTGGGTGATTCCATGTATCTTGCTCGTCCTCATAATGAGGGGCGTTGAGCGTGCCAAGACGAAAAAGTCGGGGAGTTTGCCTCATGCAGAAGCCGCAGGAATGCCACCGTCGGACGGGTCAAGTCCGGCCTTTGCCGGAACGAATCGGCGTTCTGAACCTGGTGGTCGCGTGCGGACTGGCGGTCACAATGGCTGGCTCGGCGTTCGCTCAGCAGGTGCCGCCGCCGGTGGAGCCCCCCGCGGCAGAGACACCCGAGGTCCCACCGAATTCGCCCGAAGAAGTCGATGCCGAAGGCGTCGAGGCCACGGAAGAGGTTGCGGACGAACCGGAAGAGGCGGCTCTTGCGCCTCAATGGATCGTGGCGGCACCTCTGGCTCTCAAGTACTCAGGGTCGGGCGTCGGTCTTCCGACCATTCCGGAACTGCACGAGGTCGAGGTTGAACTGGTTGTCACGCCCGAGGGTCTGGACATTCCCGCGACGGATCAGACGGGGGAGACCTTCACAGTCGGCCAGCTGTGCGACGGAACAACGCGGTCGCTGTCCATCCGCGCGGTGGAGCGGGTGTGCGCCGCGGTCTTTGCTGTCATGAACGACCGGGGTCTTGTGGGTGTGCTGGTGGCGCCGGATCCGGAGCGCGTTGACTGGCAGACGCGCGAGGTTTTCGGCGAGGAAGAGGCCGAGCTGTCGCTGTTCATCTACGTCGCGGTGGTGGGCGAGGTGCGGACGGTGGCCTCCGGCGACCGCATCCAGGAATCGGATCGCGTGAACTCCACGAAGCACGAGGCGATCCGCCGGAAATCGCCGATCAAGACAGTGGATGAGGATCCGGAACGGGCGTACATCAGCAGGCGAGACATCGACGATTATGTGCTGCGGCTGAACCGTCACCCGGGGCGACGCGTGGATGTTGCGATTGCGCCGACGGCGTCCCGCGACAAGGCGGTTCTGGATTACCTGGTCTCCGAGAACAAGCCGCTCACGCTCTACGCGCAGCTCTCCAACACCGGAACCGAGGACACAGACGAGTGGCGGGAGCGATTCGGCTTCTCGCACACGCAGCTCACCGGCCGCGACGACATTCTGTCGGTTGACTACATCACCGCGGGCTTCTCGGAGGCGCACGCGGTCATCGCGTCGTATGACGCGCCGATCTTCGATTCCGATCGCCTCCGATTCCGCCTCTACGGAAACTACTCGTCGTTCGAGGCATCGGACGTGGGCCTTGCCGGCGAGCAGTTCAGTGGCGAGAGCTGGACCCTCGGCGCCGAACTCACGTACAACTTTCTGCAGACGCGGATGCCGGGGCGGGCGCAGGACCGCGCCTTGTTCGTGGACGCCTTCGCCGGCGCGCGGTGGCAGAGCATCAGTGTGACGAACGAGATCGCGGAGGTCGATGGAGACGATGACGTGTTCCTGCCTCGCGTGGGAGTCCGCGCGGAGAGTCGCAATGACGTCGAGACGTTCGGCGCCAGCGCCGCGATCGAATGGTCGATGCCGAATGTCTCCGGCAGCGACGAGGAAGAGCTTGAGAAGCTGGGACGCCTGAACGTTGATGAAGAGTGGGTCACATTCCAGTTCGATGTCGGATACTCCTTCTTCCTTGAGCCGTTGATCAACGTGACGGAGTGGCAGAAGCCGCGCGTTCCGACACCCCGCGGCGACGCGAAGCGATTCGATCCCGGGCTCTCGACGCTCGCGCATGAGCTTGCCATGGGCGTGCGCGGGCAATGGGCATTTGACCATCGTCTGATCCCCAATGCCGAGCAGGTTGTGGGCGGCCTTTACACCGTGCGCGGGTATCCTGAGTCGGTCGTGGCGGGCGACTCGGTGATCATCGGCACACTGGAGTATCGCTTCCACGTGCCGCGTGCTCTCTCGATCCAGCCAGAGCCGTCGCGTGTGCTGGGTCGTGACTTTCGGGTCCGTCCGCAGCAGCAGTACGGTCGCCCGGACTGGGACCTGGTCCTGCGAGCTTTCGTGGATGCCGGTCACGTCGTGAACAGCGATCGCGAGGACTACGAGAAGGACGAGTCGCTGGTCGGCGCCGGTCTTGGAGCGGAGCTGCTGCTCTACCAGAACGTCAGTGTTCGTATGGACTGGGGCATGGCGCTCGACGACGTGGAGAATCAGAACGTGAAGGCCGGGAGCAACCGCTTCCACTTCGTGTTCACGCTTCTTTTCTGAGTGAGCAGGCCGGGACTCGGGGCGGCAGAGAGTGCGGCTGGCGCAGGCCAGGATTGGCAAGGGAGATTCAGATGTCAGACGGTGCAAGCATGACAAACCGCGGCTCTATTCGAGTGATGCTGGTGGGCCCCGTGATGACAGTGTTCGTTGCGCCCGTGTGGGCCGGTCCGGAGGGCCAGCAGGTCGTTGCGGGCTCCGCGTCCTTTGCGCGGCAGGGCGCCGTTACGACCATCACAGCGGCGAACAAAACGATCATCAACTACACAGGCTTCAACATCGCCGGACACGAGACGGTCCGGTTCATCCAGCCCGACTCCTCTTCCCGGGTCCTGAACCGAATCAGCGGCGGGTCACCAACGCAGATCGACGGCTCACTGATCGCCAACGGCATCGTTTACATCGTGAACCCCGCCGGCGTGGTGTTCGGACAGGGCTCCATGGTCAACGTGGGCGGTCTGCACGCCGCCGCGGCCAGCATGAGCAACGCCGACTTCATCCGCGGCGTCGACCGATTCACCGACGCCGAGGGTTCCGTCGTCAATCGCGGCATGATCGTGTCGCCGGAGGTCACGCTCTTCGGGCGCGCCGTCGAGAACACGGGATCGGTCATCTCGCCGAACGGAGTCGTCGCCTTCGTGGCGGGGGAGGACCTCTATCTGGGTGAAAGGGGCGGCCACCTCTATGTAAAGGTTGAGGGCGTGGGCGGCGCGGTCCAGGCCGGTGGAGTGCAGAATCTCGGCAGCGTGTCCGCGCCGGGTGGCAAGGTGATGGTCGGTTCCGGGGACATGTTCGGCGTCATGCTCGCCGCGTCTTCACGCATCGCAGCGAAGGACGTTGTGATCCACGGAGGAAGCGGCGCGATCACGAGCATCTCCGGCGAGATCGACGCCTCCGCACGGGCATCGGGCGCAACGGGCGGGTCGGTCGACGTGCGGGGTGACCGCGTGGGCGTCTTTGACGCATCCATCGACGCATCGGGCCCCGGTGGCGGCGGCAGCATTCGAATCGGCGGCGACTTTCATGGTGGAGAGGGCGCTCGCGCTGCCCGCACCTATGTCAGCGCGGACTCCTCCCTCGTGGCCGATGCGACGGTCGTGGGCGATGGCGGCTCGGTGGTCGTCTGGTCCGACGAGGTTACACGGTTCAACGGCACGATTTCCGCGCGGGGCGCCGGCACCGGCGACGGCGGCATTGCGGAAGTGTCCGGCAAGGACGTGCTGCTCTATGACGGCTTCACCGATCTCAGGGCGCAGCAGGGCGCGAAGGGCACGCTTCTTCTGGATCCCAAGAACATCCGCATCGAAGCGGCGGGCGTGGATCCGATCCCCGGTGACACCACGTTCGGAGACGCGTCCGCGGCGGACCGTACCTTCACCCCCGCGACCGTCGTGACCGCGCTGGATGGCGCGGACCTGGTCCTCCAAGCAAACAATGACATCACCGTTGTGGATGCGATCGACGCATCGGGCAATGCGGGCGATGGAAGCCTGACGCTGCAAGCGGGTCGATCGGTCGCGATCGAGGCCGACATCACCCTGAAGGGATCGTTCAGCGCGACCGCCAACGACACGGACGGCACGCTGGTCGCGGCCGAGCGCGACGCCGGGCCCGCGACAATCACCATGTTGGCTGGCACGACGATCGACACATCCGCGAATGGCGGCAACATCACGCTGCGCGTGCTCGAGGGAGGGGCGACCGACACGAGCGCCTCGTCGATGACGATTTCGTCGCTCGATGCCGGAGCGGGACACGTGCTCGTCCGATACGCGGGTCCGACCGTGGACCAGGGCATCCAGCGTGCCGACGGCGCTTCAACGGTTACCGCGGCGAGCGCAGCGTTCGCGACGAATGGCGCAGGCG
Source organism: uncultured Phycisphaeraceae bacterium (assembly GCA_964588385.1). GTDB lineage: Bacteria > Planctomycetota > Phycisphaerae > Phycisphaerales > UBA1924 > JAHBWV01. The sequence continues at coordinate 15,460 of CAZPPG010000049.1, forward strand.
GTGGCGGATTCATCGGCACAAGCGCCGAGCCCATCCAGTTGAGCGTGGACAACCTGGAGGCGGTCGCCCAACGGGGTGGAGCGTTCTTCTCGAATGACAGAGACCTTGACGTCGGCGGCGCGACGCTGGGTGGGCTTGCCGGGATCGTGGTCACGAGCGCCGCGGTCGCCGGAGACCTGGCGCTTGATGTGGACGGCGCGCTAAACGTCACGGAAGCGATCAGCGTCGCCAGAGACATGGCGATCAGCGCAACCGACGGCGTGACGCTCAACGCGAACGTCACAAGCAACAGCGTCGTTGCCGGTTCGTCCTCGATCAACGCTGACAGCGACGGCGATAACAACACCAGCGCCACCATCGATGCCCTGGTTATTGGAAACGCCTTCACCCTCAGTTCCACCGATAGCGACATGTCGCTCACGGTGGGGGACTTGGACATCAATCCGACCGGAGCGATCAGCACGGGTGCCGGGGATCTGTCCCTTGCAGGATCCGCCGCGGCGAACCTCATCGGAATCGGCTCGGGAGTTGCCGGAAACGACATCACGGTTTCCGCCGCCGAGCTGGCGAACATCTCGACCACGAACCTGACTGTGGGGGATGCGGGAACGTCCGCGCTTGAGGTAGGGGGACTGACGGCGGCCGACTTCGCGGGCGCTGACGGCGATGTCAACCTTGCCGCGGACAACATCACGTTCCAGAGCGATGCTGAGTTCACCAATCTTGCGGCGCGGGCGACAGACTCCGTCATCGTGCAGGGCAACCTCAGCACCGCGTCGGGCGATCTGGTGCTGGAGGGAGATTCCGACTCCGTGGCGGGCGGGACAGACAACGTGCAGATCGGTGCGGACCTCTCACTGAATGCGAACGCTGCGCTCGACATCTCCGCGACCAACGGCATCTCGCTCAGCGGCGGCGGCGGGACGGAAGTGACCTTTGCGGGCGGAACCGTTACGCTCGCGGATATCGCATCGGCCGCGTCGAGCGTCCGAGTTCAGGCCGGCGGCGCGATCGGTATGGGCGACCTCTCCATCGGCGCCGGCGTGCTGACGGTTGAGCTTGACGCGGGTGACGCGGGCGCCTTCGACGCAGACCTTGGTCAGATCGCGGCCGGATCGGTCACCGTCTCCGCAGGCAACAACGACAACGTGACTTTCACCGGTTCGATCACGACATCTCTGGCCGGCGGTGTCGATATCGATGGAGGCGCCGTTGAGTTCCAGGATGATGTGACAGCGAACGGTTCGGGCATCGTCCGGATCACCAACGTAGGCGTGCTCTCGATCAACGAGGGTGCGCCGATCGTGGCGGGCGGCGGATTCACGCAGGATGGATCCGGCACGGTCACGCTTGGGGACAACATCACAACGACGGGCGACGCGATCTCGTTCCTTCGGGCGATCACCCTCGCAGACACGACCGGCGACCTGGTGACGATTGATACAACGAGCGGCGGCTCGCCGGCCGGGGCAAACATCACCCTCTCCAGCACGAGCAACGCAACGGCTGCGGGCGCTCAGTCGCTGACGCTCAACGCCGGCACGGGTGGAGACATTCTCTTCACAGGGGGCGTAGGCGCCGTCACGCGTCTTGGAACGCTCTCGGTCACGAACGCTCGCAATGTCACCGCGACCCTTGCCGTTCAAGCCAACGCCGTTCAGCAGGTCGCGGGAACAGGTCTTACGACGTTCAGCAGCACGCTGACCGCAATCGGCGGGGGCATCGACCTGAATGGCACGGCCTTCACCTTCTCAAACGCGGTGAACTCCGCGGCGGGCGGGCTGGTGTCGGTTACGAACTCCGGCGCGTTGACGCTCGGCTCCGCGGCGTCCGTGACCGCGACCGGCGGGTTCACGCAGGACGGTGCGGGCGCCGTCTCTTTGGGGGCGAACATCACGACCACGGGCGACGCCGTGGCGTTTACAGGCCCGGTGACACTCGCGGACACGCCGTCGGATCTGGTGACGATCGATACAACCAGCGGGCCGTCGCCCCTGGGCGGGAGTGTCACCTTCGGATCGACGCTGGACGCTGCGGTGGCGGGTGGCCAGTCGCTGACCATCGGAGCGGGAACGAGCGGCGACGTGACCCTCGCGGGTGTTGTCGGCGCCACGCGACTCGGGACAGTGACAGTCACGAATGCGCGTGATTTCATCGCATCATCGAGCGTCTCGGCGAATGCGATCCGGCAGGTGGCGGGCCAGCGTCTCACACGCTTCGACGGAACGTTGCAGACAACTGCCGCTTCCGGCATCGACCTGGACGGCGCCGCGTTCACGTTCAACGACGACGTCACGACGAGCGCGTCGGGCATCGTGAGGGTGACGAACTCCGGACTTCTGACCGTGGCCGAGGGCGCTCCGATTGTCGCAGACGGCGGTTTCACGCAAGACGGAGCCGGCGCCGTGTCGCTCGGCAGCAACGTGACGACGACCGGAGACGCGGTCGCCTTGTCCGGCGCTGTGACACTCGCAGATACCGCGTCCGACCTCGTCACCATCGATACGACCTCGGGCGGGAACGCGGCCGGAGCCACGGTTTCCTTCGGGAGCTCGCTCTCGGGCACGGCTGGAGCGGCTCAGTCCCTGACGGCGAACGCGGGCACCGGAGGTGATGTGACGTTCGCTGGCGCCGTTGGCGCCACGCGACTGGGCACGTTGACGGTCGCCAATGCACGCGATCTCATCGCATCGTCCTCCGTCACGGCTGCGGCGGTTCGCCAGAACGCCGGCCAGCGGTTGACACGATTTGACGGCGTCGTTGACACCAATGCGGCGGGAGGTGTCGACCTCGATGGCACGGCGTTCACGTTCAATGACGACGTCAACGCAACGGGCGGAGGCATCTTCCGCGTCACCAACGCGGGACTTCTCACGATCGCGGATGGCGCGCCGGTGCTCGCGCAAGGCGGCTTCACCCAAGACGGTGCTGGCGCTGTGTCGCTCGGCGCGAACCTGACGACCAATGGCGCGGCGGTCTCAGTGCTGCGGGCAGTCACGCTGCTGGATACCGCCGCGGACCTTGTCACCATCAACACCACGAACGGTGGAGCCACGACAGGTGCGAATGTCACGCTGTCGTCAACGGTGAACGGAACAGGCTCCGGCGCGCAATCGCTGGCGATCAACGCGGGCACCGGGGGCGACATCTCCCTGGCCGGCGCGGTCGGCGGAGCGACGCGAGTCGGCACGTTGACGATCACGAATGCTCGGGATGTCACGGCCGCATCGACGGTCACGGCGGGCGCGATTCGACAAATTGCGGGGCAACAGCTCACGCGGTTTGACGGGGTGGTTGAGACCAATACGGGCGCGGGAGTTGATCTCGACGGCACGGCGTTCACGTTCAATGACGACGTGACGACTTCGGGATCCGGCATCTTCCGAGTCACGAACAGCGGCACGATGACAATTGCGTCAGGCGCGCCGATCGTCGCGACGGGCGCTTTCTCCCAAGACGGTGCGGGAGCTGCATCGATCGGCGCCGGCGTTGTCGGTTCCGGAGTCTCCTTTGCAGGGGCGTCGACGCTGACGGCTCCGGTGACGCTTGTCGGTGGCGCGGGCGGGGTGTCGTTCGCCTCCACACTCGCCACCGGTGGGAACAATCTCACGATCACCAGCGCCGGCGCTGTTGGCTTTGGGGCGGCCGCGAGCGGTGGCGGTGCGACCCTTCTGATCCAGCCCGCTCTGGACAGCGGTCTGATCGACATTGGCACCATCACCGGCGGTTCTGCCTCGGGGACTCTGACGCTGAGCGCGGCTTCGGCGTCAAATCTCGACGGATTCGCGGCGATCACGATCGGCCGTCCCCTGCCGACGGCAGCTCACGCCACACGAATCGGCACTGTGACATTCAATGACCCCGTCACCATTCGGACGGGCGACAGCGGTTCGATACTCGTGCGCGACGGCGGGATGACCGGCGCTGGGAACGCGACGGTCTTGCTCGAGGGGCCGACCACGCTGAGCGCCGGGATATCGAATCCCGGAAGGAATATCACGCTCACCGGGGATGTGACTGTCGGGCAGGGTGCATCGGTGACGCTTTCGACGGGTGCTGGGGCCGGGAACATCGTGGTCACCGGCGATATCGACGGCACCGACGGCGTCGGCGCCGAGTCGCTGACCCTGACTGCGGGCATCGGCACCGTTGACCTCCAGGCAGATCTCTCGGGTGTGGACGGCGCGGCAGATGCCGACGGACTGACCACACTGACGTTTGGAAGCGCGGCCGGGGTGAACGTCGAGGGCATCGCGATATCTGGCGCGATGACAACGGCTTCCGCCCTGACGGGACCTTTCGTTGCGGACGGACCGGTTTCCGTGGGCTCGCTGGACATGGACGGCACCGTGTTTACGTTCAATGGCGGGCTGGCCTCGGCTGGCGGCGTGAGCATCACAAACAGCGGCCTCCTGACGCTCTTGGGCGGATTGACGACGAACGGTGCGATCGCGTTCAGCGGCCCGGCCACGCTTGGCGGCACGTTCGACTCAACGAACAATCCGATCACGCTTGGCGGTGCGGTCGCGCTGGCGAGCGACACGGAGTTCGACGCTGGCACCAGCACGTTCACGCTCGGAGCGGCGGGATCCATCGATACGGATGGCAACGGTTTCACGTTGACGGCCGACGACATGGCGATCGCCGCTGGCGCGGGCGCCATCACATCGGGCGGCGACGGTGGGTCGATCGTGGTGCAGCCGGCAAGCTCAGCCCGCGGCATCGCCATCGCGAGCCCCTCGGTCAATCCCAGCGGCGGCTTCCTTGGCCTATCGACCGCTGAGGTTGCGGCGTTCGCGGGTGGTTTCGATTCCATCACCTTCGGCCGCGCCGACGGCACGCATGAGGTTCGCGTGGGCACACTTGCGGCGAGCGATCCGCTCACCATTCGCACGCCGCTGGGCGGGTCGATCTTCATCGGCGACTCCGGCATCGCCGGCACGGACAATGCGTCGGTGGCGCTCGACGGCTCGGGTGCGACGACGACGCTCGCGGCTGACATTGTCACGGACGGCGACGACATCCTTATCAGCGATAGCGTCCTCGTTGGCGCGAACGTCTTGCTGAGCACGGGAGCCGCGGTCGGTGGCGACGTCACGATAGAGGGGACGATCGACCAGGTCGGCACGTCCGCAGCGGGGACGTTTGGCCTCACGGCACAGGCCGGACTCGGCAATGTCGAGTTCCAGGGCGCCACCGGCGCGACGCGGGCGATTGCCTCGCTGACGGCGACCGGCGCGGATGTGACTGTCGCGGATGTCGGGGCGTCTGCGGATGGTGTCGTCGGCTCGACGGCTCTGACCGCGACCAGCACGCTCTCGCTCTCGGGCACGACGTATCGCGGCGGCGCGTTTGATGTTGAGGGCGGGGTCATTTCGATCCAGAACCCGCTCTCCAATGTGGTTTCAAGTGCGGGTGCGGTCGAGTTCACCGGACCCGTCGTCCTGGCCGAAGACGCCGACCTCGGCGTGAATGCGTCGACGGATGCGACTTTCAGCTCCACAATCGACGGAACCGCTGGCGGCGCGTCGGAGACGCTGAGCGTTGTCGCAAACGGTCTGGCAGACTTCGACGGCTCCATCGGGGCCGGCGCTGCGTTGCACTCGGTCGATGTGACCGGTGGGTCGGTTGAGCTTGGGGCGGTCACGACGAACACGTCACAGACCGTCACGGGCGCGGGAGGCGTGAGCCTGAACTCGAATCTCACGAGCACCGGCAACGGCGCCATCGAGATCACGGGCCCGGTCACACTTGCCGGGCCGGTGACCATTCAGACGGCCGGCACCGCCGGCGATGACATCCAGATCGACGGCACCGTCGACGGCGCTCAGACGCTGTCGATCGTTGCCGGCTCGGGAGACGCTTCGCTCAACGGCGTCATCGGCTCGAGCGCAGCGCTCGATTCTCTCTCGGTTGCCGCTGCGAATATCGCCCTTGAGGCGATCGGAGCGGCGGGAGAAGGCGTGAGCGGGATCACATCGATCGTCGGGACGACGTCCATTACGTTCAATGGGCTGATCTATCGCGCGAACCAGCAGACGTATTCCTCGCTGGTCAAGACGCTGTCTTCCGGTGTAACGCAGTTCATCTCTTCTAGTGACCCCGTCTCGCTTGTGGGCGGCACGACCGACCTGTCGCTCTCGACGGGACTCGGGGTGCAGACGGGGAACGCCAACCTCGCGGTGGATTCGCTGATCGGCTCCGCCGCCGGGCAGACGATCGCTCTCTCCTCCGGCACAGGCACGATTTCCGTCGGGGGTGTCGCCGTAGGCAGCGGGGGCGGCGCAGGTTCAGGCATCACGCTCACTGGCGACGAGATCGATCTGACGGGTTCGGTATCCGGTGACACGATCGTCCTTCAGCCGAGCACGCCCAACCTGGGCATCACCATCGCGTCGGGGGCATCGGGCGCACCGCTGAACCTGACCATCGCCGAGATCGGCTTCCTCGCCGACGGCTTCACAGAGATCACGATCGGGCGCGAGGATAACGGCGCCCATGCGATCGTCACCGGACCCATCACGTTCCGTGACCCGGTTCGCATTCTCACGCCATTCGGCGGCGCCGTGACGGTCAACGGCACTTTGACCGGGGCGGACAACGCCTCTGTATTCATCGATGGGCCCGACGCCACAACGACGCTGAACGCTGGCATCACGACGAACGGCAATGACATCATCATCGACGATGCGGTGCTTCTGGGTGCGAGTGTCACGCTTTCCACCCAGGGCGGCGTCAGTCTGCCCAAGGGTGGAGACATCACCATCACCGGGCCTGTAAACGGTGCGAACGCACTCACGATGAATGCGGGCACCGGCTCGATCGATCTGCAGGGATTGATTGGAGGGGTGACCCCGCTCTCCTCGCTGACCGGTACCGCGGCGACGATCACGCTCCCAGGCGCAACAACCACCGGCGTGCAGGTGTACAACGGTTCGGTCGTCGCGACGGGTACAGATCCGGACTTCGCAGCGGCAGGCAGCGACATCTCGTTTAACGGATCGCTGAATGCCTCGGGGGCAGTCACGGTCGACGCTGGCGCCGGAATCATTTCATTCGCCGGAGATATCGGCGACGCTACCCGCCCCGCGTCGATGAACGCGACCGGCGGGCTGCTGCGTTTCGGCGGGTCTCAGATGCGCACGGTCGGTCTGCAGGACTGGAATGGCCCGGCCGTCGTCTTCGATGGTGGAGCCGGAATTCCCGGCAGCTCCACCTTCGCCACAAATGGCGGCGGGGGCGCCGCAATCGATTTCTCCAGCACGATCAATGGCGCGAATGACCTTGTCCTCAACGCTGGCTCGCAAGGCGTCATACTCGGCGGCGTTGTTGGGGACGTGACTCCCTTTGAGACAGTCGACATCACGGGCACGTCGATCACAACCGCCGGTGTGAACACTAGCGGGAACCAGACCTTCCGTGGTCCTGTTTCAGTGGCCGGGGCAAGCCCGCGGTTCACGGCCGAGGATGGCTCCATCGCGTTCCAACAGTCTCTCAACGGCGCTTCGGATGTCACCATCCGCGCTCTCGCGGGACAGATCACATTCGGCGGCCCAGTTGGCGGCACAACGCCCCTCAGCTCGATCGACGCCGAGGCACCTTCGATCATACTGGCAACCACCACCACGGTCGGCGCTCAGCGTTTCGCTGGCAGTGGCACCCTCGGCGCCTCGCCTGTCACGCTCACGACAGGTGGCGGGGCTGGCGCGAACATCTCGCTCGGATCAGTGGACGGGGCCCGCAGTCTGACCCTGAACGCGGGCTCTCTGGGCGACGTCACCATTTCCGGAGCGGTGGGGGCTGTGACCCCTCTTCTCGACCTTGTGATCACGAATGCAAGGAACGTGACGGCCGGAGCGATTTCAGCCCGCTCGGTTACGCAGATCGCCGGATCCGGACTCTCCACATTCTCCGGGAATCTCTCGACGACCGGGGCGAGCGGCATCGACCTCAACGGCAGCGCGTTCGACATTCTCGGAGGACTCGCCGCCGAAGGCGCGGGACCAATCACCATCACGAACGCGGGCCAGCTTCGCCTGCCCGCAAGCTCCGCGATTTCGTACGGCGGCGCATTCACGCAGGACGGCGCGGGCGCCGTGCTACTTGGGACAAGCCTCATCAACGCCGCGCAGCCCATCGCGATTGCCGGTCCCGTTTCGCTGACCGGCAACGTCACGCTCGACGGCAGCCAGATCTCCCTGAGCCAGGGTGTCAACTCATCGGGCGGTGCACGCGAGTTGGCCATCCGATCCGGCGGACAGATCCAACTTGCGGGCGTCGGCAACGCCTCGCCACTCTCTCGCCTGACCGTGGCCGACACGAGCGGCAGCGCCTCAGTGATCCTGAACGGAGATGTCGCATCAACCGGCATCGTCAGCATCGAGCCGCGCGTTCTGCTCGCTTCGGATGTCGCTCTGACCGGCTTGGGCGGCGTTGCATTCGCATCCACGATCGACGCGGCCCCCAGCGTGAGCGCGGGCCTCACACTTCAGACCGAGACGCTCGCGGCCAACCTTCCAGCCGATCCGGCCGCGATTCCCGTGATCGAGCTTGGCGGGGATATCGGCGCCACTCGTCCCCTGTTACACCTGGAGTTTAATCCCATCGCACGGGACACGGTCCCGCAGATCGCGACGATCGTTTCGCGTGAAGGCATCTCGATCACGTCCGGTGATCGATTCGAGATGGCCAAGAACGACAAGTTCTCCGCGTTGGGCGACCTGAACATCACCGCTGATCAGGCATTCCTCGGCGACCTTTCCGCGCTGGGCGACATCTCCGTGGAAGCGGGCAGCATTGTGATCCGCACCCGCGACGGTGGCACGATCCTCGGACCGCAGGCACCCGGCACCGACCAGGGCGTTGACTTCGTCGCGAGCCAGCAGATCAGCTTCTCAACCACGCCGACGCTCGATGGCGACGGACTCGTCTTCCTGGCCACAGAGACCGGCTCGGGATTCTCTTCCACCCTCAGCGGGTTCTCTCAGCGGGCGTTCGGGTCTCTCACCCAGGACCTGTTCTTCCGCGATCAGACGGTGCTCGATCTGCGGGCCCAGGGCCCGACCAACACCAACGTCAGCGAAGCGATCGCCGGCGCCGCTCCCCGTGAGTCGCAGAGCGGCAACGTCAGGCGCGGAACGTCGATCGGCTCCGCCCAGGAAGATCAGCTCCGCGAGATCGGCATCGATCCCCGTGGCCTGGACGTTCAGACGCTTGTTGAGGCCCTCGTCGGTCGCGCAGTCTACGACGACCTGCCCAATGTCCCCGATTACAAGCCCCGTGACACGCGCATCACGGAGAGCCGACTGACACAGTCCGTCGTCACGTCAGCCCTTCAGACGGTCGCCGAGGTGCTCGGTGAGAACAACTCCGAGCGGCGCATCCAGATGAAGGAGAATCTGCTCAGGTCCGTCGAGGCCTATCTCGAGACCGTTGACGAGGTGCGCGTCGCCGATGGCGTCGCCTTCAGGCGGTTTGTCGAGTCCAGCCCGGAGCACGTCGCGACGCTCAATGATCTCGAAGGACTGGCCCGACTGTTCGAGCAGCTCCGACTTCTGGCCCTCACCGACTTCGAGCTTGACAAAGC
>CAZPPG010000050.1:0-24822 GCA_964588385.1 uncultured Phycisphaeraceae bacterium
GGCACACCAGGCAAAAGGCAAGAGGCACCAAGGCCCAGCGGGCGGGGGTCATGGGCGTGTGCGGGGGATCTGGATGCTGAGTCCTGAAGGGTCGGCAGAATGCGAGAGGCCATGAGTGCGTCGCTCTCTGCAGCGGGAGAATGTTGGAGCGATGCGCTGCGGCGTATCCTGTGTCGATGACCACTTCACCGCTTCGCGATCGCATTGCAGAATCGTTCAATCGTCAGCGTCTGCTTTCCACGCTTGGGGCGCGGCTGGCCCGGGTTGCCGACGGGGAGGTTGATATTGAGCTTCCCTGGTCGGAGGCGGTTCAGCAGCAGCACGGGTATGTTCATGCCGGCGCGATCGCGACCATCGCGGATTCGGCGTGCGGCTATGCGTGCCTGACGAAGATGTCGGATGGGTCGGCGGTTCTGAGCGTGGAGTTCAAGATCAACCTCTTGGCACCAGCGGTGGGGGAGCGGTTTGTCGCGCGCGGGCGCGCGGTGCGAGTCGGGCGGACGATGGGGGTCGCGACTGCTGAGGTGGTGGCCTGTATGGAGGGGAAGCCGGAGACGTGCGTGGCGATCATGCAGGCGACGATGATGCGGCTGGAGCCCCGTGGCGGAGCTTCGGGGTGAGCCGCCCGCCGCCCGGGTGCCGAACCGACCCTGCATAGCGCTGCGCGCGGGGTGGGACGCCGCGTGCGAAACCCTGCAACCCACTCTCCGAAGAGTAGTTGCAGCGGAGATTCACGGGGCCGATGGGCCGCCGGCGGGGCGGTTCGGGGCGACCGGGCCGCTGTTGGTACGATGCGGCATCGGAGGTCGCCATGCTTGACATGCTCATGTCGGGACAAGCCGCGTGGTTTGGCGTGCCCGCCGTCGCGGGAACGCTGGTGTTTCTGCTGAAGCTCGTGCTCATGTTCGTGGGCGCGGACTCCTTGGACACCGATGTCGATGTGCCGTCGGACGGGGCTCTGGATGGGAGCGACAGCACGGGCGCGTTCAAGGCCCTCTCGCTGCAGAGCATCGCGGCGTTCGCCATGGGCTTCGGCTGGGGCGGGCTGGGCGTCTATCACGGCATGAACGGCGGGATCATGCTGAGCATCGTTGGCGCGGTGGGCGGCGGCGTGCTCATGGTCTGGATCCTGGCCATGCTCCTCCGCGGCGTGGTCTCCTTGCAATCCGACGGCACCGTCTCCATGAGGCAGGCCGTGGGCACAGAGGGCGATGTCTATGTGAGCGTGCCGGGCGCGGGGAGCGGGCGCGGGCAGGTGAAGCTCGTGGTCAGCGGGCGTCAGCGGATCGTCAACGCGACGACGGAGGGCGGGCCGCTGCCGTCGTCGGCGCGCGTCAAGGTTGTCAAGGTCAACAGCGACAACACGGTCGAGGTTGTCGGTGTGGGGTGAGTCCGACTTGTTGCTTTGAGGGAGGTCCTGTCCGATGAATGAGCTGATTTCTCTGATTGCAGCCGCGCCCGCCAGGAGCACCAACCCGGTGTGGTTCTTCGGGATCATCGGCGCGGTGGTGCTGCTCTTCATGTTCGTGGTGATCCTGCTGGCGACGCGCTATCGCCGGTGTCCCTCGAACCGCATCCTTGTGATCTATGGAAAGGTCGGGTCCAACAAGGCGTCCAAGTGTCTGCACGGCGGCGGCACGTTTGTCTGGCCGCTGATCCAGGACTTTTCGTACCTCTCGCTGGAGCCGATGGTCATTGATATCCCGCTGGAGGGCGCGCTGTCGCTCAACAACATCCGCGTGAACGTCCCCTCGACGTTCACGGTGGCGATCTCGACGGATCATGTGCTGATGAACAACGCCGCGGAGCGGCTGCTGAACCTGAACGCGCAGCAGGTGCGTGAGCTGGCGCAGGACATCATCCTGGGCCAGTTGCGTCTGGTGATCGCGACGCTCACGATTGAGGAGATCAACAAGGACCGCGAGAAGTTCATGACCCTCGTGAACGAGAACGTGGCCCAGGAAGTGAACAAGATCGGCCTGGTGCTGATCAACGTGAACGTGCGCGACATCACGGACGAGTCGGGGTATATCCAGGCGATCGGCAAGCGTGCCGCGGCGGAGGCGATCAACCGCGCCAAGGTCGAGGTCGCGCAGCAGGAGCAGACGGGCGCGACCGGCGAGGCGATGGCCGTGCGCGAGAAGACCGTGAACGTCACGCGCGAGCAGGCGGCGGCGATCCAGGAGCAGAAGAACCTGGAGCAGGAGCAGCGCGTCAAGGTCGCGGCGTTCGAGGCCGAGGCGATCAAGGGCGAGGCCCAGGCCAAGCGCGACCGCGAGATCGCCATGGCCCAGCGCGAGGCGGAGACGGTTGCGGCCAAGAAGCACGCCGAGCAGGAGCAGCGCGTCCGCGTCGCGGAGGCCGAGGCCACCGCGACCACGGGCGAGAACAGCTCGCGGGCCACTATGGCCGAGAGCAACGCCAAGCTCGCGGAGATCCAGGCCGAGACCACCAAGCGCTCACAGGTCGCGCAGGCCAAGGCCCAGGAAGCGATCATGCTGGCGCAGCGCGATCAGGAACTGGCGCGGCTGGCGCGCGACCAGATCGCGCCGCAGGAGATCGAGAAGCGCCGCATCGAGATCGCCGCGGAAGCGGAGGCGGAGAAGGTCCGGCGCGAGGCGCAGGGCACGGCCGACGCGATCCTCGCGAAGTACGAGGCGGAGGCCAAGGGTGTGCAGCAGGTGATGGAGGCGAAGGCCGAGGGCTACCGCAAGCTGATCGAGGCGTGTGGAAGCGATCCGGCGGTCGGACCGACGCTGCTGCTGATCGAGCAGTTGCCCAAGCTCGTCGAGCACCAGGTCAAGGCGATCCAGGGGCTGAAGATCGACAAGATCACGGTGTGGGACACCGGCAATGGCGGGGACGGCCGCAACACCACCGCCGACTTCCTGTCGGGTCTGGTCGGTTCGCTGCCGCGTCTGCATGAGCTGGCCAAGCAGGCGGGCATCGAACTCCCCGCGGCACTCGGCAAGCTCGCGGAGCGCGACAGCACGGCGGTCACGCGCAAGCAGCCAAAGAACGATGCGGCGGACAAGCAGGACAAGCCGAGCGCGTGAGCGCGGGTCGAGCGGGTTCAGAACTCGATGCAGGCGGAGGGCATGGTGTCGAGGAAACTGAGGAAGTCGATGATGTCGACGAATCCGTCGCCGTGGAATCCATCGGGATTGCCGTACGTGCAGGGCGTGGGGCGGACCTGCATCGATGGGCTCCTGCAAGGGTGGGCGCAACGCGCCCGGTGACACCCCCGGGGGCTCTCCATCATTCGGACGGGAAGCGCGAGCAGTATAAAGGAAAGGGCCGGCGCCACAATGTCTATTTGCGTGGTGGCAAAGGCCGGCGACAGGAGGGGAATGGCGGGCGGATGGTTGGGGCGGGCCGCGGTTTGTCGACGGAAAGTAGAAAGCCCATGGACGGGCGTCCATGGGCTCTCGGATGTAAGAGCGGCGGCGTGATCAGCAGCCGGTGCCGAAGGCGTCGAGGAAGTCGAGGAAATCGAGGATGTCGATGATGGTGTCGCCGTTGAGATCGGGGTTGCCGAGTGTGCCGCAGGGGGCGGGGAGCTGGTCGCACTGGCCGAAGTCGTCGAAGAAGTCGAGGAAGTCGAGGACGTCAACGAGGTCATCGTTGTTGTAGTCGGCGGGGCAGGAGTCGGCGTAAAGCACGACGAGTCCCGAGATGCTGTTGAATCCGATATCGCCCACGGCGGTGGCGTCACCGGTTGCGGCATCGATTCGATAGAGCGTGCTGGCGCCGCCGGACGCGTTCGGCACTGTGGAGCCCCAGAGCGTGTCGTCCGGGCCGAAATCGAAGGTCACGAAAAACGGACGCGTGCTCGGGCCAGGCGTGAGGAGGCCCGTGGTGGAGCTGATCTCGCCGAACACGCCGCTGAACAGGTCGGCGCCGAAGATGCGGCCATCGGAGGTGATCGCCAGGGCGTCGACGTCGGTCATGCCGCTCCCAAAGACGCCGATGGACGTGCCTGCACCGTTTGACGTATCGATGCGTGCGAGGAACTCGGCGCTCTCGCCGGAGCTGAAGCTCGCGGCACCATAGAGCGTGCTGCTGCTCTCGTCGTGGGCGAGCGCTTCGACAAAGGTGAAGGGCGTGGCGCCAACCAATGTCGGTGCCGCGGTCACCGGATCGACGGTGTAGAGCATGCGGCTGCCGGCGATTGCCCAGAGCTTTCCTGTCACTGGATTGAACTCAAGTGATTCCACACCAGTAAGGCCGGTGTTGCCGATGAGTGTTCCCACGCCTGTCGAGGCATCGATCGAGATGAGCTTTCCGTCGAACGTGATGCCATAGATGTCGACAGCGCCAGCGGCTCCAGCCATGGCGGAAAGCACGGCGAACACAGCTCCGAAACGCATCGTCAAACCTCCACACACGGTGAGCAGAAACTCATCGCTCACGGCGAGCGAGCGGGCCCAAAGTAGAGATCTTGGGGATGCCAAGCAAGCCAAATGTGGGAAAATGTCTTTGCTCGCACCCGTTCATGGGTGGCATGCCGTATGGCGGTTGCTCGCGGCAGCACGTGCGAGGACCGCTGCTCGAAGCGAGCTGAATGAAAGAGACCCAAGGCCGGGGACTGCGGATTTGGCGGTTTGGTGTGAAGATGGGAAGAGGTGGTGCGATCAGCAGCCGTTGCCGAAGGCGTCGAGGAAGTCGAGGAAATCGAGGATGTCGATGATGGTGTCGCCGTTGAGGTCGGGGTTGCCGAGCGTGCCGCAGGGGGCGGGGAGTTGGTCGCAGGTTCCGAAGTCCTGGAAGAAGTCGAGGAAGTCGAGGATGTCGACGAGTGTGTCGCCGGTGTAGTCGGCGGGGCAGGGGAGGGTGAGGGTTGCGGCGGCGGTGGTGGTGCTGGCGCAGCCTCGGGTGATGATGCAGTCATAGCTGCCGACGTCGTCGGTTGTGACGGTGTTGAAGACAAGTTGCTCGGTCTCGGTGCCCTCAATGCGGCCGTCGTCGTAGATCGGAATGCCGTTCTTCCGCCACTGGAAGCTGGGCATCTGACCCTCGGCAACTTCGATGTCGGCGATCATCCAGGCCTCGGTGCCGAGGGCGGCGGTGACGTCCTGCGGGGGCTCCAGAACGACGGGCGGTGATGTGTTGTTGCTGATGGTCAGCGCGATGTCGAATGTGCTATTGGTGTAGATATCGCTGAGGACCTGGCAGGAATATTGGCCCGCGGCGGTCGCTTCAAGCCCGTCGATGGTGAGCAGGGGCGTCTGGGCACCGCTCACGAATCCGACGCCGGCGACCTCGCCGTCGCGCAGAAGGTTTCCGTCACGGTACCAGCGGTACATCGTGGCGACGCCCGACGGCTCGTCGGCAATGACGCGGAACTCGGTGGTGCCTCCGAGGCATGCCTCGCGGTCCTGCGGCATCTGGACCATGTTTGCGACGGGGCGATCGACGTAGAGCTGGACTGAGTCGGCGATGTGGTAGGTTGAGCCGCCATCATCTGATGCCTCAAGCAGATACAGCCCCTCGTCGGCGCTTCCGAGTTCCGAGATGGTCAGCACGGCGGTGTTTGCGCCCGAGACGATGCTGCCGGAGGACTGCGGACCGTCGACGATCACTGACTCGTTCTCGGCGCGCTTCCAGCGATAGATCTCGGTGGGATGGGCGTAGCGGAAGAGTTCGACGGTGCCGGCAAGAAGCCCACTTACACCTCCCTTTGTGGCGCGGCAACTTGACTTCACACAACCGAACCGGACCTTGGTCGGCTGCATGTTCTTTCGCAGGTAGGGCTTGAATCGCCCGTAAAAGAGGTCAAGTTCATTTGTGCAGGAGCCGTTGCCGGGGATGACGTAGGTGCCTATTACGCTACCCGTGTCGCTTCCACACTTAATGGTGACCAGCCGGGTGCAAGAGGTAGCAATCACACCAGTTCGCAACACGTAGTTGTTCGAACCCAAGGTGTCGACGACGGTGCCGCCAAGGGGCGATCCATTCAAGAGGCCGTTTGGATACCAACAGCCTGCGGGACATGGATTCTCGGGATCATTGACAAAGTAGTAATAATATATATGAGTGACGGATCCGTCGCCAGAACGTGACGTGCCGCCCATGGCGAGCGTGTGAGTCGAACCCGGTGGCGAGCACTGGGCGTGCGCGCTGTCGCTTGCGAGTGTGCTTACGGCAACGACACTTAGTGCAAAGGCCTGTAACGGAACGATCGGATTCTTCTGCACAGCGGCTACCTCCACGTTGGCCCGATCGCCTACCGAGGATCGGGGGATTGCTGTCGCAGCTTATCGCCGAATGGTCGCCATGCAAGCCCATTCGAGGGTTACGGAAGGGCACTGACCCGAAGCGGGCCAGTGGTGCATTGGAAAGGAAAGAACCCATGGACTGCAATCCATGGGTTCTCGGGTGGATGGGAGGATGGGGAGCGGGTGAGGAGAGGGCGCGGTCAGGCGTTAATGACGCGGCCTTCGGCGGCGAGGGCGGCTTCGCGGACGGACTCGTGCATGGTCGGGTGGGCGTGGACGGTGTAGATGAGTTCTTCGGTGGTTGCTTCGAGGCGGCGCGCGAGTGAGAGCTCGGCGATGAGTTCGGTGGCCTGGTCGCCCATGATGTGGGCGCCGAGGATCTCGCCGCGGGGCAGGCCGCGGATGATCTTGGTGAAGCCGTCGGTGTGTGCGGCGGCGATGGCCTTGCCGAGTGCGGCGTAGGGGAAGAGGCCGACTTCGTAGTCCTTGCCCTTCACGAGGCCCTTGGCCTTCAAGGCTTGTTCGGTGAAGCCGACGCTGGCGACCTGCGGCTGGCAGTAGGTGCAACCGGGGATGACGGAGTAGTCGATGGGCAGGGGCTCGTGGTGCTTCTTCGGATCCATGCGCCAGGCGATGCGCTCGACGCAGGTGAGGGCCTCTTCGCCGGCGACGTGCGCGAGCCAGGGCGGGCCGATGACATCGCCGATGGCGTAGATGCCGGGGAGATTCGTCTTGTAGTCAACGGGCTGGTTGACGGTGACGCCGGGCTGGTAGTCGGTCTTGATGTGGTCCTTGACGGTCTCAAGGCCGAGCGAGGCGTCGAAGAGGCCGTCGTAGCGGCCCTTGACGCCGATGGCCAACAACACCTTGTCGGCTTCGATGGTTTCTTTCTTGGACTCGTCGGGCTTGCCGTTGACGACGGGGGCGATGGTGACCTTGACGCCGTCCTTGGTTTTCTCGATGGCGGTGGTGAGGTGCGAGGTCTTGAGGGTGAAGCCCTTCTTGGTGTAGAGCTGGCCCATCTTCTTGGAGACTTCCTCGTCCTCGACGGGGAGGATGCGGTCCATCATCTCGACGATGGTGACCTGTGAGCCGAAGGAGTGGTAGAAGTAGCCGAACTCCATGCCGATCGCGCCGGCGCCGACGATGACGAGGCGGCGGGGCTTCTCTTTATTGAACATGGCTTCGCGCGCGCCCCAGATCTTGTCATTGTCGAACTTCGCGAAGGGGAGATCGCGGGCGACGGAGCCGGTGGCGATCATCACGTTGGTGGCGGTGATGGTTTCGCGGGGCTTGGCGGCGGGGGTGGCGGGTGAGTCGGTGCGCTCTTCCTCGACCTTGCAGTCGTAGATCTCGACCTTGCAGGGGCTGGAGGGGCCTTTGAAGGCCTGGGTGACCTTGGCGTGGGCGACGTAGTGGTCGATCTTGTTCTTCTTCATCAGGAACTCGACGCCCTTGTTGAGCTTCGAGGCGACATCGCGTGAGCGCCCGATGACCTTGGACCAGTCGAACTCGATCTTGCCGGGGATCTTGAGGGCCCAGAAGTCGCCGTGGGCGAGCTTTTCCATGAGTTCGGCGTTGGAGAGGAGGGCCTTGGAGGGGATGCAGCCCCAGTTGAGGCAGACGCCGCCGAGCTTGGCGCGGTCGATGATGGCGACCTTCATGCCGAGCTGTGCGGCGCGGATCGCGCCCTGATAGCCGCCGGGGCCGCCACCGATGACGACGAGGTCGTAGTGCTTGGCAGAAACGGTGGGGGCTGATGTGGAGGGGGCTGACACGGGAGAGGCCTTTCTTGCGACGTGGGATGGGGCGTTGCGGCCCGGACATGGACTTTGATGCCGCGGGCGTGCCGGCCCGAGGGGGGAGAGTATAGGAATGGGGGTCCGGTGCTCCCGATGGTGAGCGGGGGCCGGCCCGACGTGCGGGGAATGGTGGGGGCGGTGGTGATGGCGGGGCGGTCAGTGGTTATAGGACTTTGTTCGTGCGTGGTTTGGCAGAGAGGTGAGCAGAGGGAGCAAGGGGAGTGGCGAGTGTCCCGATATGTCTTGCCTTGAGAGCGTGAGTTTGGAAGATGGGGAACCAGCCCTAGGGCGGGGTCGAATCGGATGATGTCCGCCGGTTTGGCGGCTGTGTTGTGATTGTCAACTTCGGGCGCGCGCTGCGTGATTCCGAATCATTGAGGAGAAGCGAGATGGGTCACGCGGGTACTGGTCGGGGCGTGCGGTTGGCGGCGGCGGTGGTTCTGGCGGCGGCGGCGACGGCATCCGCGGGCGCTCAGACGCTGGCGGACTACGCGGCGTATCCCGGGTTCCGGCAGGGCGAGCCGCTGCTGCGGTTTCCGCTGCCACCGCAGATGACGACGCTGTACGCGACGGGCGAGCAGGTGCTTGCGGACCAGAACGAGGAGCGTTGGCGTCCGATGTGTTTCAATCGGGCGCCGATGAGCGCGGATGAGGTGCGTGCGGTTCGGGCCGAGCACAGGGCGCGGGTTGAGGGCGGGGACGTGATCGTGGTGGACACGCCGCGGGCGGGTCGTGCGACGAACATCAACATCGTGTTCGTGCTGGCGGGGAGCGTTCCTGGCGCGGCGGTGAGCAGCTTTGGTCTGGCGGAGGCGTTTCTGGAGTCGCAGTTCGCGGATCCGATCACGGTGACGGTGAACGTGTCGTTCCAGAACCTGGGGAGCGGGGTGATCGGCGCGACGAGTTCCAACTTCCTGAACAACCGTTCGTACACGAACGTGCGGAACGGTTTGGCGGCTGGGATGGACGGGAACGACACGCTGCAGACGTTCCTGCCGCCGGTGCCTTCGATCGGGGTGCGTTACAACGGCACGACGTCGACGGTGACGAACGAGACGTTGGTTGACGTGACGTGGGCGAACTACAAGGCGGCGGTTGGGGCTGTGGCGGGCGCTGACGGCGACATGGTGTACAACTCGGGCTTCTCGTTCGATTACAACCCGGCGAACGGGATCACGGGGTCTCAGATCTCGCTGGTTGACGTGATCATCCACGAGGTGGGTCACGCGCTGGGGTTTGTGTCGGCGGCGGACAACCAGTCGGGCGGCCAGTTCGAGATGATGGATCTGCTGCGGTATCAGCGGACGGACGGCACGGGGGATTACAACCCGGACACGACGGCGGAGTTCACGACGACGGCGCGTCTTGTGGATTACAACACGCCGAACGACGACGCGAACTCGGACCTGATCTCGGCGGAGTATCGGATGTCGGACGGCACGCCGTACCAGGCGTCGCACTTCCGTGAGCAGACGGCGAACATCGGGATCATGGATCCGGCGTTCTCGGGCGGGCAGACGTTCTACCCGACGTACTTCAAAGCGTCGGACACGGACGTGTTCGACTTCATCGGGTACGACTTTCCGGGGGCGGGAGGCGGATGCACGTCGATCGTGATCACGGACCAGCCGGACTCGCAGTCGGCGTGTCCTGGGTCTGACGTGACGCTGACGGTGGTGGCATCGGGCACGGACCCGGTGTACCAGTGGCGGAAGAACTTCGTCAACATCGAGGGCGCGACGTCGAGCACGCTGACGCTGACGAATGTGACGAGTCTTGACCAGGGGAGCTACACGGTGTCGGTGGACAACGAGTGCTCGAGCCTTGTGCTGTCTTCCGCGGCGAACCTGACGATCAACACGACGACGGCGATCGGCGACCAGCCGGACTCGCAGACGGTTGAGGTGGGCGATCCGGTGACGTTCACGGTGGCGGCCACCGGCACGGGGCTCACGTATGTGTGGCGGAAGAACTTCGTGGTGATCCCCGGGGAGACGGGGCCGTCGTACACGATCCCGTCGACGGTGACGGGTGACGCGGGCTCTTATCGCGTGACGGTCACGGGGGCGTGCGGCGCGGTGACCTCGGACGAGGCGATCCTGACGGTGAACGATGGGCCGCCCGCGTGCGCGGCGGACTTCAACGGGGACACGGAGCTGGACGTCCTGGACTTCCTGGACTTCTTCGATGATTTCGGGCAGTGCGACCAGCTTCCGGGCCCGTGCGGGACGATCGGCAACGCGGACTTCAACGGCGACACGGTGGTCGACGTCTTGGACTTCCTTGACTTCCTTGACGCGTTCGGCACGGGATGCTGAGCGGGTCTCGGGCGCCGGCTCGGTGAGCGGGCGTGATGGATTCTGCCATGACTCGCCCCCGGTCCAGAGGCCGGGGGCGATGTTTCCGGATTGAGGCGGGCGGGCGACACCCGAGGGGCGTCGGCGCCTGGTCGGTTGATGTGAAGATCAGAGAGGGAACGCTCCCATGCGGCATGCGCGATTCTCCGCCCTTCGGGCGGTTGTTGGTCTGGGCTTGATGGCGGCGATGGCGGGGGGTGCGTGGGGCCAGGGGGATGCGCCGGCGGGGGCGAAGCGTCCGACGTATCCGGAGGGGTCGGCGATTCCTCGGAGCATGACGGAGGCAGAGCGGGCGTGGGTGGAGCGGAATCCGATCACGGCGCCGGTGGGGCGTGCGGCGTCGGCGCCTGTGGGCCCGGTGGAGTGCGTGGCCGAGTACGAGCCGATGGAGTCGATCATCTTCGCGTGGGAGGGCGACGGGTCGTGGAACACGATCCAGCGCCAGATGATCGAGCAGATCACGACGGTGGGTGACGCGGACGTTTGGATCGTGGTGGACTCGACATCGGAGCGGAGCACGGTGCAGACGACGATGGCGGCGTCGAGCGCGAACACGTCGCGGATCAAGTATGTGGTGCGCTCGACGGACACGATCTGGATCCGGGATTACGGGCCGCGGTACATCTACGAGGGGGACGTGCGGGCGATCGTGGACCACACGTACAACCGGCCGCGTCCTTTGGACAACGCGCTGAACGGGTATTTCGGCGGGACGACGCGTGGGCAGAAGGTGTATGCGCTGCCCCTGGTGCACGGGGGCGGGAACTTCCACCTTGATGCGAACGACAACGGGCACGCGACGCGGCTGATCAACAACGAGAACACCTCGTTGACGGAGGCGCAGATCATCGCGTACTGGCGGCAGTACCAGAACCTGGACACGACGCTGTACACGCCGTTCCCGACGAGTGTGGACTTGACGCAGCACATCGACATGTGGATGCAGGTGATCGCGGACGACAAGATCGTGATCAGCGACTGGCCCGCGCAGCCGGGGACGACGCAGGACGTGATCTGCGACAACGCGGCGGCGGCGTTCGCGTCGAACGGCTGGACGGTGTACAGAACGCCGGCGCGCACGGTGAGCGGCGTTCACTACACGTACACGAACGTGGTGATGTGCAACGACCTGGTGCTGATCCCGACGTACACGAACACGACGATCAACGGGGCGGGGTACAACGGGCAGTCGCTGGCGACGTGGCAGGCCGCGCTGCCGGGCAAGACGGTCGTGCAGATCAACTGCCAGAACCTGGTGGTGGCGGCGGGCGTGATGCACTGCATCGTGATGCACATCCCGGAGCACAGGGGGGGCGTGAATCCGACGGCGTTCGTGCAGTATCCGCTGGGCGGGGAGACGTTCGCGCAGGGGCAGAGCGTGTCGATCGAGTGGATCTCCGACGATGATGTGTTCCCGATCCTGGCGGACATCGCGCTCTCGACGGATGGCGGCGCGACGTTCCCGACGGCGATCGTGACGGGCACGATCAATGATGGTCAGCACACGTGGGCGGCGCCGGCGATCGACACGGACGAGGCGCGGATCCGCGTCACGATCCGCGATGCGGGCGGGAACACGGGCTCGTTCGTGACGCCGGCGTTCACGATCGGCGATCCGTCGTGCGCTGCGGACTACAACGGGGATGATGAGTTTGATGTCCTGGACTTCCTGGACTTCTTCGATGACTTCGGCACCTGCGACCAGCAGCCCGGGCCGTGCGGCGCGAGCGGCAACGCGGACTTCAACGGGGACACGGTGGTGGATGTTGCGGACTTCCTGGACTTCCTGGATGTGTTCGGACAGGGGTGTTGAGAGGGAGAAGGGGCAGAGGGGCAGAGGGGCAGAGGGAAGGCATAAGGCATAAGGCATAAGGCAAGGTACGGGTGGGTGTGTGTGGAGTCTGGTATAACGGAGTTCGGCTTCGGGAGGCATGAGGTCACAGTGCGCGGAGGCGCGCGGGAGGTTCTCAAGATGGCGAAGAGCAGCGTGCGTGGCGGCGGGATTGCGGGCGTGTCGATGGTGTGCGTGGCGGGGTCGGCCCTGTCCGTGCTGATGCTGGCCGGGTGCACGGGCACGGGCGAGCGGGCCACGGCGCGGACGGAGGTTTCATCGGAGCCGGCGCCGGTCGCGGCGGCGGAGATGCACACCGCTCCGGCGGTTGCGGGTCCTGAGGGGTTCAAGTGGGACGCGGGGGATCCGCGGCCCGCGCTGAAGCCGATCGTGCTTGCGGAGCCGGGGCAGGTGGCGTGGACGGAGGGCGTGGCGACGATCATCGACACGCGGACGTTCCCGGTGCAGATCCAGGACGTGAAGGGCGCGGTGACGGATCAGCGGATGAAGAGCAACCTGCCGCCGCACCAGAGGCCGAAGAAGCCGACGGTTGCGCCGGTGGATGCGGGGCTTGAGGTGGGTGGGATGCTGTCGTCGGGTCGTGCGGCTCCGGATGTGCTGTTCCCGGGGATGGCGCAGACGCCGTGGACGCCGCCCGACATCACGCTGGCGGTGGGTCCCAATCACATCGTTTCGACGGTGAACATGGCGATCGCGATCCACGACAAGCAGGGGAACCTGCAGTTCCAGGCGAACCTTGACTCGACGGGCTCGCCCGGGTTCTTTGAGGAGGTCGGGGCCTCGACGTTCACGTTCGATCCCAAGTGCTTCTATGACCACATCGCGGAGCGCTTCGTGATCGTGGCGCTGGAGGTGTACGGGAGCACGCAGTCGTTCATTGACATCGCGGTGTCGGACGACAGCGATCCGAACGGCGTGTGGTACAAGTATCGGACGAACTCGGTGGTCGCCGGGGGCGGCGGCCAGACGTACTGGGTGGACTACCCGGGCTTCGGATATGACGAGGACGCGTACTACGTGACGGGGAACCTGTTCGGGCTGAACGCGGGCGGCTTCGGCGGCGCGCTGTTCAGGGTGTATCCCAAGACGCCGCTGCTGAGCGGATCGCCGGTGACGTTCGCGGACATCCGCGACTCGGGCGCGGCGTCGGTGCAGGTTGCGCAGTGCGTGGGGAACAACATCGCGCCGTTCTTTGTTTCGGATGAGAACAACTCGCAGATGCGGATCCAGGCGATCCGGAACCCGTTGACCGCGCCCTCGCTCTCGACCGCGCTCGTGAATGTGACGTCGTTCTCGTATCCGTCGGGGGATGCGCCGAATCCGGGCGGTCAGGTGGATGTGCTGGACGGGCGCATCATGAACGCGCACTGGCGTGACGGGAAGCTGTTCTTCGGGCACGGCATCTCGTCGGGCGGCAAGGCCCAGGCCAGGTGGTACCAGGTGAACACGAACAACTGGCCGACGTCGGGCTCTCCGACGCTGGGTCAGTCGGGCACGCTGAACCTTGGCGGGACGCTCAGCAGCTTCTTCCCGGCGATCGGCGCGAATCGTCACGGCGATGTGGGCATGGTTGTCGCGGGGTGCAACAGCACGACCAATCCGGCGACGTACATCGCGGCGCGGCGGGCGACGGATCCGGCGGGCTTCTTCGGCGCGGCGACGCAGGTCGCGATCGGCAACAGCGGCGCCAACGGACGCTGGGGGGACTACTTCGATATCACGACCGACCCCAACGACGACGCGACCTTCTGGTACATCGGCCAGGTGCAGAACTCCGGCGGGTGGCAGAGCGTGATCGGTTCGTTCGTGGTGACGTGCGCGGCGAACGTGAACGGCGATCTGGAGCTGGATGTCCTGGACTTCCTTGATTACCTCGACGCCTTCGGGACGTGCGAGGGCCAGGCCGCGCCGTGCTCCTCGGGCGGCGTGGATGCGGACTTCAACGGCGACACGGTTGTGGATGTGCTTGACCTTCTAGACTTCTTTGACGCGTTCGGCCTTGGGTGCTGAGCGTTCTGTAGAGGTCGCCACGACCCTCTCCACACCATGGGCCCATTGGCACGCCCCCGGCTCCGAGCCGGGGGCTTTTCTTGCGCGATGCCCCCGGATCACAAGTGCTTGCGTGCTCATTCTTTGACGCGTGAGCTGCGGGCATGCACGGGCCGACAGCCCGACTTCTCTTGCCCCATCGTTCGATCACGGGTATCTTGGGCTCGGGAGCGTCGTGGGCGTGCGCTCGCGGCTCCTTGTGTGCGCGGCCATCTGTTGAATGCTGGAGCGTCAAGATGAAGCGCAATCGTTTCGAGTTGATGGTGAAGTGCGGCGTGGTTGGAGTGGTCGGCGCGGTGGTTCTCTCCGCGGCGACGGTTGTCGCGGCCCCGCCGGGCGGCCCGTGCTTCAAGGGGAACTGCCTCGATGTGTGGCGGCCGGTGATCTGTCCCAACGGCCAGGTCTACAGCAACGACTGCTACGCGGCTCGCGCGTGCCAGCGGAACTGCGTGCCGTGGGGCGGCGACACGGAGTGATCGGATTTGTTTGAGCATCGCGCCCGCGTCGGTTGAGTCCGGCGCGGGCGTTTGTCATTGTGGCGGAGTGGGGGATGACTCCGCGCCGGAGAGCGCGGCGAGCTGGGTTTCGATCTGGGTCCACTGGGGCTCATCGGGCGCGCCGTACCAGGCGTGGATGAGCACGCCGTTGTGATCGATGAGGACGAGCGCGGGAACGAGCGGGATGCGGCGGAGCCAGGTGCGCGGGGCTTCATAGACGCCTCGCACGGGGAGGCCGAGGTCGGTGTGGGCGAGGTCTGCCGGGGCGTTGGCGTCGATCTGGATCGCGAAGCACTCGACGCCGGAGGGTGTGTGGCGGGCGGAGAGTGCGGCGACGCGGGGCATGATGGTTTCGCACGAGCCGCACGAGGAGGAGAAGAGGTAGAGAAAGGTGCCGAGGCGCCCGTCGAGGAAGGACATGGCGTCGGGTGTGGGCGTGTCGGAGGAAGCTGGCGCGAAGGTGTCGAGCGAGGCGAGCATCTCGCCCGTGGGGAGTGCGGCTTCGCCGGTGAGTTGTCGGAGGGCGGCGGTTTCGGAGCGGAGGTTGCGATTCTGGCGCATGAGGAGGAGGGCGAGGAGGGAGAGGGTGAGTGTGGCGAGGAGGAGGAATGCGGTGAAGAGGTTGAAGGATGCGCGGCGGGGTGGGGCGGTGGAAGTGGTGACGTCGTTCATGCGCGGCTCCGGGCGGGGACTTGTCGCGGATGACGCACGCGTGGTGGGAGTTTAGTGAGACCAAGGAGTGCGCGCCATCAAACTCGTCGCGGGCGACGAGTTTGATGGCGAGCGAGGGGGAGGCGCATCACGCCTTCGTCGGCGCGGGCTCCTTCGGGTCGGCGCGCATGAAGAGCGCGTCGCCCTTGGCGATCTTCTGGCCGGGCTTGAGGCCGTGGATGGGATGGGCCCACTGGGCGAGTTCCGCGAGCGGGGCCTTGAAGGGTGAGTTGCAGTCGTCGGGGTTGGTGAGCGGTGAGCAGTTCCAGAGCTTCCAGAGCGCGGCCATCTTCTCGGGCATGGCGGGGAAGAGCATGAGGGAGGCGATGCGGAGGGCCTCGGCGCAGCAATAGAGGATTGCCGCGAGGCGATCGCGGTTCGCAGGGCCGTTCTCGCCCTCAAGGCTCTTGGCGATCGTGAACGGGCGGGTTACGCCGATGAACATGTCGATGTCGGAGACGAGGCGTGTGGCGGTCTTCAGGGCCTCGCCGAGCTCGGCGTGATCGAGGCGGTTGGTGTAGCCGCCGGCGAGCGTGGTGGGCAACTGGCTCCAGTCGAACGTGGCGTTCGGGTGTTCGGGCGACGATTCCTTGAAGGTGAAGAGGCCTTTGGGGTCGGGCACCGAGCCATCGAAATACTTCTCGATCATGTTGGCCACGCGGCTGGCGCAGTTGCCGATGCCGTTGGCAAGGTCGGCGTTGTAAACCTCGACGAAGCGTGAGTGCGCAAAGTCGGCATCGTTCGCGCCGAGCGGGCCCTGGGTGGCGAGGAACCAGCGCACGGCGTCGATGCCGATGGGCTTGGGCGTGCGGCCGTTCTTCTCGGCATCCTTCTTCTCGGCCTCGACGATCCAGTTGGCGTAGGCCTTCAACTGGTCGATCTCGATGAAGTTGCCGAGGGACTTCGACATCTTCACGCCCTCGGAGACGAAGTAGGCGTGGGCGTAGATGGTCTTGGGGACGGGCTCGCCGAGTCCCATGAGCATGGCGGGCCAGATGACGGCGTGGAACCAGAGGATGTCCTTGGCCATGAAGTGGATGATGGGCGCGGTGATGAGCGGTTCGCCGGTGTTGGGCGTGCCGCGGGCGGAAGGCCAGTAGGTGCGCCGCTCGGGCGTGTCGACGACGGAGAGGTAGTTGCAGAGGGCTTCGATCCAGACGTAGACGCGATGGCTCGGATCGCCGGGCATTTTGATGCCCCAGTCGGCATCGCCGGGCTTGATGGCGCGGCTGACGGGGACGCGTTGGAGGCCGGTCTTGATGCGGCCGAGGACCTCGTTCCTGCGGGCCTCGGGGAGGATCTGGATCTCGCCGCTCTCGATGGCGCGGCGGAGCCGTTCCTCGTACTTGGGGAGGTTGAAGAAGTAGTTCTTCTCGGTGCGGCGCTCGAGGGGCTTCTTGGTGACGGGGCTCTTGAAGTCGTTCTCTTTGGCGACGGTCTCGGTGAGGTACTCCTCCTGCGAGGCGTCCCACCAGCCCTCGTAGTCGCCGAGGGCGATGTCGCCGGAGTCGACGAGCTTCTGGATGTAGGCCGAGGCGCGGGTGATGTGGCGCTGCTCTGTGGTGCGGACGAAGTCGTCGTTGGAGAAGTTCATGGCCTTGAAGGCGGCGCGAAACTCCGCGGCGTTCTGGTCGGCCCACTGGATGGGCGTCAGGCCACGCTGGGTCGCGGACGTCACGACCTTCTCGGCGTGCTCGTCGGTGCCGGTGAGGAAGAAGACGTCGCGGCCGATGAGGCGAGCCATGCGCGCGGCGACATCGCCGACGAGGGTGGTGTAGCAGTGGCCGATGTGGGGGCGGTCGTTGACGTAGTAGATAGGTGTGGTGATGTAGAGGGGGGCGGGCGTGCTTGAAGGGGGCGGGGGGGGCATGGCGGGACTCCTGACCGGGCGACGTTGCGGGCGGGGAGCCCCCGAGAGGGGCTCCGGGCGCGGATGGTAGGGGTTTGGATGCGGAGATCGGAGCTTCAAACGGCCACGGGTCGGATTGTTTGGTTGTTGGAAGGGTCTTGCATCGATACAATGTCGTTGGTGGCGAACACATCCACCCGAACGGGACGAAGAGATGGGTGGGGGGCGGTGCGCCGAGGCCGCGGGCCTTTGGCGGGCGGCGGGGGAAGTCGGGGCAAGCGGGATGAATGGCGGGGGATCGGCAGCGGGTGGCGGAGAGGTGAAGGAGGGCATGATGGGACGCAGGAGTTTGAGCTCGGGTTTGAGACTGATGGCGATGGCCGGGCTCGCGGTGTCGGTGGTGGCGTCGCCCGCGCTTGCGCAGAACGCGCTGGGTGATGGGCGTCGTCTGGACCGGAGCTTGAACACGCAGTCGAACTACAACACGGGCGGCAGCCGCCGGGCGTTCATTGATGATCTGCGCGTGCGGAACGCGATCGTGACGGGGAACGCGGCGGGTGGCCGGTCGTTCCGCGGCGACGTGGGATATACGGGGAGCTCGGACTTCCGGGGCTCGCTGGGTTCGGAGGACATTTTCACGTTCCGGCGTGATGCGAGTTTCGCGCCCGGGTTCAACTCCGGCGCCTCGCGCGGGATCAGCGGGCTGCAGACGCAGTTCGGCATGACCTCGGGGAGCAACATCACGAGCGCGGGGAGCAACCTGGCGCGGGATCAGGGCGGGCTGTTGGTGCGTCGCGCGGGCGCGGGCGCGACGAGTGCGGACTTCACGGGCCAGGACGCGGCGGGGACGCGGCGTTCGGCGACACGGGGGATCGGGAGCTCTGACCGTGTGGATCTGCGCACGGACTACGAGGACTACTCGGACATCTCGCCCAACGCGCACGTGGGCACCGGGGCTCTGCGTTCGACGGCGGCGTACACGACGAGCGAGTCGTTCAAGCCCGCGACGTTCGGTCAGCGGCGCGAGGAGGATGGATCGATCACGAGTCTGACGGCGTCGAGTCTGCGGGGCGTTCGGGCGATGACGACCGCGCCGGACGGGAGCCAGATCGTGGCGCCCGCCGCGAGCAACGCGGGGGCACGGAACGCGATGACGGCGTCGGCTTCGACGATGGTCAACACGCAGGCGGGTCTGACGAATCCGGCGGCGCCGCGTCCTGCGGTTGCGCCGGCGAAGACGGCGTACGACGCGCTGATGGATCGGTACAAGGAGCAGACGGGCACGACGCTGGGGGACGGCGCGGCGGGCAGCGTGGAGAGTTGGCAGAAGCAGCTTGATGAGCTGAGACAGACCCTTGAGGGCGGGGCGGACTCTTCGACGACGCTGGAGTCGGGGATCGGCGGCGCGGCGTTGCCGGTTGATCAACCGGCGCCTGCGCCGGTGCGGCTGTACAACCAGACGACGATCGACCTGATCCTCAAGCAGGCGGGGAAGACGGATCAGTTGCTGATGACGGCCGAGGGGCGGCTGGGCGCGTTCGGCGAGCGGATGCGTCGGGGCGAGCAGGCCCTGGCATCGGGCCGGTACTTTGACGCAGAGGAGTCTTTCTCGACGTGCCTGGCGCTGCGTCCGGGGGACGTGGCGGCGTCGATCGGGCGTGTGCATGCGCAGCTTGGCGCGGGGATGTTCCTGTCGGCCGCGTTGAATCTGCGGATGACACTGGGTGCGAATCCCGCGGCGGTGGGGGAGCGGTATGGGCCGAGACTGCTGCCGTCGGCGGAGCGCTGCGCGACGATCATCGAGGAGCTTCGGACCAACGCGCGGAGCCAGGACCGGCTTGGATATGAGTCGGCGATCCTGCTTGCGTACGTCGGGTTCCAGACGGGGGACCGCGCGGTGACGATCGAGGGGTTGGACTCCATCGATCGGCTGTCGTCGGGCGCGGCGAACCCCATTGATTCGCGGTTCGTCGAGCTGGTGCGGCGCGTGTGGATCCCGATCCTGGACCGCGAGCCCGCGCGTGCGCCAGACCAGAGCACTCCAAACCAGAATGCGCCCGCGGACGACGCGGGGGGAGCGCCGGTTGGCGGCTGATCGAACTCTCGCTCTTTCTTCATCCGGCCCGCTGGCTTCCGGCTCGTCCGATCCGGCGCGTTCGCCGCGCCGACGCTCGATCCGCGAGTTCCTGAGCGACGGGTCGCTGGCGCGGCTGTGCCACGAGCTGTCGCAACTGCTGGGCGTGAGCATTGAGCTGCGGGACGAATCGGGTCACCCGATCGTGCCGGGCGATCAGGGTGCGCCGTGGCGCGTGCTCGACGCGGCGCCTCCGGCGCCGGCGGGTTCGCAGCAGATCCCGCTGGTGCTCGGGAAGGACCAGTTGGGGGGAAGGGGCCAGAACGGGGAGATGGAGCGGATCGGCTCGATCGTGCTGATGCCGGGTGTGCCGCGGGTGAACGCGGACGCGTGGGAGCAGGTGGCGCACGCGTTGACGCACGTTGCGGCGGCTGTGTCGGAGTTGTGCACGGACGATGAGGAGCTGCGTCACCGGATCAAGGAGATCGGCGCGCTGTATCGGCTGAGCGGGCTGCTGGTGCAGGCGCGGGGCGGGGTTGAGCAGATCCTGCAGATTGCGCTGGAGTCGGCGCTGGACGCGTTGGGCCTTGACTGCGGCAATGTGGTGCTGCTGCCGGAGAACGCCGACGGCGTGGCCAAGGAGAGCGAGGAGGATCTGCGTCACGCGGCGGCCAGCGGCCTGAGCGACGCGTGGATCCACAGCCCGCTGCCTCTTTCACGGGGGAGGGAGTTTGATCGGCTGGCGCTGCGGGGCGAGGCGGTGATGTCGGAGAATCTGACCGAGGATCCGCGCGTGCTGATCCCTGAGCAGGTGCGTGCCGAGGGTGTGGTGGCGTTTCTGTCGGCGGGGCTGGTGGTGCGGGGGCGTCCGATCGGCGTGATCCGGTTGTACGGGAAGTCGGCGCGGACGTTCAACGAGTGGGACAAGCGGCTGATCCGTTCGATCGGCAACCAGGCGGCGGCGGCGGTGGACCAGGCGCGGCTGTTCCGCATCGAGGACCATGAGAAGCTGGTGCAGCGTCAGTTGTCGATCGCGAGCGACGTGCAGCGTCGGATGCTGCCCAGGAGTCTGCCGTCGGCGCCGGGGATCGACATCGCGGCGCGATACGAGCCGTCGCTGGAGCTGGGCGGGGATTTTTATGATGCGTTCGAGCTGGGCAACCAGATCGGGATGGTGGTGGGGGACGTGGTGGGGAAGGGGATCGCGGCCGCGCTGCTGATGTCGCACGTGCGGGCGACGCTGCGGGCGCACGTGCAGGACGTGTATCACATCGATGAGGTGATGCGGAGGGTGAACCGGGCGCTGTGCCGCGACACGCTGGAGAGCGAGTTCGCCAGCGCGTGGTACGGCGTGGTGGATCCGCAGTCGCTGCGGTTGACGTACGTGTCGGCGGGGCATGAGCCGCCGTTCGTGATCCGTCGGAAGGACGGGACGGGCGCGCCGGAGGTGCTGGAGCTTCGGGGCGGCGGGCTGGTGCTGGGGATCGATCCGACGGAGCCGTATGAGCGGACGGTGTTCGAGCTGAAGCGCGGGGATGTGGTGGTGGTGTACACGGACGGGCTGATGGATGCGCGGAACTTTGCGGGGGAGAAGCTGGGGCGCCAGCGGCTTGAGGAGGCGGTGCGTGACCTGGTGGCGCGCGAGCCGGCGGGCACGGTGTCGGCGGCCCGCGTGATGGAGCACCTGATGTGGACGGTGCGGCAGTTCACGGGGCTGATGCCCAAGCCGGATGACATCACGATCGTGACGCTGCGCGTCAGCGGATGAGCGGGGCGGGCCAACAGCATTGAGGCGTGGGGCGTCGTTGGCTCAGTGGGTGAGCAGGCGCACCATGCGTTTCAGATCGGCCTTCTCGATCTTCTCATGCTCGGCGGTTTCCAGCAGACAGTCGAGCGCGGTCTTGCCGGAGCGGCTACGAGCGTTGATTCGTGCGCCGCACTTGATGAGAGCACGGATGGCATCCTCGTCGAGCTGGGCGGCAGCGGCCATAAGCGCCGTGTAGCCGATCGAGTTCGCGACGTTCCAGTCCGCTCCGTGTTTCGTCAGAAGACGGATGAGACGAGGAGACTTCGGACGCATCACGACCTGCCAAGGAGACTCAGGGTCCTTTGGCGCCTGCCCCGGGCCAGATCCGTTCTGTAGCAGCGTGCGGATGTGTTCCTCGCGAAGCCAGCCGAACGCGCTGTGCCAGTGGACGTAGCTTTGGAACGGATCGATTCGCACCGGTGCGTCCGGGGTGTTGGGTGGGAATCGCTCGAAGAACGCCTTGGGATCGAAGTATCGATCGCTGGGGATCATCTTCCTCTCGATTCGAATCGGCTTGCCGTTGCGGGGGTCCTTCCACGGAACAAGCTCGTCCGCGCCGTAGTCCATCTTGACGGCTCGGGTGCGGAGACCGACGAAGCGCTCGGCATCGAGGAGCGGCTTGAGCGCCCCATCGACGATGACAATCTTCGACTTGCTCCAATGTGAGTAAGGCACCTGGGTCACGAGCACGTTCTCGGGAAACCGCGAGACATCGGCTTCGGACACATCCGGGTTTGAGTAACAGTTGATGTCGTGCCGCCATTGGACAGCCCAGTAGTGGGCGTGGAGACGTTTCCGCTCCGGACCCTTGACGCGAACAGGGAGAAACGAAGCATGCTTCGGAGCGTGTTTCTCTACGAAGGTGCGAAGGCGGTCCGAGACGACAAAGTAGGTGTTGCCGAAGGTCCAGGCGACATCAGGGGCTAGAGGGCCGACCGCTTCGTACGAGTATGTCGGCGGCTCGGAGGGCCAGTTGTCGATAGGCAGGGTGTGGTTTAAGTGGTAGTGCGTATGGATCGCCTCTGCGGCGTCGTCTGCGCTATTGAGAATCCATTGGCCGGCCTTCAGCGTGCCTGCACCGCCCGAGATCTCGAAGAAGCGTCGCCTTTGCTTGGCCAAGACCTTTCCCCTTATTCCTCAGTTCAGCAGCGCAGGGTGACCTGGCGAATCGTACCTTGGGATACTCAGACGAGTGTTGCCCCCGATACGCTTCAATGACGTGGCCACGATCCTGCACATCTCGACGCGATTGATCCTGGGCGGTTCGCAGGAGAACACGGTGCTCTCGTGCGAGGGGCAGGCGCGGCTGGGGCACGCGGTGCATCTTGCGTTCGGGCCGATCTATGGGCCGGAGGGGTCGCTGCTGGAGCGGGTGGAGCGGTTCAATGAGCGGTGCGCGCGGGGTGAGGTGCGCGTGAGGTCGGTTGGAGATGCGCGGCCGGTGCGGCGCGTGGGTGAGGCGGTGATGCCGATCGGCATTCATGTGGTGCCGGA
Source organism: uncultured Phycisphaeraceae bacterium (assembly GCA_964588385.1). Classification (GTDB taxonomy): domain Bacteria; phylum Planctomycetota; class Phycisphaerae; order Phycisphaerales; family UBA1924; genus JAHBWV01. Next base: position 22,711 of record CAZPPG010000050.1, read on the forward strand.
CCTGGTGCGGGAGGTCAGCCCGCTGCGGGATTGGAGATGCCGCGGGCAGTTGCGGCGGCTCATCCGCGAGCTTGGGCCTGATGTGGTGCACACGCACTCGAGCAAGGCGGGGATTCTGGGGCGCGGTGCGGGCTGGAGCGTCAAGAGGGAGTCGGCTGGCGAGGCGATGCGTGTGGTTCACACGATCCATGGGCCGCCGTTCATGCCGGTCGAGGGGTCGGCGGCGCGACGGGTGAAGGTGCGTCTGAACAACCTGGTTTACACGCTCGCGGAGCGATACGCGGCGCGGCGATGCGACGTGATCGCGTCGGTTGCGGACGCGATGACGCGCGAGTTTCTGTCACGGGGGATCGGCAGGCCCGGCCAGTATGTGACGGTCTACAGCGGGATGGAGACCGGGACGTTTCTGGAGCCGGCGCCGGGCGAGACGCGTGACGAGGTGCGCGCGGGGCTTGGGATCCAGGCCGATGCGTTTGTGATCGGCACGGTGGCGCGGCTGGCCGAGCACAAAGGGCATGATGACATCCTGGACGCGATCGGCGCGGAGTTGCGAGCGCGGCCGAGATGGAAGCTCTTGTGGGTGGGGGATGGGTGGTGGCGGGAGCGGCTCTTGGCGCGGGTGCGCGAGATGGGGCTGGAAGGGCGCGTGATCACGACGGGGCTGGTGCCTCCGGAGCGGGTGCCGGGGATGATGCGGGCGATGGATGTCTTGGTGCATCCCTCGTATCGCGAGGGGTTGCCGCGGACGGTGCCTCAGGCGCTCTTGTGCGCGACGCCGGTGGTCGCGTATGACGTGGATGGAACGGGCGAGGCGTGCCTGGATCCGGCGCGGGTGGGGGAGGAGCGATCGACCGGGCGGCTGGTGTCGCTGGGTGATCGGGCGGGATTGCGCGAGGCGATCGTGTGGATGGCGGAGCATCCGGATGAGCGTGCGGCGATGGCCTCACGCGGACGGGCGATGTGCGCGGAGCGATTCAGCACGGAGCGGATGGTGGCGCATCTGGAGCGGGTGTATTTTGGGGGCGAAGTCACGAAGTCAGAGGCCTGACTCTTCGGCGATCTTCTCTTCCCAGGCGCGGCGGAGTTCGAGGGCGATGCGTCCCGGGACGGCGTCTGCGACGGCTTCGCGCTCGATCTTGACGACGGGGAGGACGCCCCATGAGGAGTTGGTGAGGAGGACTTCGTCCGCGCCGAGGAGGTCCTCGATGGTGACGAGTCGGCGGTCGACGACGATGCCTCGGTCGTTGGCCCATTCGAGGGCCCAGGCGCGGACGATGCCGGGGAGGACGGGGCTGGGGAGGGTTGCGGCTTCTTCCTCGCCGCGGGCGATGGGTGTGATGATGGTGTCGCCCCGGACGATGAGGGCGTTGCTGACACAGCCGCCGGAGAGGTGGTTGGTGACCTGCATGACGAGGGCTTCGGCGGCTCCCTTTGTTCCTGCGGCTCGGAGTTCGCGGAGTCGTCCCCAGTAGTTGAGGGTCTTGTGTCCGGCGAGGGGATCGAGGGGGTTGGCGCGCATGTCGGCGATGGTGACGGCGACGCCTCTTTCGTACATCTCGGCGGGGTACGCGGTGGCCTCCTGCACGACGATGAGGACGGTGGGGTCGACACCTGTGGAGGCGGGTTGCTGCTTGGCGGTGTCGGCGTCGGTGGGGTTGTCGGGCGCGTTCTTGGCTTTATCCCAGGAGCGGCCGAGCATGTTGAGATCGCCGCCGGAGAAGGTGAGTCGGACGCGGGCGCGTGGGAGCGTGCTCTCTTCGATGGCTTCAAGGACGGCATCGGCAAGCGCGGCGGTGTTGACGTGTTCGGCGAGTCCGAGTTCCGCGGCGGAGTCGCGGAGGCGTTCCATGTGTTCGGTGAGGGAGATGGCCCAGGGGCCGGCGTTGCTGCGAGGGGCGGGTCGGCCATCGGGCGATGCGGCGCCGTTGCCTCCGAGAAGGGTCTCGAAGACGCCGACGGCGTGCGTGAAGCCGGCGTCGAATGCGGAGACCTTGGCATCACGCATGCTGACGAACTTGCCGTTGAGCCAGACGGTTGCCATGGGGGATCCAGTGACGGAGTGACGGAGTGACGGAGTGACGGAGTGACGGAGTGACGGAGTGACGGAGTGAC
>CAZPPG010000051.1:0-15623 GCA_964588385.1 uncultured Phycisphaeraceae bacterium
AGGGCGGCCTTGGACTGCCCGCGGATGATCGGGGTCTTGTCGCCCGGGAAGCCGTACTTGTTGAGCAGGTCGCGGATCTCGACCTCGACGAGCTCGAGCAGCTCGGGGTCGTCGACCAGGTCGACCTTGTTGAGGAAGACGACGATGTAGGGCACGCCGACCTGGCGGGCCAGGAGCACGTGCTCGCGGGTCTGAGGCATGGGGCCGTCAGCCGCGGAGACCACGAGGATCGCGCCGTCCATCTGGGCGGCGCCGGTGATCATGTTCTTGACGAAGTCGGCGTGTCCGGGACAGTCGACGTGGGCGTAGTGACGCTTCTCGGTCTCGTACTCCGTGTGGGAGGACGCGATCGTCACCGTCTTGTTGGCGTCACGGACGGTGCCGCCCTTGGTGATGTCCGCGTAGGACTTGATGATGCCGCCGAACCGAGCCGCGGAGCGGGCGGAGAGGGCGGCGGTAAGGGTCGACTTGCCATGGTCGATGTGGCCGATGGTGCCGACGTTGACGTGTGGCTTTGTTCTCTCGAATACGCCCTTGGCCATGACTGTTCTCCAACCTGAGTTCGACGCCCGGGAAACTGGGATCGGGCCGCGTTGCCGCCTGTCCGACCCCGGCGGTTTGGGGCTGTGTATAGAAGCACGACGCCGTGGGCGCTCGGGGATGAATCCGAGGCGTCCAAGTGCCGTCCGGCCACGCGCCGGAAGGGGGACAAGTGTAGCCGTCACGGAAGGGGCCTTCCCAAGCCCTGCCGAAACGCCACCAACACAGCCGCTAGTGGGATTTGAACCCACGACCTCACCCTTACCAAGGGTGCGCTCTACCACTGAGCTACAGCGGCACAGCCCGGGCGCAGCCCGAGCAGGCAGGGATGGTAGGCCCTACCCCGGTTCGGTCAAAGGTTGGCGCGATCCCGGTCGGACGCCCGCACCCGCCGGCGACAAGGTTTATGTCTCCGCTGCAGAATCCGCTTTGTCCGAGGGCCGATCTGGTGTAGGTTCTGATGAGGCGCGTTCGGGAGAACGCCCAAACAAGAGGTGGTCGCGTGGGAAATGCCAGCATCGTTCGGACGATGGTCGCCGCCGGAACCCTCCTGGCAGCCACGGGGGCGGCCTCCGCCACCTGGTCCATCATCATCATCGACACCCGCACCGGCGAGATCGGGGTGGCGTCCGCCACATGTCTTACCGGCTTTGACCTCCGGGCCAACACGCCCGTGCTGATCCCCGGCGTCGGCGCCGCCACGGCCCAGTCCTTCGTCGACTCGACAGGACAGAACCGCGTCAAGGTCCGCGACATGCTCGTCCAGGGCGCGCACCCCGACGACATCCTCGCCGCGCTCGCGCTCTTTGACTCGGGCCACCAGACACGCCAGTACGGCATCGCCGACACGCTCGGACGCACCGCGACCTTCAGCGGCACGGGCGCGGGCGCGTGGGCCGGGGGCCAGACCGGCCAGATTCCCCACACGGGCAAGTCAGGCGACCTCGTCTATGCCGTGCAGGGCAACGTCCTCACCGGCGAGCCTGTTGTCACCGCCGCCGTGCAGGCGATCATCGACACGCCCGGCGATATCGCGGCCAAGATGATGGCATCGATGGAGGCCGCGCGATCCATGGGTGGCGACGGGCGCTGCTCGTGCGCCGGCGGCGATCCCACCGGCTGCGGCGCGCCGCCTCCCACCTTCACCAAGAGCGCGCACATCGCGTACATGCTCATCGCGCGCGAAGGAGACGTCCCCGGCTGCAACGGGCTGCTCCGCGCCGGCGACCGGCCCTTTGACCTGGTCCTCGGCGATGTCAACAGCGACGGCCGCGCCGACGTCGTCACGTGCTCCACGGCAACGACCGTCATCCTCACCAACGCCCGCCAGAGCGGCGACGCGTTCACAACTTTCAATGACTTCACGTCCTACGCCGCAGCGGCCGACACGCGGGGCGTCGCGCTTGCCGACATCACCGGCGACGGCATCGACGACATCGTCTTCACCGCATACGCCGCGGACACCATCGGTGTGCAGCCCGGTGTTGGCGACGGAACCTTTGGCTCGGCTGCGCTCTTTCCGGCGGGCGATGGACCGCGCCTGATCACGACCGGCGATTTCGACGGAGACGGCCGCATCGACGTGGCGTGCACGAACCAGCTCTCCAATGACGTCTCGATCTACCTGAACACGGCCGGCGCGCTCGGCGCCCAGGTCCGCCGGAGCGTCGGATCCGCGCCGTCGGCCATCGTCTCCGCGGACTTCGATGGTGACGATGACATTGATATCGCCGCCCTCGCCAACGGCTCAAAGCGCGTCGGGATCCTCCGCAACACCGGCGGCGTCTTTGTCCTCTCCGCCACCGTCACCGTCGGCGACAATCCGACGGACCTCTGCGTTGCCGATCTTGACGGCGATGGCGACCTCGATCTTGCAACCTCGGATCGCGATTCCAATGCGCTGAGCATCCTGGGCAACAACGGCCTGGGCGGGTTCACGCGCTCCGTGCTGCCCGCGCCCGGCGGGCCCACGCGACTCCGCGCCACGGATGTCTCAAGCGACGGCAAGGTTGATCTGGTCGTCGTCGGCTCGTCCCCCCGGCGCGCGACCGTCTATGAGGGTGACGGCGCGGGGGCGTTCGCGTCCCTTACGTCCTTCTCCGTCAGCGACGGCCTTCTCGACTTTGAACTCGCCGATCTGAATGAGGACGGCACGCCCGATCTGGTCGGCGTGGGCGGCGGCACGCAGTCCATCGTCGTCGTGGAGTCCACCGGCCACGCCCGCTGGAACGACGGCAGCGGCTGCGCCACCGGCGATTACTTCATGAACTTCAACGTCGCGAACACGGTCGGCTCCGATCCCGAGCCGGTCTACACGCTCCAGGCGATGTACGACGGGTGGCGAGCCACACTCGTCGGCCGGACCGACGCCGCCACCTCCAGCGTGACGTTCAGCGCGCCGGCCCTCCCCGAGCAGGGACGCATCACCATGACGATCGAACTGCTCGACTGGCAGGGCCTGCCCATCACGATCGAACCCGGACAGGTCACAGCGCATCACGCCGATGATTCGGCATCGCTCGCGATCATCGGTCCCGTGGCCGCGCTCGGCTCCGGCGTTTACCAGGTCGAACTCACCGGCCCGGTGTCGGGAGTGGGCACGGACCGCTTCATCATCACCGCGCTCGACGATCTCCGCCCCGTGACCCTGATGCCGCACGCCTCGCTCGCCGTGGTCGTCTCACCGGCGGACTTTGACGGCAGCGGCGAAGTGGACATCCTGGACTTTCTCGACTTCTTCGACGCCTTCGGCGCCGAGGACCTGGCCGCAGATCTCACCGGCGACGGTGCCGTGAACGAGGATGATGTCGCGCTCTTTCTCGCGGCGTTCAGCGCCTGACCGTTCGCGTCCGAGAACGAGGCTCTGTCCCGCCCCGGAGGGATCACACTGCAACCCGCGTCCGCGTGCCACGTACACGCATCGGTCGCGCGGCACTCGGTCGCGCGAAAGCACCACTCGTTCTGGGGCAGAGAGGTTGACGCGTTGTGTATCGCCGCGCTGATGTCTGGCTACGGTCTTGACACTCAAGGCACCAATGAGCGCGATTCTGCCATCGACGAGGCGACGCTCCGGCTGCTGGAGGCCCGATCGTTCATTCAGGTCACGCTGATCCATCCGAAGGGTGCGAGCTCCGAGGAGCCCACGCGACACGAACACGGTCGCGCGGTCCCCGCGGTGCCGACACGCGCCGGCGGCGCCGATGCGGCCCGCGCCGAGTAGGCCCAGGGCTTGTCGGCACGCAGCGACCTGGCCGCGAGGCGCAACCCGCTCGCCAAAGGAAGAACGCCGGAGAGGACCTTGGCCGCTCCGGCGTCTCCCACTTGCATGGTGCTGAGCGAGATTCGCTCACTCACACCTTTCCATGTCGTCAGCTCGCGTGTTCCTCACACTCGATGGACGGAGGCGGCTCACTTTCGCACCGTCACACCCGAGGCCGGCGCAGCACGCACCGAACACAAGTCCATGCCAAGACACAGTTTACTTCTCGACACCCGCCTGTCCAGAGGAATCTCCCGCAAAAGGCCCGGTCCGGTGAAATGAAACAGGCGAGCATCGAACTCGCCTGTCTCGGAACGTTGTGCGTCACCCGTCACGCGGAAGCAGGATCGATTCAGGCCCGGCGGCGGCGAGCGAGCATGAACATGCTCGTGCCCGCAAGGGCCAGAGGACCGGGGGCCGGAACATAGAAGAGCTGGTCCTGCGCGCTGCCGCTGGAAAGAGCGACCAGGTTCGTCGCGGCGCCGGCGCCGATCGTTCCGAAGATGTCGGCCAGGTGGGCGTTGAACGTCGATGTGCGGCTCGACGATCCATTGACCTTGGTGAGCTTGAAGTTGCCCGATTCGATGTTGATGGACGCCAGGCCGCTGCCCGCGTTGTAGTCCGTCACGATCTCCCAGATCGCGACCTGGAACGCGGCAGCAAACTCGTTGTCGATGCCCGAAATCAGGGCCGAATCGGTGTACACGCTGAACACGTCGTAGAGCGCCTGGGCCCGATCCACGCCCATGGGGCTGGCGTTCGGAGCGGTCTCGAGGGCCACGATGTCGAAGGTCTTGTACGAGCCCGAGACATACTGGAAGATGTCGGTGCAGAAGGTGAGATGCTCGCCGACAAAGTCAGCGCCGATGCCCGTGCCGCTGGTGATGTCGTGGCGCAACTGGCCGGCGAACGTGCTGGTCTCGCTGCCGCCGTTGAGCTTCCACTTCACGTTCTGACCGGCGCCCGTGCCCAGGAACTTCATGCTCACGACATCGGCCGAGGCAACGCCGGCAACGGTGGCGACGGCGGCGGCGGTCACGGCGAAACGGGTGGTCTTCATTCTTTCTTCTCCTTGCGTGCTATGTGCTGCTGTGTCACGGGCTTCCGTTGCCCGCACTCCACCATGCCATGCACACATGCTTCGGGCCACACGCGGGGGCTTCCCGAATGCCCCCGGCGCCGAGCCGCATGGGCTGGAGAAACTGGGGACCCTTCGAGCGCGTCCGATCTGTCGGATGTCCCGCGGAAATGCCTGTCAACTGCGCGTGATGGGACGATGTGGGTGCGGGTTCGAAAGCCGGGTCCGATACAATGGCTCCGGCCTCGGGCGCGGGTCCGTGGCTTGCCGTGGAACGGCATCGGGAGCGCACGCGCGCGGGAGCAGGCGATGGCAGAGAGCAAGGGCAAGGAGGCCGCGGGCGCAGGGGTGGAGATCCCGCGCGAGAAGCAGTTTGTTCACCTGCACCTGCACACGGAGTACTCGCTGCTCGACGGCGGCAACCGCGTCGACAAGCTCATCGCCCGTGTCAAAGAACTCGGCATGCCCGCTGTTGCCGTGACCGACCACGGCAACATGTTCGGCGCGGTCAGTTTCTACTCGCAGGCCAAGGCCGCGGGCGTCAAGCCCATCCTCGGCGTCGAGGCGTATGTCACGCCCCCCGACAAGGCGCGGACCGATCGGACGTACACCGGTGGCGGCGAGGGGGGCTTCCACCTCGTGCTCCTGGCGATGAACAACGAGGGATGGCAGAACCTGCTCGTCCTCTGCAGCGAGGCGTTTCTCACCGGCTTCTACTACAAACCCCGCATCGATCGCGCACTGCTCGAGAAGCACGCGGCGGGGCTGATCGCCATCAACGGCCACCTCGGCAGCGAGATCGGCGACCATCTGCTCGCGTATGAGCAGGGCAAGGACCGCAAGCACCTGGAGGCGGCCAGAGAGAGCGCGGCGTGGCACAAGCGCGTCTTCGCGCAGGGCGATGCGCCGATCCCGCGCTTCTATGTCGAGCTCCAGCACCACATCCAGGAGCAGAACTCGATCAACCCGCACTTGGTTGCGCTGGCCCGGGAGTTTGAACTCCCGCTCGTCTGCGACAACGACTCGCACTTCCTGAAGCAGGAAGACCACGACGCCCACGACACGTTGATCTGCATCTCCACCGGCAAGCTCAAGAGCGAGCCCAACCGGATGCACTATCCCGCGGAGCTGTACGTCAAGAGTCCGGGCGAGATGCGTGCGATGTTCGAGCGTGAGTACAACGACATCGGGCGCGACGCGTGCGACAACACGGTGCGGATCGCCGACGCCTGCAACGTCGAGCTGCCTCTTGGCAAGAACAACGCGCCCATGGTCCGCGTGCGCGTGCCGCACCTGAAGGACCTGCCGAAGCACGAGGACGCGAAGTACGCCGGCGACCTCACCGCGTGGTACAACGACTATTGCTCGAAGTTCGAGGTGGTTCCCTTCGATCGAGCGCCCACCGCCGCGGAACTCGCCGAAGCAAAGGTCGAGTGTGATCGCGCGCTGCGCCTGCTCTCCGAAGCCGGCTTCGTCTGGCGCTACGGCGTGAGACCGGGAAGCCAGGGCCCGGACGACGCGAACGCCGCGCGACTCGAACGCGAACTGAAGATCCTCGCCGACAAGGACATCTCGGCCTACTTCCTCATCGTCTGGGACTTCGTCAGTTGGGGCCGTCTCCGCGGCATTCCCGCCAACGCCCGTGGTTCCGGCGTCGGCACCATGGTCGGCTACGTGCTCGGCCTCTCCAACGCGTGTCCCGTTCGCTACGGCCTGCTCTTCGAGCGCTTCACCGACCCCGATCGCAGCGAATACCCCGATATCGATATCGACCTCTGCCAGGACGGGCGCGCCGACGTCATCAACTTCGTCCGCCAGAAGTACGGCCACGTTGCGCAGATCATCACCTTCGGAACGCTCAAGGCCCGGGCCGCGGTGCGTGACGTCGCCCGCGTCATGGACATGCCCCTTGCGGACGCGGACAAGCTGGCCAAGCTGATCCCCGAGCAGCTCGGCATGACACTCGACAACGCGCTCGAGCAGGAGCCGGATCTCAAGGCGTGGTACGAGCGCGACGAGCTGGTGCAGCGCGTGATCGACAACGCGCGCACCATCGAGGGGCAGGCGCGTCACGCGAGCGTGCACGCCGCGGGCGTGATTGTCGCGACGCGCCCGCTCCACGAGATCGTGCCCCTCTATCGCCAGTCGGGCTCGGAAGAGAACGAGGTCGTCACACAGTGGGACGGCCCCACGTGCGAGAAGATGGGCCTGCTCAAGATGGACTTCCTGGGGCTCCGCACGCTCAGCGTGATCGAGCGTGCCCGCAAGCTCATCACATCCACACTCGACGAGCCGGAGATCTGGCGCGCTGTCGGACGCGAAGCCGAGTTCCGACAGAACAAGCGAGGCCCGCATCCGCTCGACCTGGATCGCCTCACCTATGACGACCAGCGCGTCTTCACCATGTTCCGCCGGGGGGATACGTCCGGCGTCTTCCAGTTTGAATCCGGGGGCATGCGCCGCCTGCTCGTCGACATGAAGCCCGACCGCCTCGAAGACCTCATCGCCGCCAACGCCCTCTTCCGTCCGGGTCCCATGGACCTCATCCCCGACTACAACCGGCGCAAGCACGGCACGGAAGAGGTGCCGCAGATCCACGAGATCGTCGATCGCTTCACCAGCGAGACCTACGGCGTCATGGTCTACCAGGAACAGGTCATGCAGATCGTGCATGAACTGGGCGGCATCCCGCTCCGCGCCGCCTACTCGCTCATCAAGGCCATCAGCAAGAAGAAAGAGAAGGAGATCGGCAAGAACCGGCCGATCTTCGTCGAGGGCGCATCGCAGAAGGGCATGTCGAAGCAAGGCGCCGAAGAACTCTTCGAGTTGATCCTGAAGTTCGCCGGCTACGGCTTCAACAAGAGCCACTCGACGGGCTACGCCATCGTCGCCTACCAGACCGCGTATCTGAAGACCTACTTCCCGGCCCAGTACATGGCCGCATTCCTCACCTTCGAGAGCCAGGCCCAGAAGATCGCGGACTGGACGCCCTACCTCGACGACTGCCGCAAGACCCGCACGATCGATCCGCTCACGGGCGATGTCATCCGCGACGGACTGGAGGTCAAAGCCCCCGACGTCAACGTCTCCTACTCCGATTTCGCCGTTGCGTTCGAGGACGATGAGCCACACGTGGCCTCACGCGGCCACATCCGCTTCGGCATGCGCGCCATCAAGGGCGCGGGTGAGAAAGCCATCGAAGCGATCATCAAGGAGCGTGACGGCACCGGAGAGGGTGCAGGCTCCAAGAACCGCCGGAAGCCCTTCCGCTCGCTCTTTGATTTCTGCGAGCGTGTGCCCCAGGGTTCTGTCAACAAGGCCACGGTGGAGTCCCTCATCGCCGCGGGCGCGTTCGACTCTGTGCATGGACGCGTGAACCGAGCCGCAATGCTGGCGACGATCGAGCAGGCCGTCGCCGCGGGCCAGCGTGCCGCCGCGGACAAAGCCGCGGGCCAGGCCCAGTTGTTCGGATTTGGAGGTGGGGTGGGTGGGGGCCCGGCTCCCGCGCCCGAGACCATCAAGGAGCCGCCGCTCGCGCGCGTCGCCCCATGGTCGGAGGCCGAGACGCTCAAGCAGGAGAAAGAGAAGCTCGGCTTCTACGTCAGCAGCCACCCGCTCCAGCAATGGAGCGACTGGATCAACACCTTCGCCACCGCCAAGCTCGCCGAACTCACCACGCGCAGGCAGGACGACCGCGTCGTCGTCGGCGCGATCGCCCAGTCCACGCGCACGCTCATCGTCAAGAGCGGGCGTTCCGCCGGCCAGAAGATGGCGATCGTCACCATCGAGGACCTTGCCGGCACCGCCGAGGCCGTCGTCTTCACCGATGCCTATCTCAAGTACGGCCACCTGCTCAGCGCCGACACGCCGCTGTTCATCCTGGGACGCATCGATCTTTCAAGGGGCGACCCGCAGATCATCGTCGACCGCATCGCCCCGATCGACGGTGTGCCGCTCGACAAGGGCAAGCTCCGCGTCACGCTCCGCGACTCGCTGCTGAATGGCTCGGGCGAGCGAGCCGCGGAAAGAGCGTCGCTCGCCCTGGCCACCCGTCACGCCGAACGCGGCACGCCCGCGGCAGTCCCCTTCGAGGTCCTCGTCGACACCGGCGATGCCCTCGTCACGCTCGTCCCCACCGCCCCCACCTTCATCCGCCTCGAGCCCACCCTCGTCCGTGACCTCACCACCACCCTCGGCGAGGGCTCCGTCCGCCTCCTGGGCGGCATGACCATCGACCCCACCGAAGAGAAGCCCCGCTGGAAGTCGCGACAGAGGGAAGAGGCGGAGGTGTAGGGCGACTCGTGATCGGTATTTGGACGGATCGCATGGTATACTTTGGGCGGTCTGTCTTATACAAAACGTCGCCATCGTTTTGAAGATCCGTGCCATTTTAAAGTATTGCGTCATTTGCTTTACATCTTCCCACGAGAATAATACGATCCTTTCAGATGGACTCTGCGATTTCACCTCAGCCCGGGATTTGGGTATCCACCTCGTTTCGGGAGATGGTGGGGAGAGGCGATTCCCGTGTCGTGGAAGGATCGGCGTTCGTGCCGAATCCGCTGCCTCCCCAGCATGACAGGGACGTCTTTGTTGGCCGACTCGCAGAAGATCTCATCGCGGCCCAGGGAGCCATAGAGCAGTTGTCGGGAGTGGTGCTCGCGCTCCCCTCACCGGACCTGCTTCTCCGTCCCTTTCGGCTGCGTGAAGCGCGCCTCTCCTCCGTGATTGAGAACACCGTCGCGTCCGCCGAGGAGATCGCGATTGTTCAATCCAAGAGGCCAACCGCACGGAGCGAGGCCCGAGAGGTCTTCAACTATGTCGAAGCCCTCGACCACGGACTGGCATCGCCCCTGCCGCTTTGCAACCGACTGTTCAAGGAGATGCACGAGATCCTGATGCACGGGGTCGAGGGTGGAGAGAAGCGTCCCGGCAAGTTCCGTGACCATCAGGTCTACATAGGCGACGATCGCAAGGGGTTCGCTCGTGCCCGCTACGTTCCGCCGCCTCCCGGCGAAACGCTCGAAACATGCATGGCGGATCTGGAGCGATTCATGAATCCGCCCCAGCACGGCTCTGAGGAAGCACGCCGCCGCTACCCGCTCATCGCCGAAGTGGCGATGGGGCACTACCAGTTCGAGGCCATTCACCCGTTCAACGACGGCAACGGGCGCCTCGGGCGCCTCGTCGTGGCGCTCTCACTCTGCAAGTCCGGCGCGATGGCCAGGCCGCTGGTTTACGTCAGCGGCTACATCGAGCGCCATCGCCGCGAGTACTACGACCGGCTGCTCGCAGTGACCATGGAGGGAGACTGGGAGGGTTGGGTGCGATACTTCTGCCGAGCAATCGGGTCACAGGCGAGAGACGGCATCGATCGTGTAAGAAAGCTGCAGTCCATCCGTGACCGGTACACGCAAGAAGCCACGAACAAGCGATCAAGCGTGCTGCTCTCAAAGCTCATCGACCACCTCTTTGTCGCCCAAGTGGTCTCGGTCTCCGACGTGTGCCAGGCGATCGGCGTCTCGGCGCCGACGGCGCAGAAGTACGTCGACTCGCTCAAGAGGATCGGAGCCCTTCACGAGATCACCGGCGCAAGCTACGGCCGCCTCTACGCGGCACGGGAGATCCTCGACATCGTTCAGGAACTGTCCGACGACTGAATCCGTCAGAAAGGCCTACTCATCCGTCCGACCCGCTCCCTCCGCCACGTTCCCATCCACCCCCCACCGCGTCTTCAGGTCGTGCTCCACCTTCAAGAGGTCCAGCACCTTCCCCACCATGAAGTCCACGATCTCCTCAATAGAACGCGGGTTCAGATAAAACCCCGGATTCGTCGGGCACACGATCGCCCCCGCCAGCGTCAGCGTCCGCATGTTGTCGATATCGATCAGGTTCAGCGGTGTCTCGCGGTGGCACACCACCAGAGGCCGGCGCTCCTTCAGCGTCACCATCGCCGCACGCGTCAACAGGTTGCTCCCCGCACCCGTCGCCATCGCCCCCAGCGATGTCGACGAGCACGGCAGCACCACCATGCCATCGTGCAGGAACGACCCCGACGCGATCACCGCGCCCACATCCTTGTTCGGATGAATCACCAGGCGCGACTCGACGCCCCCGCTTCCGCCCGCCGCGTCCGCGCGCTCCTTCAACCCCGGGCACAACTGGGCGAGTTCCAGCTTCCGCACATTCGCCTCATCAAACAGCAGGCGCTGCCCATACTCGCTCACCACAAGGTGCACCTCGTGCCCCTGCTCCAGCAGCACCTCCAGCAGCCGCAGGGCGTACGCCGCGCCCGATGCCCCCGAGATGCCAAGCACGAACTTGCGGCCGGATTGCACGATGGATCCCCTTCCGAACCACCCTCTCCACACGCACTTGTGGATGAACGGTGGACTGTAGTCTTTTGAAGCCGGTCGAAGCCCGGAACTGTCGTTCCGCGACGGCTTCGATGTTTGTGTGGACTAAACTCCTGATGCGGGCGTTCGCACGCTCGCCTCCCCAGTGGCTTCGAGAAAGGCGGTTCTTCGGATGAGCAATCTCCGTCGCGCGGCAATCGGTGGTTCGATCCTGGCCTCTCTCACCCTCGGCGGCTGCGTCGGCTACCACTCCTACCCCCCCACCCCGGAACAGCGCGCCCGCGAGAGCATGGGCGAACGCGCTCCCGTCGATGTCATGGTCCGCGCCCTTGAGCGCATCCTCGCCATGCATCCGCCCGCAGGGAACACTGGCGGGGCCTTTGCCGTCAACATGCCGGTCACCACACCCCCAGACACCTACGCAACCGTCGCGCATCGCGTCGGTGGCGAACCGGTCACCTACACCAACTCCAATCTCCCCATCTACCACATCTCCGGTGTCCGCGTCCGCAACAGCAAGGCCCAGGTCGACATCGTCTGGCCCGCCGGCGACGGCAAGACCCGCTCGGCGACCGTGTGGCTCGAAGGCGGCCTCCAGCCGTGGGCCGTCAAGCGCGTGCAGGAATGGAACGAGGGCGTGATCGCAACGCCCGAGCTCTACTACATCATGCGCGAGGACGATCTCATTCCGCTTGTGGATCCGTCCGCAGAACCCGCGTCCGAACCCGTCACCGAGCCCGCAACGCCGGCTTCGACCGACGGAGAGTGAACGCTTCGCTATGGGACCAGACATCCGCGCCCGCCTCGATCACCCGGATGCCAAAGTCCGGCGCATCGCCCTGCGCGATCTGCTCGCCGCGTCGCCCACGCCCGCAACGCTCGACCACGTCGCCTCACGCCTGAACGCAGCACCGCGCGCCGATATCGAGCCCGGCGCGATCGAAGAGGCCGCGCTCCGCGCCCGTGTCCTCGGACATTGGGCCCACGCGTCCGCCCGCGCCGCACTCGAATCCGCCATCGCCAACGCTCACACCCACGCCCTCGTCGCCCATGAATGCCGCATCGCACTGGACCGCATCGACCTGGTGGCCATGGGCAAGATCCCGCACCCGCTGCCCAGATGAGCGCGACGTCCATCCCTCCACACTCAAAGTCCTCCTCCCCCCAACTTCTCCGTGGCCCTCTTATGGCCTTCCGTGGTGTGACTCTTCCCTCCGCGGCTCTCCGCGGCCCTCCGCGTTAAGTCCGCTTCTCCCGCCTCTTCCGCCCCCGGGTACCATCCCCTCGTGAGCCCAAGATCCCGCGCCCCATCCCCATCTCCCACGGATGCCCCTCCCACCGACGCCCCCACCGGCGTTGATGCACCCGCCGGCGCGCTCCCGCGTCAGCACACCGACGCACCCACCGACCATCCCACCGCCGCTGCCAAGGCCTCTTCCACTGCCGCAGCTGGCCCGCGCGTCACCGCGCCCGACCCGGCCCGCCAACTCGCCAAGACCACCCGCGACCTCCTCGCCCTCCGCGGCATGGGCACCGCCGAACTCAAAGAACTCCTCTCACGCTCCCGCGCCATGATCCCCGCCGCCATGGGACGCACCGACATGACCCACGTCCTCAAAGGACGTTCCGTCGGGCTCCTCTTCTTCGAAGACTCCACACGCACACGCCTCTCCTTCACCATGGCCGCCCAACGCCTCGGCGCGACCACCCTCGACCTGGCCTCCGGCGGCTCATCCGTCAGCAAGGGCGAAACCCTCATCGACACCGCCCTCAACGTCGAGGCCATCGGCGCAGCCGCCCTCGTCGTCCGCGCCAAGCAATCCGGCGCGGCACACCAGATCGCCCAGCCCGCCAAGGTCCCCGTCCTCAACGGTGGCGACGGCAAGCACGAGCACCCGACCCAGGCCCTGCTCGACGCGCTCACCATCGCCGAATCCCTTGGCCGCAGCGCAGCCTTCGACCTGACAGGGCTCTCGATCGCGATCGTCGGCGATG
This sequence comes from uncultured Phycisphaeraceae bacterium, assembly GCA_964588385.1. GTDB lineage: Bacteria > Planctomycetota > Phycisphaerae > Phycisphaerales > UBA1924 > JAHBWV01. The sequence continues at coordinate 13,229 of CAZPPG010000051.1, forward strand.
TCATCTCCTCACGCGTCGCGCGGTCCAATATCGCCGCACTCGCCGCGCTCGGGGCCCAGGTCATCGTCGTCGGCCCGCCCACGCTCGCGCCCAAGTCGATGTCCACGCTCGGCTGCAAGGTCGAGCACGACTTCGAGAACGTGCTGCCGACCGTGGATGCCGTGATGATGCTTCGCGTCCAGTTCGAGCGACACGGTGGCGAGGGTGCGAACGGTGGACACGCGCCCGCCGGTCATGGTGCCGCGCCCGTCAAGCCCTCCAGCATCGTCTCCGTCCGCGCCTATCGCGACGGGTACGCGCTCACGAGCGCACGTGCCGCGATGCTCAAGCCCCACGCCGTCGTGCTGCACCCCGGCCCGATCAACCGCGGCATCGAGATGGACCAGGATGTCGCCGACGGCCCGCGTTCCGCAGTCCTCCGCCAGGTCACCCACGGCGTCGCCGTCCGCATGGCCTCGCTCTGCTGGTGCCTGGGGATTCCGGCGTGAACACGACACGAGTCATCTGCCTTGGGCCACGCCCCTAAAGGACCAAGCTCTCACACATGCCCAGCACCACAGGACTGCCGATGAAAGCGGCATGAATCCGAGAAGAATAAGTCCGCCCACGTACATCTCAGGGGTGCCTTTATGCGAGTGGCGCTACCACGGCGGGTGTAACCGCAGATGCTCGACCGCCTTTAAGTACATCGCCTGCATTCCCTCCAGGTCGGATAGCAAATCGACCTCTTCTTCACCATGAATCGCGCGCCGCACCCGCTCGACAAGATCATGAAACGTGTCTCCTTGCAGCGCGATCGCAGGATACTTGCGATCTGGAAACTGGACAATGGCGACGTTGCCGTCCCGATCGATGATTGTCGGCGAGTTCATTGCATGACACCCTATTCACTAGGAGAGAAACGAATGTATGGACGGCTCGTATCCACAACACCCCGAAACACCTCAATATTCTTGCCCATTACAGACCGGAGTTCATACTTCAACGAATGAATGACACGGCTGGTAGTGCCTGATGGAACTATTAAATCCCAATCAGAGATCGCGGTTGCTGTGCCGTTCGCTCTACTACCAACCAACGATACCTCCATTCCGAACTTATTCGCAACTCTCTGTAGGCCAGCGGCACGACTCGGCTGGATATTCTCAATCCGTGCGCCGCCTCCGGCGCTGCACCCGTTATGTACCCACACGCCGTGCTCACCAACAAAGTACGTGTGGTACCTGCTGACTTCAAGGTTGTAGACCGCCACCCGTCCCTTGCGTGGTTCAGTCCGTGCGACAACCAGCACGCTCTGGCCGGCCTCCCACTTGTCCGCGTTCCCCTCCCGTGCGGCCGACCCCAGGCGCTCCCCCGCCCGTAACGCGCCCGCGTCGACCCAAGTTCCTCTGTCCAGCGAGAACACCCGATGGTTCGGCGTCACGCCGATCGGACGCTCCTCAAGTCGATCGCGGCGTCGTGCCGTGCCACACCCACAAGCCCGCGCCCAGCAACACGACGCCGGCCAGCCCGACCACCCATCGCGATGTGCCGTGACGGACCATCTCCACCACATCGCCGACCGGCAGTATTGCTCCCCCGAGCAGATACGCGCCGTTGGCGATGAGGCAGAAGCCGGCAAAGAACGCCGCGAACTTTCCAGCGCGTGACCGTCCCCGCCGAACGCGCCTCAGCATTCCCCACATTCCCAGTGGCACAAGCGACCCCACCATCGGCCCCGCCCACACCACCACCAGGGGATGCGGGTTCGGCTCCACATCCGTGCGCGAGAAGCCCACAAGAGGCACCACCACCCGACGCACGCCGCCCCCCGTTGCCCACGCCGCCAGCGCGTGCCCGAACTCATGCACCAGCATCATCAGATACCACGAAGCAACGATCGCCAGCACGGCAACCGTCAATCGGCTCAGCACGCGTGGACTATTCGAAGACACGCAGATCCTCCGCGCCCTCCCCCTCACACCCTCTTCAACTCCCTCACCGTCCGCTCGTTCTCCACGTTCCCCGTGTTCAGCGTCGTCGCCGGCTCGAACAGGATCACCTCGACCTCCTCCGCCGCGACCGGCCGATGCTCCACGCCCCGCGGCACAACCACAAACTGCCCCTCCCCCACCTCCACACGCCGATCCCGAAACTCCATCACGAACCTGCCCCGATGCACCAGGAACATCTCATCTTCGTGCTCGTGGTGATGCCACACAAACTCACCCTTGAACTTCACCAGCTTCACGTGCTGCCCGTTCAACTCCGCCACCACCCGCGGCGACCAATGCTCCGAAAACGTCGCGAACGCCGCATCAAGATCCACACCCCTCAACTCATGCCCGGCCATCATCAACTCCCTTTGCCCCTTTGCCCCTTTGCCCCTTTGCCCCTTTGCCCCTTTGCCCCTTTG
>CAZPPG010000051.1:15723-24289 GCA_964588385.1 uncultured Phycisphaeraceae bacterium
TGCCCCTTTGCCCCTTTGCCCCTTTGCCCCTTTGCCCCTTTGCCCCTTTGCCCCTCTGCCCTTTCCCCATCTTCTCCGCGTTCAACTCTCTTTCTTCAACCCATTCCTTCTCTGTGCCTCTGTGTCTCTGGAGTGAATCCTGTTCCCACTCCTCTTCGCGTTCTTCGCGGCCTTCGCGTTCAAACACTTCCACTCCTGCGCCTTCCTCCGCGGCTCTCCGCGGCCCTCCGCGTTGAGACTCTTCTCTGCGTTTCCTTCTCTTCCCATTGCCTATTGCCCATTCCCCATTGCCCCCTACACAAGCTCAAACCCCTTCAGCGCCGCGTTCATCTCCCCCACCTCCGCCGCGCTCAGTTCAATCTCACCGCCCTTGGCATTCTCCTCAACCTGCGCCACATTCCGCGCTCCCACCAGCGCGTGCGTCATGCCCCGCTGCGCCAGCGTCCACGCGATCACCAGTTGCCCCATCGTGCACCCGTGCCGCGTCGCGATCGGCTCGAACTTCTTGAGCAGGTCGCGCACGCGCGTCCGGTTCTCCACCGTAAACCGCTTGTGCGTCCGCCTCATATCCCCCTCGGCGTACACGCGCTCCGGCCCCGCCGTCCCCGTCAGCAGGCCCAGCACCAGCGGCGAGTACGCCAGCACCGCCACGCCATTCCTCTCACACCACGGCAACTGCTCCGCGTCCATCTTGCGATCCAGCATCGAGTACTTCTCCTGGTCGCTGTCCAGGCGCCCGACGCTCCGATACCGCTCCATCTGCGCCACCGTCGCGTTGCACACGCCGATCGCGCGGATCTTCCCCTCCTCGCGCAACCTCACCAGCGCGCCCATCGTCTCCTCAATCGGCGTCACCCCCTCCTGCCAGTGCGTCTGATAGAGATCGATCCGATCCGTCTGCAAACGCTTCAGCGAGTCCTCCACCTCGCGCCGGATCGATTCTGGACTGTTGTAGATGTAGACCTCGATGTGCCCGTGTTCGCTCGGCCCCGATGCGGTCGAGCGCATCTTCAGTTCGCCCGCACGCGTGTTGCACACCATGCCGCACTTGGTCGCGATCACCGCCTCGTCGCGCCGCCCCTTGAGCGCACGCCCCACCACGATCTCCGAGTGCCCGAACCCATAGATCGGCGCGGTGTCGAAGAGGTTAATGCCGCGGTCGAGTGCGGCGTGGATCGCCCGCACCGCCTCGTCCTCATCCGCCCCGCCCCACATCCACCCGCCGATCGCCCACGTCCCCATGGCGATCACCGACGCCTGAATCCCCCCACTCCCCCCACCTCCCCCACTCGTCCCCCCACCTCCGCCGGCTCCCCCAATCGCTCGCGTCCGCATGTTCCCCGCTCCCTTCTCGCACCCGATCGACCAGCCCAGGATTCCGCCCACATCCCGACGCCCACACCTTACTATATGAGTTTGTGGTCCGCGCCCGATCCACATTCGCCGCATGAAAGTCCTCTACACAACGCCCTCCAAGCCCGAGGCCGACGCACTCGTCGCGTTCCTCGCGGATGTCTCCATCGACGCCGCAGCGGTCTCGCGCGTCGATGCCTACTTCGCAACCCACAGCAACTTCGACATCATCCTCCGCACCGAGGACGACATGCCGCTGGCCAAGTCAGCGCTGGAGGCCTTTCTCGCCGCCCCCACCAGTCTCACCGAGAGTCTCGAATCTCAGGCCGCGCCCGATCTCTCGACGCTCAACCCCGCGCTCGCGCCGCAATGCCCGGCCTGCGACCGCATCCTCCCTCTCGACGCCTCCGTCTCCGCCTGCCCTCACTGCAACGAGCCCGTCGACATCGTCGATCTGATCATCGCCGCGCACGGACCGGAGGCCTTCGCGCCCGCCCCGGATCCCGTTACCCGCCACGCCTGCGCCCGCTGCGGCTACCCGCGCCGCGGACTCCCCGATCCCGAAGTCTGCCCCGAATGCGGCACGCGCTTCCCCGCCAGGCCCTGACTCCCCACGCCGGCCCATCCGCGCCCCGTGAATCGCGCATCATGCCCCCTTCATAGCCCTCTGAGTCTCGCCGCGCATGCTCCTGTAACAACAGCCGCGACGTACGCGGCCTTCCAGGAGCCCACCCATGGACCGACCCACCTCCCGCCGCACGACCACCTTCGCCCTCATCACCGCCCTCGCCCTCACCTCCACCGCCAGCGCGTGCAAGCACTACCGCGTGACCGACCTCTCCAACGGTTCAACCTACTACACCAAGCACATCGACCACCGCGACGACGGCGCCGTGACGTTCCGAGATCGCCGCGACGACACCAAGGTCACGGTCCAGAGCAACAAGGTCGATCGAATCACCAAGCGCGAGTACAAGGACGCCATCCGCGACGACGACGACACCCCAATGAATAACGATTAATCCGGACCGATTGCTCTACTCTTTGGGTGCGATCGAGCGCCGCTGTGCCGACATGAAACCCCGAACCGGGTTATGCTGCTCTCATCGTGAACGAACCGCAGGCCCAACCAGAATCCGGGCACCGCAACTGGACGCGATGGGGCTTCCCGGCTCTCGTCTGGCTCATGGTGCTGATGGTCCTGGGCTTCGTGCCGCTGACGTACTTTGGCATCCGTCACCTGGAAGCCATCGGCGTCAAGCGTGACCAGGCGGTGACCCTGCTTCGGTCCCGGCGCGCTCTGATCCTCGAGCTTGTCCGCGCCGCCGAGCGCGACCCCGAGAAGCCGCTCTCCGAAGCGACGGCCGACATGCTCGCCTCCATGATCGCCGACATCAACGCCCTCGGCGAGTCCGAGGACGGCCAGCGCGACATCCTGAACCGCGCGCTCATGGCCGTCGAGAGCGCCCGCACCAGCCCGCGCAGCGAGGCGCTCAGCGCCGTCATTCCCGTCCTCGACGAGCTCTACGTTCGCGACCAGGCCATCGTCGACAACTACCGGCTCCAGTTCGCCAATGTCGGCATCAAGGGCCCGCGCTCGCTGCTCATTCTTGAGATCATCGCCGCCGCGGGCCTCGCCACCGCCGCGTGGCTCGTCACGCGCGAGTTCCGCCGTCGCGACCGTGTCGAGCGCGACCTCCGCCAGAGTCGGGAGCGTCTGGCCAGCGCCGAGGGCATGGCCAAGCTCGGCCACTGGGAGATCGATTGGGAGCACAAGCGCGTCGAGCTCTCCGACGCCCTGCACGAGATCATCGGCGTGCCGCGAAAGTACTTCGGCAACGCCATCGAAGAGGCCCTTACCGTCGTCCACCCGGAAGATCGCGCACGCGTCAAAGAGTCCATCATCGACCTCGGCGAGAACCCACGCCCTCTCTTCGATCAGTTCCGCTTCATCTCAGGAAACCAGGTCCGCGTCATGTTCCTCCGCGGCACACCCGTCCTCGACGACCATCGCCGCATGGTCCGCCTCTTCGGCACCGCGCAGGACATCACCGAGCAGATCAAGGCCGAGCACGCCATCCGGCTCAGCGACGCCCGCTTCCGCGCCATCTGCGACTACGCGCCCCTCGTTATCTTTCAGGCCAAGCCCGACGGCCAGGTCACCTATGGCAGTCCCCGCTGGGAAGAGATCTCCGGCCGACCCGTTGACGTGGCGCTCGGCCAGGGCTGGGCAGAGATGGTCCATCCCGACGATCGCGCCCGTGTCGTCGCATCCTGGCGCGACGCAACCGAGGCCGGCGAGCCCTTCGCGCACGAGTATCGGCTCATCCGCGTCGACGGCCAGACACGCTGGCTCCGCGTCCTGGCCTCGCCCGTTCGCGCTGACGACGGCGAGATCTCAAGCTACATCGGCACCGTTGAGGACATCACCGAACGCCTCGCCGCCGAGCGAGAGGCCCTCGCCTCACGCGCACGCTTCGACGCCGTCATCCGCGCCAGCCGACAGGTCCTCTACGACTGGAACACCGTCACCAACAGGATCGACATCGAAGGATCCGCAGAAGACGTCCTCGGGCTCTCCGTTGAAGAGCTCCGCACCCTGGGCGGCTGGACCGACCAGATCCACCCCGAAGACCGCGCCGCCTTCAGCGCACAGATCGAACACGTCCTCCGAACACACGAGCCCTTCAGCCTCGAATACCGCATGCGACGCACCGACGGAACCTACATCTCCGTTCACGACCGCGGCTACTTCGTCGACGCCCCGGAAGGCAAGGTCCGAATGATCGGACTCGTCGCCGACCTCTCCGACCGAAAGTCCCTCGAGGCCCAGCTCCTCCAGGCACAGAAAATGGAGTCCCTCGGCCGCCTCGCCGGCGGCATCGCCCACGACTTCAACAACTGGCTCACCGCCATCATCGGCCACGCGGGCATCGCCCGCGACGCCGCGATCAAGCCCGAGGTCATCGCCTCACTCGACCAGATCCTCTCCGCCGCCGACTCCGCCACCGGCCTCACGCGCCAACTCGTCGCGTTCGCACGCAAGCAGGTCTTCGAGCCCCGCGTCTGCCGCCCGAGCGAGATCGTCGAACGCGCCCGCACCCTGCTGGACCGCCTCATCGGCGAACAGGTCACCCTCGAGATCCACGCCGCACCCGACCTCTGGAACGCCCGCCTCGACATCGCACAGATCCAGCAGGTCCTGGTCAACCTCGCCATCAACGCCCGCGACGCCATGCCCGACGGCGGCCGCCTCTCCATCGATCTTTCCAACGTCACCATCGACGAAGACGCCGCACGCCTCCACCACGAGCTCTCGCCCGGCCAGTTCGTGCAGATCGTCGTCGCCGACACCGGCATCGGCATCCCGCCCGACGTCCTCCCGCGCATCTTTGAGCCCTTCTTCACCACCAAGGAACAGGGCAAGGGCACCGGCCTCGGACTCCCTACCGTCATGGGCATCGTCAAACAGTCCGGCGGCAACATCTGGGTCTACAGCGAGCCCGGCCTCGGCACAACCTTCAAGCTCTTCTTCCCGCGCGCCGACGAGCCCGCCGCCGCCGATACCAGTTCCATCGCCGCCAACGCCCCGGCACCCAAAGCCAGGCCCGGCGAGACCATCCTCCTCGTCGAAGATCAGCAAATCGTCCGCGAACTCGTCGCCTCCGTCCTCACCCGCCGCGGCTACACCGTCCTCGACGCTCCCGACGCCCCCGCCGCCCTCGCACTCGCCGACCAGCACAAGGGAGCGGTCAACCTCCTCCTCACCGACCTCGTCCTCCCCGGCATGGACGGCCGCAAACTCGCCGCCGAACTCGCCCGACGCCTCCCCGGCCTCCGCGTCATCCTCTCCTCCGGCTACACCGACGAGCACAACGGGCTCGACCCCGGCATCAACTTCATCCAGAAACCCTACAGCCCCGAAGCCCTGGCCCGCCTCGTCCGCGACACCCTCGACCGCCCTCCCGCGCCCCCATCCTCAGACCCTCCTCCCGACCCCTCTCCCGCACCGTCCGCCGCCGCACCTCCGAGGCCGCCCCAGGCGCCGGCCCCCATGGCCCCCTGACGCCGCGATACTCCCCCAAGGGCTCCCCACACGTCCGCCGCGCTCTCTGCCATGTGGCCCCTCTGGCCCCACTGTCACCTTTGCCCCTCTGTCCCTTCTTCCTACACTCCCGCCCAAACCCTCCCGAGTCACCGCCCATGCCACACGTCATCGCCGAACCCTGCATCGGAACCAAGGACACCTCCTGCGTCGAGGTCTGTCCCGTCGACTGCATCCATCCGACCAAGGCCGAGGCCGACTTCGCCACCGCCGACCAGCTCTACATCGACCCCGACACCTGCATCGACTGCGGCTTGTGCGTCGACGAGTGCCCCGTCAAGGCCATCTTCCCCCAGGAAGACCTCCCCGCCGAGTGGAACAAGTACATCCAGATCAACCTCGAGTACTACAAGAAGTAACGCGGGCCCTGTACCACTGGCTCCGTGTGCCACTGGCTCCGGTGTATCACTGGTTGCTTGCCAACCAGCGCGGTGAACGCGCGTGCCACCGACCCGCTTTGGGTCAGTGCCTCTCTTCCTCTCCCGCGCCATCCAGTCGACGCTCGGGGCGACGTCGATGCGGACTCGCTCCAGCCGCCACCGCATCCCACCACCCTCGTTCAGCTCCGACGCTGCGGAGCAGCGAGCGACGGTTGCCAGATGCAAGGCGCACCGCCCCCCACAGGAAGCGCTCGCCGCAGCATCTGGTACAAGCCCCCCGCGCAGCGCATCCTTGAAAAGTCCCCCAGTCGCCAAAGGCGACGCACCCTCCGCGGCACGGCGGGCCGCACGTGTGGAGCCACCAGTGGAACGATGCCCGCCGCAGGCGACCGAGCCGAACGGGTGGAAAGCACGCCGCCCCGCGGCTTCCTTGAAACGCCTCTGAGTCGCCGGAGGCGTCCGCGCTTCACTGCCGCGATCCGTCTCCGACGCTGCGGAGCAGCGAGCGATGGTTGCCAGATGCAAGGCGCACCGCGAAGCGCTCGCCGCAGCATCTGGTACAAGCCCCCCGCGCAGCGCGTCCTTGAAACGCCTTCCAGTCGCCGAAGGCGACGCGCCCTCCGCGGCACGGCGGGCACAGGTGTGGAGCCTCCAGTGGAACGATGCACGCCGCAGGCGACCGTGCGGAACGGGTGGAAAGCACGCCGCCCCACGGCTTCCTTGAAACGCCTCTGAGTGGCCGGGGCAGGCCAAGCACTCCCAACGTCGGGCAGTAACGTTCCAACGTCGATGCGCCCAACGCGCGTCAATCGTGGGCAAATGAGCCCGGAAGGCTCGCTCGGCGTTTGGTGGATCCTCGACGAGGATCTCCATTCACCGAGTTGTTCTACTGCTGACTCAATCGCGAGCGCAGGTAATCATGGGTTTCATTATCCTCGCACCAGACGTACATTCCCTTGATCGCGCGAGACAAGAGGATCCGATAGGCCCGCTGGCATCGACGTAGCAGGATCTGCTCCGCCTTGGTGTCGCCGCCCTTCTTCACGGCGGCAAGAGTCTTCCGCCAAGCGATCTCGTGCACGTGCTCGGGCTGAACTTTCCACGCATTTCCACGCCGAACAAAGTCGGAGAGCCAAAGCAGACCGACATAATCGTAATCGAACCCTCTGACGACATAGGGACAACCCACTTCGCAGAGTGGGTCTCGATCAATAGCTGTTCCCGCGCGACCAAGAACGAAGAACGTGTAGTCGCCTTCAGGCGCGTGGTTCCAGATCTTTGACCACTTCACCGGGCCATTCCGAGATTCCACAGTGATGTGAAAATCCTTGTCTTGGTCGGGCAGACTGTGCGGGTCCGCCTGGTCTTTTGTAACCCATTTCCTGGCGTATGGAGCGACCAACCGAACAGTGTCGCCCTGCTCATGGCGCGATCGCAAAGCGAGCTCCACTTCCAGCGGAGATGACAGCAGATCAAACTCGAACTTGCCTGCAACATTGCCCGAGCACCGTCTCCAACCGAGGGTGACGGACTCGGGGGAACTCGTTTCAAGGACATCTTCGACCCAATCGGTGTACTCCTTAGAGCCGCCGCAGCGGAACTGCGCGCCGTGCAGCGAGACTCTGACGACCCTTGCGTCGGGAAATGACAGCGAGTGGAGCTCTACCTGCTCGGGTGTCGTGGTCTCGTTGTCCCTGTAGCTCTGCTCACTATCCATAAGAAGCACAGACACGCGCGAAGCTCGAACTATGTGCCACACCTGCGGTCCAGCTTGCATGCACCATCCAGCGTTGAACACGCCCTCTGCATTCGGCGTAGTGGGATCGACCAAGGCATGGGCCTCGTCGACGATTGTGGCTGCAAAGTGCAGGTCTGGCGTCCGCGAGTTCTTGCCACTGTCCTTAAATACCGCCAGATTCCTCTGCCAATCAGCCACGAGCATGGGCTCACCTGTCGCTCGTTGCTGGGTTACCCAATTCCCTGACATGCCCGGGTTAAACGCGTTGGCTGGCACGACAAGTCCCCGCCCCGCGGTGCTATCGGCGACGGACTCAAACATGTGCTCCCAGACCGAACGTTGGCAGCCTGAAGTCGTGCAAAGGACTACGTTGCCCTCAACGGTAGGGTGAACGGCCATTTGGTGATTAGCCCTTTGATGCATCGGGCTTTGTCTGCTTCGATCGATACAGGATCGCGGTGGTGATTTGATAGGCACTACCCATTCCAATGATCCCCCACCCCAAAGCGAGTAGGGCCATGCCTCCCAAGTATGGTGCAGTACTCATCAAGCCGCCGCCGATGACCGTGCCGATGACGAACACCACCGATCCCACCCGCGCGCTGCTGTGCTTTACCCGCAATGACGCGAGTTCCACTTGACACCCATTGATCTCGTCGTATCGGGATCGCCAATCTTCGCAATCGCGGCGCAAGTCAGCGAGTCGGTGACGTTGATCTAACACAGCCCTTTGAGCAGGCTTCAGCCCCACGTAGTCTTTTTCGGTGTGTACGTGCGGGTTAGGTTCCGGCACTCCGGAAGAACGGATCGCGTCTAGCGGATTACCCGGCTCTGCGTGCGGGGCTGAATTCATTTCTGCATCTGGGCCTTGAAGTATGCCGCGATCAGGTCGTCGGGGATGGTGATTCCCAACGGCAGTTTGTAATGGAACGTCGCGGCAACCTGATCCCAAGGCGTTCCCGTCGCGTGGGTCATTTGCATCAACTGGCC
>CAZPPG010000052.1:0-24006 GCA_964588385.1 uncultured Phycisphaeraceae bacterium
GCCCGCGTGGAACACATGAAGCCATGACACGCGTACACATGCAAGGCGGACGCGGCCTGAATATGCTGTATTCCAGCGGATTCCGAGCGGTTTGTGGGCAAGCCCGCGCAGCCTTCGACGCCCTGCTTCCGCGGGTTGAGGAACAGTCGGAGCGAGTGAACGCGGCCATCCGCGCGGCAACGGGCGCGGCGGCCTAGGTGGACCCATGCAGCCCATGCGGCCGGTCGTTGGGGAAGACGCTCAACTTTCGACCGGGAAGTCGACATCTCCGGGCTACGTTCGCCCACTCAAGTCGGTACTGAGGCATGACGTGTCAGCACCCCTGGCCGAATGCATCGAAGAAGTCGAGGAAATCGAGGATGTCGATGATGGTGTCGCCGTTGAGGTCGGGGTTGCCGAGTGTGCCGCAGGGGGCGGGCTGGCCGTCGCAGGCGCTGAAGTCGTTGAAGAAGGAGAAGAAGTCGTTGTCATCCACGAGCGTGTCGCCCGTGTAATCGGATGGGCATGCTGGTCCGGGTGGAACTCGGACAAGGGGCGAGGTTACGCTGCCGCAGTCGTTTGTTACGACGCAGTCGTACTCGCCGTCTTCAGCCGGAGAGAGGGACGAAAGCACGAGCATCGGATCGTCGGGCGAGTGGACGATTCCCCACGGGAAGACGCCGGGCGTGAGCGGCACGCCGTTGCGTCGCCATTGATAGGTGATGTCGCCGCCGGCCACGGCTTTCACCGTCAATGCGGCGGAACGCGTGGTGGGATTGAGGCGTGCTTCGGGCTCATCTGCAAGTATCGGAGGGCCGACCATCCAGCGGGCCAGGCCTCGCGCGGGGCGGGCCTCCCCGTAGGAGCCTGGAACCGTCACGACCGAAGCAAAGTCTCCGCAATACGACAAGATGGCTCGATCGTTTGTGATTGGATACGAATGGAGGGAAGAGAGAACAGTCGCCTCATAGTCGTCCCAGCCATCGTATACGTACCAAGATGGCCCGCCGACCATCTCCATCGGTTGAGGCAGGCCCCAAGCGCCGATGTTGTAGGTCATTCCACCGCCCGCGTATGCGAGCACCGGGCTCGCCGGGCCGACGCCATCAGGATCATGCACCGTGTGAAGGAATGCGGGAGTGGGGCCTTCCCACCGGTAGTCGACATCCTGATCAAACCACCATGTGTACGTGCGAGTCTGCTTCCAGGCGCTGCCGTCCCATCGATAGCCGCTGAAGTGGCGATACTCATCGCAGTACCACCATTCGCAGATCTCCTCGTACTCTTCCGCATAGCCGGTCCAGGGTTGCATCAGTTCTGGTCCGACTCCGTCCGGGTCCGCCGCGACGATGTATGTGGGAGTGTGGAGGTTCGGCGGCAACGAACCGGCTACCGCCGACCAATCGGTCCCATTCCAGGCCGCAAGTTTCGTGATGGAGTTGTCATCGGCGACAGCGAATCGTCCGGCGAGGAGCACCACCTGGCCTCCGGGGCCGGATCCGTCCGGGTCCATCGTTGTCATGTCTCGAATGGAGAATGAGCCCGCGTCCGGAACCAATCCATTTCCCAGCGGCAGCCATTGTTTGCCATCGAACCAGGCGATCGAGTTCGCGGCGTTGGCACCGGATGCGGTGAAACTGCCGCGGGCGATCAGTCTGGGCGGCGTGGGTCCGTCGCCATCGAAATCAACGACCTGGAGCTGGTCGAAGCTACCCCGGCTCGTGTTCTTGACGAATCCAGCGCCAAGCTGGACTCGGGATTGGCCGTCCCATGCCCACACATACACCTCTGGTGCGCCCCAAGTGGGCGGCTGCCACTCAGCAAACACGAGTAGAGGATTGTCGGGCCCTTCTCCATCGGGATCCCACACCACGATATCCGACATGATTGACATGTTGATGCCGGGATCCTGGATCTCCCATTCCACGCCGTCCCAGAGAGCCAGGAGCGCGGGCAGCCCGTTGTCGTAAGACTGGGCGCTTGAATAGACCAGTTTCGGGCGTTGGGGGCCGGGGCCATCCTGATCCCATGTGGCCTGCTCCGAGTACGCCGCGTCGATGAAGGGGACGGGTGTCGTCCACGTCGCGCCGTTCCATGCGTACACACCAGCGCCGCGCGTCTCGGAGATGGTTGTTGCATGGGGGAGTGAAACGAGTGCCTGCGGGCTTGAGAGCGGCCCCTCCGGGCTCCACTTCCACATCCGAGTTGAATCGATGTACGGCAGGAAGTCGATGTCGCCCGCCGGACGCCACACGACGCCATCGAACGCGGCAAAGCCCTTGGAGGCGACGCCGCCGATCGATGTGAAGTCGCCGGCGACCAGGAGCGACTCTCGCGAGTCGCCGGGAGCAGTGGTTGCCGAAACCGAATAAAGCGTCGGGACCGCGCCGCCGATCGCTCGCCAGGCGGACCCGTCAAATCGGGCTAGCCCGCGCATCTGCTCACCGACGTAACTCGTGAAGGTGCCACAGGCGACCAGTTGGCGCGGCGTTGACTTGCTGCCGTCGTGGTCCCAGGTCGTCACGGCACGGACGGTCCCGTTCGTCAGTCCATCGCCGAGCTGTCGCCAGCCGAGGTCCTGGTACACCAGCACGCCGCGTACCCCGGGAAGCCCCGCGTGGGTGGCATCGCCGACCAGGAGCAGACTGTGCGACCCGTCGGATGATGCTCCGATGTCTTCAACGGCGAACTGCGCGTTGCTCATCTGGAGCGATTCTCCGAGCTGGGTCCAGCCGCCGCTCGTCCACATGAGCACGCGCCCTGTGGGTGAGGACGGCGCGTCCTTGCACGCAACCACGAGCGTCTCGCGTTCGGGACCGTCGCCATCGGGGTCCCACGAAACGATGTCGAGAACGGGTCCGGGCACGTCTGCGACCGTGTGTGAGCCGGTCACTTCCCCCGGTCTGGCCCACGATACCGAAGTGAGGTACCAGTTGGACGAGACTCCATCATGTCGCGAGCCCAGATAGATGCGTGGAGCGCCTGGGCCTGGTCCATCCGGGTCCCATGCCCACATGGAATCAACTTCTGGGCTGTCGGGCTTATGGAGAAACCGCCAGTCGTGTGTGCCGCGGACGATGAGCTGCTTGTCCCGCGTGTAGACGACGAGTTGGGGCAGTTCCGGGCCGGGGCCATCGCGATCGAGGAGCTCGATGATCCGTGCCTCCCGCGTCATCGCGGATCCGTATGACGCCAGGTCATGCACCCAGGCGCCGCATTGCGCAAATGCCGCGCCGGGCGCGAGTGAAGACAGCATAAACAGCGAGATCGCGAGACCTCGGCGCGCTGTATTGAGAGCATTCATGTGGGTGCCTCCCTCGTCCCGTGCCCGAGAGCCACATTCTATCAAGGGAAACCGGAATCGCGTCCAGCAAACCATGCGTAGTTTGTTAAGCCTTCCTTGGTCAGATGTCAGCATCCGGTGCCCAATGCGTCGACAAAGTGCAGGCCAGAAGGAAACCAGCCCCACGCCTTTCGGAATGGGGCTGGCTGCTGAGGACGCTTGGCCCGCAAGGGCCGCGACGCGGGTGCTGCTGTTCATCCGCGCGCAACAGCGTCCGGGAGGAACTGCCCCCAATATACCCCACGATCCGCCCAGCGACCACCGCTCGCGGCCGGGGACCCGCCCGCATCGCCGGGGATCGCTATTTGGGAGGGAACGGAGCGGGGCGATGTAGCACGCGGTTGTGAGCAGAATGAAAGGGGGCCCGGCGTGCAGCCGAGCCCCGTTGGTGTTCTACACGCTATTAGCGAACGAGATCAGCAGCCTTGGCCAAACGCCTCGAAGAAGTCGAGGAAGTCCAGGATGTCAATGATCGTGTCGCCGTTCACATCGGGATCACCAAGCGTGCCGCAGGGCGCAGGCTGTTGGTCACACGCTCCAAAGTCCTCGAAGAAGTCCAGCAGGTCGAGAATGTCGCCCGGATCCCCGTGGCCGTTGTAGTCGGCCGCACAGCACGTTGTGACATACAGGGCCGCGGCCTCGCTTGTCGCAATGCTGCAGGCATTTGACACAATGCAGTCGTAATCGCCCGCATCCATCCCGCTCGAGTGCGAGATCTCCAGTGAAGGCGTTGAGGAGCCGCTGATGACGGAGCCGCTCGAAGTGATGCCGTCGGAGAGAACCTGCCCATCGCGCCGCCAGACGTAGAAGAATGGTCCACTGCCGGTGACGCTCACATCGAATCGCACTTCGGCTCCCTCACACACAGTCTGATCCGAGGGCGCATCCACAATGACGCTGCTCGCGAGCCGCGGCGGCACTTTCACGACGCTCGCCATGGCTTCAAGATCAATCGTGCTGTTGACACACTCGTAGCCCGCCCAGTCGGTCACTCGGTCCCGGAACGCCAAGCTGTATCTGACGCCGGGGTAGGCAGAGAAGAGGCGTGTCTCGCCCGTCGTTCCGAGAGTCCACGGAACGCCCTCGTTGATGTGCAGTGTGCCGCCCTCGCTCCGCCGCTCTCCGCCTCTCACGGTGGTAAAGCGTCCGTCTCCAATGAGGAGCCCGGTGTACTGGTACGCGTATTCGGCTCGCGTGGTCGTGCTGCCACAAACCCACGCTTTGATCTCGATGTCACTTCCCGCGGAGTGGAGTTGCACGGGATACCCGCAGTCGCCGATCGTCCTCCAGCCATTGAGTAGGAACCCAGCGTCACTATGGTCCCACACGCCGGTAATGCTCGTGAACGAACGACTTGGGTAGCCTTCGGGAGTCAGCAAGTCGTTTTCCCACTCACCTGCGGGAGAAGTCAAATCCACGCCCGTCGAAAATGCGTCCTCGAAATACGGCCCCATATAGACCTGGTGCCAGCCGCGACTCGTAACCTCCCAGAGTACCGGGGGGCAGTCCGTGGCCTGTTGGCGCGCAAGATTGCCACCCCATGAGAAGCTGCCGCCGTACACGATCTGCGGGGGCTCGCCCCCGATCCCATCCGGGTCGTAGCGCACGATGTTCAGGTCTGTATTCCCCGCATCGAAGCCTTCCCGCGTGAGTGCCGCCCCGTCCCACCACGAAAAGCCACCAGAATAACCGGTGTACAGGCGTTCGGCTGTACAAGGTTCGCCGTCGTGGTCGATCGGTGCGAGGGGATAAGCCCAGACGCTAGGGCGGTCAAATCCCTGTACAGGCGTCCATGTTGCCTCTCCCAGTTCCCACAGCGACTGGTATGAGCCGCTCGCGTTCCCAGAGACGTACAGCCGCTTACCATTTCCATCCGGGTCGTACGCACACACCGATCTAAAGCCCTGAACCCCTGTGGGGATTGGGGCGATGTGCTGCCAGTCGCCTCCATCGAAGTACACGGCGTACGAGTATGGCAACCATCCTGCGATCGGATCTTCAATACCCCAGAAGTTACCGGCGAGCACGAGCCGCGCGGGTTCCGGCCCCGTTCCGTCGAAATCGAACTCCGCGAGCCGAGGATTTGGGTGCGTTCCCCCTTCAAACCGCGACCCTACTTGAGTCCAAGCTGATCCCGTCCATCGCTCGACCTTTGTACCCGGCGGCCAATCGCCACGCGCCAGGTGGAGCTCCCGTGGCGCAGGTCCCGACGGACCATCGAGATCCATCGCATGGAAGGAGTGCACGTTGTTTGCAACCCCACCTCCGAGCGGGAGCCATTCACCATCCTGGAGAACGCCCACATTGCCGTACACTCCGGGATGTCCACCACCCATGATGAGCGACGGCGGGTTTCCGCCCGGCCCGTCAAGGTCGAAGGTGGTAAGGGCCAGTACGCTTCCCCTCATTCCCGGCGTCCCACCCAAAGGCAGCCACGTCTCACCGTCCCAAGCACCGATGGCATCGATCGGTACGCCTCCCAACGTCGTGAACCAGCCCGCGACGACGAGAGTCTCTTCTATGCCATCGCCATCCCGGTCCCAAGTCGTCATCGCTCTAATTGCACCATTGGCTACAAAGTTGTCTTGAGGTAGCCAGCGCATGCACTGCGCGGAAGCGATAGAACCGCCCCCGACCGCGACGAGTGAGGCAACCAAATGGGCGACTGCTGGAAACCCAGACCCCAACCGTTGCGGGCGGACGCCCGATACGAAGTTCATCATGGGAGTCACTCCGATAGTCCTACCAGTGAAACTGGTTAAGGCGCGATCAAAGGCAGGCCCCGATGGCTGCCTTGTATGCCCGTCCATAGAGGCCAAGTGGCGTAAACCACCTCTTCGAGTGCGCATCCGCGCTCTCTTTTTCGGTAACATAGTTGCCAGCAGCCCGGTGGTCACATCCGGGGGCTTGGCACAAATGGCCCATTGGGAGCCGACGAGTCGGCTGCACGCGACTTTCCTCCGAATGACTTGGAGCTATCTCGTGGACGAGTTGGACGATCTCAAGCAGGCTGCCGCGGGAGATCTTGAAGCGCTCCATCGAGTGGGTCCGATGCTCCACGACCGGATCCGCGCCATCGCTCATGACATGCTCGCTCACGACCGTGCCAAGAAGTGGGTCCAAGCCAGTTCGCTTGTCAACATGGCCTTCCTCCGGCTGACGGAGCAGCGGCAGATCGACTTCGCGGACGAGGCGAGAGTTACAGCGGCGATCGTCACGATTATGCGTCGGATCGTCATTGATGTGGTCAGACGAGAGCGCGCACTCAAACGGGGAGGGGGCGTCAGCGCTGTGGGCCTGCACGGCGATGAGATTGCCGCGCCGGAGGCACCCGTCGATGCACTGGACATGGAAGACGCGATGGTGGCGTTGTCTGCTGTCTGTGCCGAGAGCGCTCGGGTGGCAGAGTTGCGGCTCTGGGGCGGCATGGAGCTCCAGCAAATCGCCGTGGCCCTCGATATCCCGTTCAGCCGCGCTCGGTCGCGGTGGAATCGTGCGAAGGCATGGTTGCAGCGAGAGTTGAGCGACGGGCAGCGGGGACTGGACCCATGAACGCGGTTGAGATGCGCAAGGTCTTTGATGCGTTCGATCGAGTTCGGTGTGCGCCACCGGAGGAGCGCGAGCATGCGCTCTCACTGGAGTTGGGCCTGACTCCGAGCATGATCAAAGAGGTCCGCTCGCTGCTTGAGCACGACTCTCCCACATCCGAGTTCATGGGAGAGCCACCCTCTGTCGCCGCGCTCGCATTTGCGCGGCATGCGCAGTCGATCGCGACCCCCGAGACGATTGGGCCGTATCGCATCGTGCGCATGCTGGGACGAGGCGGATTTGGCACCGTGTTCCTCGCGGAGGAGGCTAGTCCACGACGCTTGGTAGCGTTGAAGGTGATGCGCCCCGCGTTCACTCCGTCAGATGTGAGGCGGATGGAGTTCGAGGCCGAGTCGCTCGCGCGCTTGAGCCATCCTGGCATCGCTCGCGTCTATGCGACGGGCGTGTCTTCAGAGATGGCTGGCTCCCCCTACATCGCGATGGAGTATGTGGAGGGCGAGCCGCTGGACGTTCACGTTCGACGGGCCGAACTCTCCGTGCCACAGTCGATCCAGCTTCTGGTTCTGTTGTGTAATGCGGTCGAGCATGCCCACCGGAACGGCGTTGTTCACAGGGATCTGGCCCCGAAGAACATCCTTGTGGATTCGAGTGGTCAGCCCAAGGTTCTGGACTTTGGACTTGCGTACACGAGCGACCGCGGCGCCTCGCTGGCACTAACTGCGGAGGGACACCTCGTCGGCACGCTGCGGTACATGAGCCCCGAGCAACTAGGCGGACACGCGATACGAGCGGACACGCGAGCCGACGTATACGCCCTCGGAGTGATTGCATACGAACTCCTTACGGGCAGGCACCCCTATCTTCGCGACGATAACGCAATAGGAATCGCCGCACGCGACCTCATGGAGGCCGTTGCCGCACGTCCCGCCTCATTGAGCCGCGAGCTCGGCGGCGACATCAATGTGGTTCTCCTGAAAGCGATCGAACGAGATCCAGATCGACGCTACCAGTCCGCCTTGGAGCTTCGGGACGACCTCCAGGCCGTCCTTGCTCAGAAGCCGGTGCAGGCAATACCTGCAAGCACTGCATACGTGATGCGACGATTCGTTGCTCGCCATCGCCTGCTCTCAACGACCGTGGGGCTCGCGGCCATGATCATCGTCTGCTGCGTCGTCGGGCTCGGGATCCTGTACTCGCGGGCGGTCGAAGAGCGATCGCGCGCCGTGTCGTCGTCGAATGCTGCGGTGCCCGCAGCGAGCGCCGCACCCTGGCGGTCTGCAAGAAGTCACGAACCCCAATCATCGTCATCTCCGCGCGCGGGCAGGAGAGTGGCAAGATTCGGCTCTCGATGCCGGAGCCGACGACTATCTGACCAAGCCCTTCGGGGTAGGCGAGCTGCTCGCTCGCCTCCGAGTCGCGCTGCGCCACGCCAACGCCGCCAGTGGCCACGGTTCCGCCGGAACTGCGGATGTGCCGCCGTACGAGTGCTCCGCCGACTGCCGGACCTGACGTGCAGTATCTCCGCGTGTACGCCGGCGAACTTGGATAGAGGCTCGAACGCGATCTGGCGCACCTGCGTTTCTTCATGTCGGAGCCGGGTGTCGGTTGTCGCCTGGCTTGTGACGCCTGACAGAGGTCGCGAGGCGGCGAAAGGCGCGATCGAGCGCGGCAGCCCATCTCAGCGCTTCAGCGGGGTTGCCACTCCCCTCCCTTCTGTTGAGATTCGGGCGATGACAGCCGGTTTGGCCCCTCAAGTACAATCTCTGCGGCGACGCACCGCGGTCGGGGCGGGCGTTTGGGCTACGCTCACCGCGGAGGTGCCGGATGGCGTTCGAGATCAAGCGGTCCCTTGAGGTGCTGGAGCGAACGCCGCGCGTGGTGCGGGAGATGCTCCACGGCATGAGCGACTTCTGGGCCCGGAGCAACTATGGAGACGCGACCTTCAGCCCGTTTGATGTGATCGGGCACCTGATCGAAGGCGAGCGGCACGACTGGATGACTCGGGCACGGATGATTCTGGAGCGAGGCGAAGGAACACCATTCAAGCCGTTCGACCGGTATGCGATGTACGAGTGGAGCAAGGGGCGATCGATGGAGGATCTGCTCGGGGAGTTCGCGACGCTGCGGGATCGGAATGTCGCCGACCTTCGAGCGATGGAGCTGACGCCCGACACACTCTCCATGAGAGGAACGCATCCGGCGTTCGGTCCGGTGACGCTCAGGCAACTGCTGGCGACGTGGGTTGTGCACGACCTTGGCCACACGCACCAGATCGCCAAGGCCATGGCCTACCAGTATCAGAACGAGGTGGGGCCATGGGCGGAATACCTGACGATCCTGCCTCGGAGAGTGGTCGCTGACTGAACCCGATGAAGGTGCGTGCCTGCATCATCACGCGAACAGCGTGGCTGTCCGCCTGATCAGAACATGACACCTTGGATCGCGAGGCCAAGAACCACCGAGACTGTGGTCGCCACCAGCCCGGGGATCATGAAGCTGTGATTGAGCACATACTTGCCGATGCGGGTTGTGCCCGTGCTGTCGAACGCGACCGCCGCGACGATGGTTCCGTACGTTGGGAGGAAGAAGTACCCGTTGACCGCGGGGAACATGGCGATCAGCGTGCCCGACGAGAGCCCGAGGGCAATCCCCAGCGGCATGAGAGCGGCGACTGTTGATGCCTGGCTGAAGAGCACGATCGAGAGCGCGAAGAGCCCTACCGCGAAGATCCACGGCTGGGCCCTGATCACATCGGAGAGCGCTGTGACGATCTGGGTCTTGTTGCCGTCAAAGAAGCAGTTGCCAAGCCAGCCCAGCCCCACGATCGAGACCACAGCGACGACGCCGGCGGTCGCGACCGGCGTCTTGATCGTCGCCGCCGCCTTGGCGCCAAAGAAGAGCATCATCACGCCCGCGGCGGTGTACATGACAATCTGGATGATGACGGGCATGCCGACGTGCATCCGCACCGCTTCCGCAGCGGGCGGCTTGGCCCGCTCGAGGGCGTCGGCGATCTGCTGTCTCGTGACAACCTGATTCGCACGCTCCGGATCGCTCAGGTCCGAGATCGCGGACTGGACGCGTTCGAATGGGATCGATGTGACGGGCGCCTTCGATTCCAGGTACGAGGGCCTTGTTCCCTCAAACATCCCCATGACGACGATGAGCATGGCCGCGGTGAGAAATGTGACCACGGCGCCTACTGCCCGGCGGCGGTCGGCCCCTTCGAGCTTGGGCATCGCTCTCGGCTCTTCGATCAGGCCTTTGGCCAGCCGCTGCTGGTACTCCGGATCGTCCTTCAGGTCCTTGCCGATGAAGCTCGCGACGAACGCGCCTGCGAGGCTGCCGCCCAGCGTGCTCGGGATGCATACTGCCAGGATGTGCCAGAGCTGGATTGGTTTCCCGCCGATCTGCATGTCGGCGAGGGTCATGATTCCGAGAAGGCCAACGGTCGCCGCGGCCAGGGGGCTGGCGGTGATCGCCTGCTGCGAGGCGATGACGCTGATCGACATGGGACGTTCGGGGCGTATGCCGGCTTTGCGGGCGACCTCTGCGATCACGGGAAGGATCGCGTACGCGACATGCCCGGTTCCGGAGCAGAACGTGAAGAGGTACGCAACCAGTGGTCCCACAAAGGTGATCCACTGCGGCTTCTTGCGGAGCGCCTTCTCTGCGAGGGAGACGAGCAGGTCCATGCCGCCGGCTGCTTGGAGCGCGGCCGCGGCGCACACGACCGCGACGACGATTGCCAGCACGGTGCCGGGCGGGGATGATGGAGGAAGCCGGAGCCCGAAGACCAGAATCGCCAGTCCGATCGCGGCGACCAACCCCAGTCCGGCGCCGCCTACGCGTGAGCCGACGAAGATTGCAGCGAGGACGACGCAGAGCTCGAGCCAGATCATGTGTGGCATCCTGGAAGAATCAGCGGATGGGGGTGGTCAGCGCGATGGGATCAAGGATCTTGCGAATCTGCGCATCGGTGAGGAGCTTCCTCTCACGAACGAGTTCGACGACTCCTTTGCCCGTGCGCATGGCCTCGGCGGCGATCTCGGTCGCCTTGTCGTATCCGATGTGCGGATTGAGTGCCGTGACGATGCCGATGCTGCGCTCAACGAATGCGCGGCACACGTCGCGATTGGCCGTGATACCCTGGACACAGTGCTCGCGGAGCGTGCGAGACGCGTTCATGAAGAGCGTCTGAGACTCGAATATGCACGCCGCGATAACGGGTTCCATCACGTTGAGCTGGAGCTGGCCCGCTTCCGCGGCCATAGTAACGGTCAGGTCGTTGCCGATGACCTTGAAGCAGACCTGGTTCATTACCTCGGGGATGACTGGGTTGACCTTGCCAGGCATGATCGACGAGCCCGGCTGCTTCGCCGGCAGGTTGATCTCATTCAGTCCCGCGCGCGGGCCCGATGCCAGGAGTCGCAGGTCGTTGCAGACCTTGGAGAGCTTGATCGCCAGACTCTTGAGAACGGCGGAGTAGAGCACGAACGCCTGCGTGTCCTGCGTCG
Organism: uncultured Phycisphaeraceae bacterium; assembly: GCA_964588385.1. Classification (GTDB taxonomy): domain Bacteria; phylum Planctomycetota; class Phycisphaerae; order Phycisphaerales; family UBA1924; genus JAHBWV01. Next base: position 11,389 of record CAZPPG010000052.1, read on the forward strand.
CCTCGATCAGGTTGTCCGCGAGCGTGATGCGTCGGCCCGTGATCCTCGCCAGGTGCCTTGCGCACTTGGGAGCGTACCCGCGCGGGGCGTTCAGTCCCGTGCCGATTGCGGTGCCGCCCATGTTGATCTCGCACAGGACGCGTTCGACCGCCAGAAGCGTCCGCACCTCATCCTCGATGCTCCCGGCGAACGCGGCGAACTCCTGCCCGAGCGTCATGGGCACGGCATCCTGAAGCTGGGTGCGCCCCATCTTGACGACCGTTCGGAACTCCCTGGACTTGGCCCGGAATGCCGCAACCAGCGCCTTGAGCTCATCCACAAGTCGCGAGTTCGTCAGCAGGACCGCCACGTGCAACGCCGTGGGATATGAGTCGTTGGTCGATTGCGACATGTTCACGTGGTCGTGCGGATCGCAGTGTGCGTACTCGCCCTTGCGGTATCCCATGTGCTCGAGGGCCCGATTGGCGATCACCTCGTTGGCCGCCATGTTGGTCGAGGTGCCCGCACCGCCCTGAAAGACATCAAGACGGAACTCGTCGTGCAGCTTGCCATCGATCAGATCCTGACACGCCGCTTCAATTCCCTTCAGCACCCGACGGGGCATCGCTCCGACTTCATGGTTCGCGCGGGCCGCTGCCAGCTTCACCATGGCGAATGCGCGGATGAGGTCCGGGTAATGGGAGATCGGAACGCCGGAGATCGAGAAGTTCTCCATGCCGCGCATGGTCTGCACGCCGTAGTAGGCGCTCGCGGGTACGGACTTCTTGCCGAGGAGGTCGTGCTCGACGCGGTACTTCGGCTTTCGGGGTGACTTGCGTTTGGCCATGATGGCGGACTCCGTTGAGAGCGGCTGTGGCTGAGGATTCGACTGTGGATCAGAAACTCACGCGTAACCGGGCGGAGAAGACGCCGATGACGTCATCGTCCGGCTCCTTCCCCGGATTGAATATCGTCTCGACGCCGAGCGTGAACTGTGTCTGGGCGGTGACCTGCCATCGCTGGAACATCTCTAGCACCGTCTCTGCGCGATCGTCGTCGCTTGTGGGCTCGGCCCACGCGAGCGCCAGCCCGGTCAGGTTGTCCTTGCTTCCGATGAGACCCTTGACGGCGAGACCGCCCTCGATGAGATTCGTGATACCGGTGACGTCGCCATCGGCGTGTCCGTACCTGGCGAACGCCTGAAGCCGCGGGCCGAAGTCCTGCTCGAGGATAATGGAGAATCCGCTGTCTTGCGGCTGCCCGGTCTCTTCTCGCTCGTCGATGTTCCAGAGGGAGACTCTGTACCTGCCAGCGCCAAGGCCATCGATCTGCGGCGTGAAGCCGAGTTCCACGAACGAGAAGAGCTTCCATTCACTGAACAGCTGGTCGACCTCCATGGTTGTGGATCGCCCGTAGGCATTGGCCGCCCCCACCGTCGCATAGAACTGCTCGGTGGGACGGAACGACACGCCGGCGGCTGCACCGTTCCCCGGAAACGCGATGGCCGGGTTGCCGGAGAAGGCCTTGTTGAGGAATGCGGTGTTCGCGCTCTGAAGCCGGTGCCCGCCGGTCACGTTCTCCGGATCGATGCGCCCTATGCCCACGCGCAGGTGATCCTCGAAGAGGCGTTGCAACCAATACGCCTCCTTCACGATCATCGGCCTCTCGCTGAATCCATTGGTTGTTCCCATCAGCGTGCCGAGTTCGCCGCCAAGCTGCGACGGCGTGGCGGTCCCGATCTGGAATCGATACTCCGCGGCGAGAACGAGTTCACCCGTGTTCTTCGTGCCTCGGCCAAGCAGCGTCCACTTGGCGAGCAGGTCGAGATCACCGGCGGCGCCGGCTCTCTTCCCAGGACCACCTGTGGCCTGTTGAGCAAGCATCGTGTACGCGAAGCCAAGTCGCAGACCTGTGCGCGACTCAAGAGACTGAGACTCGATTGAGAGCCGTTCCAGCAAGCGCTGGCGCTCGCGAAGCCGGATGGTGCCATCACGTCGCGTGCCGACATCTCGTAACTCTTCCAAGGTGTCGGTCGGCGTCTGGCCGGTCGAGAGCGATGGCGAACGCGGCTCGAGCGGAGCGGCCGTTGTCGGCTGGGATGGCGGCTCAACAGGTGCGGGCGAAGCCTGGCCCCGTGCATGGTGCAGAGGCGCGCACGCGAGAACCAAGGTGAGGGCGAGGGCGACTTGCGCCATCGCAGTTCTTGAAGCGGACCGCACCCCGTTCCCGCGAGGATCAGATACACGCAACATCTTGAAGTTTCCAGATGGAGCCCGTCGCTGTCACTGTGTGGAGCATACATGAACTCGAGATCGTCTGTGTTGCAGCCACCTTCCGTAGCTGTCCACAGACGGAGCCGACTGATCGACGCGACGCCGAAGTGTTTGGTTACCGATCGGATGGTGCGCGAGGCGTGTAGATTGGCAGATTCAGGCGATGTGCAACGCCCAGGGCGCGAAGACCGAGGCCAACCGCGAAGCCGGCACCCATGGATGCCCAGTTGGGCGCGCCCAGAGCGTGTATGGTGACATGGGTGACACTTCCCACGAGTGCCGCGGTGAGGTAGATCTCGCGGTGCAGGATGATGGGAAGCTCGTTCCGGATGATCTCGCGAAGGATGCCGCCCCCGGTTGCGGTCAGGATGCCCATGAGGACAGCGGTGATGGGGCGGGCGTTCTCGTGGAGCGCGGTGGCTGAGCCGATGACGGCGAACACCGCGAGACCGACGGCGTCGGCCCAGAGCAGTGTGCGACTGCGGCGTTCAACCGACGGCCCGAAGTAGAACGTGGCGATTGCCCCAGCCAGGCAGATGGCGATGTAGACGGGCTGCTCGGCCCAGAAGACGCCATCCCGCTGGAGAAGGATGTCACGCATCGTGCCGCCACCGACGCCGGTGACGAAGGCGAGCAAGAAGAATCCGCCGATATCGAGCCGCTTCTCCGCCGCGGCAAGGCCGCCCGTGAGCGCGAACACGAAGGTGCCCACGAGGTCGCCGATCTGGATAAGCGGGGGCATAGGGTGCCAGTGTACTGCTGAGAGGATCCGGGGAAGGGGGCTGCGGGCGCTGCGGAGAACTGCTGGATGGAGGTCATTCGAACTTGAGGGCGCTGAGCGGCGCATCGCTCAACTGCATCAAGCCGGCGCGGGGATGGTCGAGGTCGATGGTGATCCATAGCGCGATCGAGATGACGACGGCAAGCGGCACGGTGAGCGGCGCTCGGCGTCTGCCGCCTGTTCCGCATCCGTACCCGATGACGCCGACAGCGAGGGCGGAGCACGCGATGAGCAGTCCCATGATGATCGGAGGAAGGTGCTTTCTCGCCGCGGAGACGCGAGTCGCGTGCACGTCGATCACCTCATTCACAGGCGGCAGAACACCCACGAGGACCTCTGGTCGGGCTCTCACCCCAGCAAGAGCCGCGGCCCACATGCGTGCGTGGAACTGCTGGATCTCCAGCTCCGCGACGTGGTCAAGGCGGTTACGCAGTCGTGGGGTGACCGCGATGCGATGGGCCGTGTAGTCCCTCAGAATCCCCCGCAGTTCGGACCGATGCGGTTCGTCGACAAGGTCCGCACGGAGATAGGCCGTTCCGATCGCATTCGCCTCGGCCACTATCAAGTCCTGACGCTCCAGGAATCGCGAGCCCGCAGCCGAGAAGCTGAATGCCAGCAGCAGACCAAGGAGCCCGAGAAGCGCGGCCTGAATGGCTCCGACCTGTCCGCTTGCTCGCGGGTCACCCTCAGCAGTTGCGCGCCGACCAGCCCGGTAGCCGGCCTCGAGCGCGACAGCAAGGAGAGCGAACAGCCCGGCCGCGATCGAGATATCCAGCACGTCTTGGTTCATGGCTCAGCGGCTTCCCTTTCGTCGGCGGGATGCGTCCCGCGGATGCGCTTTCAGGATGCCTCTCCTTGGCACGTTGCGGAAGGGTCCGGCGGGTGACGCGGCGACTGGTTTGCCTGCCACTGCGCGTGCAGGTCGCGTACGAGAGCGATCGCCTCATCGGCTGTGCCCAGGCAGCGTGGAATGTTCATATCCTGTGCATCGGCCAGATGAAGCCGGGGATCGAGCATGCTCACCCTTGCCCAGTCGACGAGATCCGACCACATCTTTCCGACGAAGATCAACGGAACATCGCCCACGTGTCGGACCTGTATGAGCTGCCAGACCATCAGCGATTCGAGCACAGTGCCGATGCCGCCGGGGACGACAACAAACGCGTCGGATGCGAGAACGAAGTGATGGAGGCGTGTGAAAAAAGTCTGGTGTTCAAACGCCTGACCAACAAAGGGATTGACTTCCTGCTCGAATGGCAGAGCGACCCTGATGCCCATCGATCGCTCGCCCTTTCCGACGCTGACGGCGCCTTCGTTTGCCGCCTGCATAAGCCCGGGGCCTCCGCCGGTGACCACGTCGCAGCCCATCTCCGCGAGCGCAGCGGCGACGCGCTTTACCTCGTCATAGACGAAGGTTCCCGGCTGGGCACGAGCGGAGCCGAAGATCGCCACCCGGTAGCGTTCACGCTTTGACGGACGCAGCCGGGTCAGGTTGCTGACCAGCTCCCACATTCCCATGATCGTCGTTGAGAGCACCTCCTTGACGGCTTCTTCGTCGGCGAGGCTGATGTAATGCGGGCCCTGGGCCTTTGATGGCTCTGGCGTCGTGCTCACTCCCTGGCCTCCTGGCATGGACCTCTTCCTCCGCTGAGAGACGCACGATTCATGCCTTTGTCTGAGGCTTGCCTGTCTGATCAACCTTCGTCACGACCGTCGGCGTATTCGCCGGAGCGGCAGCTTGCGCGGGGGCCGGCTCATCGATCTGGTGCTTGTGCTTGTACTGCTTGAGCGAATCCTCGGAAGCGAAGTACACCATGTGACCCGCGTGGTCGAGTTTCGTCGCCGCGTCTTCACGAAGGAACCTTTGCTTGGTGATCGGATCTTCGACCATGGCCCGCTTCAGGTAGTGCTCGTTGTCCTGCATGGACAGGTAGGCCTTCACGCATCCGACGAGCCGATCATCGATCCAGGCGCCGATCGCGTTTCGGTCTATCTTGTCTAGCGGCTGCTCGAGTCGGGCGCTCCGCTCGTAATCGAAGTAGACGGGGATGATGCGGAGCGTGTAGTCGAGCACGAGCTTTGTCACGTCTGAATCAGCGCACGCGGTGATGACGAGCGAGACGGTTGCAAGGTCTGTCTTGAAGTCCATGGTCGCCTGGCGCTGCTCGGGCGTCACGGTCGGCGTGACCTTGACCTTGTCGCCGAACTGCTTGGCGAACTCCTCCAGGCGGGGTCGCCATACGGACTTGAGGTCCTCGCACGCCTTGCCGAACTGATCCAGACGCTTGTCTCGTTCCTGGGCCGCATGGGCTTTCTCCTGCTCCATCGCCTTCTGGCGTTCGGCTCGAAGGTTGAACTCGGCTTGGATGCGATCGCTGAGGGAACGTTGCTCGGCCATGGATCAGCTCCTCTTTCTGCCAGGTGCGGCATATATGGACATGAACACGGTGTTTGGGCTCAGTCGCGGGGCGCGCCCCCGTGGGCGTATGTGCTTGGCGATTCCGGAGGCGGGCTCTGGCTGGCGTGAATCGCATCAACAGCGTCGGAAACCGTCGTGAACCGATCGATCCGGCCGATTTCCACCTCGATCCCTTCGGCACGCAGCTTATCACGCACCGAGGCCCTTGCCTCGACGACGTGCAACTGCGCTCCAATCGCTTTCAGATCCTTGTGCAGTTCCTTGATCATCGCCGCGCCGGCGATATCGACGATCGGCGAGGCGGAGAGGTCGCCAATCACGTGGCGCACAGGCGGCTCCGCGGAGCGCACGCGACTCAGGACCGTGTCGCGAACGTGATCGGCGTTGAAATAGACCAGACTCGCTTCGGGGCGGAAGATCAGCACGCCGGAAACCGGCTCGTTGTCGGCGTGGCGTTCGAGGTCGGAGTATCGCCGGCTTCCGGGGATGCGGCCGAGGAAGGCAACATGTGGGCGTGACGCGCGACGGATCAGCAAGAGCATCGAGATGACGGCGCCGATCAGAACGCCTCGGAGCAGGCCGGAAGCGAGCACACCGGCCAGCGCGATGCCCGCGATCGCCAGCTCCTGGCGATCTGTCCTCCACAGTCGCTTGAGCGCCGATACCTTGACAAGTCCCGGTATCGCCATAAGCACGATCGCGGCGAGCGCCGGTTGCGGCAGGTTGCGGAGCGCGCCAGAGAAGAAGACCGCCACGATCAGGATCATGAGTGCGGCGATCAACCCCGAAAGGGGCGTGCGTGCCCGCGCCCCCTCATTTACCAGTGATTGGGACATGCCGCCGCTCACGGGCATTCCCCGGCCGAGTCCGGCCGCGAGATTCACGGCCGCGAGCGCGAGGAACTCCCGGTTGGCGTCCAATCGACCGCCATGTTTGGACGCGAACATGCGACCGATGGCCGTGGTCTCAACGGCTCCGAGAAGGAAGCATGCCATCGCCAGCGGCAGGAGTTCGTTGAGGTCAGACCATGTGACGGCGGGCAAGCCGATACGCGGGAGTCCTTGCGGCACTTCGCCAAGCAGCTTGACGCCGCGAGCGTCGAGGTTCATCATGCCGGCGGCGAGGATGCCGCCGACCACCACAATCAGCGAAACGGGGCGGTTTTTCAGGAACGCCCTGCCGGCCAGAAGCACTGCGAGTGCGCCGAGGCCGATGATGAGTGACGATGGGTTTGTTTCGCGCAGATGTGTCAGAAAGTGGCCTGAGCACTCCCAGAAGTTTCCGTGAGCGCCGCTGATGCCAAAGAGCTTGGGCAACTGCGTGCTTGCGAGCGTCAGCGCGACGCCCACCTTGAAGCCGATGAGGACGGTCTCGGAGACAAAGTTGACCAGGGAGCCGGCGCGGATCAGCCAAGCCAGGAACGCCATGCCGGCCACGAGGAGCGCGGTGCAGGCGGCGAGAGCGGCAAAGCGGTCGGGTTCGACTCCTTCGAGTGAGCCGAGAGTGGTTCCCATCAGCAGCGATATGGCGGACGTGACGGTAATGGCCGTGTGGCGTGAGGCACAGAAGCACCAGAACACCATCCCGGAGAACATGCACGCGTACAAACCTGATTCCGGAGGCAGACGGGCGAGGGAGGCGTCGCCGATCGCCGCGGGGAGCAGGTAGGCGGCGAGCGTGATGCCTGCAACGGCGTCGGCTCCGAGGGCTGCCGGCGAGTACCGACGAAGCCAGTCAGTCGCCGGCAGAAGTCCGCCGAGCGCTGATGACGGCAGCACGTCCTGGGATGGAGCGTCGCTCACGTCGGCCCCTCACGCATCGGGTCAATAGACATCCCGAACGAACTTCCGATTCTTCAGCGAAGCCTGATCATCATATTCCCCCTTGGTGGAACGCTTGGGGAGGTCGATCTTCTCACGCGGAAGTTCCTCGTAAGGGATCGCGTCCAGAATGTGCCGGATGGCGTTGAGTCGAGCACGCTTCTTGTCGTTCGAGGGAAGGATGTGCCATGGTGCATGCTCGGTGTCTGTTGCATCCAGCATCATGTCTCGCGCTCGCGAATACTCGAACCATTTGCTGCGCGACGGCAGGTCCATGGGGCTGAGCTTCCATTGACGCATGGGATCGTCGATCCGGGCCTCGAAGCGTGCCTTCTGCTCCTTGTCACTTACTTCCAGCCACACCTTGATCAGAATGATCCCGCTCTCAACCATAAACTTCTCAACAAGAGGGCAGAGCTCCAGAAACCGCTTGTGTTGCTGCTTCGTGCAGAATCCCATCACGTACTCGACGCCCGCGCGGTTGTACCAGGAGCGATCGAAGATCACCACTTCACCCGCGGCAGGAAAGTGCTGCATGTATCTTTGGATGTACATCTGCGACTGCTCTCGGTCGGAGGGCGCGGGCAGCGCCACCAACCTGAACACACGCGGGCTGACGCGCTCTGTGATCGCCTTGATCACGCCGCCCTTGCCCGCGGCGTCTCGTCCCTCAAACACCACAATCGCTCGCAAGCCTTTGTGCTTCACCCATTCCTGCAGCTTGCACAGCTCCGCTTGCAGCTTGCGGAGTTCCTTCATGTACTGCTTGCTCTTCAGCTTCGGGGGAGCCTCGGACAACTCGCCGCTCGATTCTTCCTTGGAGTGGTCCTTGGACATGGCGTGTCTCCCTTGATCGCGTGCGCACGACCGGTCGAAGCAAGCCGCGCTCACCGCGCCCATAACGGATAATAGACTCTTCTTGTCCACTAAACAACTGAGCGACCTGCGACGGCACGGGGCGTGGGGAGGACGGGGGCTCAGCCAGCCCGTCAGGGACGCGGCTTTCGAAAGGCGGACCAGTCGATGCCGAGCTTCCGCATGCGTGAGCGCAGCGTGTGCGGATTGACCCCGAGCACGTTGGCGGCTCCGAACGGGCCCTCGATGCGACCGTGGCATCGCGTGAGGGCATCCTCGATATGACGCACCATGGCGGCGTCGAGCGTTGCCTCTGGGGCTGCATCGCGAGCGGGGAAGTGCGGCGTCGCGCCCGTGGCCATAGGAGCGGCCGGCGCGGCGTGCGAGAATGCGGACGTGGGCAAGTCGACAGGGGCGGCGGGTGCGCGGCCGACGCCGAGCGCGGTTGCGACATCAAGCGTTCGGCCGTTGCCGAGGATCACCGCTCGCTCCATGACTGAGGAGAGCTCGCGGATGTTGCCGGGCCATGCGTATCCGAGCAGGAGTGAGAAATGCTCAGGGCTCGGCGCGATGGGCGTGGTGCCGAAGCGACGCGCGGCCTTGAGCGCAAAGTGGGTCGCGAGTGCGGGCACATCGCCGAGCCGCTCGCGAAGTGGCGGGAGTCGGACCGGGAATATGGCGATGCGGTACCAGAGATCCTGTCGAAAGCGCCCATCGGCGACCATGGCCTGAAGGTCGCGATGGGTGGCGGCGATGATGCGCACATCGGCATGGAGCTGGCGCTGTCCCCCCACTCTTTCGAACGTGCCGTCCTGGAGCACACGGAGCAAACGGACTTGAGCGGCGGGGGGAAGCTCGCCGACCTCATCGAGGAAGAGCGTGCCACCATCGGCACGCTCGAACCAGCCGAGGCGCTGGGATTCTGCTCCTGTGAAGCTTCCACGCTCGTGGCCGAAGAGTTCCGAATCGATGAGTTCGGAAGGAATGGCGCCGCAGTTGACCCGGAGAAACGGCTTGCCGGACCGGCGCGATCGGTTGTGCATGGCACGCGCGACGACTTCCTTGCCGGAGCCGGTCTCACCCAGCAGCAGAACGGGGACATCCGAGGTGGCGACCTGATCGACGCGCTCCATCACGTCTCGGAGACCCGCTTCTGATCCGATGATGGTGTCGGAGATGTCTTGACGGCCCAGTCGCGTGAGCAGCGTGCGCTTGTCGGCTTCCGCCGCTTCTCGAAGCGAACGCATCTCGTGTATTCGCAGGTCGTTCTCAAAGGCGATCGTGAAGGGTTCCAGCAGCGCCTGGGTGAGCCCCACGTGATCCTGCGTCGGCGTTGCGCCGGGTTTCAGAACGAGCACGAGCATCGCCGTGTGACCCTCGGCACCGTTCAGCGGACCGATGATCATGTCGGAGCGCCCGGCGGCGTGAATCGCGGACAAGGATGGAGGCTTCGAGCCTCGGACGCCAACGCGAGCGGCCTGGCCGCGGCGACACCACGCCAGCAGTTCCTCAGCCTCTGACCCCTGCAGCGCGCTTCGCGTCTGATCGGTGCGGGACGGGCCGCTTGCGTCGGCAACAGCGATGGTCTCGAGCATCGACCTCTGGAGGTCCATGCGACGGATGAGCACACGGTCGATGGGGATGCGTCTTGCGATCGGCGTAAAGGTGCGCTCGAGCGACTGGGCCAGCTCGACGTGCTTGCAGACCTCGCGCCAGATCGCGAGCAGGAGTGTCGTGTGTCTTTCCATGGGATCGCGCGCCGCTGTATCATCGGACGGATTTTCTGTGATATAAAGCGGCTCATCATAGACATTTCCGCGATCCGTGTCGGTCATAACTAGCTCCGGGAGTCCTCAGGGGCGTTCCGTGGTGATGCGCGGCGGACTGTTTCCGGTCCTGTGGCACCACCGTTGCATCGCGACGTCGCTCACCCAAAGCCCTTCTGCAAAACCGGTGCCCGCCGTGGGCGACCTCTGGAGGGCACGGGTTGACACGGAGCCACACTGACATGACACGAGCACAGAACCCGACCCCGCTCACTCGAATCGGAGCAGCCGCCTGCCTTCTCGGCGTGACGCTTGGCGCACACGCGGACTCGGCGTCTGAGGCAGCGCACGCGCGGATTGCGGAACTGCGGGCGGCAGCGGGCGGCGGGCCCGCCTCCGGCCACGACGGATCCGCGTTCTATGTCGGGAGCGAGGACGGGGCGTACAAGCTGAAGGTGGGCGGACAGATCCAGTTCCGCTACGTTCTGAACTACCGCGACGAGCCAACCAATACCGATGAGGACGTCACCAATGGGTTCCAGACAAGGCGGACTCGACTCGAGTTCGCGGGCAACGCTTTCGGCAAGGAAACCACGTATCTGGTGCAGACGGACTTCAGCCGCAGTGACGGGACTGCGACGTTGCTCGATGCATGGGTGCGTCACTCGTTGAACGAGTCATGGGGCGTGCGGTTTGGTCAGTTCAAAGTGCCGCTGCTCCGTGAGGAGTTGGTGAGTGGAAAGCGAATGCTCGCGGCGGACCGCTCAATCACCAATGGCGTCTTTACGCAGGCACGGTCCCAGGGTGTGCAGCTTGAGTACGACGGCGACCGAGCGAGGTTCGCGGGCGCGTTCAGCGATGGACTGAACACGCTGAACACTGACTTTGACGCTTCGACCGAGGCCGACTATGCGCTCACGAGTCGTGTTGACGTGCGTCTCGCCGGCGACTGGAAGCAGTTTGCAGACTTCACGTCGTGGCGGGGTTCCGACTTTGGGGCGATGCTCGGGGCCGCGGCTCACTGGCAGTCCGGCGGCTCCACGGGCGGTACGACAGATCGGGATGTTCTGCAGTACACGGTCGATCTGAGCCTGGAGGGAGATGGATGGAACGCGTTCGCGGCGTTCGTTGGCAGGAACACGGACCCATCGGGCGGTGAAGAAATCGATGACTTCGGCATCGTTGCTCAGGGAGGCGTGTTCCTGACAGAGAAGACCGAGCTGTTCGCTCGCTATGACCTCGTGATCCCTGACGATGATCGCGGGGCCGGCGACAGCGACTTCAGCACGGTGACTGTGGGCGTCAACCACTACTTTGTCGAGCGGAGCCATGCCGCGAAGTTCACTGCGGACGTGCTGTACTTCCTGGACGCTCAGGCGGACAGCGCATCGCTGGTGGGGCGGAGTACGGGAGTCGGGCTGCTGCCGGATGCCGAGGATGGCCAGGTGGCGGCGAGGTTCCAGTTCCAGTTGCTCTTCTGAATCGCGGCACGGAACGCCGCCACTCTTTCGACGGGCGTGAACGGCTTGCGCTGCTCACGCTCGTTTCATGTGAAAGCAGCGTTACCCCCTGATGGGCTGTGAGAGATAGAGGATCGTTCGATAGACGAGCCGCACGGTGCCGTCCGAGCGCGCGAAGCGGGCGTGCGCCGCGCGAAGCTCTCTCTCAACGCTCTCGCGCCCCGGCCCCTCGAGCGGCACGTAAGAGGCCGAGATCGCACGCCCGACAAGTCCAGCGGTGTCGAGGGCCTGTTCGTACACGAACGTCCGCTCCCACGCGGTCGCGAAGAGCTGGCTGACGTAGAGCTCTTCCGGGCGGATGTGCCACTTCTCTTCCGGTGCACGATTCGATGCTCGCGAGATCACGTCCGAGTACACGGCGGTGAGAGGGTCGGTGAGGTCGCGCTCGTTCCACATCACGGCGAGACGACCCGTCGGCTTGAGGATGCGATGGAACTCGCGGAGCGCCTCTTCCGGACGGAACCAATGGAAGGCCTGAGCCGCGAGCACGAGATCTGCGCATCCGTCGGGCAGTCCGGTCTTTTCCGCGACGCCGTCGACGAAGTGGACAAGCGGGTGAGGTTCGGCGGCCTCGCGCATGGCGCGGTTGGGCTCGACGGCGTGCACTCTCACCCCACGATCAGCGAGCAGACGGGCGGATATGCCCGTGCCGGCCCCGATATCCGCGGCGACCAGCGTGCGGGGCTCGCCCACGCCGTCAATCATGGCGTCGATCGCGGCGGAGGGATACGACGGGCGATAGCGCTTGTAGGCGTCGGCACGCGACGTGAATCGCCCCGTCGGATCGAGCGTGTAGAGCGCACGTGCTGACTCTTCTCCCGTCGGCGCACTCATACCGGCCCCTTGCCTTTCTTCCTGCTCGCCGGGGGATTCTCCGGTCGAGACTGATTGCGTGAAGTGCCCACTCCATCGGCTCCGGCTGTACGTTGCGTTCAGACGTGGGTTCGGGACCGCCGAGTTTGGTTTCTCTAGGCCGGGAGCCGGGCTGGACCGTTGTATTTCACGGATCTTCCGCGTTGACATGGCCTGCGATCCGCCCAGTGGGCGTCGAGGCCCGCACAGGCCTCACGATGTGACGTGGCACGCGATTCGCCAAAGCCGTGTCGTGTCGGAGTCGATCGTTCGGCTTCGCCTCATCAGGAGACCCACATGTCACGTCCGATCCTCAGAAAGCTTGCAGCGTCCCTTGGACTGGCGGCCCTTGT
>CAZPPG010000053.1:0-23236 GCA_964588385.1 uncultured Phycisphaeraceae bacterium
CCGCTCCCAGATATCTGCGGTGAGGAAGACCTTCAGTTGCGCTGTCGGAAACACCTGTCGGGCACGGGGACGGGCGCGGTGGGATCGGGAAGGGGTGGGATCTTGGTGTCGGTGGAGGGCTTGGGGAGTGGCGTCTTGGGGCCGTCGATGACACCGATATTGGCCAAGTGAGCGGCCTGATCGGCGGGCACATCCATGGACCGGCTGACCTTGTTGAGCCCGGCGAAGAGGAAGATCGCGGCGAGCATGATGCGCAGGAAGAGGGGGGCCATGGTCAATCCGAATGCGTCGCGTGTGCGCATGGTGGGCTCCGTTTCGTCGATGGGGCGGGCGCGTCAGGTGGCGCGGGCCCTCGGGGGATCATAGATGATCGGTCGGCGTTCCCCGGTTGGATCGGGTTTCGCTGTTGATCGGGATTGGGGGGCGGCGGTTGCGGGTGACGTGTCGTCGAGAGGGTTGCGAGTAGGATTGTGGACACCGAGCGGGTGTGGCGGAACTGGCAGACGCGCGGGATTTAGGTTCCCGTGGCCGAAAGGTCGTGCAGGTTCGATTCCTGTCACCCGCAGTAGTCCGCGTTCGCCTTAAAGGGCTAACGCGGGGGGAGGAGAGGGGAGCCGCCCGGCGAGTGAATCGCCGGGCGGGGGGAGAAGAAGGCACAAAGGCATCGAGGCTCTGGGGGATCGAGGCACTGTGGGACCGGAGCGAAATGAAACATGCCTGCCCAAAGGGGGCAGGCATGGCGAATCTTGGGTTCGACAAGGCTTTCAGACTTTGATCGTTTCGCGAATCGGATGCTGGAGCGAGATCGGATCGGGGTAGCGGAAGATTTTGCCCTCGTAGTTGCGGAGGAGGAGTTCATCGCCCTCGCGGCCGACGACGTACTCGGGGGCGAGGGGGATCTTGCCGCCGCCGCCGGGGCCGTCGATGACGTACTGCGGGACGGCGTATCCGGTGGTGTGGCCGCGGAGCGCCTCGATGATCTTCAGGCCGGTCTCGACGGGGGTTCTGAAGTGCGAGGAGCCGGGGATCGGGTCGCACTGGTAGATGTAGTAGGGACGGACGCGGATCTTCAGAAGGTTGTGCATCAGCGCCTTCATCGTTTCCGGGTTGTCGTTGGTGCCCTTCAGGAGGACGGTCTGGCTGCCGAGCGGGATGCCGGCGTTGACGAGGCGGCCGCAGGACTGTGCGACCTCGGGCGTGACTTCGCGCGGATGCATGAAGTGGACGGACATCCAGAAGGGGTGGCACTTCTGGAGGATGGAGACGAGGTTGGGCGTGATGCGCTGGGGGAGGACGGCGGGGATTTTGCTGCCGATGCGGATGAACTCGACATGGGGGATGGCGCGGAGGCGCGTCAGGAGCCAGTCGATCTTGTCATCGTTCATCGTGAGCGGGTCGCCACCGGAGATGAGGACGTCGCGGATCTCGGGCGTGGCCTCGATGTAGGCGAGGGCGCGCTCGAACTGCTTGGTGTTGAAGTGGTACTCGCCGGTCTTGCCGACGAGGCGCGAGCGGGTGCAGTAGCGGCAGTAGGTGGCGCAGAACGAGGTAACGAGGAAGAGGACGCGGTCCGGGTAGCGATGGACGAGCCCTTCGACGGGCATATCGCCGTCTTCGTTGAGGGGATCTTCGGCTTCCTGTTCGGTGTGGATGAGCTCGCCGCCGGTGGGGACCATGGTGCGGCGGATGGGGTCGTCCGCGTCCTCGGGGTCGATGAGGGATGCGTAGTAGGGGGTGATGCCGACGGGGAGCTGGCCACCGAGGTGGGTGACGGTGTCGCGCTCATCCTTGGAGAGGGTGAAGGCGCGCTGGAGGGTCTCCATGTCGCGGATGCGCATGCGGAGCTGCCACTTCCAGTCGTTCCACTGGGCGTCGGTCGCGTCGGGGAAGACGCGGGCGCGGAAGCGGCGGGTGCGCTCGGACTGGATGAAGTCCGGTGCGCGTGAAGCCTCCGCGGCTTCACGGGCAGTCATCTGCTCGCTGAAGATGCGTGGTACGGCTTGGTTGGGAACGGGGGGCGGCGGGGCGAGCCGCTTGATACTTGGGGGCTCGTCGTCCTCGGCGACGGCCTCGTGTGTGCCGTCGCACACAGCGTCGCGCGTGGTTTCGCGCGTGGCGGCATCGCTCAGGCCCTCATCGAGGACCATGAGTCGGACGTGCCTGCCTGGAACGGATGAAGGAGAAGACGAGGGGCGAGTACCCGGGAGCGGGTCCACGATGTCCATGTGTTCCACTCGAGAGTGGAGGTCGTTACGTGCGAGTCGGACGCCCCGTAGTTCCATGCGTCCGACGGTTCCGCGGCGCGACCAACCCAGCGCGGATCAAGAATGGTGAAGAGCGTATCGACTTGGCGCACCACGTCAACACCCTCTCACCCAGAGGTGCCATCAGATTCGGAACGCGACGTCGCCGGTTGCAACCCGCAACCCGATCCGCACCTGAGGCCGGCCATTCCTGACCGGTGTGTATCAAGAGAGATCGTCAGCACGGGTTCGCGCGCTCAGCGAATCATCAGCGGCGGCCAGCGACACGGCGCAATTGACAGGGTGTTGAGGCGAGTGGAGCGGGTGAAGACGCGCTCATCTGTTGCAGTCGCAGCCACAGCCGCCGGACTTGCCCTCGGGCCCATCGTCCGGCTTGCCGAGCTTGCCGGACTGCATGGCGGCCATGATGGCCTTGATCAAGGCCTCGGGCGGCGGGTTCTTGGCGGCCTGCTCTTCCATCGCCTGCTGGCCCATGCGGATCGTGGCCTGATACTGGTTCAGATAGCGGTGGCAGGGGGGGCAGAGTTCCAGGTGAAGCTCGAACTCGGCCTTCTTGGCTGCGGGGAGGGTGCCGTCGAGGTAGTCGATGAGGAATTCGATGCACTCCTTGCAGGAGTTCACCGCGTTCGAGCCGTTGGGCTGCGAGTCGTCGGAAGGGGTTTTGTTCGAGCGGCAGGAACTCATGGCGGGTTCGGCAGAAAGTCGAGGCGTGTCTTCAGCAGTCAGTTGTCGGTCGGTCGGAAGTGCGGATCCAGCAAGGTTCGCAGGGCCTGGCGTGCCCGGTGGAGGCGGGTCTTGACGGCGTTGGGCGAGATCCCAAGGGCGGCCGCCGTCGACTCGGTGTCCAGTTGCTCAATGTCGCGGAGCATGAGGACCGTCCGGTAGGCATCTGGAAGAGACTCGATGGCGTCTCGGACGACCTGGCGAGTCTCATCGGCTTGGATGGGGTCAGAACCCGGAAGGTTCCACGGTTGGGCCGGATTCTCCGCGTGGCCGGTCTGGTCGAACTTGGGCAGCAGGTCCTCGATCGACGCTTCGTGCCGGCGATTGCGCGATCGGAGCTTCATGAGAGCCGCGTTGATGAGGATCCGGTGGATCCAGGTGCCGACCTGGCTGCCTTGCTGGAACTTCTCAAGGTTCTTGAAGGCGGAAAGGAAGGCCTCCTGCACGGCGTCTTCGGCATCGGCTTCGCTGCCGAGGAGGCGTTTGGCCGTTGCGAGCATGCGGGGGGTGAGTTCCCGGACGACCTGCTCATAGGCCTCGGCATCACCGGCGCGCAGACGCTCGACCAGTTCGCTCTGGTCCGGCGGCTCTGTGGGCGTGCGGGAGACCGTGGTCATCGCACCCATCGTATGGGGGGTTGGGTGGGGGGTTCGGATCGACGCGGGAGAAACCCGGCCGCGAGGATGGGAAACGTTCACGCCGCGTGATTGAAGACGTACCAGACGCTGCCGGGGTAGCGGTGTTCGAGGGCATCCAGGACGCGTCCAACTTCTTTGGTAGAGTTGCGGCCCATGAGTCGGATGGTGCCTCGGGCGGTGCCGATCTCAACCCTGCCGAAGGCGACGGGTGCGGGATCGGGGGCGTGATGCTCCATGTGGGTCTCGAAGAGGGCTGGGGGGAGGGGCAAACGGTCGCGCTGTTCCTCGTGGATACGGCCGCGGTCGTCGATCCACCAGAGAGCGACCGGCCCGGTTGTGGTCGCGTGTCCGATGTCGGTGTATTGCAGCATGGTCATGGGTGTCTCTCCCTGCATTGGGCCCGGCGTGGGCGGCGAGCGGTTCACACTCGTGCCAGAGTGGATCGGATGCGCGGGGTGGAGGGATCCGGTCGGGATGGGGGATTGCGCGGGCAATGGCCGGGCGTTGCCGTCACAACCGGCAAGGTTGAAGGTCCGAGTTGTTCCGGGCGGTCCCTTGGGCGGTTATTCCGGGGGAGACGCGGGGGCGGATAACGCGGCGTAATGTTCTCTTCGCCTCGGACCCATTCGGACCGGGGCCAGCTTATGCCGAGGACCACATGGCCTGGATCACGAAGCCATCGGGAACCATGAAGATCGAGCGTCGCGCCGAGCCTTACCTGACGGAGGCGATGCGCCGGGACCTGTCCGAGCGTTATCTGCCGCGGTACGAGCGGAAGATGGGCGCGTTGCTCCCTGCGCTGCACATGGTGCAGCATGAGTATGGCTGGGTGCCGTTCCAGGCGATGGAGGAGGTCGCGGCGTTCCTGGAGATCTCCGCAGCGGAGGTGTACGACACGGCGTCGTTCTATGAGGAATACTGGCTGAAGCCCAAGGGGCAGCACCTGGTGTCGGTCTGCCGCTCGATCGCGTGCGAGTTCTGCGGCCAGACGGAGATCACGGAGGCCGTGAAGGCCGCGCTCGGGATCGATGTCGGCGAGACCACGGACGACGGCGTGTTCACGCTGATTGAGCTGGAGTGCCTGGGATCGTGCGGCGGGGCTCCGGCCATCCTGATCGATGAGGTCCTGCACGAGAGCGTGACGCCGGGGCAGATCCCCGAGTTGCTTGCCAAGGCGCGGGCCCAGTCGAACGGGCATGGTCATGGCCATGGGCACCACTGAATCCTGAGGTTTCTGATCGATGAGCGCGCCCAAGAAGAAGCCCCTGATGCGATTGCTCGGGGAGTTCGTGGGTCATGTTGCGCACGGGGTGAAGGCGGACCCGGCGAAGCCGCCAACGACGGCGGGTGCGGCGCACGAGGTGCGGCGTGAGACGACAGAAGAAGTGAGGGAGACCGCGCAGGGCCAAGTGGTGCTGCGAAGGACCACGATCGACGAGGTTGTGCTGCCGCCGGGTGCGGGGCCTGGGGATGTGCGGCCGGACTCGCGTTGACGCAGGATCGGCGGTTCGAGCACGGGCGGTCCGAGAATCCGGGGTCGGGTCTCCTTTGACAACAACCAGACGGCATGATCGGGCGCGGCGCTCTTTGGAGCGTGCCCGAGAGTTGTGCCTTGCGTGGATGGCGGGAGCGGGGGTGCCGATCAACGGTGGCCCGTTGTGGACGATCCGCGCGGGCATTTGTGTCGTATCCGGATAGTGCTGCCCGGAGATGCGGACAGGAGTTTGATGGACCAGGACCGGGCGAACTTATGCACGCGCATCGCGCAGCAGGCGGCGGGGATGCCGCCGGAGCGGCGTGAGGCGTTCGTGCGCGAGTCGTGCGCGGGCGATCCGGAGCTTCTGCGTGAGGTGCAGCGGGCGTTGACGATCACCGAGTCTGCGACGGTGGCGCCCGAGGGGCCGGGGCCAGAGCGGGCGAGCGTGCTGGATTCGGTGCTGATGCACCGGACGCTGCCGCCGGCCGGTGCAAGCCCAAGCCGCACGGGTCGTCGGCGGATACCCGGGTTTGTGATTGAGAGGCCGCTGGGTGAGGGTGGGATGGGGACGGTGTATCTGGCGGAGCAGGAGAAGCCGCGGCGGACGGTGGCGTTGAAGGTTGTGAAGTCCGGGCGGATGTCGGCGGCGATGCTGCGACGGTTCGAGCACGAGGCCGAGATCCTGGGGCGGCTGCAGCACCCGGGGATTGCGCAGATCTATCAGGCGGGGACGTTTGAGGAGAAGGACGCGAGCGGGGGAGGCGGGGGGCTGGTTCCGTTCTATGCGATGGAGCTGGTGGAGGGTCAGGCGCTTGATGTGGCTTCGAAGTCGATGACGCAGCGGACGAAGCTCGAGTTCTTTGCGCTCGTGTGCGACGCGGTGCAGCACGCCCACCAGAAGGGTGTGATTCATCGCGACCTGAAGCCGTCGAACATCATGGTGACGGCCCAGTGGAAGCCCAAGGTACTCGACTTCGGCGTGGCGCGGCTCGCGGATGCCGAGCAGAGCGAGATGACGTATCACACGGCGGCGGGGCAGCTCGTCGGCACGCTTCCGTATATGTCACCGGAGCAGGTGGCGGGTGATCCGAACGATCTGGACACGCGGAGCGATGTCTATGCGCTGGGCGTGATCCTGTATGAGTTGCTGAGCGGGCGCTTGCCCCACGAGTTCTCAACGCCGTCGCTGGCGGAGGCGGTGAAGACGATCACGGAGTCGCGGATTGCGCCCTTGTCGACGCTCAACGGCGAGATCGATGCGGACATCGAGACGATCGTGGGCAAGGCGCTCGAGAAGGATCGGGAGCGTCGGTACGACTCGGCGGCGGAACTGGGCGCCGACATCGAGCGATACCTGCGGCATGAGCCGATTCTGGCGCGAAGGCCGACGCGGGCGTACCTGGCGCGGAAGTTTGTTGCAAGGAACAGGCCGCTGGTGGCTCTTGGAGCGGCGGGCGCGATCGCGTTGACGGCGGGGGTGGCGGGAACGGTGTGGCAGGCGATCCGCGCGACGGAGGGGCAGCGACTTGCCGAGGAGCGGCGGAAGGACGCGGAGCGCCTGCGGTATGAGTCGCAGGCCGCGCTGGCGGATTCGCAGGCCGTGACGGAGTTTCTGACGGGGATGCTGGGCGCGATCGATCCGGAACTGGCGCGGGGCGAGGAGATCTCAGTCAGGCAGTTGCTGGATCAGACGGCAGCGACGATCCCCGAGCTGTCGGAGCGGCCGCGGGTTGCGCTGGCCGTGCGGACGACGCTTGGGAACACATATCGGGCTCTGGGGCTGTGGTCCGAGGCGATGCCGCACCTTGTTGCGGCGCGAGACTTGGCTGTGATCGTGCACGGGGAGGAGAGCGTGCAGGCGCTGACGCTTGGTCGGGCGATCGCGATCACGACGAGCGACCTGAACGACCCGACGGGCGCGCTGGAGCAGATGATCGAGGTGGTGGCGGCGATGGAGCGCGTCGCGGGTGAGGCGTCGCCGGATACGGCGCTGGCAGTGGGGGATCTCGGGCGGCTGTTCGTGGAGACGGGGCAGATTGAGGAGGCGGAGCGGACGCTGCGGCGCGCGATCGACCTGACGCGGGCGTCGCTTGGGCCGCGGCATCCGGAGTTGCTGACCCAGCGGGACCACCTTGGTGCGCTCATGACGGACATGGGGCGATTCGCAGAGGGCGAGACGATTCTGCGCGAGTTGCTGGAGGATCGTCGGGCCGTGTTCGGCGCGGAGAGCCCGACGGTCGCGTACACGATCACGACGCTCGCGAACGTCGTGCAGAAGCAGGGGAAGCACGAGGAGGCGATCGCGCTCTTGAGGGAGTCGCTGGCGATCCGCCGCGCGTGCCTTCCGCCGGATCACCCGTCGCTGCTGATCAATCTCGCGAACCTGGCGACGGCGCTGATCGGCTCGGGCAAGTCGGAGGAAGCGCTGCCGCTGCTGCGTGAGACGGTGGCCAAGCAGTTGGAGGTGCTGGGAGAGGAGAGCCCGAAGGTGCTGGTTTCGATGGGGACGCTCGCGTATGCGCTGGAGGATCTCGACGAGTTTGATGAGGCGGAGTCGATCCTGCGCCGGATTGTGGAGATCGGGAGGCGGCTGCCCCCGGCGCGCGAGGCGGAGACGCTGAGCAACTTCAACAACCTGGCGATGCTGCTGTGGAAGCGCGGGAAGTTGGTCGAGGCGGAGGCCGTGTTTGCCGAGACGGTTGCGCGAGCTCTCGCGGCGTTGCCCGCCGATCACTACATCTGCGCGATCTTCCGGAACAACTACGGGGACTTTCTGGTTGAGGTTGGCAAGCCGATCGAGGCCGAGCCCCACCTTGTCGAGAGCCACGAGGCGATCGAGAAGTTCTTCGGCGCGGAGCATCCTCGGACGGTGAAGTCGGCGGGGCGGCTGGAGCGGCTTCACGCCGCGCTGGAGAATGCAGGCGATGACTCCGGCCGCGTGTCGGAACGCCCGTCGGGCGGCTGACGCCTGGCACGGTGTTCAGTGGGCCAATGCCTCGGCAGGGACCTCCTGCCACGAGCCGTCGGACTGCCTCCACTTGAGCGAGAGCGCCGCGCCGCCGGTGGCGTTGAACCACTCGATGGTGAGACGATGGTAACCGGCTTCGAGCGGGGCGCTGCCCCGGACTTCGCGGGCCGAGTGTGCGCCGTCGTTGTCGATCACGAGGTTGTCGTCGATGAACAGGCGCGAACCGTCGTCGGAGGTCAGCCCGAAGTGGACCATGCCGGTGGCGGGGACACTGATGACGCCGGTGTACCGCCGGGCGACGTGCTCGCGCGGCGGGGTCTCCGCCGGAAGCGCGACGGTCGGCGCGGTCTCGGACGTTTCGGCCGTCAGCGAGGTGAAGTCCGGGAGCTTCTCGAAGGTGCCGGGGAAGGTCTCCACCTTCAGGCCGGGATCCGGCGCGCGAACGAAGACGGTCGCGCCCCAGGGTTCGGCGCGTGAGAAGGCGCGTCGGGTGACCTCGGAGACGCGCGTGTCACCCACAAAGACGGCGGCGGCGATTGTGGCGTCGTGGGTGACCGTGATCGGGCCGCCGTACTCGGATGATGTTGAGGTCGGCTCGGAGCCGTTCCACGTGTAACGGATCGCGGCATCGGGGGACGTGTCGAGCGTTGGGGACGAGAGCGTGACGCGCGTCGAGCCGACGAACTGCACCCCGTCGGCGTCGATTGTGACGGGGTGGTAGATGATGGGTTCGCCATCGAAGACGAGTTTGATGACGGTGGCGTCGGGATCGGGGGAGATGGCGGGAGGGAGCGAGATTTCCAGGCCGCCGGAGGTGAGGGTGGTGGAGATGCCGCGTGAGTTGCTGCCGAGGACGGAGACTTCGCGGGGCGCGGAGCCGAGTCCGCTCACGAAGAGCGCGTTGTTGGCGGGCCAGTCGTAGACGTGCAGATAGAGCGTGGTATCGCGGCCGTCGCGTTTGATGGTGCAGCGGCCCCAGGGCGTGGAGGGAAGGATGCTGGCGCCGGTGCCGTGGATGGCTTCGCCGTTGGCCTTCATCCAGCGGCCGATGTGGGTGAGGCGATCGGCCTCGTCGGGCTCGATCGAGCCGCTGGACATGGGGACGATATTGAGGATGAAGTTGCCGCCCTTGCTGGCGACATCGATGAGCGTGCGGACGAGCATCTGGCCGGATTTGGGGTTTGTGTCGGCCTTGTTGTGTCCCCAGTGGGTGTGGATGGTCATGCAGGTCTCCCAGTCGACACCGGGGAGGCCCTGGGCGGGGACTTCCTGCTCGGGGGTGCCGAAGTCGCCGACAGCGTCGGAGCTGCCGCTGAAGCCGGCCATGCCGCCGCGGTGGACATCGACGCGGTTGTTGACGATGACATCCGGCTGGAGCGAGCGGCAGAGGTTGTAGAGGGCGACGCCGCGTTCGTGGGTCCACGTCGATTCCCACTCGCCGTCGAACCACATGACGCCGATGTCGCCGTAGTTGGTGAGGAGCTCGGTGACCTGGGCGTTGAGATAGGCGTTGTAGCGGTCGTAGTCCGCGCCGGCGGCGGAGCGGTCGGTCTCCCACGTCCGCTGCGGGAGGTAGTCCGGGTGGTGCCAGTCCATGATGGAGTGGTACCAGCAGATCTTCAGGCCGTGCCGGCGGCAGGCGTCGGCCATCTCCTTCATGATGTCACGCTTGAAGGGCGTGGCCATCACGTCGAAGTCGGAGACTTTCGAGTTGAAGAGGGCGAAGCCGTCGTGGTGCTTGGTCGTGATGACGATGTACTTCATGCCGGCGTTCTTCGCGGCCAGAACGATGGCGTCGGCATCGAAGTCGACGGGATTGAACTGCGCGGCGAAGGTGTCGTAGGTCTCGAGGGGGATCTCGGCGGTTGTGCGGATCCACTCGCCGTAGGAGTTGACGCCGTTCCATTCACCGGCGGGGATGGCGTAGAGCCCCCAGTGGATGAACATGCCGAAGCGGGCATCGCGCCACCACTCCATGCGCGGGTCGGCGCGGAGGGCGGGGTCGTTCAGGCGTGAGGGGGATTCGGCCATGTGTGATTGTTTCGACGCGCAGGCGCCGAGGAGGGCGAGGGGGGCACAGGCGAGGAGGGGGAGGAGGTGACGGTGCAAGACGTGACGGGGCATGGGCGGCTCCGGGAGGGACGGAGCGGCCAGTGTACCGGAATCGCCACGGATGTTGGGATGAGCAGCCGACGAGATCGGGCGGCGTTACTTCGGCTCGGGCAGCTCGTCGATGATCCTCTGGACGGCGGCGAGGTCGATAGCGCCCGAGGTCGTTTGTCCGGTGACAGGTTCGATGATGGGAACGCCCGCGTCGTCGAGGAGAGCGTGTTTGCCCGCGCGGATGAGGCGCAGGACTTTGAGGGAGGAGTCGCTTGTCATCGGCGACCCCGGCACGATGTAGTAGCGGGCGGGCCGCACTGACGTAGGGTCAGGATTCTGCCCTTCAGCCGAAGGCGTTACTCCGTCGTCTTCAGTGAGTTCCAAGGTGTAGACGGTGCGTCCGTCGTCTCGAATCAGCGTCGCCATACGCCGTTGAAATCCCATGTCCTCTCGTACACCATCACGACCGCTGACTGCGATCTCTATTGCGGCATTGTTTGCAGACTCCGATACTGTCACATTGCCGAGGTTGATGTCCGCCACGGTCTGCGAGGCCGTGAGCCATATGACGTCTTCTTCCTTCTTGTTGGTGCCAAGAAACAGAAAGCTGTCTTGGCCCTTCGGCACACCGAGTACCTCGAAGTACCCGCCGTCACTTTCGAGCTTGAAGCGCATGTTGAACATGCCGCCCCGGTGTGCACTGACTGGCAGGTACTTCCCGGTGGGGTCCACAGTGCGTCCCTTTACGGTGATGGCTTCAGGGGCCAAGAACTCGATTCTGTAGACTTCCTGCCCCGGAACAAGTGTGACGAGCTTGGCGGGTGGCAAGCTGAACGCTTTGTCAGCACTCAACGCCGCGGTATTCACGAGATCCAACAGTTCCGGTGGCCCCCAAGCAATGATCGTGGGAATATCAACCAACACGGTGGTTGTATCCGCTGGGTACTCCCCCACGATCACAGCTCGCCCGTTCGCATCCGTCGGCACGTCGAGCGCGTCACCGCTCATTGAGACATATGTCCCAGCAGGGAACGGTGCACCGTTGGTGGTGACCGTGACGTGGACTTCGACGCGGCGTGTTGGTGCGGGCGGTTGCGCGGCGGCTGGGAGCGAGACGCACGCCGCGGCGAGCGCGAGTGAGAGGGAGAGCGAGAGCGAGAGCGAGATGAAGTGCAGCAGCATCACATGAGTGTATGGAGAGTGACGAGGGTTGGATGGGGAGGCAAGGCGTGATCGAGGGATGCGGCGCAGGGGGCGATGCCCCCTGCAACCTCCGAAAGCCGGAAGAGCTTGGGTTGTGTCGCCTCCGGCGACAGGGGAATAAGGAAGGGTGCGACGCGGCACCCTCCCAGATGCAGCGGCGACGCCTTCGGCGTGCGCCTCGCATCTGGCAACGATCGCGAGCCCGCTTCGCGGGCGGAGAAGATCGATCGGCGGGTGTGCGGGGGGCCGCCCCGTTGTCAAAGGCAGCGCTCAGCGAACATGCCTGCTCTGCGATCAGGCATGCCACCCCTTGGGAGACGAAATGCCACATGCGCACTCGCGTGCAATCTATGGTCAGTCCGGCCTTTCTCTGCTTTGAGCGCGAAGCACCCCGAGCTCGCGCTCGGGGCTCCCCTTTGGGTGAGCGTGGATTCAGCGGTTCTCTTTGATCGCTTCGACGATGCGCTCGGCGACGCGGACGTTGATCGAGCCCGCGCTCGCGTCGATGGTGGGGCGGCGGCCGTCTCGGACCGCGCCCAGGAACTCCCGGATCTCCATCACGATCGGCTCGCCGTCGTCGATCGCGAGGTTCTCGACGTTGACCAGTTCGTGCCACTTGAGCATGGTGAGGTCCGAGCCGTTGCGGATCTGCTCGCGCACTTCGTTCATCTGGATCTCGTTGGCCAGACGCCGGATGATGACGCCGTTCTTGTTGGCGTAGTCGATCTTGATGTAGGCGTCCTCGCCGGTGATGCGGGTGACGCGTTCGGTCTTGAGGGCCAGGCGGCTGCCGGTGATGTTGGCGACGCAGTTGCCGCTGGGTCGGCGCCAGACGAGGCGGGCGTTACAGATGTCCTCGTGCTGTGTGATGACGGCGACGCCGGAGGCCTGGATCTCGTCGGGTTCCTGGCCGCCCATGAGCATGAGCACGACATCGAGGTCGTGGATCATCATGTCCATGACAACGCCGACGTCCACGGAGCGGAAGGACATGGGGCTGACGCGGTGGACCTCGATGAAGCGGGGCGTGATCTGGCTGGCCTCGGCGGTCGCGCGCTGCATGGCCCGCATGATGGGGTTGAAGCGCTCGATATGGCCGACCATGAGGCACGCGCCGGCGGATTCGGCAAGGTCCTTCAGGGCGTTGGCGGTCTTGGCGTCGGCGGCGAGGGGCTTCTCGATGAGGCACGCGACGCGATTCTTCAGGAAGGGCTCGGCGGACTTGTAGTGGGCCGTGGTGGGAACGGCAATGGAAACCGCGTCGACGCCGGCATCGAGAAGGGCCTGCTCCGTGGGGAAGGCCCGGCAGTTGAACTTCCGGGCGATCTCCGCCGCTCGGTCGGGGCTTGAGTCCACGACGCCGACGAGTTGGCATCCGGGCTCGGTTGCGTAGACCCGCGCGTGGTGCTGGCCCATCCGTCCGACGCCCACGGCTCCGCAGCGGAGGGGCCGACCCTGCTCGCCGCTCGGCGAGGGACTGTTCACCACGGTCGAATCGGCCATCTGGGATCTCTCGTGCGCGTCGGCGCGGGTAGGCGTGCGAAGGAACCGGCTCGCGGGGCGCGGGCGGGACGGCCGCGCCCGCGGCGCGGCTTTCCGAGCCCGGAGGGATTCAGCCCGCGGCCTTCTGGAGCGCCTGAGCCAGGCGGCCCTTGTCGGTCAGGCCGACAAACTTCTCCACGGGCTGGCCGTTCTTGAAGATGATGACAGTCGGGATCGCCTGGATGCCGAAGCGGACGCCGATCTCGCGATTGGCATCGGTGTCGACCTTGCCGATCTTGGCCTTGTCGCCCATCTCATCGGCCAACTGGTCGATGGAGGGGGCGAGCATCTTGCACGGCATGCACCACTCGGCCCAGAAGTCGACCAGAACCGGAACCTTGGACTGGAGAACTTCCTGGTCGAAGTTCGCGTCGGTGAATGTCTTGGTGTTCGCGCCTGCCATGTGCTCGGTCCTTGATATCCCGCACGCGAGCCCGCAAACAGGCGGGCCCGAACGCGTCAATCCCTTAGATGGCCAAGCATAGGCGAACGTGACATTGCCGGGCGTGAGTTCGATCTCACGCCCGGGCTCCGTCAGGTATCCGATTTCATGCACGACCAAGCGGCTCGCAGGGCCTGCGTGTGGGCCGCCACGTCGTGGACCCGGAAGAGCCGCGCCCCCGTTCGGAGGTGCTCGATGGAGAGCGCCAGGGTCCCCGGCAAACGCTCGTGCGGCTGGAGGGTCACGCCCGGTGGCGCGGAGAGAGCGCCCACGAAGCTCTTTCGACTGATTCCGGACAGGATCGGTCGTCCGAGGGCGAGCAGCTCGGAGGTTCGAGCGATCAACTCGAGGTTCTGTTTCACCGACTTTCCGAAGCCGAGTCCGGGATCGAGCACGATGGCGTGGTCCTGGACGCCCGCGAGCCGGGCCCGTTCGAGCGTGGCTTCGAGCGCGGCCCTGACGTGAGCGACAATGTCGCCGCCCACGGGCGCCGGCCCGGAGGGAAGTCCGTACGCCGTGGAGTACTGGTCCTTGTCGGGGGGGCGCTCGCGATGCATGAGGATCAGGCCGGCGGAGCGCTCGGCGGCGAGCGTGAGGATGGCGGGATCTTCCAGGCCTCCGGAGACGTCGTTGATGGCATCGGCCTCGGCGTCGAGGGCGGCGCGGGCGACGGGTTCGAGCGTCGTGTCGATACTGATCGGGATCGAGGCGAGGGCGCCCCCGGCATCGCGAATCGCGCGGATGCCGGGGATCACGCGAGCGATCTGATCGGCGGCGGGCACGCGAGCCGCGCCCGGCCGGGTGGACTCGCCTCCGATATCGAGCATGGCAGCACCGGCTTCGATGGCGTCGTGGGCTGCCGCGGCTACCGCGTCGGGCGTGGTGAGCTTGCCGCCGTCGGAGAACGAGTCGGGGGTGAGGTTCAGGATGGCGACGACGAGCGGCTGCTGGAGGTCCAGCACCCTTCCTGCTCCAACCCGCCATTCCGTGCCAGTCCGGTTCACGCCACCAGCGTACACCGCCCGCGGCTTGGGCCGGAAGGTTCCGGGGCGCTTCTGCTCCCTGTTGCCGTTCGCCGCGTACCTTCCTGCATCATGCTGACGCTGGTCGTCATCCACGGGCCGGACAAGGGGCGGCGCTTCGAGTTGCCGGGGAATGTGCCGCAACTGATCGGGCGGTCGAGCGAGGCGTTGCCAATCTCCGACACCACGGTCTCGCGCCGTCACGCCGAGATCACGCCCGACAAGGGGACGTGGTGGATCCGCGATCTGGACTCTCACAACGGCACGATCGTGAACGGCAAGCCCATTACGGAGCGGCAGCGGCTGGCCGAGGGCGATCAGATCCGGGTTGGGGAGACGGTGTTCCGCGTGGGCGATCCCGCGTTGCGTGAGCAGGCGGAGACGGTGCGGCTGATGCTGCCGCACGAGATGGATGCGAGCGTCGAGCGGACGCTGGAGTCCAACGAGGACTCGATGATCCTGCCTCTGCAGGATCCGTCGGCCGCGGCGAAGGAGCATCTGCGGCTGATTTACAAGCTCACATCACTGACGACGCAGATCACTGATCGGTTGAAGCTGCTTGAGTCGGTGATGGATCTGGCGTTCTCCGAGCTGAAGCCGGAGCGCGGGTTCATCATGCTCAAGGCCGACGATGCCGAGGGCGCGCTGCGGCCTCTGGTGGTCAGGCACAAGACCGCGCCGGCGCGTGGCGAGGATCCGAGGATTCAGGTCAGCCGGACGATTCTGCAGCACTGTGTCCGGCGCGGGGAGGGCCTGCTCTCCAGCAATGCCATGGCCGACCCGCGTTTCAACGCTACGGGCAGTGGGGGAGGCGGAGGTGACAGCATCCAGCGGTTCCACATCCGCTCCGCGCTCTGTTCACCGATTCGTTTCAAGGACCGGACGTTCGGCGCGATCTATCTGGATTCGTCCGCGGCTTCGGGCACGTTCACCCCCGCGCATCTCGCGCTCCTGAACGCGATCGCGCTGCACACGGGGCTTGCGCTCGCGCACCTGGAGTCGTACCAGCAGCGCCTGCACACGGAGCGGCTGGCGGCCATGGGCGAGACGATGGCCACGCTGTCGCACTCGATCAAGAACATCATGCAGGGGATGCGCGGCGGGGCCGATGTCGTAGAGATGGGGCTGAAGAAGGACGACCTGAAAATCGCCAAGGGCGGCTGGACGATTCTGCGCCGCAATATCGAGCGGATCGGTCGGCTGACGCTGAACATGCTCGCCTACAGCAAGCAGAGGACGCTGGAGATCGAGCTGACGCCTCTGGGCGCGGTGGTGGAGGATTGCTCGCTGCTGCTCGAAGGGCCGTGCAAGCAGCGGAAGATCGGGATGATGCTCGAGCTTGATCAGGAGATGCCGCCGATCCACATCGATCCGCACCTGATGCACCAGGCGATCCTGAACCTGATGACGAACGCGGTGGAGGCGGTGAGCGATACGACGGGCGTGGTGACGGTTCGGACCACGTATCGCCAGCCGGACGCGGGAGCGCCGGGCCTCTTGCCTTCGACCGAGGTGCTGGTCATCGACAATGGTCCGGGTATCGCGCCGGATCGGCTGCAATGGATCTTTGAGCCGTTCAACTCCAGCAAGGGATCGCGGGGAACGGGCCTGGGGCTTGCGGTGACGAGGCGCATCGTCGAGGACCACGGGGGACGCATCACCGTCGAGTCCGAGCAGGGCAAGGGAACAACCTTCCGGATCTATCTTCCGAGCGATCCGAGCAAGGCCTTCGACCCCGCCGCGACGACCGAGACGGGGCCGATTGTGGATGATCTGCTGAGGAAGTTGTGAGCGCCGGGCCGCGGCGGTTCATGCCATCTCGATGAGGATGAACTCGGCGCCCGCGCTGCCCGCGGCGATCGCCATCTCGGACTCGTCACTGACGAAGACGCCATCGCCCTCGGCCAGGTTGCGCCCGTTGAGGGTGATGCTCCCCTTGGCCAGGTGCAGGAACGCGTGGCGCCCGGGCCCGAGCGTGTGCTTCACGCCCTTGCCCGCGTTCAGGCGCGACGCGAAGAAGCGCGCATCCTGGTGGATCAGCGTCGGTGCGCCCGAATCTTCTGGCCCGGCCAGGAGCGCGAGCCGGTCCCGCAGGTCCGCATCCTTGAACTCGCGGTCTTCATAGGAGGGTTTGGCGCCCTCGGCGCGAGGGAGGATCCAGACCTGCAGCAGGCGGAGCTGCTCCGTCGGGGAGGGGTTGAACTCCGAATGGCGGATGCCGCTGCCCGCGCTCATGCGCTGGATCCAACCGGGTGCGAGCGACTTCGCGTTGCCGGTCGAGTCCTTGTGGGCGAGTTGCCCGTCGAGGACATAGGTGATGATCTCCATGTCGCTGTGCGGGTGCTCGCTGAAGCCCATGCCCGGACGGACGCGATCATCGTTGACGACGAGCAGCGACCGGAAGCCGTTGGCGTAGGGAACATCATCGGGAAGGTGGGAGCGTCCGAACGAGAAGGTGTGGCGCCCGTCGAGCCAGCCGATGCGTGTCATGGCCCTGTCATCCGCCTTGCGAACCGTGATCATCTGAACCTCCTTGCGTCCGCCCGAAGAGGGTCGGACGCGATGTATCTGTTTCAACAAGTATTCAGATGCCCAACCGCGAGCGCAGTTTCGCGAGCGTTGCCTGGAGCGCAAAACAGCCCAAGGGATGTCATAGGGGCGGGGTTTCAAAAATGACACCCCGCCGCTGGAGGTCTCAGAGTTGCGGCGGGGCGTCTGGGAGGTCTTTACTTTCTCGGCTGCGGGCTTCACCTGATTCGTGCCCACACGCAGCGTGCTCGAAACGTGCCAGCCGTGTACACGGATGTCGCAGGCGACACCGTGGGGCTTTCATTCATCCGACTTCGATGCCGCCCGGAGCACGTCGTGTCGCGCTCCTTGCGACCCACCCCTGCCGGAATCTTCAGTGAGGCGTGGTGATTTGAGTTCCACGTCCCCGCCGGTCCGGCCACAATCCAACACGCGTTGCGGCTTCACCAAGTCCGCAAACCTGCCACCGGCTTTCTTCGGCCTGTGACATAAATCATCATGTATCCATACGTTGCGCCGCGCGAGTGAGTTCTGCATTTCTGCGGCGAGAGGGTGTCGGGTCTTTCGGACGCGCCGTCGCCCCAGGATGGGGTGCTATGTGGCGTGGGGCTGCCGGACCTTGGCGAGCAGCACGATCAGTCGCGCCAGATCCGCCTCCGACATATGGCCCAGCTGGTGCATGTGGGCTCGAACCACCTCTTCGTCCAGTTCGGCCAGGATCTCCAACCCCGCATCTGTGATCGCCACGCGCACGATCCTTCGGTCTTCGAGGTCTCGTTTGCGCTTGACCAGCCCGCGCGTTTCAAGCCGATCGACGAGTCGCGTGACGTCTGGCACGGGCGTCACCATGTGCTCTCCGATCTCCGAGCACGTTCGCGAGCCGCCGTCTTCGAGCGCTCCGCGCAGGATGCGCAGCACGTTATATGTCGCCTCTGACAGCCCGTGGGGCTTCAGGATCCGCTGGAAGTCAGACGCGAGCATGCTCGCGGTGCGCTGGATTGAGAGATAGGCCTCCTGCGCGGGATTGGTGAAGGGTCTGCGCTTCTGCACCTCGCGCTGCAGCAGCGTCCTCGCATC
This sequence comes from uncultured Phycisphaeraceae bacterium, assembly GCA_964588385.1. Taxonomy (GTDB): domain Bacteria; phylum Planctomycetota; class Phycisphaerae; order Phycisphaerales; family UBA1924; genus JAHBWV01. Next base: position 17,989 of record CAZPPG010000053.1, read on the forward strand.
GATCGGCGCTTTCGCGCTCCCCTCGCCCCTGTCGCTTCGCGCACGTTTGGCCATGATCACTCCCCTCCCTTGGGAGCGATCCATCGTAGATGTTCCAACAACATCTGTCGGGCGCGGCCATTTCGCAACCCGGACCCGCCCGCCGGCATTCAATCACCTGACTCACTGAGCCACCCACCCGCGGCCCGAGGCGGCCGCCGGAGCCACCGATGCGCACCCGCTGCCACTCCCTCGCCCTGCTCGCCATTTCTCTGGCCGCGCTGCCGGTTCTGGCCCAGAACGAGGCACCGCCGCCGCCGCCGACTCCCGCCGCGACCGCTCCGAGCGCGGAGCAGCCTGGCCCGAGCGCGTCGATCGTGCAGGAACTCAGCCGGCAATCGTGGATGATCTCGCCTCATCTGCACTCGGATCTTGCGTTGAGATTCCTCGGGGGCGTGGCGGCTCTTCCCGAGCCGGAGGCCCGAACGCTGTGGCGCAGCCGCGAGCGGCGCGTGGCGTACACGGCGGAGCAATACGAAGGGCTCGCCGAGGCGGAGCGGGCGGACCTGACGTCGCGCGAGTTCTCTCCGGCGTTCTATTACAACACGGCTTATGGCTCGCCCCTGGTGTACGCGCGCGTGCTTGATGTCGCCGCGGCACACGGGTTCCAAACGCTCGACGGGAAGCGCGTGCTGGACTTCGGGTACGGCTCGATCGGCCAGCTTCGGTTGATGGCGCTGGCCGGCGCGGACGCGCATGGCGTGGATGTCGAGGCGGCGCTGGCCGCGTTGTATTCCTTTCCAGGCGACACGGGCCGGCTTGGATCGGGCTCGGTTTGGTTGCATCACGGTCGCTGGCCTGCGGAACCCGCGATCGTGGAGAGCGTGGGAACCGGGTACGACCTCATCACGAGCAAGAACACGCTGAAAGCCGGGTACATCCACCCGGCGCGGGAGGCCGATCCGGCACAACTGGTCTCGCTCGGTGTGGACGACGCGACCTTTCTCAAGGCGGTTCACGACGCGTTGAAGCCCGGCGGGTTGCTTGTCATTTACAACATCTGCCCCCCTCAGAATCCTGCGCCCGGCGACAAGAATGCGACGGGGGACACCACGTACATCCCCTTTGCCGATGGGTGGAGCCCGTTCTCGAAGGAGCAGTTTGCGGCCGCGGGCCTGGAAGTTCTCGCGTTCGACGTGCGCGACGAGCCGTCCTTGCACCCCATCTTCGCGGCTTTGGGGTACGACGGTGAGGGAGGCCTTGAAGGGCTGCAATCGTCCATCTTTGTCTGGTACACCGTCGCCAGGCGTGCCGAGTGAGGGGCGTGGCGCTCGGGCTCCCTATCGGACGTCAAGACGGGCTCCGGAAACCGGTTCGGAGGCGAGTCGAGCCCCCGACTTGGCTCCGAATCGGCCCCAGTCGAACGCACCGGCCCTGCCGTGCTGTAAGATTGGTGTATGAGCCGCGGCTCGGGAGTCCGCTCCGAAAGCCCCATCGGGCCTCGGAAGGTGAGTTGTGTCCTCTGGACGCCCAGAGGCACGTTTGCCCCGCGCGAACTTGAGGTCGAACTCTCAAAGAAGGGCATCACGCACCGGTCGTCCGACAACTCCCACGGGGCGATGGCACTGATGGCGGGCTGGGCGAGGGAGCATGCCGAAGGCCTGGGTGCCGTTCGGGTTCTGATCCTTGTCGAACCCAGCCGCCTGGACGGTGTCCACCCCCTTCTGAACGCCCTCGATCGGTACACGCCGGACGCCGTCCGCTGGGTTTACAAGTCCGGCGCGAACCCCGCTCTTCGGGCCTTCGTTGAAGAAGATGTGACGACGACAGTTGATTCTCCGAGCGCGAGCGCACCCGCATCGAGCCATCCGTTCCGAGCCGCGGGGACACCACGTGCGGAGCGTCGACCGATGCCGCTGCGATTTGTTGATGCTCCCGCGACGCCCCTTCGCGAGGCGCGCCCGGCGGAGCCGCCCGAGGCAGACGGCGAGCGCGGACTTCCGGAGGGCTCGCGTCTGACCGACGAGGAGCTTGCCATGTTGCTTGGTGATGATCCGCCGAGCGGGGACGTCGGTCCTGCGCGCGGCTCCGGGCTTGGGAGGTAAGCAGAACCCATGATCGACTCGATCCAACCTGAGCGCGGTGCACGCGTGATTCTCGTCGGTCGGACGGGATTGGATCAGTCGCTGCGCACCCATCCGGAGCTTGAGCTTCTGCGGGTTCGCAGCACGCTGGAGGCCATCGGTGAACTGGCCTCTCCGATCGACACGGACTCTCCGGCCCGCACCGCCATTGTGGTCGGTGAGGACGCGTCCCCGGACGAGCGGGATGCAAGCGACTTTATCCGGGCGGCGCGTGAACTCGTGCCGGAGGTGGTCGTCCTGAGCGCGGGGATGACGTCGCGGTGCGCGCGCGTGCTCGATGGATCGGTTGCAAGCGACGATGAGCTTTTCCGTGCGCTGCGAGCGGGCCGCCCATCGAACGGGAACCTTGAGGCGGGGGCCGAGCATCGTCCCGTCGATGCACAGCGGGAGGGCGCTGAGTCGTTTATCTCATCCATCCTGAGGCGATCAGGACCCGCTGAGGTCGCGACGGGCAAGGCCGCATCGAAGGCCCCGATGCAGGCGGTGAGTCCCCTCGAGACGCCCGGTTCCCTCGGCTCGCTGCACGATGCCAGAATGGTTGAAGCGGTTCTCCGCGGGCGCGATGTTCTGGATGTCGGGCTCTCGCTTCTGCGCGAGCGTCTGAAAGCCGGCACGGTGTCGTTTGTTCCGCTGCCGACCGCCACCAACGGCGATGCCAGCGCGCCGGGGGGGGCGGCGCCCGTGGCGTACGGCCGCGCGCTCATGGGGTTCCTCATCGCGCCCGGCATCGATTCGGAGACGCTGCGTCCGCACGCCGCCTGGCTCGCGGGTTGGCTTCGGCTTCGTGACCAGCAGTCCGACCTCAAGCAGGCGGCATTTACCGATCCGACCACCGGGGCGTGGAATCGTCGCTACTTCGATCGCTTCCTCGCGTCGGCCATCGAGGACTGCCGCGCCACACGGCGCACGCTCACGCTGATGGTCTTCGACATCGACGACTTCAAGAAGTACAACGATCAGCACGGCCACGGCGCGGGCGATGAGATCCTCTTTGAGACGGTGCGGCTGATGAAGAGCGTGGTCCGGCCCTCGGACCGCGTCTGCCGCATTGGCGGTGACGAGTTCGCGGTGATCTTCCATGAGCCGGAGGGCCCGCGCGAGGCCAACAGTCGGCATCCGGACTCCGTGTGCAAGATCGCCCAGCGATTCCAGCAGCAGGTCGGTCGCCACCGCTTCCCGAAACTTGGAGCGCAGGCGCCGGGCTCGCTTTCTATCTCGGGGGGCCTGGCGACGTTCCCGTGGGACGGGTCGACGCCCGAGCAGCTTCTGGAGCGTGCCGATGAACGGGCGCTCGAGAGCAAGCGTTCGGGCAAGAACGCGCTGACGCTGGGTCCGAGCGCGATCCGGCGCGAGGACTGAAGCGGCGGCACCCGAGGAACGCGAGCAAGGCCCCCGCATGGCACGGGAAACGGCCCACCGCCGCGGCGATGGACCGTTGAAAGGAACCGGGCTTTGAGGTCGCGCGAGTATCAGCGCGTCCGGCGGCGTGCGGCGCAGAGCGCGCCGAGTCCGAGTACGCCGAGTCCGGCCGGTGCGGGAACGACGCTCATCGCGATGATGAACGCCCCGCCACCGATGTCGCCGACGGGCGTTGCGTTGCCGGTGGCCAGGTCGATCATCCAGAAGGTGGATGCGCCGAGCGCGAAGTTCTGCACGGAGGCGTATGCAACGCCGCTCGCCCCAGAGATGTCGAATGACGCGTCGTCGGTGAGATTGATCCCGAGCGAGCCGACCGTTGTGAGCGTTCCGTTGCTGTTGTCCTGGGTGACGAGGATGTCAAGGCCGGTGTCGATTCCGTAGAGCTGGGTCGTGCCCGCGCCGGCGAAGCTGTTGGTGTACGACACGGCAACGACGTTGGGATCTGTGCCTTCGTTGGCGTCTCCTGCGCCGAAGAACAGGTCGGTCGCGAGTGTTGCGCCGCCGGTGTTGGGATCGATCACCAGGTTCTGGTTGGCATCGCTGACCAGGCGGATGCGGTCGATCACCGGGTTGAAGTCCCAGCCGAAGGAGAGGCCATTCATCGCGGGTGTGAATGGGCCTCCGACCTGCGTCGCGGCGCCCGTTGAAGTATCGATGGTGTAGACCGTGCTGAAGCTGCCGATCGCGAACAACTCGCCGGTTGAGGGGCGGAAGTCGATCCCCCGGATGTCCTCGCCGACTTGAAGACCGGAGATGTCCACGCCCGACAGGATGTCACTGGTGGAGCTGGAGTTGAAACTGATCAGCGTGCCGTTCTGCGTGACCGCGTAGACCAGCTCGGCCTGCGCTGCGGACGTGAACCCGATGCCGAATGCGAGCCCGCTGAACGCCGCGGCAGTCCGGAGCCGATTCTTCAGAACAAATGACATATCAGATGCCTCCTTGCCGAGCGTCGTTCGGATCCACCATGGCCACGCGGCCACGGATCGCCCACACCCGACAGGGGAATCTGCTTGCGCCGCATAAGCGACGGATAAGTGCGGCGTGAGATGCCATTCACGTGGAGGCATTCACGGTGCACGAATCGCGCAACTTGTTGAAGCCGTGCACGATGCAACCAACGCCGCGATCGCTCGGCGTGCCGAGCACAGCCAATTAATCTGAAGATTCCGCGGCTCAGCGCCTGCCGATCGCTCTGGATTCAGCGATCCAGCTCGGCCGCGACGATGTTCAGCGACCCCAGGATCGCCGGCACGTCGGCGAGCTGGTGCCCCTCGGTCAGCTTGGCCATGATCGAGTAGTTGATGAAGGACGGGGGGCGGGTCTTGACGCGCCACGGACGCGGGCCGCCGTCGGAGACGATGAAGTAGCCGAGTTCGCCGTTGGCGGTCTCGTGGGCTCCGTAGCACTCGGCGACCGGCGGCTTCCAGCCGCGGTTGGTCATGATGAGCTCGAAGTGCTGAATGAGTCCCTCGATGGAGCCGTAGACCTCTGACTTTTTGGGCTTGACCATCTTTGAGTCGGCGAAGGTGTCGATCGGTCCCTGTGGGATGTTGTCGATCAACTGCTCGACGATCGACATGGACTGCTTCACTTCCTCACAGCGGACCTGGTATCGCGCGAAGACGTCGCCGTCATCGCTGACGGGCACCTTGAACTTGACGGCTTCGGCGCCCTGCCCGTCCCAGTTGTCCGCATAGCAGAGG
>CAZPPG010000054.1:0-23226 GCA_964588385.1 uncultured Phycisphaeraceae bacterium
ATCGTCGCGATGCCGCCCAGCGCGTCGACACGGACCATCTCGCGTGGCTGGCTTGCGCACGGCGCGGCGGTGATGGCGAGGTCGCTCGATGGTCCCGCGCGGGCCACCGAGAGAAGCAGGGGCGAGTTACGCGTCCACACGACGCCGCCAAGCCGGAAGCGGCCGACGAGCGAACCGCCACGGACTATGTCGGCCTCAAGCGTGTGGCCCGCGCTGTCGGCGTAGAAGGTGACGCGCTCGCCATCGGCGGACGCAAGGGACGCGAGCGGCCACCGTTCGCCGGGCGCAACGGGCGTGGCCAGATCCCATCCGTCCTGGGGAACCATGCCCGCGAGTGTGACGGTCCACGATGAGCCGGGAGTGAGTCCCTCGATCCGAGCGTGCTCATCGGGGAGAACGGTGCCGGTGAGGCCGAGCGACGTGTCGGGGGGCGCGGCGTATCCGACGAAGCCCGCTCCCTCCGCGAAGAGGTCCGTCGCGAGGTAGAAGGCCTGCACGTCCGCGGCGGATCCGGAGCGAATGCGGATCACGGGGCGCTGTCCATCGGGCATGGGCGCGTCAAGGGCAAAGTCGACGGGAATCCAGGACGTGGTGGTGTTGGCGTTGGGCCTGCGCGTGACGAGGGTGGTCGCGCCGCTGGGCTTGAGCTCGAAGCGGGGCGTCATGGCCTTGGACTCCAGCGCGTTCAGCAGCCAGATTCGCGCAATGAGGCGCGGGGTGCCCAGCGTCTGTCCCATGGTGGGCGAGGCGATGGGAAAGAGATCGCCGATGCGGGTGTCGGTCACGCCCGCGAGGCCGGTGAGCTTCCACACCGGTCCGTTGCACGGGGGCTGCGGGTCCAGGGGCACGCCGCCGTCGGTCCAGAGCCCGTCGCCATCGCGGGTGAGCGCGGTAACGGTGCCACCGGAGAAGGGCGTCATGGTGGGAGCCGCGACGAGCCGCTGCATGGCGCCGGGTCCGACGTGGAGCGGGCTTGCGGAGTGGACGACGGGCCGGTCGACGCGACGGATGCCCAGCAGCGAGACCGAGTCGGCGTCGATGTAGATGTGGGATCCGTGCGCGATCGCGGCCCACTGGCCGCCCGCTTCCGGCGCGAAGGCCTGGGTCCAGTCGATGCCGTTCTCTGAGTAGAGGACGCGTCGGCACTGCGGGGGAAACGGATCGGATGCGGACTGGGGGTCGTAGGTTGCGATGTAGGGTCCGGCGTTCTCGGGCACGGGCGTGCGGATGACGAAGTTCTGGCTGTTGCGTCCGTCGGACCAGGGCCCGCCGTACAGGTGGGTGTGGTGGGCGACGGCGCCGGTCGCGTCCAGCAGCATCAACTGCTCGTAGCAGAGGTCCGAGCCGGCGATCACCAGTCCGTGGGCGGGGCCCGGGGCGAGCCCGACGAACTGATTGCCCGAGGCGCCCATCGATCCGTGGAAAGACTCGTTGGCCGTCCATCCCGATGAGACGATCTCGGTGCTCGTGCGATCGAGCGTGACGATGCGGTTGAACGCCTGCGTGTCGCCGATGGCGAGCAGGGCGCGCAGGCCGCCCGCGGTGGGGAAGATGCCCGCGGCGTGCGCGTGCTGTCCCGTGCCCAGGACCGGCGTCTCATAGAACATCGCGGGCGTGCCGAATGTCCACGGTTGCCCGACGCCCGCGCGCGTGGCGCGGAAGCCGTAGGCGCGTCCGCCGGTGGTGCCGGGCTTGGACCTGTAGTCGGCGCTGGCGAAGTAGGCCTCCAGCGGCGCGGCCCCCATGGTGGCGGGCCACCAGTTCTGCATGGACCATTCGCGCCCGCGATCACGATTCTCCTGAACGATGGAGTCCTCGAACGCGACGGTCCAGGTCTGCCCACGGTCCTGCGAGACGACGATGGCGGATGCCCCGACGTTCCATGCGCTGATCGGCGGCACGGGCTGGCGTGAGACCGCGCAGTGCAGCACGATCAGGCCGTGGCAGACCGATCCGGCGCGCGGGTTGTAGCGACGGTTGGTGACCGTGCCGCCCATGATGTCGCCGCCGGCGCCGAGCACGGTGCGCGTGCGTCCGATGCCGGTCGCTTCGGCGACGATGAGGGCCTCGTCGGCGCCGGCGATGACATCGAGCGCGTTGGCGGTGGAATCAATGAGGACCAGGAGGGGTGTGACGCCGTCGTGATCGAACCCGGAACCGAGGATCAACGACGCGCGGGAGGAGGGGCGGACACTCTGGAGCGACACGGCGCCGGCGATGGTCGTGCGGCCCGCGAAGCGGGCCTCATCTGGTTCCACGGGGGCGCCCGACCAATCGCGCGTGGGCACCGGCCGATCCATGAAGAACGAGAGTCCGGGCGAGCCGGCAAATCCGTTGTCGAAGACGAAGCGGCGTGCCTCGCGGATCTCCGGCGCGGGCAGGGTGTGGACAGCGGCCTTGCTCGTCGCGGCATTGCCACCCTTCAGGCGCAGGGGCTGCGCCGTGGCGACCTGGGCCACGCACGCGACCGCGGCTGCCGCCGCGGCCCAAGCCCGGTATCGAGTGCTCATCGAGGGCTCCACACACGCACAAGGCCCTGCGCACGTGCCACCCACGCGCGCCGCCAGACACCGTCCAGCCATCGAATATACGTGCGATCCGGGCGAACGCCACAGAAACCAAGGTGCGGGACCGAAAGAGGCGGGCCGTGCGGCAAAGATCAGGGTGACTCCACCCGCACGCTACACCCCAGCCCCCCACTGAGCGCGCAGTCCGTCTTCCAGCGATGTTCTCGGGCGGTAGTCCAGTTCGCGGGCGCTCCGCGTCAGGTCCGCCCAGGTTCGCTCCACGTCACCGGCCTGTGCGGGCCGGTGCTCGATGCGGGGATCAACGCCGGCGACGCGACCGATGGCGGCGATGAGCTCGGTGAGGGTCACGGGGCTGCTGCCGCCGAGGTTCCAGATGCGGAACCCGTGCGCATCGATCCGTTCATAGGACGCGACGACACCGGCGACGATGTCGTCGATGAAGGTGTAATCGCGGCTGGTGTGGCCGTTGCCGAACATCGGAATGGGCGTGCCGGCTCGGAGGAGCTTCATGAACTTCGAGATGGCCAGGTCGGGGCGTTGACCCGGGCCGTACACCGTGAAGAAGCGCAGCATGGCGATGGGCATGCCGGTCAGGTGATGATGCGAGAAGCCGAGCAACTCACAGGCGCGCTTGGTCGCTGCGTAAGGGCTGATCGGGCGATCGACCGGGTCGTCCTCCGCGAAAGGGACCTTCGTGTTGTTGCCATAGACGGAGCTGCTGGAGGCCACGACGACGCGCCGGCAGCCGGCCCTGGTCGCGGCGTGCAGCACGCTGGCGGTGCCCGTGACGTTCACGTGCGCGTACCCGACCGGATCCTCGATGCTGGGGCGGACTCCGGCGCGAGCGGCAAGGTGCACTACGCCCTCCACGCGGCGCTCACGGAGAATCGCCTCCAACGTGGGCGTGTCGTTGATGTCGGTGCGGAGAGGCGTGTAGCGGCCGGGGGCGGCCTGGGCGGTCTGCTGGTCCACTCGCTCCTTGATGTCGGGGCTGTAGAAGGGATCGAGGTTGTCAACGCCCACCACACAGGCCCCCAGCCCAAGCAGCCGACGCGCGGCGTGCGAGCCGATGAAGCCCGCGGCTCCCGTCACGAGGATCGATCGGTCCTTCCAGTCCATGCGCTGCTCCGAGTTCCGCGTGCGCGGGCGCAGTTGTACGCACGCCACGGCGCGTGGTGCGAAGGCCGGGGGACCCGGCGCGGACCCTCATCCAAAAAAGAAGCAGGGCGCCATCTATTCGACAGCGCCCCGCTGGAGGAGAGAGAGATCTTGTTTGAACGACATTTGCTTATCGGGCCAGTATCAGACAATCAACGCAGTTTTGTTGCAAGTTTTCGAGGATCATGCGCGGTTTTTCCACATGTTTGCTTGACTTCGGGGTGGCCCAACCGGTTCGGCGCCGACACGGAGGCGTCCTGCGCATGCGCAAAAAGGTGTCGACGGGCCGGCGCGCGGGGCTTGATCCGGCCGAAATCTCAGCATGTCCTGCGCGAAACGGCATAACGGATCGGCGCGAACGCATCGATATTGCGCTCTCGGGAGAGTTTGTGCGCTTTGACAGCAATGGCCGCCGAAACCTCGCGGCGTCGGCGGCCATTCTCCAGCAAATCAATTGTCAGTGGTACTACCCAAACGCCGGCGCGTGTGTGGGGTGATCACTCGGGGTCACGAAGTTTCTCGACGGGGGGCGCGGGCTTGGGCTCGCCGCGTTCGCGGCGCATCTCGCGCCGGAGCTTCTGAACGGCGGCCTCGCGCTCCTCTGGCGTCATCTCACTGAGCTTCTTGGCGATTTCGGCGCGACGCTCGGGGTTCTGTTTGGCTTTGTCCGCGAAGCCGCCCTCGGGGGCCGCGCCTCCCTGGGCCGCTCCATCGCGGCGCTTCTTCAGGTATTGATCCACGCGCTGGTCCATGGTGGAGTCCAGCATCTCCGTCTCGATGCGGTCCAGCTCCTGGCGGACGAGGACGCGCTGCGCCTCGTTCAGGATCGACCAGGCGCGGGTCTGCACCTCTTGCATGTCGGCCCCGGGCGCGCGATCCGCGCCCCGACCCTGCTCCATCATCTGGCCCGGTTCGCCCTGAGGGGGGCCCAGTCGGCGCACGCCCTTGCGTCCCTCGCCCGGCGCACCGGGAGCGGGCTCATTCGGCCCCGCGATGCCCTGACCGTCGGGCCCGCGACGCATCTCGCGCCCCTCGCCCTCAGGGCCGCGGGGAGGACGCCCCTCCGGACCTCGCGGGCGATCCTCGGGTCCGCGTCCGCGACCTTCGCCCTGAGCGGGGCGACCAGCGGGACCACCCTGCGGCCGGGCATCGGGCCCCCGATCGTCGTTTCGTTCTTGGCCGGCGCCGCGAGCGCGTTCACGCTCTTCTCGCATGGCGCGGCGCTCGTCCTCGGTCATGTCGGGCCGGGGGCCTCGGGCCTCGGGTCCGCGCCCGCCGTTCGGACCGGCCTGGGGGTTCGCGTCGGGGCCTCGTTCGGGTCGGCCATCCGGGCCGTTCGCCGGGCGATTGCCCGGTCCACGCCCCTGGCTGTTCGCGCCGCGCTCTTTCATGCGGGCTTCCATTTCGCCACGCATCTTCGCGCGCTGCTCACCCATCAGGGCCTCGAACTGCTTATGCTGCTCGGGCGAGAGGCGCAGGGCGTCCGGGGTGTCCTCGCGATCGAGCACCTGCACCGCATCCCAGAAGGCCCGCATTGGGGCGGGGCGCCGGGCGACGCGGTCTTTGCCCATCTTCTCGCCGCCACCGAAGTCGCCACCGACACCCGGCGGGCGGACGCGTGTGGCCTTCGGTCCCTCCAGCACGGGGGGCGGCCCGTCCGGGCGCGTCGCTTCGGGCGCGTTCTGTGCAACGGCGGGCAGGGCCAAGCCGCATGCCGCGATCATCCATGCCACGCCGTTGAGTCCATTCCTGCATCGATTGCTCATCGCTTGATACTCCTGGGAGGTCCCCGCGAGATGCCCCTTCGGGCGGCCGCTGCCGCGTTCGGGGCTGAACGTCGAACGCGGGCCGCGATTGCACATTCCTACCATCGACACGCGGGGCGGTGCCGGTTTCCTGGCGGTGGGTTGAACGTCCACAGCCCGTCCACAGGATCGCTCCAGGCCGCCCGGCGCGAGTTCTTGCCCCCAGCACCCCCTCGCCGATCGGAGCCCTGTTTCATGTCCATGACGAAAGAGTCGGTTCGTGCGGTTCTCGGACCGGTTCAGATTCCCGGGGCGCAGCGGTCATTGGGGGAGGCCGCGCTTCTGGAGTGGGTGGCGCTCTGTGAGACATATATCAGTTTGAAACTGAACGATCCGGGCGAGCGGGTTCGCGAGCCGCTGGCGCACGCGATGGGCGCGGCGCTGGTTGCACATGCCCGAGCGGAGGGCGGCGCGCTGGAGGCGCTGATCGTGGAGTATGTCGATGGCGCGGGAAAGGTCGTGCACACGGCGCGGCCGGCGCTGGGACGTGGGGACACGAAGCCGGCTTCGCCGGCGCGGATCGCCACTCCTTCGCCCGTGCCAACCGATGGGCATCGGCCGATCGGCGGGCTGGGACCGGCGCCATCGCAACCCGCGGCGTCGCGTGGCCAACATCCGCAGGACACGGCGAGCGGCTTGCCGGGTGTGCGGAACATCATCGCGGTGGGCGCGGGCAAGGGGGGCGTCGGCAAGTCGACGATCTCCATCAACCTCGCGGTCGCGCTGGCGCGGCGCGGCCACGCGGTGGGCGTGCTTGATGGGGACATCTATGGCCCTTCGCTGCCGACGCTGCTGGGGCTTGGCGCGATGGAGCAGGTGGTGATGCAGGGGATGCTCCAGCCGTTCCTTGTCCACGGCATCAAGGCGATCACGATCGGGAAGCTGGTGGATGCGGAGAAGCCGTTGATCTGGCGCGGGCCGATGGCGCACGGCGCGTTCAAGCAGTTGACGGAGCAGACGAACTGGGGCGAGCTTGATTACCTCATCATCGACCTGCCGCCGGGGACGGGCGATGTGTCGCTGACGCTGGCGCAGACGCTGCGGCTTACCGGCGCGGTCGTCGTGTGCACGCCGCAGAAGGTGGCGCAGGACGACGCGGTGCGTGCGGCCCGGATGTTCCAGCAGCTCGGGATCGACGTGCTGGGCGTGGTTGAGAACATGTCATGGTTCATCGGTGATGACGGCAAGGAGTACGACATCTTCGGGCGCGGCGGGGCGCAGGTGATGGCCCAGCGCCTCGGGCTGCCGTTCCTGGGCGCGGTGCCGATCAACATGGCGTTGCGGGCCAACTCGGATAAGGGCGAGCCCTTGAAGAACTTCGACACGGGCGTGGTCGGTCCGGTGCTCGCGGCTTCGCTCGAAAGCCTCGCGACACGCGTGGAGCAGGAAGTGGCGATCGCGGAGATGCGCCGCGGAACGCGCACGCCGACGCTAACGATCTCCTAGTAAAGCCATATATATCAATAGGTTGCGGCTGTTCGACGCCGGGGGGCGCGGGTCGGAGGTCCGGGGCGCGAACGCAGGATTCATAATTGGATCATCGCCCCGGCGGGCCGGGTGCGGTATGACTCATGCCGCCCGAAACGCGGTGGACTGCGCGACGTTCGCGCCCGACGATTCGGCGCATGCGTGGGGCGTGGTGCGGGCGTGGCGACTGAGCGAGCACATCAAGGAGCACGAGGCAATGGCGAAGAAGAACAAGAAGCCGAGCAAGGATTCCGGCGGCAAGTCCGGCAAGAAGGGCGCCGCGCCCAAGGGCAAGGACAAGAAGGCCAAGAAGGGCGAGAAGTCCGGCGCGGCCAAGACGCCCAAGAACCCGCGCCCGATCACGACGGGCAAGGGCACACCGGTGGCCGAGATCGCCGCCGCGACGATGGCGCACCTGCGCTCGGGCAAGCCGGACAGCGAACTCTGGGCGGCTCACTTCTCTTCCAAGTTCATGTCGATCGAGGGATCGGGCCAGGGTTGGAAGGGTGTCAAGGCCGTCACGAAGAAGTGCGAGGAGTGGGTCTCGCAGCACACGGTCCACAGCGTCAACTTCGAGGGGCCGTACGTCGGCGCCACCGGCTTCGCGGTGAAGTACACGCTCGACGTCACGAACAACGCGAGCGGCCAGCGCTTCAACATGTCCGAGGTCGGCGTCTACACCGTCGAGAAGGGCAAGGTCGTGCAGGAGGAGTTCATGTACTTCTGCCCGACGGACGGCCCGGCCGACGCGCCGGCGAGCGCGTGAGCGGCACCGCATCTGATTCTGGACACACCTGACCACGGCCCGGGACATCGTTCCCGGGCCGTTTGCCATGTTGGCTGCGTCACGAACCACTCGGGGGAGCGCCAAGGCCTTCCAAACGCTTCTGAAGTTCGCTGAGGAGCGCGTCGGCTTTCGGCAGGTAAGCGCCCTCCCATGGGTACATCCAGCCGCGAACCTCGCGCTCGTGCAGGTTGGCGATGTAACCCTCCACAAGGCCGATGGCGCGCATCAGGTCCGATCGCGCGCGACCAAGCTCTCCCACGGCTTGGTCGTGTGTCGCCAGATGAGCGAGCGTCGTCGCACCGAAGAACGAGAGAACCCCCACGGAGCGAAACGCGCGGAGATCCGCCGGATCCTCCGCCGCGAGCGAGCCAATCGTGTCCATTGAACCATCCATTGCGTCGAGCGCGGCCTCGCGTTCGCCTTGCTGCGCGAGCCAGATCGCCTCGTTCATCCGCACACACGCCTTGATGAACCTGGCCTGCGGATGACCGGGGGAGATCGCCGTTGCGCGATCGCACCACACGATCGCCTCGGCGCTGGCTTCCACGCCCCGTGCGTCGCCGCGCTCAAAGTGGAAGTAGCCAAGCCAGTTGAGCACGTCCGCGTACGCCGTCGCGACATCGGGATCCTGCGGGAACCTCAACGCGATCGGCCGAGTTCGCGACTCCGCTTCGATCAGCTGGTCACGGCGCAGGTGACCATTGTCCACGCGGTTCTGCATCAACGCGTAGCGAAGGAATCCATAGATCACCTCCGCGCCGAGCGCCGCTTCGCCAGGGGATTCCTTGAACAGAGCGACCAGTTCATCGCGGCTCGCCAGAACACGCTGGAGCACCGCGTCTTCGGTGCCCACCGTCCTCTTGTCGGATATAGACTCCGAATGGACGAGGGCCTTCGCCTTCGCGAGGCGGATCCGGCGCTGCGACTGCCATTCCGGTGGAAGCCCGTGGAGCAGAGCCAGCCCGCGCGCGTACGTCGCCATCGCCCCCTCCACATCACCCAGATTCGGCGCGTACTGGTACCCGAGGGCATCGGCGAGCTTCAGATAGGCCTCGCCGAGTTCGGCGCGGAGTTCGGCATCGGCCGCCGGGTCGCTCGCGATCTGGTCAAGGTATGAACTGGCTGTCTCGACGATCGCTCGTCTGGCGCGAGTTGTCCCTGGGATACGCAGCAACTCATCGTGCGCATCGAAGAGCATCGCGCGGGCCAGGCGGCGCACCTCGTTGAACCGCGAAGCCGCCCGGGACGCCTCTCTCCTCGCCTCGCCGGCTTGGTGCGCAATCCCGGCAGTGCCGGCGACAAGGAAGATCACGGCCGCTGCCGCCAGGCCGACCGCGAGCCGATTGCGCTGCGCGAAGCGCATCGCGACATACGCGCGGCTCGGACGGCGCGCCAGCACGGGACGCCTGGAAAGGTGCCTCTGGATGTCTTCGGAGAGCGCGGCGGCGGATTGGTATCGCGCCTCCCGCTCCTGGCGTGTGGCCATTGCGATGATCGCGCCGATCTCTCCTCGTGCCGGCGCAACGAGCTCGCGGAGGATCACTCCAAGCGCGTAGACGTCGGCGCGAAGGTCAATCGCACCCGGGTCGCCGGAGCGCTGCTCCGGGCTCATGTAGGCGGGCGTTCCCACGACCTCGCCGAACGAGGTGTGGGCCGATGCCCGATCATCGCCCACGAGTTTCGCGATCCCGAAGTCCAGGACCTTGGGAGCGCCCGAGGCATCGATCAGGATATTGCCCGGCTTGAGGTCGCGATGGACCACGCCCCGAAGGTGCGCGTGGTGCATCGCGTCGCAGATGTCTGCGACGAGCGACAGCCGTTCGTTGATCGCGAGGCCTCGTGCGTGCTCCGACAGCGTCACGCCCGCCACGAACTCCATCGCCAGGAAGGGCAATCGCTCGCCGTGAAGGTCCAGAAACCCCGCTTCAAAGACCTGCGCGATGCCGGGATGCTGCAGACGGGCAAGGGCGCGGCCCTCGTCCATGAACCTGGCTCGCGCGGCGGAGCCGAGCAGGTGTGGGCGAACAACCTTGAACGCGACGCGTCGTCCGGTGCCCTCCTGCTCCGCCTCGTACACGATGCCCATCGCGCCGGCTCCGATGCGGGAGACGATCGTGTATGCCCCGATCCGCTCGCCGCGACGCAGCGGACCGTGCTCATCCTCGGCGAGCAGCGACGCCGCGGCACGAGCCGGCACGCCCGTCAGGCCCGCCGAAGTGGAGCCGTGCAGGCGCAGCATCGCGCGGGCCTCGTCGCGAAGGCGCGCGCTGTCCGCCAGGCGCGACTCGATCAGTGCGTCGCGATCTTGCGGGGGCGCGTCGATCGCGGCGGTGAAGGCCTCCTTCAGGCGCTGGTACTCCTCGCGGGTCGTCACGCCTCACCCGCCCCCCGATCCTCCTTCGCGCGCTCGGGGCTCGATGCATCAAGCTGGCGCCGCAGCCAGGTCCGCGCGAAGGAGAGATCCCGCTCGGCCGTGCGAAGCGGCACGTCCGCGATCGCCGCCGCCTCGGCGACCTCGAGCCCTCCGAAGTAGCGCAGCTCAACGAGCCGTGCGGCACGCGGATCCAGGGATTCCAGTTCAAGCAGCGCCTCATGCAGCGCGAGCACGTCGAGCGGATCGGCGGGGTTTGCCGGATCCGCGATCGTGGTTCCGCCGCTCAGCCCGCGCCGGATCGGACGGGCCTGGAGCGAGCGTGCGTGCTCAATCAGGATGCGACGCATCGCCTGTGCCGCGGCTCCGAAGAAATGGGCCCGGCTCTCCCACTGGCCGGCGCCGATTCTGAGCCACGCATCATGGACGAGCGCGGTGGTCTGGATTGCCTGGCGTCCTCTTGCATCCCGGTGCAGCAGGCGTGAGGCCAGGCGCCGGAGTTCGTGATAGACGGCATCGATGGAGGGCCCGTCCTGAGCGTTGACAGCGCGGGTGATGCTGGCGTCGGGGTGGCCCGGCGTGATGTCCGGCCCGCGCGGGCTTGGACTCGTTTCAGTGGGCTCTCCAGCGCTCTCCCTTTGCATGAACAGAAATTATCGGAAACGGTGGCGGCCCACAAGGGGCTCGATCGCATGTTGGTGAGGCGACATCGTGTGCGCGGGCGGGCCAGAGGGTCGCTGGCCGGCGGTCATGGAGCGGCGGGGTATCACAGCGAGCCGTGAGCGCCCAATGAGGAGGTAGGGAAAGTGAAGCGATCCGGAGGTATGTGTGTCGCTCTTCTCGCGGCCTCGGTATCAGCAAGGGCCCAGCTCACAGATCCGTTCGACAGCCCATTTACGTACTGGGACGGCGTGACGGTAAATGTGACAGGCAGCATATGGAACGGGCTCGCCAACACAGCCAATGCGTCACGAGTCTCGGCGGGAAACGGACCCTCAGGATTACTTCTGATCGAAGCCAACGGCAACTCATCGAGTTCCAACCCGCAGAATGAGCCGCCGTTCAGCGCGCCGTTTCTGTACATCAATGCAACCGCTGACTTCGTAGCCTCCGTGCAGGTGGATCCTACTTCGTGCGATGCCGACTTCGAGAACCTCGGGATCGCCATCCTGAGCGGCCCGACCACAGTTGCTCAAGTCCTGTCGATCTTCAACATGACGGCTGGGTCCTCAACCCGATTCCGCGGCTTTGATGCGGGCGAGGTATCCGGGCAGTTCACTGATACCACGTTGTACACATGGCTTCGGATAGAGCGGGTCGGCTCGCTCCTCAGGGGGTACGCGAGTCACGATGGTGCGGCCTGGATCCGGTTGGGCATATTGAATGACTTCCTGCCGAGCGACGTGCAGGTTGGATTGTTCGCCGCGAGCGCGAATACCTTGGGCGCTTTCGCAGCGCCATTTGATAACTTCATGTTCACACCGCTCTGTCCGGGTGACTACAACCGCACGGGCGGTCCCGCAGACGTCTTGGACTTCCTCGACTTCATGGACGACTTCGGTGGGTGTTTGGGCGTCCCAGTTCCTTGCGGTGCGTTCGGCGATCCCGACGTCAACGGCGACACCATCGTCGACGTGCTCGATTTCCTTGACTATCTGGATGCCTTCGGTACTGGATGCTGAAGCGGCGACTGCCGCGATGGAGGTCGTGATGATGAAACTTCGACGTGCAGTGTGCGCGGGCCTTGTCTGTGCTCTGGCCGGGAGCGCGAGTGCTCAGTGGACCGTGACCAATCTCCATCCCACGGGCGCGACGGCGTCGGAGGCCTATGACATCAGAGGCGGTCAGCAGATCGGTATCGCCGTTGTAGGCGGCAAGCGTCACGCGAGTCTCTGGAACAGCACGGCGGAATCATGGATCGATCTGCATCCCGAGTCGAGCAGCAGCGAGTTCGATGAGTCAGTCGCATTCGGACTCGGTGACGACCATCAGGTGGGATACATCATCAACAGTCTGAGTCCCGGCGGTGACAGCCGCGCCGGCTTCTGGAGTGGGGGCGCCGCGTCATGGTCAAGCCTGGATCCAAGCGGCTTGGGCTCGCGTGCTTACGGAGGCCATCTCGATATGCAGGCCGGCTGGCGCGGAAGTCCGATGAAGGCGACCCTGTGGTTCGGAGATGAGACCCTGAGTACCACTCTGCATCCTCCCTCCAAAACGTCTTCCATCATCCTTGGAGTTGACGAAGCTCAACAGGTGGGTTGGACCAGAGCGGGCAGCAGCGACAACGCGGCATTGTGGACCGGAACAGCCGAGTCATATGTGAATCTGCACCCCTCCGGCGTGAGCGCGTCCTACGCGCGAAGGGTCGACCGCGGGCAGCAAGTTGGATACGCGATCATTGGTGGAATCCAACGGGCAGCGCTTTGGTCCGGCACCGCCGCATCATGGGTCAATCTCAACCCCACGGGATCGGTCGGGTCCTACGCGATCGGCGTATTCGATGGACGACAGGTTGGGTTTGCCACGTTCGGCGGCATGGAGAACGCTGGAATGTGGCAAGGGACGGCCGCATCATGGGAAGATCTTTCAGTTCATCTGGCCGGATCATGGAGCGACTCGCGCGCCTACGGCGTGTGGCATGATCACACGACCCTCTACGTCGTCGGCCACGGGTTCAACAACGACACGGGGCGCGTGGAGGCCCTGCTCTGGTCCCGACCCTTCTGTCCCGCCGACTACAACCGAGCCGGTGACGAGGGCGATGTCATCGACTTCCTGGATTTCCTGAACGACTTCGGCACCTGCGTTGGCGAGCCGCTCCCATGCGGCGACCTGGGCGATCCTGATGTGAACGGCGACACCATCGTCGACGTGCTCGATTTCCTCGACTTCCTGGATGCATTCGGAACCGGATGCTGAGGCTGCATGCGTCGATCGCGGGGGCGTCTCACTCCTCCGGTACTCCCCCCGCTGTCCCGGTGAAACATGACCCTCACCGGCACATCACGACGCGGCTGCTCGGCCCGGGAGACCTCTCCCGGGCCGCCTTTATCTGCGGCGTTCGGTGTTCACGCTCGTTTGCGTCGGCGCGCGCGTTCGGCGTTCACCAGTTCGAGCGCACGGCGGATGGAATCGTCCAGGACGTCGTTGACGATGAACTCGTTGTAGATGCCGCACGAGCGGGCCTGCTCGATCTCGCGCTTGGCCTGACCGAAGCGACGCTGGATGATCTCCTCATCCTCTCGCTTGCGGCTGCGCAGGCGCTCCAGCAGGGCCTCCTCGCTGGGCGGGAGGATGAAGACCGCGTAGGCGTCGGGGATCTGCTGCTTGACGCTGATCGCGCCCTGGACATCGATCTCGAGGATCACCACGCGTCCGCGTTTGATCTGCTCCAGCACCCAGGCCTTGGGCGTGCCGTATTTCTTGCCGTAGATGCCGGCGGTCTCGAGGAACTCGCCGCGTGACTTCATCGCCTCGAACTCGGCATCGTCGACGAAGTGGTAGTCAACGCCCTCGACATCGGCGGCGGTCTTCGGGCGCGTGGTGGCGGAGACAGAGAAGACCGAGTCGGCGGTGGCGCGTTCCACCCCGCGGGTGATCGTGGTCTTCCCTGCGCCGGATGGGCCGCTGATGATCAGGACCATTCCGTCGTCGGTGTCGGTCGGGAGTCTGTGGGTCGCGTCGGCCATCGGGGCAAGAGGATAGGGCAAGAGGGACGGCATCATCCCCCCACGCACCCCCCACTCATCCCCCGCCGCCGGGCAGGCCCTTCAGGATGTCGCCAAGGCCTTTCTCGATCAGCTTTCCGGGCTCCTTGATGAGGTTCTGTCCGGTGGTCTTGACGAAGAGCTGGAGGTCCGGCTTGGTCTCGAGCTTGCCGCCCGCGGTGCCGCTCGTGCGCCAGGGGAGCATGGTCAGCGTCTCGATGGGTTTGACCGAGCCGCCGAGCAGGCCGCCGAGGCCTGTGTTGAAGAGTCCCGCGGCCTCGTCGGCCAGCGCGCCAGCAGGAATCCAAGTCAGGAAGTCCACGCGCTTGGTCACGAGGTCGTACGTGCCCTCGGTGTCGATGTTGAACTCGCCGAGCGGGAGCGCAAACCGGTCATAGGTGACCACGCCCTCGGTGATCCTCACGCGCAGCGGCTGGAGCCTGCGTCCGACCGTGCCCTGGTCGCGCTGCTTCGCGGCTTTCAGGATGGACTGGAACGCGCCGCCGGTCTCGAAGCGCAGCTCGCCGAGGTCGAGCGTCAGGTCGCCGTTGAGCCTGCGCAGATCCTCCGGCTTCTCCGTGCTGGTGGGCACCTCAAGCCGCGCCGTGGTGAGCGTGGCGGGCGCATCGTTCACACGCTTCTCCAGCGAGCCGACGAGGGGGAGGCCTTCGGTCAGCGTCTGGCCAAGACCCGGCGTGATGATGCGGACCTGCGCGCCCGTGGAGCTGTCGGCGATGAAGAGGCCGTCCCTGATGGTGCCGCGAACGACGGCGTTGGCGTTGTCGGCGTTGAGCGTGGCGGCGAGGCGGCCGGCCTGTTTGTTCAGTCGCTCGGCATCAAGGTCCATGTTGACGACCGGCCCGAGGAACTCAACCAGCATGCCCTTCTGGTCGGCGAGCGTGTCGACCAGCAGCGTGGGAAGCCCCGCAATGCGGCCCTTGGCCGTGAGCTCGGCCAGGTCGGGTGTGATCGTGCCCGAGGCGTCGGCGAGTTTCGCGAGTGTGCCGTCGAAGGTCACGGGCTGCGCGCCCGCCGCGCCCGTGCCCGCGGGGAGCGTCTTGAGTTTGAACGTGACCGCGCCCGGATCGTTGGCGGCGCGGGCCACGTTGGCACTGAGGTTGTTCAGTGCGATCGCGCGCCCGTCGGACATCGCCATCGCCGCGCTCGCCACATCGACCGAGGCGTCGAGCGCAAAGACGCCGGGTTTCATCGGGCCGATCGGCTTTCCGGTGGCGGCGTCGGTTCCGGTTGCAACCGTGAGGGCCGAGAGCGAGATCTTGATCGGCGGCGGGGCGGTGAAGCGAATGGTCTCTTTGCCGGGCGCTGCGGACGCGGCGTCCTGCCCGAGCATGTAGCGCGTCGCCCACGCCGGTGAGGGCTTCCAGTCAATGGTCACGGGCTTGGCGAGTTCGAGGCGTCCGTTGCCGAGGCGAACCGTCGCGACGTCCGACATCGTGACTCGTTCGCTGGTCATGCGGACGTTGACACCGAGGTTCTTGAGCTCTTCGCCACTGGGGAACTGCGGGAAGTTGACGGACGCCGCGGCCTGGAAGCGCTCGCCCAGCGCGCCCGCGAGCATGTCCGGCTTGCCCAGGAAGCGATCGATAAAGACCGAAGAGAAGTTCTCCACGCGCGCGTTCGCGGAGACCGCGCCCGCCGGCTTGCTGCCGCTCAGGCCCAGATCCGCGTTGGCGACGAGTGCGCCCAGCGGCTCTTTGGCGGCATTGGTGATGGTCGCGTTGATCGCGGCGGTGGCGCGTTCGGGCTTCGCGCCCTCGGCCGCGGGCGCGATCGCGGTCAGTGGGGCATCGGCCACGATGCGCAGGTCGCTCAGGTTCACTGGTCCGGTGTGCTTCGCCGGCTGGCCCTCCGCGCCCGCGACGATGATGTCGGCGAAAGAGGCATTGCCCGTGATCGTCGCCTTGGCGCGACGGCCCGCGAGCTTGGATGAGTCGAGCGCGGCGCCCTTGAGCGGCAGCGCGAACGGCTCGACCGCGAGGTCGAACATCGCGGGGGCGGTCAGACGGGGAACGCTGGGGTTGTTCTTGGAGAGCGTCGCGAGCAGCCCCGGCGTGACCGCGGCCTTGGCCGTGAGTGCGCCGACCGCGATCTCTTCGGGCTTCAGCGTCGCGGTGGAAGCGAGCGTCGTGCCGCTGGCCGCGTTGAGCGTGGTGCGGATTGCGGTGTTCGAGCCCTCGGGGGTCGCGACGATCTGTGCGCTCACGGTCTGGCCGAGCGCCTCGGTCACGAGATCGGCGATCTCCTTGCCGCCGAGAGACGCGAGCACGGTCGGGACGTCCGCGAGGTTGATCGTTCCCTCGGGGCGAGCGCCCGCTGCGTTGATGGAGCCGTCGGCGTTGAAGAGGTTGTTGATCTTCATCGATCCCTTGGCGACCGAGGGCTTGGAGCCGATGTTCATCTGGCTGTCGAGGTCAAGATTGGGCTTGCCGCCGGGAACGAGCGTGAGCGCGAGGCGCGATGTGGCCAGGCCGAAGGGCTGGGTCGTGCCGTCGGGCGCTTTCAGTGTCGCCGCGAGGTTGGAGGTGGCGAGCGAGATCTGTGCGGCGGATCTGTCGATCCGAACCTTGCCGCTCTTCTCATCCAGCGGGATGGAGATGTTCTGCGCGAGAAGCTGCAGATTGCCTGTGGGCTGGAAGGTCGCCTGCTCTGCAGGCGCGAAGCGCCCGAGGATGCGACCGAGTTCCTGCATGGTGATCTTGACACCCTGCTCGCGCGTCTTGAACTCGGTGGGCGAGAGGTCGAGCTGCGCGCCGATCTGGAGTTTCTGCGCGTTGGCACTGAAGGAGACATCGGTGTGTCCCGCTGTCGCCGAGGGCTTGGCCCATCCCTCGATGTTCAGCGTTTCGCCGATGTCCTCCGCGAGGACCAGGCCGCTGGCGGAAGCAAGGGGCTGCAGCGCCTTGGTCGACGCGTTGCGAAGCGAGAACGTGCCGTTGAGGTTCGCGGGGATTCCCTTGACGGGCGCGCCGGCGGCATCGAGGACCGAGGCGGAAATCTCCACGGCGAGCGTGCCCGCCGGGGAGCCGGACATGAACGCGCTGCCGCTGGCGGTGACGCGGGCCGCGTTCGCGAGATTCGACGCGTCGAGCAGCAGGGTGACGGGCTGGAGCGTGAACGGGGTGCGCTGGGGCTCATTGGGCAGCTTCATGCTCCCCTGCGTCTGCCCGATACTCACCGAGACCAGCGCGGCGAGCGCCCGCAGGTCCGGCGCGGGCTTCACGCCGGAAGGTCCGGCGGGCGGCGCGACCTTCGAGAGATCGGCGCGGAGCTCCTTGATGGAGAGATCGACCGCCGCGCCGTTGGCGATGTCAACGCCCGCCTTTGTGAGATATCGCTCGGCGATAGGCCCGGCGGAGAGAATGGAGAGCGTGAGACCTTCGGGCCCGGTGGTGACGATGTTGTCGGCGAGGCGCACCGTGCCGCTCGACTTGATGTTCGCGGCGTCGATCGCGAGCAGCGCGTCGGCCTTGGGCAGCTTCTGGCCGGGCGTAGAGGTCGAGTTCGCCACGATCCGTGCGTTCAGCGTGGGGCCGATGTCCTGCGCGAGGTTGATGTTCTGTCCGGCCACGAGCGGCTCGACGATCGCCGTCGCGAAGTCCTTGATGTCGATGGTCGAAGCGATTGTGGCGGGGAGGCCCTTCACGGGCGCGCCCTTGGCGTCGAGAATTCCCGAGACCGCGGTGTCGACCATGAAGGAGCCCGCGGGCACGCCGTCGATCGTGGCGGATGTGCCGCCCTTGAGCGTGAGCGTCTGCGCAAGGTCAGGCGAGTCGAGCGTGATGTTGAGCGGCGAGAGCGTGAAGGGCTTGACAGTTGTGGCCCCGGCAGCGCCGCCCGCGCCGCTCCCGCCAACCGGGATCGCGACCTTGCCGGTCGTTTCGGTGGTCGCCAGCGTGAGCGAGACCGCGCCCTTGCGCAGGTCCAGCGGCGCGGAGCCCTTGGGGATCTTGAGCGAGAGCGTGTTGAGCGTGGCCGTCAGGTCCGGCCAGGTCTGCACGAGCATGGTCTGCTCGCTGGAGAACTGAGCCGCGAGATCGGGGGCGAGTGTGATGAGCTTGCCCGACTTGGCGTTGATCACGCCGGGGCGAGGCAGCGACAGCGTGTTGCTCTTGAGCGCGAGCGCGATGTCGGCCGTTGCCGCCTCGGAGTTCGCCACGAGCGTCGCGCTGCCATCGTTCGCGGAGCCCTTGGCCTTGATCTCCAGGCCGACCGTCTTGCCGAGCGCGCCGGTCAGGTTCCCCTTCTGGTCCAGGAGCGCGTCGATCCCCTCGGTGTTGAGCGCGCGGAGCGCGATCGTCACATCGCCGGAGGTGTCGGCGATCGTGAGTTCGCCATCGGCATCGGTCAGGTTGTCCAGCGTCGCGTTGATCGCGAGCGAACCGCCGTCGCGCAGCGCGCTCGACGCGTCCTTTCCATGAACAAAGTCGCCGTTCAGCGTCGCCGTCAGCGGCTTGCCGACCGCGAACGCTGCGCCGCCCTTGATTGCCCAGAGCCCGAGCGCGCCGCCGGCCGTGCCCGCGCGCGACTCATCGACATAGGTGACTGCCAGTTCGTCGATGACGAGATTGGCGGCGAGCGATTTCGGGAGTTCGATCGGCTCCGCCGTCCCTCCCCCACCGCTTCCGCCACCACCGCCAGATGTGCCCGGCTTGGGCTTCATCAGCTTGGCGAAGTTGATGTCGCCATTCTTGTCGCGCACGACGATGGCGTTGCCGCTGACGCGGATATCGCCGATGTTGCGCGAGCCGAAGACGAGCGAGAGGAGCGAAGTGGAGGCGCGGACATCGGCGCGGAGGATCTCGCGATCGGTGGCATCCTTGACGATCAGCGACTCAATGGTCTGGGATCCGCCCCAGGAGAGCTTGACCCTGGAGACGCTCGCCGAACCGTCGATGGAATCAGCCGCGGCGGAGGCCACGATCCCCGGCGCGAGTTTCGACGCGACCGTGGGGATGAGCGCGATCCCGACGACGACGAGGAGAACAAGGGGCAGGAGCACGAAGAGCGCAAGGCGCAGGAGTTTGGAGGGCTTGCGTCTTGCTTCGGGCTTTGACCATGACGCGCCGGTTGGTGAGGTGGGCTTGGCCATGGGAGGTCCTTTCGGCGGACTTGGAGCGGGGATGCGAACACACGCGATCCGGACGAGGGATCGTAAGGGCGGCGAGAACGACGGGGCGGAAGGCCGCCCCGTGCGTCGGCAATGTGTTCAATGGCGTTTCAGATCGCGGGTGCGGCGGCCGTTCGAACTCAGCAACCCGTGCCGAACGCGTCGAGGAAGTCGAGGAAGTCGAGGACATCGACAAGGGTGTCGCCGTTGAAGTCGGCTTCAATGCCGCTGGAGCCGGCGCAAGGAGCCGGCTGGCCATCGCACGTGCCGAATGAGTCGAGGAAGTCCAGGAGATCGAGAACGTCCGACTCGGTGTCCCCGTTGACGTCGGAGGGGCAGGGGGGTGAGGTCTCCGTGATCGCCAGGGCCAGCCCGGTGATCCGGATCTCCATGTAGTCGTCGATCAAGGGTCCGCCGGCGATGAGCACGGATCGGATGATGGCGGGGCCGTCGACATAGACGCCCACGAAGTCGAGCTTGACCTTGAACGCTGTGGCGGGCGGACCCTCGGTCGTGGCTGTTGCAATCAGGTTTCCCGTGGCGTTGGGGCCGTCGTACGCATAAATGGTGTCTGGCTTGTCCGGCGGCGTTGAGGTCCCTTGGCGCGCAAGCACGAACGAGGCGCCGAAGCCCGTCAGTGGCGTGTCGAAGTCCAGGATCGTGAACCGCCCGCCGAACGGAGAGACAGACTTCAAGTAGCCGTGGAAGTTACCGGGGTCGGTTGTCTCGTTACGCGCCAACTGCCAATGGGCGGGGTAGTTGAAGAAGCCGTAGAAATCAGGCCCGCCTCCCGGGTTTGTGTTCTGCGAACTGGTCACTGTCACGGTGGATGTTCCGACGGACCACGTGAACGGGCCGAGCGGCACGCTGGAGGAGTTGTTGTCGATGTCGAAAAAGACCGCGCCGGGGATGTCCGTGAAGAGCGTGGTCGAGTAGGGACCGTCAGCGATCCCATTTCCTGCGACACACGCGAGGGATACGGCGGCGAGAACGGCACGGGGCTGCGCTGATCCGGTTCTCATGCGAATCTCCCTTATAGAGGTGATAGCACACCCTACCAACCCTGCCACCTCCGTTGCAACCACAATTTCTCGGACTCACGCCGCTTGTTCGCGCCTTGATTGGCGGTGAGGCGTCGAGCTCAACAGCCGGCGCCGAACGCGTCGAGGAAGTCGAGGAAATCAAGGACATCGACGATGGTGTCGCCGTTGGAGTTGGCGTCAATGGCGCGGGAAGGGGCGCGTTCTGATTGCGACGCCTGATGCGCCGAGTCTACACGCTGATCACGAGCTGGCACAAGAGATCGAAGCCGGTAAACAAAGAACCCCGGGTTCGCGCCCGGGGTTCTGCGTTGCAAAATCAGTTGTTCGAGCGATGGAGAGAAGCACGCCCTCCCTCACGGTCGGGCTGCTTGTGTGCCGCGTGTGCTTACGCCTCGTCGGTCTTGCCGATCTGCCATTCCTCGATCTCGATCGGGGCCTGGCGGCCGAAGATCGTGACCAGAACGCGGACGAGGCCCTTGTCCGGCAGCAGCTCGTCGACCGTGCCCTCGTAGCCCTGGAAGGGGCCTTCCTTGATCGTGACGTGCTCGCCCTTGTCGAACGAGAGCTTGATCGTCGGCTGGTCCTCGGGCTTGCGCGAGTCCAGGAGCATCTTCTGGATCTCGTGGTCCTGCATCGCCGTCGGGCGTCCCGCCGTGCCGACGAAGTCGCCGACGCCGGTGGTCTCTTTGATGAGGAAGAAGACATCCTGCGGGATGCGTCCGTCGTCTTCGAGCTTCATCTCAACGAAGACGTAGCCGGGGTAGAGCTTGGTCTCGGTGATGCGCTGCTTGCCGCCCTTGATGGTCTTGGTCTTCTCGGTCGGCACCAGGATGCGCCCGACAAGGTGGACCATGTTCTCGATCTGGACCTTGCGGAGGAGCGTCTCGCGGACCGAGGACTCCTTGTTGGACGCGACGCGGAGCACGAACCAGTTCATGCCGGGGGCCCGCACGGGCTCATCGCCGGAGAGCAGGTCGGTGCGCTCCGGAACCGGCGCGGGCGCAGGGGCCGGCGCGGACGCGGGGTGCTCGTGCTGTTCGGCGTTGGGAGGGACGGGCATGGGTGAAGCTCCTGGAAGAAGCGAGAGCCGACTGTCGAAAGGTTCGTGACTGCGGGTTCTTGGATACTGGTTCTTGCGTACTGGTTCCTGGCCGCCGGGCCTTCGGAATGTCGTCGTTGCGGGATGGGCCCGATGCGCCCCCGGCACATCGGGCACGTGATCACTGGTCGATGACGCCGATCAGGCCGAAGAACGAGGCCAGGCCGAAGTCCACGACAAAGAGCAGGCCCGCCATCAGGAAGCACGTGGTGACAACAACCCACGTCGAACCGACCACTTCCTTCCGTGTCGACCAGTTCACCTTCTTCATCTCACCATCGGTGGCGATCAGGAACTCGCCGGTCTTCGGGCTCATGGAGACGAAGTAGAGCAGCAGCGCCGCGCCGATGAGGATGACCACGACCGCGAGCCCGACCTGCAGGTACTGCGGCTCGAAAATCGGGATCGGCTGCATGTTGCCGTACAGGCGGACCTCGTACGGCGTGCCGCCCCCGCCGGCGGGCGTGATCTGGAAGCGCGTGGCGTCAAAGGCCTCTCGCCCGGTCTCGAGCGCGACCTTGCCGGAGGTGATCGTGGCGCCGGTCGAGGTCGTCTCGGCCATGGCGATGGAGCTTGAGCCGACGGTGATCCGGGCAGGAGCCGCGGCGTCCAGACTCTCGGCAAGCAGGGTGAGCGTGTCGCCCGCGCCGGGGGAGACGCCGTCGGGCAGACCCTCAACAGGGATCGTGTACCCCTTGGTCGGGAGTGCGATCGCCTTGGACTCGTTCCAGAGCCACGCGGCGGCGGCGAGCACCAGCGTCCCGAAGAACGCAGCGGTGAGGACCCGCATCCAGTAGCCCTGTCCCGGCTTGTACAGTCGAAGGTTCATGCGTGGGAATCCGGAGTGGAGAGTCCGTGGGCGCGTGAGGCCGGCCCCTGTCCGGCGTGTTCATGGTCCATGGGGCCGTGCGGCATGGGTGTTCCGGGAACGCGTTCGTTCGCGGAACGAATCGGAAAGCACGCCGGGAGGGAATCGAACCCGCAACCTGCGGATTTGGAATCCGCTGCTCTGCCAATTGAGCTACCGGCGTAGCGAAATGGCCAAATAGCAGATGGCTACCAGGCCATGTCCAGAACTGATTACTTCCGCTTCACCTTATGCAGGGTGTGCTTGCGGAGACGGGGCGAGTACTTGCGGAGCCCGGCCTTCATCTTCTCGGGCATGCCGCCCTTGGTGTTGACCTCGGTGCGGTAGTTGAGGTCGCCGCACTCGCTGCACTGGAGCCACACGTACTCGCGGGCCATGCCCTTTTTCTTCGCCATCGGAGCAAACTCCTGCCTCTGTCCGGCGCGGGGGTGCGTGCCGGGGGATCGGATACCTGATTCGGAAACGCGGCCCGACGGCTCTCGCCGCCGGGCCGGTTGGGTGTGTGTCGTTCACGGCCGGGAGCCCGCTGGCTCCCGTCGGAAGGTCAATCCCTTACTTGATGATCTCGGTGACGACGCCCGAGCCGATGGTCTTGCCACCCTCGCGGACGGCGAAGCGGACGCCGGGCTCCATGGCGACGGGCTTGTCGCCCAGGTCGATGGTCATGGTGACGTTGTCGCCGGGCATGCACATCTCGACGCCGGCCGGCAGGGCGCAGGCGCCCGTGACGTCCGTCGTGCGGAAGTAGAACTGCGGGCGATAGCCGTTGAAGAACGGGGTGTGGCGGCCGCCTTCGTTCTGGGTGAGGATGTAGACCTCGCCCTTGAACTGCGTGTGGGGCTTGATGGAGCCCGGCTTGCAGAGCACCTGGCCGCGCTCGATGTCGTTCTTCTCAACGCCGCGGAGCAGGGCGCCGACGTTGTCGCCGGCCTGTCCGGAGTCGAGGGTCTTGTTGAACATCTCGACGCCCGTGATGACGGAGGTCTTGCTGTCGCGGAGACCGACGATCTCGCAGGGGTCGCCGACCTTCATGACGCCGCGCTCGATACGGCCGGTGGCGACGGTGCCGCGGCCCTTGATCGAGAAGACGTCCTCGACGGACATGAGGAAGGGCTTGTCGATCTCGCGGGTCGGCTCGGGGATCCAGGTATCGATCGCCTCGAACAGATCGTCGATCGGCTTGCAGATCTTGTCGTCCTTGGGGTTCTCAAGGGCGGCCTTGGACTGCCCGCGGATGATCGGGGTCTTGTCGCCCGGGAAGCCGT
>CAZPPG010000055.1:0-22807 GCA_964588385.1 uncultured Phycisphaeraceae bacterium
CGTCACTCCGTCACTCCGTCACTCCGTCACTCCGTCACTCCGTCACTCCGTCACTCTCTTCTCACATCACATCCCGACCCTTGAGCCCCTTGCGGGTCGCCCAGAAATATGCCGGACGCGTGTAGTCCCAGATGAAGCCCTCTTCCCTGCCGTAGAGCATGCGGTTGTGCATCTCGCTCTCTCCCGGCTCCCAAAGCCCCGAGGGAAACAGCAGCTTGCCCGGTGTAGGGGGCGACGTGTCCGGCAGGTCGGTATCCGCCACCACGTTCGCCATGTTCACAACCACACCCGAGCCATCCGCCATCGCCACGCAGATCCGCGCCCGCGGGTTGTTCCACTGCGGCTGGTCCTTCGAGGCGTAATCCTTGTTCTCGAAGATCATCACCTTCTTCGACGGGTGGTACACATCCGTCGTCTTGTTCCGGCGCATCAGGAACTTGTTCGCGGCCGTGCCTCTGACGCGCGTGCTGTCCTCAAAGCGGCTCGACTGCTGCCAGAATGTCGGCGAGTACCAGTACGACGAAGGGAAGATCCAGCTCGAGTCCGTCGAGGCGTTGCTGTCGTTGTTCTCTTTGAGCCACGTGCGCAGCGCCAGGTCGCCCGGCGCATAGATATTCGCGCCGCGCGCCGACGAGTGATCGTCTTCATACATCGTGTGCGCGATCCAGTGATACCCGTACGACTCGCCACCCGACGCGACGTACGTCCAGCCCCATCCGCAGTCGTTCGGAACAGTCACAACCGGCGGCTGGTTCCAGTGAGGGTCCGGATGGGTGCAGGCCGGGCCGGGACGGAACGGGTTCACCGTGTCGTCGCGGTTGTTGCCCGCGTAGTACGACATGATCGTCGCGTTCGTCTTCAGGTTGGCCAGGGAGACCGATCGCTGTGCCGCACGTCTTCCTTCACCCAGCGCGGGAAGAAGGATCCCGATCAGGATCGCGATGATCGCGATGACCACCAGCAGTTCGATCAGCGTGAACGCGTGCGGTTGAATCCTGCGTGCTGCGTGCTGCGTGCTGCGTGCCATGCCAGGCCTCCTGTCGATCGCGACGCAACCCGGCATCCAGTTCAGGTCCCGGTCGCATCAGGCGCAAGTGTACAGGAATGTACCCTAGCCAGTCACCCCATCTGCCCGGAACTTCCCCCTCCCCGTCCTCGCACCTCCCTGAATACGCCCCCATCAATCGGTCGATAACCCATTCGCACACGCCTTCCGGCGCGATGATTGCGCCCCGTACGCTCCACACGTCGCCCCTGCCAAGAGAGAGACATGCCCAGAACCATCCCCGTCGGCAATGGCGAACTGCTTATCACCTTCGACGATGCCTATCGCGTTCGGGATATGTACTATCCCAACGTCGGTCGCTTCAATCACACCGAGGGGACCATCCAGCGCTTCGGCGTCTGGGCCGACGGCCGCTTTGCCTGGATCGAGGACCAGGGCTGGGACCGCGAACTCCGCTACAAGCCCGACACGATGGTCACCGAGGTCCGCCTCCTCCATCGCGAGATGGCCTTGGAGATCGTCTGTAACGACGCCGTCGACTTCAACGAGCCCGTCTGGTTCCGCGCCTTCAACGTCCACGACCTCTCCGGACGAACCCGCGAGGTCCGGATCTTCATGCACGTCGATCCCTCCCTGCGCGGCTCGCCCGTCGGCAACACCGCCAACTTCGACCCCGGCACCCGAAGCGTCGTCCTGTATAAAGAAGACTCCTACTTCCTCTTCAACGCCTGGGACGGCCACCGCGCCGGCATCGAGCACTGGGCCATCGGCTCCAAGCGCATCGGCGGCGCGGAGGGCACCTGGCGCGACGCCGAGGACGGTGTCCTCGGACGCAACGCCATCTCGCAGGGCTCCATCGACTTCACCATCGCCGCCCACGTGCAGGTTCCCGCCAACGGCACCGGCCGCGCCATCGTCTGGATGGCCGCGGGCCGAACCTACAACGACGTCAAGCGCCGCAACACCCAGGTGCTCGAGACCACGCCCGAGCGCATGATCACAAGGACCGAGGCCTACTGGAAACTCTGGGCCCGCAAAGAGCCCTTCGACCTCTCGCCCCTCCCCGAGCCCATCCGCGACTTCTTCCATCGCTCGCAGCTCATCCTCCGCACCCAGATCGACAACGGCGGGGCCATCCTCGCGGCCAATGACTCCGACATCACGCAGTTCGGCGGCGACCATTACTCCTACTGCTGGCCGCGTGACGGCGCGCTCGTCGCCTATTCCCTCACGCTCGCCGGCCAGTCGGAACTCAGCCGCAACTTCTTCCGCTTCTGCGCACGCATCATCGAGTCCGACGGCTACTTCCTCCACAAGTACAACCCCACGGGCGAACTCGCCAGCTCCTGGCACCCCTGGATGGTCGAGGACCAGCGCGTCCTGCCCATCCAGCAGGACGAGACCGCGCTCGTCCTCTGGGCCCTCCGCCGCCACTTCGAGCAGTTCCGCGATGTCGAGTTCATCAAGCCGCTCTACGAGCGCCTCGTCACACGCCCCGCCGAGTGGATGCTCAGTTACACCGATCACCACGGGCTGCCCAAGCCGTCATGGGATATCTGGGAAGAACGCCGCGGGATCCACACGTTCACCGTCGCCAGCGTGATCGCCGCCCTCGAAGCCGCGAGCGCGTTCGCGACCGACTTCGGCGAGCCCGATCGCGCCGTGGCGTACCACGAGGGCGCCGAACGCCTGCGCGGCGCGCTCAAGCGCCACCTCTGGAACCCCGAGCACAAGCGCTTCGCGCGCATGGCCGTGCCCCTCCCCGACGGCACCTACCGGCTGGACATGACCCCCGATGCCGCAAACTTCGCCGTCTTCGCGCTGGGCGCCCTCCCCGCCGACGATGCCCGCGTCGAGGCCGACATGCTTGCGACCCGTCAGATGCTGTGGGTGAAGACCGGCATCGGCGGCATCGCCCGTTACCAGCGCGACTACTTCCACCAGGTCGAACGCGAACGCATCGCCGAGGTTCCCGGCAACCCCTGGGTCATCTGCACGCTCTGGCACGCCCAGTGGCTTATCGCGCGGGCACGCTCGCTCGACGAGCTCCGCAACGCGCTCCCGTACATGGACTGGGCCATCGAGCGCGCCGATCTCAGCGGCGTTCTCGCCGAGCAGTATCACCCCTATACCGGCGCTCCCCTGGGTGTCTCACCCCTCACATGGAGCCACGCGACGTTCGTCATCGTCGTGATGGAGTACCTCCGCAGGCACAAGGCCATCGTCGCCGCGAGCAAGAACGGCGTCGCCGAGGGCTCGCTGGGCGGGGCGATCTAGGTAGAACGAAAGGCGTAAAGCGAGGAGCGAGCATGTTCGCTTTACGCTTTTGGCTTTACGCTCCTGGCTCTTCAACGCAACGCCCCCGGCTCCGCTTCCGGAACCGGGGGCACGAGGAAATCGCGGGCACACTCAGGTGGTGACAGGTGCGTTGGCCCGCGAGGGACAGGGTCCGGGGCGAGTGGGGGGATCAGCCGCACTGACCGAAGATGTCGAAGAAGCCCAGGAAGTCCTGGATGTCAACGAAGTTGTCCGGGGCGTAACGATCCACGTCGAAGAACGCGTCCGGGCAGGGCGTGGCCTGGAACTCGCAGGGGCCGTAATCGCCGAAGAAGTCCAGGAAGTCCTGGATGTCCACGCCACCGTCGCCGTTGTAGTCCGCATCGCCGCAGGAGCAGTCAAGGGTGATGGTCAGGTCCGCGCCGTCAACGATCCCGTCGCCGTTGAGGTCGCCATCGCACCAGCCGCCCGCGTTGCCGAGGTTGGCCGTGATGATGCCGGCGTCGCTCGAGTCGCACACGCCGTCGAGGTTCACGTCACCCATGGAGGTGCCGAGGATCCCCGTCACCAGCTCCATCACGTCGTCCTGATCCACGACGCGATCGCCGTTGATATCCGCCGAGAAGTCCATGAACTGCGCGTCGGTCAGGTCCGACCAGTCGCCGAAGTTGGCATACACATAGTCGATGTCGTGGCAATCAATCGTGCCGTCCTGTCCGATCGGAGCGAAGTTCGGCGTGACAAGGCCGGAAGGTCCGGCGATGTCGCCGCGGCTGGCGCCCGCGGTGTAGGCCACACCCGTGGCCAGGGTCGTGGTGAAGAAGTTGTTGTCGCCGGTCAGGGTGTTGAACTCGGTGTCGACGCGCGTGAAACCGTCCTTGCGGCTCACGTTGCCCGTGATCGTGTCCTTCGCCAGGCCGTCCGCGAAGTACCGCACGTCCCCGGCATCGAACGAGCCGTTGCCGTCGAAGTCGCCAAGGACCTCGATGATCGCGTCCGAGCCGGGAGCGCCGGCGATGGCGCCGGTGCCGGCGGGAGCGACCCACGCGGGGCCGCCGTTGCGCTGACGCCAGGCCTTGAGCATCTCGGCGGTGTCGTTGATGTTGCGCAGGCCATTGCCGTCAAAGTCGCCGGAGATGCGGTTGCGGCTGGTCAGCGTGCTGCCGTAGGAGATGGTCGAGCCAGCCTGGTTGATGTAGCTCGTCGAGAGGCCGTCGGAGTAGACGACCGTGTTGTCACGGGTCGGCACACGCCCGCTGTTGGACGTGTTGAAGGTCAGCAGCGCGGCGTTCGCCAGGGCGCTGCGCACGATGGTGTCGGATTGGAGCGACGCGTTGAGCGCGGGGTTCGGATTCAGAACCGTCGCGTCCAGCAGGTCGGGAAGGTTGTCAAGCGCGTTGGGAAGGACATACAGCGTCGCGGCCAGCTCGCCGGGAGTGAAGTCCGTCGTCGGGCCGCCCGGCACCGCCGTGAACGCCTCGATCGAACGCGTGATGTTGTTGATGTAAGCCGCGGCCTCGGCGTTGCGCAGACGTGCGTTCGTGTTGCCGATGTCGCCGCCGATCTCGTTCTCGTTGCGCGGATCGCCGAGCGAGGCCAGCACCGCCGGACCGCCGATGATGTAGCCGTTCTCGTCGTTGTTCACGATCTGGATGATGTGGGGACGGGAGTACTCGGTGCCGCCGATGGTGTCGTTCTGCACCGCGATGAAGTCCGCGCGGTTGCCCGTCACGTACGCGCTGGATCCGGTCACGCCGCGCTCCACGCCGGACGTGCCGATCGCGAGGCGATGGTTGTTGACGGTGTTGTCAACACCCGATGAGCCGCCCTTGTTGCCCGGAACGAACTTCGGGCCGAGGTTGTTGTTCACAGACAGCGTGGAGAGCCCGCCGATGTTCTCACCGTTGCCCCAGGAGGGATCGATGCCGAGGGAGTTCATCGCGCCGTTCCGGGTGCCCGAGCCCGAGTCGCGCGTCACGGCCATCAGGTTCTCGCCGTTGGGCAGGCGGCCCGCAACGAACAGGTGCTGCAGCTCGGTCGCCTTCAACTGCTGATAGCCGGTGCCGTAGCTCGTGTTGAAGCCGATCGGCGCGAAGATCAACTGCGTATCAAACACCGTCGTGTCGTCCGTCGGATCGGCGCCGGCCGCCGCGAGGCCGTAGCCCGAGGGCAGGATGGCCAGCAGCGAGTTCAGTCCGCCGGTCTGAGAGGCATCGGTCGCGGCCCCGTTTACCGCGGTGCTGCCCGTCTTGTCGCGCGACAGGGTCGGGTTCAGCCCGTAGCCCGGATCGGCGGGACGAAGAGCGAAGTCCGGCATGCCGCCCGGATAGGTGATCGCCCACGTCGTGGGCACGTCCAGCGGGGAGAGATCGATGCGGATGCCGCCCGCTGCCGGGGTGCCGAAGCCGGCCCAAGTCGCGGCCAACGTCGTCGTGTCGGAGCGGTTGGGGGCGCCGCCGGGATTGGCGGGGTTGTAGTCGCCCACGCCGGCGCCGGCGTTGATGTAGAGAACGCTGTTGTTGTACCCGAGCGACGCCTCAAGGATGGTGAGGTCGCCGGTGAGTCCGTCGTTGGTGACAAAGGTGGTGCCGTAGTCCAGGAGCTCCTGGAAGCCGTTCACCGAGCCCACGACGCGATACTGAACGGTCCAGCGCTGAGAGGCCGGGAAAGGGGGCTGAACGTCATAAGGAGCCAGCTGGTCCGGGCCATTCGAGAAAATGCCCGCGATCCCGTCGCCATCCACGTCAAGGAAGTCGTTCGTCGAAGCAGGCGCCTTGACCAGGTTCTCGAGCAGCGTCGCGCCCGAGATATTGATGACCGTGCCCTGCGCGTTGGCCATCGAAGCCGCCGCGCCGACCAGACCCATTGCAACAAACATCCGCAGTTTGCGATCGACAGGATTCATCACTCATGCCTCCAGAAGTATGCGGGGATGCCACCCCGAAACCGTCATGGGTCGGCCCCCCGCGCGCAACGACCGCGCAAGGACCTGCCGCCCGTCCCGATCCGCTCCGACGTCGGAAACATCCGACGCCGCTCTCTGTGTGCCCATGGCCGCCGGCGGCCCGCCCGAGAATCTCCCGTCCCTGATCGATCGGGCGCAATCCGTCCGCGCCCGCTCCTGATATCCCCTCAGAATCCGCTGGCTCGGGCTCTCGCCCGATCAACGGACACACAATCTCTCTCGCTCCGGCGACTCGGCTGTCGCTCAGTCAAGAAACGTGTCGAGATTCACTCGGTTGTTGCCGCTGATGCTGAAGAACCGCTCGCCCCAGCGTCGCTCCTTGATCGTGTTCAGGACCTGCTCGCGCTCAACGTGCCCGTCCACGAACACGAAGTTCGCTGTGCCGCCATACTTCTCGCTCTTGGCCCCGGGGTGATGCCGTCCGACCGCGTTCAGCGTCGTGCCCGTGTCGTCGATCAGCCCCGCTCCCATGGACCGCTTGTCTCTGATCCGCGTCTCGCCCGGGTAGAAGTACCGCGGCGCACCCGAGCCGGCCGGTTCGCTGTAGACATCGGTGCCGCCGCCGCCGCCCACGAAGGGCGTGATCGATCGGTGGCTCTTGCTCACGTTCGGGTTGCTCGCGCTGAACACACTCCGCCACTCCTTCTCTTCCGCAAACTCCGTCGCGAGAATGGTGTTCGAGCCCCCGCGCCCCGTCGCCTCGATCGCGACCGGCTTCACGAGCACGTTCTTGCGTCCCGTCGGGCTGTCGGAAACGAACTTGTTCCGGGGAAAGATCGCCGCATTCCCCGTGAACGCCATGCGCCGCGCCTGCCGGTCCGTCGGGTCCGGAGCCGGCGCGGTCCCGCCGTTGTCATTCTCCTGGCCCGTTTCCCAATCCTCAACGTTCCCGCCCGGATTGCTCCGCGGCGCGCCTCCGTTGTAGAGCGAGGGGCACGTGAACGCCTCCTCCTGCGTGCCTCCGGAGGAGAACAGCGACCACGACCAGTGGATGTACCCCGTGGAAGAGCCCGATCCGAACTGATCGCGCTCAATCCACGAATCCGGATCCGTCTCCGCCGAGTACACATACGCCGGTGGGAAGTAATCCTCGTTGATCGTGTACTGCGTCACCGCGACCGCCACCGATCGCAACTGCGCTGCGCACCTGATCCCCCGCGCCTCCGCCCGCGCATTACCCAGCGAGGGCAGCAGAATCCCGATCAGCAGCGCGATCACCGCGATCACCACCAGCACCTCAATCAGCGTGAACCCACGAACCCCCGGCCCCTGAAGCGTGCGAGCATTCATTCCACTGGCTCCGATGCTCCGCGCCCTGTCACGCGGATATTGACCAGGACTCCACCACGATGTGCGGGAGAGACTAGATTCCGCGCCACTTCTCTGTGTCAGCATCACGACAAGCGAACGTGACGACTGTGTTGCCAAAGCGCGAAGACGCCCCACACGTCGCGCTCGGAACGCGTTCAAACAGCACCGCTCTGCAACGTCTGTGCCGCCTGCGCCGCCCCGTTCGCTCCCCGATCGTCCCCCGTTTCACGCACGTGAGATCCCCCGTCTTCACCAGTCCGAACGAACTCACCCTGCGCCGCGCCCTCGAACGCCTCAGGGTCCAGTCTCCGCTGGATCACGCCGATCCTGCGCCCTTCCCATGCTCCGCATCTCTATCCCCAATCTCGTCCCCGGCATGACAATCGCCGCCCCGATCCCGCACCCGGTCCAGCCCGGCTCGACCCTCCTCAACGCCGGCGTCACCCTCGACGACGCCATGCTCACGCGCCTCCGCCAGACCGGCGTCCGCGAGGCCTGGATTCGCTACCCCGGGCTCTCCGACATCACAGGAGCCGCGAGCCCCTTCATCGCCGGCGCCAGCGCGGAGATGGCCCGCCTTGTCGACTCCACTTTCTCCGCCTCCACGCAGAACGTCTCCGTTCGCCTCGACTACGGCGCGTACCGCGCCGCCGTCAGCGGCCTGCTCGAGAAGCTCACCCTGCATCCCCGCACCACCGTCTTCCTCGACCAGATGGCCGGGCAGGGGTGCGCCGCCGTGCGCCACGCCTCCGCCGTCTGCTTCATCTCCCTGCTCATCGGCCTCAGACTCGAGCCCTGGCTCGTTCGAAATCGCGCCCGCCTCGGCAGCGCACGCGCCCGCGAGATCGCCAACCTCGGCGTCGGCGCACTGCTGCACGATGTCGGCATGCTCATGCTCGATCCAGCCGTGATGGAACGCTGGGCCTCGAGCGCCGACGAGAGCGACCCGGCCTTCCGCGCTCACGCGCAGATCGGCTTCGACCTGGTCAAGGACGAGCTCGAGCCCACCGCCGCGGGCATCATCCTGAATCACCACCAGCGCTTCGACGGCTCGGGCTTTCCCTGCATGCCCTGCTTCGGCTCGGAGCCGCGTCCTCTCTCCGGCGAACGCATCCACGCCTTCGCGCGCATCGTCGGCCTCGTCGACGTGTTCGATCGTCTCCGCTTCGGCGTCAACGACCGGCTGCTCTCCGACGGCGAACCCACGCCCACCGTCCGCGTCCTTGCCGCGCTCCAGCGCGCGCCGTGGCGAACACGCTTCGATCCCATCGTCCTGCTCGGACTCATGTCCGTCGTTCCCCCCTTTGCCCCCGGAACCATCGTCACGCTCAGCGACGGGCGAACCGTCGCGGTTGTCGATTGGTCCCCGCTTGATCCCTGCCGACCCGTCGTGCAGGACCTCGAGCTCCGTCCCACCCGTGTCCGAGGCTGGCTCGTCAAAGAGCCCGGCGAGCGCATCGACCTCCACACCCGTCGCGATCTCTCCATCATCCGAGCCGAAGACACCGACGTCTCCGCCGACCTCTACGACCCGCCCTCCCTCCGCGCCTTCGACCTCGACGCCCTCATGCGCTCCTGGGGCGATCGCTCGGTCGCTCTCGATCTGGCAAAGGGCGACCCCGCCGGCGAGTCGCACGCCGCCTGATCGGGAACGCATGAACCAGTGCCGAAGCAGTGGGGGAGAGCGACGCTCAATCCGCCAGCGTTGATCCCGTTCGCTCCCTGAAGTGCGACCGTGCATACGCGATCGCCTCGCTCGCCGAGAGCGGCCGCACACCCATCGCGCGCCGCTCCGCGCCCAGTCGATACAGCTCGCGCCACTGCCCGAAGAGCACGGAATACGCCCACAACGGCCCGCGCGACGGGTCGTACAGGTTCGTTGCCTCGCTCGTGATCCCGTTCAGCTCGACAATCCCGAATCCCTCGCCGCGCCTCAGCGATTCCTCCGACTCGTACCGCACGTCAAAGCGCCCGAAATCAAATCCCTCGCCGTTCGGGCCGCGGAACGCGCCCGCGATCGCATCGATCCGGCGCTCCAGTTCCTCCGTCACAAGATCCGCGCCGTCGCGGAAGAGCGTCCCCTGGCAGTGGTTCCCCGCCTCGGCCAGACGCACAAGCTCGCCCGCCAGTGGGATCCGCACCCGCGCATCCCCGAACCGGGCCAGAAACACGCCCGCCTGGCAACGATACCGCGGGTGATCCAGAATCAGCCGCTCCAGCGTCCGCTTCCCATCCCCTTCAATGAACGCAAAGTCCTTCCGCGTCACCGCATAAATCCTGCCAACCAGTTCCCCGCCACTCTGACTTCGTGCCTCCGTGCCTTCGTGTCTTGTGCCCGTCTCTCTGCCCCTCTGCCCCTCTGCCCCTTTGTCCCTTCCGAATCCCCTCACCCACAGCACCCCGCACTCGTGCGGCCCCGCGTGATACCGCTGCACCACCACCGGCCCACGCACCTCTTCGAAGTACCGCTCCACATCCTCCGCGTCCCGCACCAGACGCACCGCAAACCCGCGCTGCCCCGCGTCCGGCTTCAGGATCGCCGGCCACGCGCCGAGCGCCGCATCGCCCTCGATCCGTTCGATCGCCTCTCGTGCCCGCGCCCGCGCGTCCGGCCCCGGCCCGATCAGCGCGTGCGCCAGCACCGCCTCATCCGCCATCGATGACAGGATCTCGCTCTTGCTCTCCCCGATCAGCCCGCCGCCCTTCCCGATCCCCGGGTTGCAGCACGTCGGCGTCAACACGCCCCGGTGCCGCGCCGCCAAGCCAAGCAAGTACGGCATCAGCGGCAGGTAAAACGCCCACGCCGGCCAGAACTCGTGATGCCGCGCCCGCGCGATCGTCGCCCGCAACTCCGCCCGACCCCGCCACGTCCAGACCATCGGAAACGCCCAGAGAGCCCCCGCAACCACGCCGATTCCAAGCACCATCCCCGGCCACCCCGCCACATTCCCCAGTGGCTCAACCACGAAAGGCGACACGATCCGTGCCGCAAGCAGCCCCGCGACCGACGAGCCCACCACCCCGCCCCACCCCTTCGCCGACGCGCCCGGACGCTTCCGCGCCGCCCGCGCAATCAACAGACCCAGGAGCGCAACCCCGAAGTCCAGGTGCATCGTCGCCACAAGCACCGCCGTGCACGCGATCATCAGCGGCCAGCTCGCCATCGCCAGCGCCCCGATCAAGGCCACCTCCACCCACCATGGCGAGCGACGAAGCGCGACCGCCGGCTTCTCCATGATCTCGTCCACGCGGCTCGGCCCGTCCGAGTAATCCTCAACGTCCGACTCCGGCGCGACCCCCGGCGCATCATGACGCCCGAAAAACGCCGTCAGGTGCTCCGTCGTCTCCTCCGTCTGGAGGAACGGAAGAAAGTGGTTCGCATCCATCACCACCAGCCGGCTCGTCTTGATCAGCTCATGATGCTCCACCGCGCCCGAAAACGGCACGAGCACGTCCTCGCGCCCGTGCAGCACCATCGTCGGAACCGTCAGCCGCTCCATGATCCCGCGCACCGGACGCTGATCAGTGTCCAGAAAGCTCCGCACGAACGCGTGACGCAGCTTCCGCTCTCCGATCAGCCCGAAGTGCGGCACAAACTCCGGGACCACAACCAGACCCGCATACGCCACCACGTACTTCGCATGCTCAAAGAAGTAACTCCCCGATCCCTCCGTCTCCTGGATCCCCGTCGCTGCCAGCAGCGTCAAAGACGCCAGCCGATCCGGCGCGATGTCCGCCATGTTCAGCCCGACCCCGCCCCCGTTGGACCATCCCACCACGTGCCCGCGCCGAATCCCCATCGCATCGAACATCGCCAGCATCGCGTGCGCGTGCGCCCGATTCGAGTAACTCTCAACCAGCCCCTTCGAGTTCCCGAACCCCGGCAGGTCCACCGCGATCGCCCGATACCCCGCCGCCGCCAGCTCCGGACCAAGCCGCTCAAAGTCCGCGCTCTGCCCGGGCGACCCATGCAGCAGCAGCACCGGCGCCCGCGCGTCGTCGGCCGCTCCCTCCGGCGTCCACTCGATGTACGCAAGGTGCATCAGCTCGCCGGAGACCGGTCCGAGCGCTGTCGTCTCCGGCACGTCAACAAACTTCTGGCCGTGGCTCTCGGGAAGCGGGATCCACACGTTCGGCGACAGGATCTGCACAACATGCGAGACCAGCAGGAGCGCGACATACCCGACAAGCCACCAGCGCCGGCGCCGCCACCACACTCGACCTGTCGCGCCCTCGTCGTTCATCTCACGCGACGCTTTCCGCTGTGTGCCTTCGTGACTTCGTGCCTTCCCTACTCCGTCACTCGAACCCCGACGAACTTCCGCCCCCGAATCCCCTCACTCCCAAGCTGCCCGCACGCGCCCATCATCTTCCGGCCCTTCGTGCGCCGCCGCTTGGCGTACAGCCCCTCCTCCCCAAGCCAGCCGAGAAACGCATCCACCGCCTGTTCTTCCGGAGCCGGCCACGGGGATTCCCGCCTCGGGTTGTACGGAATCAGATTCAGCAGCACCCGAGGAGAGGCCCCCTCACGTTCGGCCTTGTACGCCTCGTCGATCGGGCGGCAGAACGCCGCGACCTCCGCCGCGTGCTCGCGCCGATCATTCACCCCCGGGATCAGCACATACTCCACGCAGAGCTTTGTCCCGCCGTGCGCCGGAAACTTCATCAGCGCCTCGCGCAGCTCACCCAGGTTCCACTTCCGATTCACAGGCATCAGCTCCGACCGCACCGCGTCGTTCGGCGCATTGAGCGACAGCGCAAGCCCAAGCCGTCGCCACCCAGGCTGCTTCACCCGCTCCGCGAGCTTCCGGATCCCATCCACGCGACCCACCGTCGAGATCGTGATCTTGCTCATCGCCAGCGCGCCGCCACGATGGTCCGTGATCGCCGCGATCGCAGCCAGCACGCTGTCCAGGTTGTCCAGCGGCTCACCCATCCCCATGAACACCATATTCGACACCGGCTGCCTCAACACATGCGTCGCCGTCCACCACTGCGCCGTGATCTCCGCCGCCGTCAGCGAACGCACCAGGCCCATCTGCGCCGTCTCGCAGAACCCGCATCCCATCGCGCACCCGATCTGGCTCGACACACACAGCGTGTACGTCCGCTCCCCCTTGCGCCCGATCATCGGGATCAGCACGCTCTCGGTCTCAACCTCAGCGCCCCCGTCACCACCCCCCGGCGCCCCCCCCCCCCAACCCCAACCCACACCCGCCTTCGGCCCCGGCACCTGCAGCGTGAACTTCGTGACCATCCCCTCCGGGCTCTGCTCCTCCAGCACCCGGCCCACCCGCGGCACATCCACCCGCCACGTGCCCCCGCCCCGCAGTTCCGCCTCCGTCCGCCCCGCGCGGAAGCACTCCTTATACAGGGTCTCCGCTCCAAGCTTCTTGCCAACCAGCAGATCCCCCGCCGCGCGGACAAACCCCTCGCTCGTCATCCCCAGCGGGTTCGGTATCCCGGACGTGTCGGAAAAAGCAGTCACTTTGAGAGTGTACGCCAAACACGATCCCATCCCCCTCCCGAGCATCCCACCGCCCCGCGTCCCCCGACGTCGCTCCAACCACCCGCCGAATCAACCATTTTGCGTGCGTTCTCTGGCCCGCAAGGGTTGTGCCCACCAAACGTCTCCAGTACCTTGGGGTGTCCACCCCGGCTCCCGTCGGGAAACTCCAGACCCCTCGCGGAGGTCCACAGCGATGTCGCTCTCAACACACAGCTCGCGCCCTCCCGCGCGTCCCGCATTCACGCTCATCGAACTGCTGGTGGTCATCGCGATCATCGCGATCCTGATCGGCCTGCTCCTCCCTGCACTCGGCAAGGGCCGCGCGATAGCCCAGCAGACCGTCTGCCTCGCCAACACCAAGCAGATCGCCACCGCCGCGCTCGGCTACGCCCAGAACTACAACGATCAGCTCTGGACCAGCGCAAACTGGGCACGCGAAGACCTGGGCGCCGGCCTCTATGGCCCCGGCCTCCTCTATGACTTCATCAACATCGCCGACGAGGTCACGCAGTGCCCAACCAACAAGCGTCGCGGCAAGAGCGGCGAAGACACCGACGGCAGCATGTACGGCGACACCCACCTCGACTTTGACTACTGCATGGCCCCCTTCACGCAGGGCGCCCGACTCTCCACCGGCATCAGCGCGGCGTACCTTCCCGCCGACGCGCCCGCGACACTCCGCAAACTCAAGGTCGAGCTGGAGCCGCTGCTCACCCGCTACAGAACCCTGCCCATCTTCTTCGAAGAATCCACGTACTGGTACAACGACGACATCCCCGACGGCCTCTGGGGCAACTGGGACCAGATCACCACCCGCCACGAGAACGCGGGCCAAATCGCCTACATCGACGGCTCCGCCGAACTCTTCAAGGCACCGCACGGCGTGAAGGAAGAGTGGCAGGAGCGCGACAAGGACTTCGAGGCCAACGACGTGTTTGTGTCGCCGCGCGGCATGTCCGGCTCGTGGCGCCGCCTCTACTCCGGCACCGGCGCGTACGAGTTCGGCTGGGTTAACAACCCCACCTGAGCCCTGTGCCATTGGTTGCACTTGGGGCAGCCACTGCTATTGATGGCATAGAACCGTGAGTGTCAACGAGCGACTGGCACACTTTCGTGCCTTCGTCACTCCGTCACTGCTCTTCACGCCGCCTCAGAAGGCGGGTGCATCTGCTCCGTTCCGGCGACGCCATCGCGCGTCACCACGAAGAAGCTCGACGTGATCGGATAAGGCAGACGCCGGTAGTCCTGCTCCACGCGGCTCTTCAGACGCTCAAGGAACGGCTTGGGCTCCGCCGTCATCGCCACGAACATGTCGCGGCTGGGCGTCGCCACCAGGAAGTCGCGCCCGAGCTGCGGAGCGAGCTTGTGATAGATCGAACTCATCAGCAGGCGCGCCGCGTCGTATCCGTCCTGATTGGACAGGATCGCCGCACGCCCGCCGTCCTTGGATTGAATCAACTGCACGTGCAGGTCCGGCGAATACGCATCCAGGTTCTCGCGCGAGATCTCTTCCAGGTCCTCCGGGGAGAGCCCCCACTGGACCATCTGCTCGGTCGTGATGCTGACGGTCATGTTGGGGAGATCTGTGACGAAGACGATTACGGTGTTGTTGACGAACGGGACGTGGGCGACCAGTTCCCGGTTCAGGTGCTGGAAGATCGCCTCCGGCTGGATCCGCGGCATGATCCGCTCCCGCGCCAGCTCAAACGGCAAGTCCACCGCCTGCAACGCATCCCCCTCGAACAACTGCTCAAGATAATGCTCCACGATCTCGACCCCACGCTCCGGCTCGCGCTGGACCATGCGATAGAGGTTCTCAAGGTCAAGTCGCCGACCGTTCACAATCAGCTCCGTCGGGCTCGTCAGCAGCACCGTGTACTCCGGCTGCTTCCCGCGGAGGATCGTGACAACCTGCTCGGCAAACGCATTGGGCTCAAGCGGCATCGCGGCCATGGCGGCATTTCCCTCTCAGGAACCCGGCAAGACCGAATCGATGCTGCGCTCCCCTCGCGCCTCGACCCGGCCGTCCTAGGGCCCGGGTCCTTCCTTCGTCATCCATACGGGAGGGCTCGAACCCCAGTTCTGCCCCCCGTGCCCTTTGCACGCATTCTCAATCCCCCCTCCCGCTCAGCCCTCCCAATCCCCACTCCAGGCGCAGCAAATGCGCGATTCATCGCGCTATAAGTCCATGATGGCGATGCACTTGAGCCGCCTCGCCTCTCGCTCGCACGGCCACACCCCGCTCAGGGGCTTTGCCGCTCGCTCCCCGCTCGCAGTTGGCGACTGAACGCAGGTCGGGTACAATCCACGCTTTCGTGGGTTCTCGACCCGGTCCGAAGCGACCACCACGATTCGCACTTGGGAGACGAATGCCGTGACAGAGCAGGAAATCGAATCGAAGGTGATCGAGATCGTGGCCGAGCAGCTTGGCGCCGACAAAGCCAAGATCAGCCGCGAGACTCGGTTCGTCGACGACCTCAACGCCGACTCCCTCGACACCGTCGAACTCGTCATGGAGTTCGAGGACGAGTTTGAGACCTCCATCCCTGACGAGCAGGCGGAGAAGATCAAGACCGTCGGCCAGGCCATCGAGTTCATCAAGCAGGCGCACGGGATCGCCTGATCCCGGGCGCGGCCCCGGCGGCGTCAATCGACCCGCCCAAGCCCCAACCCGGTCATGATCATGCATAACTCCAGCCGCCGCGTCGTCATCACTGGCTTCGGCGCCATCACCAACCTCGGCGCGGACGCACGCACGACGTGGGATGCCATGCGCAACGGTCGCTCAGGCATCACCCGCCTCGGCGGACCCGATTTCGACCAATACCCCGGCAAGTGGACCGTTTCCGCAGCCGGACAGGTCACGCTCGGCGACACCACCGCCGTCCTCGACCCCCGCGAAGCCAAGCGCCTCGACCGCTTCACCCTTCTGGCCATGGTCGCCGCGCACGAAGCCGTCGCCCACTCCGGCATCGACTTCGCCAGAGAAGACCCCGAACGCTGCGGCGTCATGGTCGGCTCGGGCATCGGCGGCATCAAAACCATCGAAGAGGGCGTCATCACCATGGTCCAGCGCGGACCCGATCGGCTCTCGCCGTTCACCGTCCCGCGCCTCATGGTCAACGCCGCCACTGGCAACATCTCCATCCGCTACGGCCTGCAAGGCCCCGCCGGCGCTCACGCCACCGCCTGCGCTTCCTCCGGCCACGCGTTCGGCGACGCCATCAACTGGATGCGCCGCGGCCACGCCGACGTCATCGTCTGCGGCGGCGCCGAAGCCGCCGTCACGCCCCTTTGCGTGGGCGCCTTCATGGGGCTCAAGGCCCTCTCGGGCCGCTCCGACGACCCCACCAAGG
This sequence comes from uncultured Phycisphaeraceae bacterium, assembly GCA_964588385.1. Taxonomy (GTDB): domain Bacteria; phylum Planctomycetota; class Phycisphaerae; order Phycisphaerales; family UBA1924; genus JAHBWV01. The sequence continues at coordinate 16,425 of CAZPPG010000055.1, forward strand.
CCAGCCGCCCCTTCGACAAGGACCGCGACGGCTTCGTCCTCGCCGAGGGCGCCGCCATGTTCATTCTCGAGTCCGAGGAACACGCCAAGAAACGCGGCGCAACCATCTACGCAGAACTCGTGGGCTACGGCAACAGCTCCGACGCCGGCCACATCACCGCGCCCGACGCCGAGGGCCGCGGCGCAGGCCGCTCCATGCGCTGGGCACTGGAAGACGCCGCGATCAACGCGGCCGACATCGGCTACGTCAATGCCCACGGCACCTCGACGCCCCTTGGCGACAAGGCCGAAGTCGCCGCCGTCCTCAACATCTTCGGCGCGCACGCCCGTCGCTCCGCGGGCGGCAAGCTGCTGATGTCGTCCACCAAATCCATGCACGGCCACGCGCTGGGCGCGTCCGGCGCCGTCGAGATGATCGCCTGCATCCACGCCGTTCGCGACGGCGTCATCGCCCCGACCATCAATCTTGAAAGTCCCGACGACGGCTTCGATCTCGACCTCGTCGCCAACGAGGCACGCGAGCGTCCGGTCCGCTATGCCATGAACAACACGTTCGGCTTCGGCGGCCACAACACCACGCTGCTCATCGGTCGCTACGACGGCTGATCGTCCGAGCGATCAGATCGACTCCGACGCCTCCGCGCCGCTCATCGCCTCGATCCGCGCCCGAACATCCCCGATGAACGTGACGCGCAGGCCGAAGTTCTCCCCGACCTTCACCGCCGTTCCGCTCCCGATCTGCTTGTTGTTGATCAGAAGGTCCAGCTCGTCCTCGGACCGCTTGTTCAACTCGATGATCGCCCCAGGCGTCAGCGCGAGCACCTCGCCCATGCGCATCGGGCGCTCCCCCACGCGCACCACGACGGGCACCTCAATCCGGAGAACCTGCGATTCGAGAAGAGCTGGCATCGCCCTTGTTATCGGCTCCCCACCCGTGCCGGGTCCAGCCAGACCCGCACTCAAGCGGGATCTTCCCGACCCCCCCGACTTCGATCGCTGCTTTGGACAATGTTGGGCTTGCGTCGGGGGGATCGCTTCGTCATGCTGTAACCTCCACGCCGTCCGCCCTCGGACGGATGTCGCCACATCTCGTCGTTCCCGTCTTCGGTCCGTCGCACCCCGCCCCCACTCCCCATAAAGGTCTCGACATGCGCACACACGTCTCCCGCACCGCCCTCCTCGCGCTCGTGTCCGGTTCTGTCTTCGTGAGCGCCCCCGCGCTCGCCTTCGGTCCCGCATCCGCCGCGCGCCCCGCCGCCGCGAACCAGCCCGCGCCCCGCTTCGTTGAGCGCCCCGGCCAGATGGAGTTTTCCGGCGAACTCACCGTTCGCCCGCGCCAGGACATGGTCGGCTCGCGCTCCGATCAGGCCCGCGCCCGCATCACCGCACTCGTCCAGGATTACTACCCCGAGGTCGACGAGTACACCATCTCCATCCCTGCCACCTACGGCCAACGCGGCGTCGCAGAGAACGCCTTCGCTCAGGAGCTCATGGCCACGGGAGATTACCAGTACGTCGAGCCCAACTGGATCTGCTACCCCCAGGCAACACCCGCCGATCCCCTCTTTGCCTCACAGTGGCACCACCACATGATGGAGTCGCAGGCCGCGTGGAATCTCCTCACCGGCTCACCCTCCGTCATCGTCGCCGTCACCGACACCGGCATCCGCACCACGCACGCCGACCTCACCAACCGTGTCCCCGGCTTCAACGCCGTCAATGACCTCGCCGAAGTCTCCGGTGGCCAGATCGGCGACGTCAACGGACACGGCACACACGTCGCAGGGTGCGCCGCTCCGGCCAACGACAACGGCATCGGCGTCGCCGGACCCGGCTGGGGCCTCGGCGTCATGATGATCCGTGTCAGCAACGACGCCGGTGGCGGCGCGTCCCTGGACGACATCACACAAGGCGCGCGCTGGGCCATCGACAACGGCGCCGTCTCCGCCAGCAGCAGCTACACCGGAGTCTCTGCCTCCACCGTCGAGACCTCCGGCGCCTACATCCGCTCCCAGGGCGGCCTCTATCTCTACGCCGCGGACAACTACAACACCAACCACAGCTCATGGGATCATCCCAATGTCCTGGTTGTCGGCGCCAGCGACGAAGCCGACAACAAGGCAGGATTCTCCTCATACGGCCTCGGCGTCGATCTCTTCGCCCCCGGCGTCAACATCCTCAGCACCATCCGCGACAACGACACCGCCTACGGATACGCCAGCGGCACAAGCATGGCCACTCCCGTCGCCAATGGCGTCGTCGGCATGATGTTCGCCGCCAACCCCGCGCTCACCCCCGAACACCTCGAAACCCTCCTCGAACGCACCTGCAAGGACTGGGGCACACCCGGCGAAGACGTCACCTACGGATGGGGACGCATCAACATGCGCCGCGCCGTCGAGGCCGCCCTCGCCAGCGTCACCCAGTCCGCCCCCATCGTCCAGAACGAGACCGCAACCGTCGCGCTTCTCTCTCCCTCAACCTTCGACGTCCTCGCCAACGACATCGACGCCAACCTCGACACCTTCAACATCGGCGACTTCACGGCGATCACGTCCCTCGGCGGCGTCGTCACCCGCTCCGTCGGCACCGGCCCCGGAGGCCGCGACCAGCTCGCCTACATCGCCCCCGCAACCCCCGGCTTCGACACCATCGAGTACCAGGTCGTCGACCAGCACGGCAACGCGTCGGCGGCAAAGGTCTCCATCGAAGTCCTCGATGGCTCCGGCCATCGCGTCCCTGAGAATCCCGCTCTCACCATCGGCGGCGTTCGCACCCGCTACTACGCGATGAACGACGGCTCCATCCTCCCGCCCTTCGACTGGATCCCCTCGTACGCCCAGGATGTCCTCTCCAACATCAACATCGCATCCACCAGCGGCAACTTCTCCACCAGCGGCCGCGCCGATCAGGTCGGCGCCGTCTACAACGGCTACATCACCGTCCCCCTCAACGGCGTCTACACGCTCAGCACCAACTCCGACGACGGCTCGAAGCTCTGGGTCGGACACAACCTCGTCGTCAACAACGACGGCCTCCACGGCATGGTCACCGTCTCCGGCAACATCGGTCTCCGCGCCGGAACACACAAAGTCCGCGCCGAGTTCTTCGAGCGCGGCGGCGGCGCAGGCATGATCGTCTCCATCTCCGGACCCGGTCTCGCAAATCAGGTCATCCCCGCCTCCATGTGGACACGCCTCTGCCCCTCAGACGTCACCGAGGACGGAACCGTCGACATCATGGACTTTCTCACCTTCTTCGATGCCTTCGGCGTCTGCGACGGCTCGGAAAGCCCCTGCTCCGTCGGCGGCGTGAACTCCGATGTCAACGCCGACGGCCTCACCGACATCCTCGATTTCCTTGATTTCTTCGGCGCCTTCGGCGATGGCTGCTGAAGCAGGCAACCCATCGCCCCGATCCACGTACCGACACATGAACGCCCCTTCACGGGGCGATTTCAGCAGCATTGACGATCCGGGTCTTGTCCGGGCGTCACGCCCACCACGACCGCCGGAACATTGAGGAGAGACCAGTGCGCACGCTCCCATCATCAGTCGCCCTGACCCTTGCCGGCTTCCTCGCCGGCGCCGCTTCCGCGCAACCCTCCTCCACGTGGGCGCCCCCGTCCAGCAATATCGACGCCATGGTTGAGTTCGACGATCTCCGCGGCATCGCCCTCGACGACGTGGCCCTCGGCGGACAGGTCCACATCACCGGCGTCTCCCTCGCCCCACGCTTTGGCCAGCGCGCCCGGGCCGGTGGAAACGCGCCCCGCGAAGCCACGCTCACCCTCGAACGCTTCACCGTTCTCAATCCCGGCGCGATCGTCTGCATCGAAGGCCCCGAAGGCCGCACCGCCGTCGACACGTCCTCGATCGTCATGCTCGGTGGCCGCATCGAAGGCGAAGCCGACTCACTCGCATACATCGGCATCAGCGACGCCGGAATCTTCGGCTTCGTCCACGCCGCAGAAGGCACATACGCCATCTCGTCCGGTCCCGCCGATGTCGCCCCCGCCGATCGACCCCTCACCATCGCGCACGCCGCGGATCTCCCCGCCCCCGATCCCGCCGCGCCCTTCTGCGGCTATCGCCCCGGCGATCCCCGCCTCAACCCCGCCGGCATCCCCGCCAATCCGATCGCGCCGCCCAATGGTTCAAGCCGCGCGGCCGTCTGCCGCTCGGTCGACATCGCCATCGACACCGACTGGGAATACACACAGCGAAAGTTCGGGAGCAATCCCAACACCTCCGCGCAGTACGCCGTCACACTCCTGGGCGCCGTGAGCCAGATCTACAAGAGCGAACTCAACGTCCGCCTCACAACCAACTTCGTCCGCACGTGGTCCGCTGACACCGATCCCTACCACCTCGGCGGCAACCTCCTCGACGAGTTCTCCGCACACTGGGGTTCCAACATGGGCGCCGTGCCCCGAGAACTCGCACACCTCCTCTCCGGCAACTACGGAGGCGGCGTCGCCTATCTCTCCGCAATCTGCGAGGGGTGGGGCTACGGCCTCTCCGGCGTCGACGGCTCCTTCCCCTCTCCCCTCCAGAACCGTCACCACGGCAACTGGGACCTCATGGTCGTCGCCCACGAACTCGGCCACAACTTCGGGTCCGGACACACGCACGACTCATACACACCCGTCATCGACGGCTGCGGCAACGGCGATTGCTCACAGGCCCTCGGCGGCACCATCATGTCCTACTGCCACACCTGCGCCGGCGGCATGAGCAACATCGACCTCCTCTTCGGCCCGCGCGTCCAGGAACGCATCTGGGAATATCTCGACACACGCGCCTGCGTTCTCCCCGCACAGGGAGATCGTGTCGCCGTCCCCGATTCCGCGACCGTCATCCAGGGCGGCGTCGTCGATCTTCATGTCCTCAACAACGACTCCGATGTCAGTTGCCTCCCCTTGGGCATCTCCACCTATCAGCCCACGTCCACCGCCGGCGGCGTCGTCACCATCGTCCCCGCCATCCCCGGACCAACCCAGCATCTCACGCGCTCCTACCTCCGTTACACCGCCCCCGCATCATTCTCCGGCACCGACACATTCACATACACCGTCACCGGCGGCTCAACCGCAACCGTCACCATCGACGTCCTGGCCGCACGCCCCGGTGAGAATCCCTCCCTCGCCATCCCCGGCGTCGATGTCCGCTACTTCGCACTCCCCGGCATCTCTTCCCTCCCCAACTACGCCCTCATCCCCTCCTACATCCGCGACAACGTCGGGAGCATCAACTTCACCAGCACCACAGGCGCCTTCGCCACCAGCGGCCGCACCGACAACGTCGGCGCAGTCTTCGATGGCTTCATCAACATCACCACACCCGGCCTCTACACCATCTCCCTCTCCTCCGACGACGGCTCCAAACTCTTCCTCGGCGACACGCTCCTCATCAACCACGACGGCCTCCACGGCATGTCCGCCCGCTCCGCCTCCCTCGGCCTCGCCGCCGGAGCCCACCGAACCCGCATCGAATACTTCGAGCGCACCGGCTCCGCTGGCCTCATCCTCTCCCTCCAGGGCCCCGGCCTCCCCCTCGCTCCGATCCCCGCATCCATGTGGACAACCCTCTGCCCCGCGGACACCAACGCCAGCGGCGACCTCGACATCCTCGACTTCCTCGACTTCATCGACGCCTTCGGAACCTGCTCCGGCTCGGCCAACGGCGCGTGCAACGTCGGAGGCGTCCGCGCCGACTTCAACGGCGACGGCGCCATCGACATCGTCGACTTCCTCGACTACCTCGACGCCTTCGGCTCCGGCTGCTGAACCCCGCCGACCGACAGCAACCATCTGCGTCACCCAGAGCCCCGGGCACACCCCGGGGCTCACTTTCTTTGTGGTCCGCACGCCCCCAACATTCCAAACGAGCGGCGTCCGAGCCGCAACATGACCGATCAAAATCCGTATTCCACTCTTCGCGCTTGACCCGGCAGCCCATACCTGCGATACCTGTGCATTCCCCGCGGCTCATCGCCGCGCCGCTCGCTTGTGGGTGCTTGAGCAGCGCATCGCTGTTCCGCATATCCACACGCCCCCATCGGGCGAACCTCGGAGGCCTCGAATGAACGTCGCGCGCTCCACCGCAACCACCATCCCCGCCCTTGTCGCGATGGCCCTCATCACCCTCGCCGGCGCGGCCCCCGCCCTCTCCCAGCAGGATGCGGTCACCCAGCCCGCCCCCCTCGTCAGCCGCGATGTCGCCTTCGGAGACATCGACTCCGGCCTCCTCGCCAACAACGCCCCGGCTGGTTCCGGTCCCGCCGTCCTCTTTACAACCGTCGTCGCCGCCGACGAGTCCACATGGCTCCGGCTCGAGTTCGATGAGGTCAAGCTCGCTGGCTCGCGCGAGGCGGGCAACGCCT
>CAZPPG010000056.1:0-22168 GCA_964588385.1 uncultured Phycisphaeraceae bacterium
CGATACCGGGTGTTGCGGAGCGAATCCTCCAGCGTTACTTCCGCCCGGGAGGGAAATCCGTCACTGCTCCCTTCGCGTCCAAGCCACTTCCCTCTGAAAGGGCTTCGCGTGCCGCAACCGAACTCGTGGTGGCGAGCAACTTCGTCGAGGTCTTCCTTGCGCGTGAGGGCCATGACGGGCGCATTGGTATCAACTACCTTGAGAAAATCCAGATTCCCACGCTTCCTTCTCTGTACGGCGCGATGCTGGCGGGCGTGTCCTGTGTCTTGATCGGCGCAGGTATCCCGAGGCACATTCCCGGTGCGATGGATCGGCTCGCCGCGGGAGAGTCCGCCGAGATTTCGTTGGATGTTCATGGCGCTGATCCGAGTGATCGATTCCTGACGACGTTCGACCCTGCGGATCTGTGGCCGGACGCTTGGACACCACCTTTGCTCGAAAGGCCCGATTTCTTCGCAATTGTTTCTACTGCAACACTGGCGACCATGCTTACCAAGAAGTCCAACGGGCGGATCGATGGCTTCATTGTCGAGGGACCGTCGGCGGGCGGACACAATGCACCGCCACGCGGCCCGCTGCGTCTTACGGCGGATGGAGAACCGATATACGGTGATCGGGACCGTGCAGACCTGGAAGCGTTCCGAGGTCTCGGCCTGCCATTCTGGCTCGCCGGTTCATACGCGCGCCCGGATCGAGTTGCGGAGGCGTTGCTCTCGGGCGCGACCGGCGTCCAGGTGGGCACCGCCTTCGCGTACTGCGAAGAGTCAGGATTGACGACGCAGATCAAGGATGAGGTGCTCAAGCGAAGCAGAGACAGAACGCTCCGAGTGTTCACCGACCCGGTTGCCTCGCCCACGGGCTTCCCGTTCAAACTTGTCCAGCTTTCGGGGACACTGGCGGACCCGACGTCTCCCGGTCGAGCGGCGCGTGTGTGCGACCTCGGATATCTGCGACAGGCGTACAAGAAAGAGGATGGATCTCTGGGGTGGCGATGCCCCGCCGAGCCTGTCGAGGACTATGTCCGCAAGGGCGGAGTGGAATCGGAGACGTACGGACGCATGTGTCTGTGCAATGCGCTGCTGGCCAACATCGGCATGGAACAAGTTCGAGGAGCGACAGGGAACGACCGGGAACTGCCGCTCGTCACATCGGGCGATGACGTGATTGATGTCGCACGCTTTCTGAAACCCGGTGCCGCCTCTTACACGGCCGCGGATGTCGTTGAGTATCTCCTCGGAGGTGCTAAGGACCACGAAACGGCCTGATCCTGAGCGACTTGCTCCAATCGCGCGGATGGCTGCCCTGCTCCCCTCCGAGGAGGAGCGCCGCGTCGACACCACTCGGGCCGCGTCTACCAGATATGGATCCACAGCATGCGTTCAGACTCGGCGACGCTGGGCGACACGCCATGCCGTCGCAAGGTGACATCAGTCGGCACGCACAGCCCCTGGCATAGTGCACGAAGAATACTCAGTATGTGAAGTTAGCATTCGGATCGGTCGACCCTGGGGAGCCGGCGTAGGTGTTTCCGACGACGCCTGACCGTTGGGAACCATCGCCGTGGCGGTGATCGGCGCGGCGGGGACTGTGTGCACGATCCCGGCCTCCGCCGCGCCGATCACGACAACCGCTCCCACCATCGCTGCGCATACTCGATGCATGATGCAATCCTCCAGATGGGACAGGTCGAGAAAGCCCTGATCAGCCGATGAGCCTGGCAGGGCTGGGTGTGAGAAAGATCTCAGTTGTTCGCGCCGCGCGTCACGCGGGGGGCCACGAGACCGCCCTAGTAGTGAGCGCCGGAACTCGCGGGACCACGCCACGCTCTTCCTGATTCAGACAACCCGCGCCCGCGCAGCCAACCGCCGCCCCCAGCCCCCTTCTTCTCCGGTGCGGCGCTGTCGGCACACCCAGGACTCATGGCGTATCAACCCTGGGGGGTTACGCCTGGCATGAACGAGCTGGAGATCGAGAACAAGCGCCTCAAGCGTGAGATGTGACGATGCGTGAAGGGCATGTCGGACCGTCTTCGCATGACACACCGTGACATGCCCTGCTGCCAGCGGTTGCGTCCTATTCGGCGCTGGCTAACTATGACAAATCCGCCACTGGAATGCAGCGGCAGTATCGCTCGCGACCTACGAGCCACCGCGTGGCCCGGCCTCCTGATCCAATCGCCCCTTCCACTCCGCCGCCTTCACTCCATACCCCTTCCCGGGCTCGGCGCCCTCCCACTTCTCATACAGGATCCCAATCGCGCGAACGACGGCCCGCTGCCGTTCTCTCGGCGCGTCCGGGCTCGCCTCCAGCAGCGCGAACTCCTCCATCAGCAACTCCTCGCACGCCCGGTATTGACCCGTGCTCACCAGCGCGCCCGCCAGCGCCGTTCGCGCCGCGACCGTGTGCCCGTGGAACTCGCCGTAGACGCCACGAAAGCCCTCCAACGCACGCCCGTACAGCACGATCGCCTCGTCCCTTTCCCCAAGGGACTCAAGCACCTTCGCGAGGTTGAAGCACGATCGCAGCGTCGCCGCGTGGCTCTCGCCGAGCACCCGCTCCCGCCCCTCCAATGCCGCGCGAGCATATCTCGCCGCGCCCTCCCCGTCGGACTGAGCAAATCGCACGCCTCCCAGATTGTCCGTGATCATCAGCGACAGCCAGTGATCCTCCCCCAGTGCCCCGCGGCTCAACGCGAGTGCCTCCTCGTACGTCGCCTGCGCCGTGGCATAGTCCTCCCTCGCCCGATAGAAGCCCGCGAGATTGTTCATCCCCTGGATCGTCCGAAGATTGCTCGGGCCAAAGGCCGCGCGCAGACCGTCCAACGACTCGCGAAACAAGGGCTCGGCCTCGTCAAATCTCCCCAGATTACTCAGGGCCGACGCGAGCGATCCCACGCAACCAAGCGCATCCGCGTCGAGCGGGTTCGCATTCGCGCGATACCACACCAACGCACGCTCATAGTTCTTGGCCGCTTCTTCAAACTGCGTGCGAGCCGTCTGCACCGTCGCGAGGTTCGCCCGCACGTCGGTCGTAACCTTCGAGTCCTCCCCGTGCTCCACCTGAGCCAGCGCGAGGCATTCCCGCAGCTCGGCCTCGGCCTCTTCCAACTTCCCTCTGTCCTTGGCCAGCATCGCGCCGCGCATCCGCGCATCAAGTGTCCTCGCGTCGCGCGGTCCCGCGACCGCCGCTTGCAACGCGATCGCATCCCGGCCCGACACCTCCGCCACGTCGAACAGGCCCAGTCGCCGCGCGCTCTCGCTCACACTCATCAGCAGCTCTGCCCGCACCCCGGGCTGATCGGCGAACTGGGCCGTGATCGCGTCGATCGAAGGCCGGAGGATCTGGCTCTCGAGCGCCGACCGCGCGACGCCTGTCAGATCCACACCCGCCAGAGCCCTGTCCACCGACGCCAGATCAGTCTCGATCCTCACTGTGGGCGCTCGCGCATTCTCTCCTGCACGCCGGATACCCGCCAGGAGGTCCTGCCTGAACCGGATTCCCATCTGCATCACATCCACGGCGGCAATCTGCGCCCTCTGAAATGAAACCACCCGCTCCAGCTCCCTCGAACGCTCCTGCGCTTCCCCCTGCGCCGCAAGCGCGGCGCGGGCCGCCTCGTCCGCACGATCCCGCTCTCGCATCGCCCACGCCAGCCCCATCGATGTCCCCACAAGCCCGAGCACCACCGCAGTCGTCACCGCCGAAGCAAGCAGAACGCCCGCGCGGTGCCGCCGCGCGAACTTTCTCACCCGGTACATCGTGCTCGGCGGGGCCGCGAGCACCGCCTCGCCGCTCAGATACCGCCGAACATCCATCCCCAATCCTTGGGCCGTCTCGTAGCGACGCTGCCTGTCCTTCTCCAGCGCTTTCATCACGATCCAGTCGAGCTCGCCACGAATAATCGTGCCGAGCTTCTTGGGCTCAACGAGCCGCTTGGCCGCAACGCTGGCGATCGTGTCAGAGTTCGCGCCCAGACGCGTGCTCGGCTTGGGTGGCTCAACCTCGCGGATGATCCGCTGGATCTCGGCAAACGCCGCCGAACGCAGCTCCTTGCTGCTGAAGGGTGTGGTGCCCGTCAAGAGCTCATACAGCAGCACACCGAGGCTGTACACATCCGTCCGCGTATCGATGTCCAGCGATCCCTCCGCCTGCTCCGGGCTCATGTATTCCGGCGTCCCGATCAACTGCCGGTGCTCCGTGAAAAGCGTCTTCTCCGTCAGCTTGCTCGCGGTGGCCTTCGCGATGCCGAAGTCAATCACCTTCGCGTGCGGCTTGCCGTCCTGCGTGTTGACCAAGATGTTCGACGGCTTGATATCCCGGTGGATGATCCCCTTGGTGTGCGCGTGCTGCACGGCGTTGCACACCTGGGAGAACAGTTCCAGCCTCTGGTCGATCGAGAGATTGTTCCTGTCCGCGTACTCAACGATCGGGTCGCCCTTGCACAGCTCCATCACAAAGAATGGCCGCCCCGTCTCCGTTGCTCCCGCATCCAGCACCTTGGAGATGTTGGGGTGGTCCATGAGCGCAAGGGCCTGACGCTCCTGCTCGAACCGCGCCACCACCTGCCGCGTGTCCATCCCAAGCTTGATGATCTTCAGCGCCACCTTGCGCTGCACCGGCCTCTCCTGCTCGGCCATGAACACCGATCCGAATCCGCCCTCGCCAATCAGTTGCAGCAGCTTGTACGGCCCGATCAGCGTGCCGGGCGTCTCACGAATCGGCGCGACCACGGTCGCGGCGTCGGACCCGGCCAACGTCACGCCCTCGCTTGTTGCAGACGCGTCCGCCGCCCAAGGCCCTCGCGCAGTCGGCGAATCATCTGAAGTCGGTGAGGCGAGGAAATCACCCGCCGCCTCACGCGCCCGCAGCAGCGACTCAACCTCCGCACGCAGCCGAGCATCCCCCGCGCACGCCGAATCAAGATACAGGCCCCTCGCAAATCCACGCAGCGTCGCGGCATGCTCAAAGATCCCCGCCACACGATCAAGTTCACCCGGGTTCGCCGTCACGCCTGCTCCTCGCGTTGAAGCTCTCGATAAAGCCACGCCCGACCGAACTCCCACCGACGCTTGACGGTGGCGGGCGAAACGTCCAGGGCCTCGGCCGTCGCCTCAATGCTCAGCCCCGCATAGAACCGGAGCCGAACAACCTCAGCGATGCCGCTGTCCTCCTTCTCCAAGCGTCGAAGCGCGCCGTCGAGGCTCACCGTGGAATCAAAATCCCACGACTCCGCCACATCGACCAGACTCAGAGGCACCCGGCGCCGGTCCCCGCCCCGCTTCTGGCGCCCGCGCGAGCGGGCATGGTCCAGCAGGATCTGCCGCATCGCCTCCGCCGCGGCAGCGTAAAAGTGACGCCGACTCTGCCATGGCAACCGCCGCTCACCGACCAGCTTGACGAACGCCTCATGCACGAGCGCCGTGGGCTGCAACGTGTGACCCGCACGCTCATCGGCCATCTGCTTGTGGGCCGCGCCCCGCAACTGCTTGTACACAAGCGGCAGCAGGCGCGCCGCGGCCGAACCGTCGCCATTGGCGGCGGCCTGCATCAGCACGGTCGCGTCCTGATCAACCCCATCGCGCTGCACGCGTGCAGTCTACAGCCCGCCGCCCGAAGGCGTGGAACCGTCCCCACCCTCCAAACCCGTGCCCTCATACTTCAGAAGCATGCCCGCCGCCCACGACCGCCACGCCTCCGTCTCCGCTCGCATGGCGATCTCGGATAACAGACGATCGGTACCCTCGTGACGCCGCCCATGCCGGATCCTGCACATCGCCAGCGCCTGCATGGCCGGCATATACCCATCCTGAACCTCCAGAGCGTCCTCATAGGCCGCGATCGCATCTTCGATCCGCCCGGCGCGTTCGAACGTGAGGCCAAGATTCATGCGGGGATCAGGATGATCGGGATTCAGCTTCCGGGCGCCCTCAAACTGCAGCGCCGCGTCGAACAACCGACCGGACTCCAACATGATGACGCCGAGGTTGTTCCGCGCGTCACCATTGAAAGGATCCGCGGCGACCGCCTGCATCAGTAGACGCTCCGCCTCCGCTGCATCCCGCAACGCCACGTCCGTAGCCCGTCGAGTAAGCTCCACCGCACGCGCGGCATCGCGGCTCTCAATACCCCCCGGGTCGCTGCGAGCCTGCGTTTGCGCCCCGCATCCGCACAGCAGTCCTCCAATACCAACCAACACAAGGTACGTTGCGCGTCTACGCATGCTCATCCACCCGTCGCACGGGCAAGCGTGCGCCTTGTCACCATGTCCGACGCGTATGTCCGTACAAGCTCGACCTTGAGCCCTCCCGATCCGCTCCCCTTCGTGTCACGCTGAACCTCCACGCGCGCGATCGTCCATTCCGGCACATCACGCTCCCACGCATCGAGATACGCAACAACCTGGGCCATCGTAACGCCCTCAATCGATGCCGACACCGTTCGTCGACGGGTCGTGCCCTCCCGCCCCGCACCAACCGTGGAATCTCGCACCTGGCGCACAGACTTCATGTGCGTGGCCCCGATGCCCGCAGACTCCAGGGCCTCAAGCAATCTCGGTGACAAGTCCGACTCAACCGGAGTCCGGACCGCCATCCACGGCGACGTGTCCCGTGCCGCCCGCAGCACTGCCGCGTGTGCCTCTGCCTCTTGGAGCATCTCCCGCGCCCGCTCCGCCGACCGCGTCGCAGATGACAGGCGCTTGCCGCACAGAATGAACCCTCCCGCGATGGAACCTATCAACACAGCGACAACCAACGGGCGCACACTCATGGGGTCTTCCCTCCGGCTGTCTGCGAGGGCCTGAGCGACACCACCGCTCGAGCGCCGTGAGCACCCGCCGTGATCGCCGGCTGGTCTGCCCGCAGGTGAGATTTCTCCGCGATCTCCTGCACCAGTCCCCCAAGGCCGCCCGCATCAACGGCGCCGATCGTTAGCGCGATTGAACTGCCATCCCCCCGAGCCGAATCAAGCCATCCCTCTCCATTCGTCGGCCACGCCTGCAGCATCGAACGCATCATCGGCCACGCGCTCACCGGATGCGGTGACTCCCGCGCTTCTTCGGACGCAGCCGCGGCCCTCCGAGCTTCCGCGCCGAGCCGCAAGTGCGGTGGCAACGCCGACGCCTTCGGAGTCAGCTCGTCCGCCAGACTCGTCACTCGCTGATCGGCCACCCGTACCCATCGCAGCGCCGCTGCGCGGCGCCGCTCCATTCCCGCCATGGCAACCAGCACCACAAGAGCCGCGATCGCGCACACTCTCTGCCGGCGACGTCGTTTCGTAGCCCGCACGAAGCGCGGCTCAAAGTCGCCGCGCAGCACATTCAACCCGTGGAGCTCAACCCTCGCCGCCTCGCGATCATGTTGCAACCAGGGTGGCAAACCCGCCGGGACAACCGCCGACGGATCATCCTCCACCAGGTCCGACAGCATCTCTCTGTCGATCGCGCATGCGAGCATCCGGCCGTTGCCGACATCCACGAACGCAGCTTGCACCCGCTCCACCGGGACCGGCAACTCAGTGTCGAGCAGGTTCTCAAGCACGCAGTTCCCCGCCGAGTACCCTCCCTCGCGCCGCGCAGGCAGCATGAGCACCGCCCAGTAGAACTCGCTCGCGTCCAGGCGGCGGATCGCTCGGCCCCTCTTCGTTGTCATCACGATCCCCTCGCAAGCTCAAGCTCATACTCCGCTCCTTCGAACGCAAGCCGGATGCCTCTTGCTTCAATCGCCAGAACGCGAATCCCCGCACGCTCTCCTCCGAGTTCCAGCACCATCGTCTCGTCCGTGCGTCCGTCATACATCATCGCGCCGATCGGACGGCCCTCCCTTGATGTCAGAATGCCCAGCAACTCCAGTGGAGGTGGAACGGCGACTTTCACCGCCTCCTTCGCCTGAACCTGCTCATGCCGCCTCACAATCGGCCATATGCCGTCCGCGACCGGTCCCGCTCCTTCCTCAACCGCACCTGAACCCGCTACCGGATGCTCGGGCTGCAGACTGGTGCGTCCCACGCTCTGAGGCGCGACGATCGGCTCGGCAACCCCGCGATCAACTCCCTGCAGAGCCCACGCGCTCGCCGCGATCGCCGCGGCAACCGCCGCCGCTTCGCCCACGATCCAAACACGCGCTCGGCCCAAGTCACTCATCCACCAGTCTCCTCTCTTCACACATCCACCCTCCCTCCCGAGCCGCATACACAGCGACCCAGCGACGCTCCACCCGCCCCACCAGAACTTGCACGCGCAGGCTCCATCGGGGCGACGTGGTAATGAACGCAACGCGTTTGGAAGACCCCTCGCCCATGGCGAGCCCGGTCGGCACGCCCGGAGGCACGCGTCCCTCCGCCCGCGCCCGCTCGACCGCCTCGACGCCGCCGACGCCCTGGCTCTCCATCGCCTCACGGATCGCGATGAGAGGAAACGTCGACAGGTTGATCCGCTCCGGCCCGCACGCATCAACCGCCTCGATGCGGATCCGCGCAGGCACATCTCCGAGGATCATCACATCATCCATCACCAACAGGCGAGGTTCCTGAACATCCGGCTCCAACACAACCCGACCGGACGCGTGCATCAGCCAACTCTGAATCGGGCCTTCAACCTCCCGCAACAACTCATCCGCTATGCGCGCGTGCAACGACACCGCTCCGGTCCGAGCCATCGACGTCGCTGCACTCGCCAGTGTCACAGTCATCCCGCACAGCCCCACCATCGCAACAAGCACGACCAACAGCACGATCGCGCGATCTGACCGCCTTGTCTCGCTCATGCTGCGTCCCCGCCCCTCAGTCGGATCGTCCTGGATCGCTCCCCTCCGAATACCGACTTCACTCGGACCTCCAACGCCCCTCCGCGCATCACGCACCGCATCTCCGCGACATCTCCAAGCACGATCGACCCTGAAGTCTCGCCTGAGCCTGACTCGACGCCGCGCTCGACCCGCCCACCCCTGCTCGCCCCCACACCCGACCTGAACACATAACCGATCCGCTCTCCACCTCCCATGCCTGCGGCCCGCACCTCAATCTGAATCGCGCCCGACTCGACGCGCACGCGCGCTCCCATCGCCGGATCCGGCACGTCCGGCCAACGACCGCACGCGATCTCGTCATGCATGGCCCTCATCATCGCATCCGCGCTCACCTCCCACCGATGCAGACGATCAATCTCCCTCGCCGACTTCGCCAAGCCCGACGCCAGGGATCCCAGCGCGGCAAGCAGCATCCCGGCAAGCATCACGGATGCCAGCGTCTCCGCAAGCGTGATGCCCCGAACGCCGCGCCCCCTCATGGCCCCTCCCTGCGACGAGCCATCCACACGGCGAGGCCGACGCCGTTCTCACTGACAACCACCCATCCTCCGCTCTGCTCTGCCGCGAGCAAGCCCAATTGGAGTGAACTCTCTACCACCGTGACATCCCCCGCCCCATGACCTCCCATCGCAACTCGCTCACGAGCAGCCACTGCCCGCTGCCGAAGCGCAACGAGTGTCCTCTCAACACGCTCGGCGTCCTGTGCCGCCTTCTGATGTGATGCGCGCACAATCATCGCCGTATGCACCAGCGCCACCGCCATCATCGCGACGAGCATCGCGGCCGCAAGTGTCTCAATCATCGTCACCGCCCGACGCTGGTTCATTCATGCTCCTCCGAATCCAGCGCGACCCACCCTGTCACCCCGCTCACGCGAGCCCTTCGCATCGCGTGCTCGACTCCGTACTCGACCTCGTAATCCGTGCTCCGTCCCGACACATCTATCCGAATCGACTCCGCCTCACTCCCATGCACGAGGATCCTCGCCTGCACACGCGCCGGCAGCTCAGCCCTGCAGACCACATCACCCCCCTCAGGCACCCTCACGCTCACTTCCCTACCACCCAGCTCTAGAATGACGGGGCCCTTTCCCAGTGCTTCGGCCCTCGCCCATCGATCACACGCGCTCACCACCGATATCACATCTCGCATCGCGCTCCCACCTCCCCCTCTCGAACCGAGCGACGCCGCCACGACCGCCGCACCCATCGCAAGAATGACAGCCACCGCCATCGCCTCGATGAGCGTAAACCCCGCCGCTCCTCCGCGGCTCCTCATCGCTTCACCCGCAGCGCGACCGATGTGATATCAGCATGCTCTCCCTCTCCACCGGGCATTCCATCCGACCCCATGGATATCACCTCGAATGGCATACCCCCCGACCCCGGCGTCACATACAGAAGAGCCCTGTTCCACGGATCAACCCGCAAATCCGCCGGCATGTAATATGCATCGCTCGGCGTCGCGTGAGGCTCAGCCAGCGCCGCCAGCCCCATCTCGTTGTCCGGCCACTCGTGATGCTGCAGGTTGTAAAGCTCGAGCTTCGCAACCACCTGAGCGATTGCCGTCCGCGCGATCTCCTGCCGCCCCTTCCCGATCCCACTGGAGAACCCCGTCGCCAGCGTCGCCGCCAGCAGACCCAGGATCACGACCACAGCCAGCACTTCAACAAGTGTCATCGCCGCGCGCGCCTCACGCCCCGCTCGCCCACGACCGAGCGTCCCCGCCGTCTCAGCACTCATAACACCTCCTGCAACCTGATGAGCGGCAGCACCGCCGCCATCACAATCGTCCCGACAACTGCAGCCAGCGCGAGGATCAACGCTGGCTCCGCGGCTCGCGCCAACCCATCAATGGCCCGCTGCGCACGCCGCTCCCATCGGTCCGCCAGGCGGCTCAGCGCAGGAGCAAGGTCTCCCGTCGCCTGCGCCAGCCCGAGCACGCGCTTCGCCTCTGCATCAAACCACCGTTCATTCCCGAACGCCGTCGCCAGATCCTCACCACGCTCAACTCCCGTCGCCGCCTCCAGGAGCGCACCACCGAGCGAACGCCCCGACGTTGGAGCCGTCACACGCAATGCATCCGCGAGCGGCACGCCCGCCCCGAGAAGGTCCGCCACCGTCCGCGACGCCCGCGCCACCCGCAGCGCCACCATCACGCGCGGGCGAACACACTCCCTCACGCCTCGAAGCGGCCCCCTCATCCCGCGCGCCACAACAACTCCGACACATGCCGCCGAAACTCCAAGCAGCCAACCCCACTTCGCGATGCCCCCACCGACCATCATCACGACCGCCGTCAGCCGCGGCACAGCCACACCCGCTTCCTCCAGAATCTTCGCCAGCTCCGGCAGCGTTCGAGTTCCCAGAAACGCCACAACCACGACGCTCACGCACGCCACCAGCACCGGATACGCCGCCACCCCAACGAGCCGTCCCGCGGTCTGCGCCCGCCGCTCAAGTCTTGCGCCGATCGTCCGCCACGCCGCCGCAAGCTCACCAGACCGATGCCCCGCCTCGACCAGCGCACACTCCGCATCGTCAAACCACCCGCGTCTCGATCGCATCGCCATCCCAAGCCCTTCACCCGATGAGATCGCCCGCTCGACAGATATCAGCATCACTCGCATCCTGCGATCACGTGTTGCGCGGCTCGCCGTCGACAGCGCCTCCGCCAGCGTCATCCCCGCGTCCAGCATCGTCGCAATCGAGTCCGCAAGCTCCGCGCGGCGCGCAACTCTCCGTGACCGCTTCACGCGCGTCATCACATCTCGCGCCCCCAGGCGATTCAGCCATCCGACACCGCCAAGCCGTGCCTCGTCGCCTTTCTCCGCATCCAGTGGCTCAAGCACCAGCGCCTGCAGCCCGATCCGCCGCAGCGCGGCCCTGGCATCAGCGCGGCCCGCCGCCGGCACCACGCCCGACACGCTCTCGCGTGCCGTCCGATCAAGCGCGACCGCCTCGTATCGCCACACAGTCACGACTCATCCTCACCCATCGTCATCTCCATGAGCGCAGCCGTCCAGCTCCAGCCCGGCGTCTTCGGCCTCTACCAGGCCCGCAACCGAGTCCTCCTCCCACGCTACGGCCGCTGGGCACAGAAGGACCCCAATGCCAGCGGCATGCTGCATGCGTCACTGTGGCATGATGGGCAAGCGCCGATGCCCGAGCTTACAGCGGGACCTCTCGCCGACGCGCTGGGAGACGGATCAAGTCTGTTTGCATTCGTTCGACACTCGCCATTCAACGTCACGGATGCAAGCGGACTGATGGGGACGCTAGGTGGAAGTCTCGCAGTGTCGGCGACGCAACTCGGACTCCGAGCGGGCGTCGCGGGCGGTGTCTTTGGAGCAGTACTGAATCATGACAGACCAGGAGGCGTATTCCTTGGCTTCGCGACTGGATTCGTTGCCGGTTATACTGGTGGCGCCGCTGGAGGTTTACTAGTTGGGACAAGTGGTGGCACGCTGACTGGCTTGATTGGCGCAGGCAGTGTAGGTGGAGGGTTAGCGGGCTTCCTCGACGTATTCTTGCTAACAGGTGATCACGACCTTGCTGCCAGAGCGGGTCTCTTCGGCATGGTAGGAGGCGGCCTCACCGCAGGGATGAGTGGGCATGCAGCGGCCCGCGCTATCTCGCAGCTAGATAGCGTAGGCAATGTTTGGCTTAAGCCGCCATTCGAGAGAGGAATTGAGATTGAAGGGATACTCGGCGGCAACCTACCGACGGGCTTCCGGAAAATCGATAAGTGGACCGACGATATCGTCTCAAGTATCAAGAGCATCAACTTGAACGACGACACGTACCAAAACGCCTCAGCGCTAAGGAGCAAGATAAAGGGACACATTAACGATCTGGCAAGTTTTAGAGAAGGTTTCAAGGATGGCGTATTAATTACAGAAAATGATTATGCGATCAAAGAGTACATACTTGCCGTCCCGTTTTACTCAAACTCACAGCAGACTCTTGTGCTTAACGAGATGGCTGCTTACGCTCAGTCAAAAGGCATAGCGTTCACTTTGAGAACTATCCCGTGATGAATATCTTGATCTTCTCCAAGTCAGGCAAGATCTACATTTCCACCCAGCCTCCAGTGTCTTCTAAGCTGCCGCAACAAGAGTACGAGTGCACGGTACTCAACGATACGTCGGCAGATGGTGAGATCGGCGACGTGCTAATAAGATGCTTCGCGAACCCGGACATATCGGCTGGCACAGCAGGCCTCGACTCAATCCTGCGAGCATCTGGTGCAAAATCTTGGACATCATTTGAGAGGGGCGCTAAGATGATTAGTGTTCGTACTGTAGATTGCATTCGCATTGTCATATACTATCAGGAACGTGCTGGCACAGGCTTTCTTGCGTATGACAAATCCAAAGACTTGCTGCTGCCACAAGATGCGAATGCAACACAGATAGGCATGGCGGTGCGAACAGCATTAGCGCTTTCCGGTCGTCGTACGGATTAAGCGATGGTATGTTATGTCCTCGGTTGCCTGCCCCGTGAGGCACCAACAAGTTCGCCATTCTTCTCACCCCACGGAACCGGGACCACGGCGCGCGACGCATCCAGGAGGTCGCCACCGTTCCCATCGTCGAGATCGATCCAGAGCCCGAAGGTGGCGGGCTCACACTCGCCGAAGAGATGGAACTCCTCGAAGGCGAGGGCACCCCCAGCATCTTCGTCGACCGCGAGTACGTCTACGTCCCCAGCGGCGCATCAGGCTACGTCGATGAGTTCATCTGCCAGATCGACCGCTACCAGGACGTCTGGTACATCTTGCAGGATGTCAACTCCAACGTCATCGCCCTGACGGATGATGAGGGCGAGGTCGTCCGCCAGCACACCTTCGACCCCTACGGCGAGATCCTCACCGCCGAGGACTTCGACACCCATCCCGGCATCAAGGTCGGCCACCAGGGCCTCTTCTTCGACCGCCTTGAACCCCCCGCGCCCTCCGGCGGCCTCATCTCCATGAGCGCAGCCGTCCAGCTCCAGCCCGGCGTCTTCGGCCTCTACCAGGCCCGCAACCGAGTCCTCCTCCCACGCTACGGCCGCTGGGCACAGAAGGACCCCAATGCCAGCGGCATGCTCCATGCCTCGCTGTGGCACGATGGGCAAGAGCCCATGCCGGAGTTGGCAGCGGGCTCGCTGCAAGGCGTCGTGGCGGACGGATTGAACCTCTTCGCATTTGTAGGCAGTCGTCCGTTCAATGCGACGGATCCGGTAGGTCTGGCTGAGTTCAATCTGAGCGGCACTGCTCTCAACATGGGTATTGCTGGCTCTGTATTTGGAGCGGTAGGTGGCGCCATAGTTGGCTGGGATCAGACAGGTACATGGCAAGGCGCCGCTGGCGGAGCCATGATCGGTGGTGCTGCCGGCTATTTCGGTGGCGCGGCATTCGGACTGATGATGCCCGCCGGGGGATTCGCGGCTGGCGCGGCCGCCGGGATGACGGGTGGCACAATCAGCTCGGTGCTTGGACTGGCGATTCGTGGCGAGGATTTTGACGCAGAGCTCGCGTATAAAGAGGGATTGATCAATGCCGCTTTCTGGGCAGTTGTCGGAGGCATTGCCGATAGTTTCTTCGAGGGCACCTTTGGACCAAGCACAGGTGGTTCATCGGGAGTTGTGTTCGCAAACAGAGGTTCGAGCAAGGGAGCGAGAACGGCTCCCCACAACTTGCGAGAACAGTTGGCGATGCAAGAAGTGATGAGCGATCCGAAAGGCATTCACCTAAAGAGCATCCCGATGACCGATAAACGATGGCTGCGCGAACATGGCTGGCAGAAGTGGGCGCAGAATGTAGATGGTATTGAGATTCACTACGTCCGATGCAGAATAGATGGGCGGCTATTAGTGGATGATTTTAAGTTCAAGAACTAGAGGACGTATGCTCGTACAGTGCGTATCAAATCTTGCATCGCACCTGTCTCGACAGGCGCTTGAGTATGAGAGTGTAGATCGAGCCCACAAGTATGACGGCATATTGCCTATGCAGCTATATGTAGTCTATGCTATCGACATTATTGAGGGATCCATTCGGTACCGCGTCGACAGTTCAAGTAGTGGTTACCCTTCGGAGTTATTTGCAATACTGGATGGTCGTATCTCTCGATCTTGGGTCACTTGTCAGCCGAGAAAGCTCCAATGCGCGTTGATACTGGGATTTGAGAGATATGCAAGGGATGCCGCGTTTATGCGCTCGCTAGTAGAGGGCGCTGATGATGCTGTATCGACATTTAATAAGTGTGCGCGATTCATGGATTTGGAATTCCCAGATCCGCGTATCGCTCATAAGGCTATTCACGTGCAGAGTTCCTGGGTACAGTGCCCCCTGTGTTCGGACGCGTGGGAGGCCGACGATAACAATGGAATGACCGAGTGCCCAAGCTGTCGTACGATTATGCACAACCCGCAATACATAGCTCGGCCCAAGGTTGAGTGAAACAAGAAGATCTGGCGCGTGCCGCCCGTTGTTCCCGTGAGGCCAGGGCTGCGCGGCGTGCGAATCAGCCGCCGAGTAGGCAACACCGTGCAGCAATGCGGCAAACGCCGATCCGCGACGGCACCACCAATGAACAGCTTGCCCTTCGGACGGAGCGCTACTTCTACGACGGCGCACGACGCATCCAGGACGTCGCCACCGAGTCCATCGTCGTCATCGATCCCGAGCCCCAGGGCCCGGGTGGGGGGGGCGGCGGGCTCACACTCGCCGAAGAGATGGAACTCCTCGAAGGCGAGGGCACCCCCAACATCTTCGTCGACCGAGAGTACGTCTACGTCCCCTCGGGCGCGGGGGTGGGGGGCGGCTACGTCGATGTGAGTTCATCTGCCAGATCGATCGCTACCAGGACCTCTGGTACATCCTGCAGGATGTCAACTCCAACGTCATCGCCCTGACCGACTCCGGCGGCGAGGTCGTCCGCCAGCACACCCCAACTTCCGCCCGCACACCCAACTGAAGTCTGGCTCCCTCTACGGCGAGAACACCCCCCACTCCCCCCCCACTCCCGCCCCCACTCAGCCCGTCGCCGCCCCCTGGCCCGCCAGATACCCGCTCGCCCACGCCCACTGAAAGTTGAACCCGCCGATCCGCCCGTCCACATCGCAGATCTCGCCGCAGAGGTACAGCCCCTCCGTCGCGCGCGACTCCATCCGCTCGAGCCTGATCTCCGACAGAGGCACACCTCCCGCCGTCACCTCCGCATACGTGTACCCGCGATCACCCGTGATCGGGACCCGCATCTCCGTCAGCGCGGTCACCAGCGCACGTCGGGCCTCACGCGTGAGCGCGTGCCCCGCGACGCCCGGCGCGACACCCGCTTCCTTGCAGATCGCCTCCGCCAGCCGATCCGGAAGCCGCTCCCTCAACAGGCGGCTCGGCGTCGATCGCCCGAGATTCTGAAGCGCCGCATCCACCTCACCCGGAGCAATGTCCGGCAGCCAGTTGATCGCAAGCCACGCGCCCGCATCATCGTGCCTGGCCGCGGTCAGGTACCGCGAAATGTCCAGCGGCCCAGGGCCCGACAGCCCAAAGTGTGTACACAGCGTCGAGTTCGTGAACTGCGCGAGTCGCTTGTTGCTTGAAGCACGCACCTCAAGCGTCACCACCGCCGCGAGCCCCGAAAGGCCGCGGATGAAGTGGCCCTCCGGCACAATCAGCGGCACAAGCGCGGGGAACACACGCGAGGTCACCGTGTGGCCCAAGGCACACGCAAACTCGTACCCCTTGCCGTCGGATCCCGACTTGGGCAGTGAGCGCCCGCCGGTCGCGAGGATCACGCGCCGGGCCAGAACAACCTCGCTCGCGCCGCCCTCATTCCCTTCACTCGCCCCCTCGCGCTCGATGCGGAAGAGCCCCCCGCCCTCCCGCGTGACTGCCCCGACGCGCCACGGGTGCCGGATCTCGACGCCCGCATCGCGTGCGGCATCGAGCAGCGCGTGAAGCACCGTGCGGGCCGAGTCCGTCGTCGGGAACAGCTTGCCCGTCTCCTCGCGTTTGAGCTCCACGCCAAGCTCCCGGAAGAAGTCCACCGTGCGCTCCACCGGGAACGATCGCAGAACCTTCTTGATCGCGTTGCGGCTCGATCCCGCATAGGCGGACTCATCGACCGCGTGGTGGGTCACATTGCACCGACCGCCACCCGCGACGAGAATCTTCGCGCCCAGGGTGCGCGCACCGTCCAGCGCGAGGATGGACATCGCGTGGCCCTCCCCGCGCGCCTCCCACGCCGCACGCCCCGCCCAGATCGCCGCCATCAATCCCGCGGCTCCCGCGCCGATCACCGCGATGTCCACGCGCTCGCCCGGCCTATGAATGCTCGGGTTCGACGCGCCATCACTCACGGAGACACCACCTTGCAAAGCACCAACTCAAACCCGCATGCATCCACGCACACCCCCCACCACTCGCCCCACCACACCCCCCACCCCACTCGTCCGCGCCTCACCTTCGCTCACGGCCTGCTGATCGGCGCGCTCGCCGCCGGGTCCATCGTACTGGTTGGCGCCGGCTCGCGCCAGCCCGCAAACCCGATCGTCGGCATCGGCGCCACCGACGAAAAGCTCTTTCGTGTCTATCAGTCAGGAAAGGTTGAGTTCCTCGGCGTGGACCTGGACAACGGCTCCATCAACGGCGTCCCCGACTGGTCGCCGGTCAAGATCGACGACACACTCATCTGGGACTCACGCGGCAAGAACTTCAACAAAAAGAAGTGAGCACACCCGGTCTCACAACTCCGAAAGTCGCCGCGCCGTCTCCTGCTCAATCAACGCCGCAAACATGCCCGCCAGATCCCCCGCCAGCACCTCCCGCAACTGGTACTTCTCATCCAGGCGCTGGTCCACCACGATTCCCTCCTGGTACCGGTACGTGCGGATCTTCTCCGAGCGGTCCCCCGTGCCGATCTGGCTGTTCCGTGCCGCGGTGCGCTCCGCCTGCTTCTTCTGACGTTCGAGCTCGTACACCCGGGCCATGAGCAGGCGTCGGGCGCGCTCGCGATTCTGCTGCAGCGACTTGGACTCCTGCATCCGAACCTCGATCCCCGTGGGGTTGTGCACGAGGTTGCAGGCCGTCGTAACCTTGTTGACGTTCTGTCCGCCCGGGCCCTGCGACGTCGTCAGGTGCTCGGTGACGTCCTTGTCCCAGTCGATCTTGATCTCAACCTCTTCCGGCTCGGGGAGCACGGCGACCGTGGCCGTGGAAGTGTGGATCCGGCCCTGCGTCTCCGTCGCGGGCACCCGCTTCACCGAATGAACGCCCGCTTCGAACGCAAGCTCCGACCACACGCCCTCACCCCGCACGTTGATCACCGCGTGCCGCACCCCTCCCACCGTCGGCTCCGGCGTCAGCTCCATGGTCTCGCTGCTCCACGACCTCTTCGCCGCATAGCGCGCGTACATCTCCATGATGTCGCGGCACCACAGCGTCGCCTCATCGCCCCCGGTGCCCGCGCGAAGCTCCAGGATCACCGATCCCACCTTGCGGTCGTCCGTGGTGACAAGCTGTCCCTTCACACGCTGCAGAAGCTCGGCCATCTCCTCCTCAAGCCTCTGAAGCTCTTCTCGGGCAAGCTGACCGAGTTCCGGGTCGCCAAGCGACGCGCGGAGGTCCGCCTGCTCCGCAGCGAGCCGCTTCAGGCGCCTCCACCCCTCCACCACCGGCTGGCTCGCCGCCCTCTTCATGGAAAGCTCACGGACCCGGCGGTGGTCGCTGAGCACCGTTGGATCGAGGAGCGCCTCTTCCATCGTCGAATACAGCGCATCCAGCTCGTCGAGCTTGGATCTCACGGCCGAGGCCAGCGTTGCCAGGGGGTCAGGCATGAAGCCATGAACGTATGCGGGAGACTTCCCCAATCAATCCGGCATGATCCCGCATCGACCGCGCGGGAACCCAGTAGAATGGTCGCCCCCAAAGGCGACCGAACCGGCATCGCGGAGGACTCACGCGTGGCAGAAGCGATCGAACTCAAAGGCGTGCGAAAGACCTTCGGCCCCAAGATAGCCGTCGAGGGGATGGACCTTGCGATCCCACAGGGCGCCCTCGTCGGTTTCATCGGGCCAAACGGCGCGGGAAAGACGACCACGATCCGCATGATCATGTCGATCCTCTTCCCGGATGCCGGGCAGATATCGGTCCTCGGGAAGGCCAGCGCGATCGAGTCCAAGGACCGCATCGGCTATCTCCCCGAGGAGCGCGGCCTCTACCGCAAGATGAAGGTCGGCGCCTTCCTCTGCCACATGGCCCGGTTGAAGGGCGCGCCCCCGGATCGCATCAAGCAGAAGGTCTATGCCTGGCTCGAGCGGGTGGATCTGGCCGACTGCTACAAGAAGAAGTGCGAGGAGCTCTCCAAGGGCATGCAGCAAAAGGTGCAGTTCCTCTCGGCGATCCTGCACGAGCCCGACCTCCTGATCCTCGACGAGCCCTTCAGCGGGCTCGACCCCGTCAACATGCGCCTCCTCCGCGATCTCTTCCTCGAGCAGCACAAGCAGGGACGGACCATCATCTTCTCCACCCACCAGATGCACCAGGCCGAGCAGCTCTGCGACCGCATCGTCATGATCAACCGCGGGCAGAAGGTCCTCGACTCCACGCTCGGACAGATCCGCGCCCAGCACGATCCGCGCACACTCCTGGTCGAAGCGATCGACGGCGCCAGCGACGGCGCCGCCCTGCGAAGTCAGCCCTGGGTCCGCGAAGTCTCGCGCCGCGACGGCATCATGGAAGTAGGCCTCCGCGACGGCATCGATCCACGCGATGCCATCCGCATGGTGGTGGACACCATGGCTGTCGCCAAGGTCGAACTCCGTCGCCCCACCCTGGAAGACATCTTCGTGGACATCGTGCAGGGCGAGGGCGAGTCCGCCGAGCAAGTTCGCGAATCGCTGCGATCCGGCGTCAAGGAAGAGGTGAACGCATGAAGAAGATGCTCCGCGTCGCGATGCGCGAGTTCGCCTCGACCGCCCTCACCAAGGGCTTCATCATCGGCGCGTTCATCGTGCCGCTCGTGATGCTCGGGCTGGTCGTCGTGCTCATGCCGCTCCTGATGAACGAAAAGGCCCCAAAGGTCTCCGGCACGGTCGCCTTCATCGATCCCACCGGCGCAGTCATGCCCGGCGTCCGCGAGAACATGACCCCCGAGGCCATGCTCAAACGCCAGGAAGAACGCGGCCGCCGCATCCGCGAGGCCTTCGGCCGCTCCGCCCCCAAGGGCATCGCCACCGACGCCCAGATGGACATCGCCGTCAACTCCGCCCTCGAGTCGCTCAAGATGGACCTCACCATCGAGGAACTCCCACCCGACGCCGACGTCGAAACCGAGAAGGCCCCGCTCAAGGAGGGCACCGCCCAGTCCGGCGGCCGCCTCGCGCTCGTCGCCATCTCCCCCTCGGCCATCACCCGCGCCGGCCCCGATGAACCCTTCGGAAGCTACGACCTCTTCACCAAGACCAAGCTCGACGACCGCGTCAGCGACGAAGTCAGCGACGTCGTCCGCAACGCCATTCTCGACGCCCGCATCCGCGCCGCCGGGCAGGATCCCGAACTCGTCAAGGCCCTCACGCGCGTCGACCGGCCCGACGTCGTCGCCGTCAGCGCCGAGGGCGAGAAGAAAACCAGCGAGTGGCAGATGTTCCTCCCCTTCGGATTCATGGCCCTGCTCATGATCTCCGTCATGGTCGGCGGCCAGTACCTCCTCACCACCACCATCGAGGAAAAATCCAACCGCATCGTCGAGGTCCTCCTGAGCGCTGTCTCCCCCATGGAGCTCATGAC
The DNA here is from genome assembly GCA_964588385.1 of uncultured Phycisphaeraceae bacterium. GTDB lineage: Bacteria > Planctomycetota > Phycisphaerae > Phycisphaerales > UBA1924 > JAHBWV01. Next base: position 20,580 of record CAZPPG010000056.1, read on the forward strand.
CGGCAAGATCCTCGGGCAGATGGGCGTCGGCCTCGCCCTCATGCTCATGTACGGCGCGGTCGGCGGCGGCGCCATGATCGTCTTCGCCATGCGCGACGCCCTCTCGCCCATGAACGCCCTCCTGCTGATCGTCTACTTCATCCTCGCATACTTCATGATGGCTTCCATGATGGCCGCGATCGGCGCCGCCGTGAACGACCTCCGCGAGGCCCAGTCGCTCATGACGCCCGTCATGCTCGTCACCATGCTCCCCTACCTCCTGTGGCTCCCCATCTCGCGCGACCCCAACGGCATGTTCGCCACCGTCCTGGGCCTCCTTCCCCCGATCAGCCCCTTCGTCATGGTCCTCCGCATCAACTCCACAGAACCGCCGCCCATGTGGCAGATCCCCGCCTCCATCGTCATCAACACCATCGGCGTCTACATCATGCTGCGTCTCACCGCCAAGATCTTCCGCGTCGGCCTGCTCATGTATGGCAAGCCGCCGAACTTCCGCACGCTCATGCACTGGGTGCGGATGGCGTGAGGAAGAAGAAGGGACAGACGGTCACAGAGACGAAGGGGCAAGGGGTCGCAGGCCCCGTCTCTCTGGACCGCCACGACCTCTACGAGTTGTGCGTGCAGTCGCCGGGCGACCTCGTCGGCATGATCGCCGGCATCCACGGCGGCTCGCCCCGCGTTCTCGGCGAAGACTTCGCCGGAACCGCCGCGCTCTCGCATCTCTGGGTCGCGTCCCACCCGCGCCGCCGCGCCATCGCGATCGATCTTGACGCCGAGTCCCTCGCCCGCCACGGAGCGCACGCCCGCATCACCACGCTCTACCGCGATGTCCATCGCGTCCCGCTCGCCTCACTCGATCCCTGCGACGCGATCTTCGTCGGCAACTTCTCGATCGGCTACATCCACGAACGCCACGACCTCGTCCGCTATCTCAAACGCTGCGCCCGCCGCCTCAAACGTCGCGGCGTCTTCATCTGCGACACCTACGGCGGCTCATCCACCTTCACCACCGGCCACGTCCAGCGCGAGCACCGCACCCCCGACGGCCGTCGCGTCCTCTACACCTGGGAGCAGCGCGATGCCGACCCCATCACCGGTCTCGTCACCAACGCCATGCACTTCCAGGTCGACCGCGACGGCGACATCGAACTCCGCATCGCCGACGCCTTCATCTACAACTGGCGCATCTGGAGCATCCCCGAACTGACCGACGCGATGCTCGAAGCCGGCTTTCAGGACGTCGAGATCTACGACAAGGTCCCGAGCGCCGTCGACAACGAAGGCCGCATCTACATGCAGCCCGTTGAACACGGCTCCGACCTCGAAGAGAGCTTTATCGTCTGCGTCGCGGCTCGCATCTGACCCCCCACTCCTCCCCCACTCGTCCCCCCGCCCCATCCCGCGCCGCCTCACTCCACGCCCGACATGTGCCGGATCGTCTCCACCGACTCCGTCTGCCCCGTCCGCGCGCTCAGCAACGCGGTCTGCGCGATCACCAGCATCATCGCGTGATCCCCCCCCCCCCGGGGGGGGGGCCCCCCGGCCCCCCCCCCCGCCGCGCCCCCCCCCCCCGCCCCCCCCCCCCGCCC
>CAZPPG010000057.1:0-21640 GCA_964588385.1 uncultured Phycisphaeraceae bacterium
GAACACCTGCCCGGGCATCGTTTCGCGCAGCATCCTGCCATCCATCGCCTTTGTCGCCCCCACCACCGCGCCCACCGAGCTCAGCCCCCCCCGGCCCGTCCCCATCCACTGCTCCCCGAGCCGTGCCACCATCTCCCCCATCATCCCCGCCACACTCCGCCCATCTCTCAACGCCGCCCCCTGCACCACATCGCTGTCCGGGTTGCTCGTCCTCACCAGCACGAACACCCCAAGCCCCACCCGCAGATACGGCTCGATCGTCGAGGGCCCCATGTACCCGCTCACAGTGATCGCATCGGCGTGCAGCCCCACCGCCGCCGCGGCGTAATGCTCCGCGCTGATCCCGATGTCCCCGCGCTTCGCATCCAGCAACACCAGCACGCCCCTCGACCGCGCGTGCGCCGCCACATGCTCCAGCACGCGCACTCCCGCCGCCCCATAACGCTCAAAGCACGCCGACTGCAGCTTCACAACCGGCGCCACGCCGGCCACCGCATCCACCACGCCCGTCGAGAACGCCTCGATTGCCTTCGTGGGCTCCCAATGCTCGGCCCTCACGCCCTCCGGCAGCTTCTCGAGCACCGGATCAAGCCCCACGCAGATCGGGGATCCCGCCCGCTCGATCGCCTCAACCAGTGCATCAACAAACGGCCGACGATTCTGAGTGGTCTGTGCGCCCATAGCCGCCAAGATATGCCAATGCCGCCCCCCACGTCGACCCCCCCCACGCCAAACCCCGCATCCAACACACCGACCCGCCTCGACCTCAAGAAAGACCGCGGCCTCACCATCGAGTGGCCCGACGGCCGCACCTCCTACTACTCCATCGCCTACCTCCGCAAGATGTCCCCCTCCGCCGACATGAAGAACCTCCGCGACGAGATGTCGAAGAACCCGCTCACCGTCCTCCCCTCTTCCGCCCGCTCCACTGGCCCGCTCGTCGCGCTCGATGCCGAACTCATCGGCAACTACGCCCTCCGTATCCGCTTCTCTGACGGGCACAGCACCGGCATCTACTCCTGGGAATACCTCCGCCGCATCGATCCCGCCGACCAGCCAAAGGCCTCTCCACCGTCATCCGAGCCCGATCCGAGCCCCTCGTGACCCAGCTCCCACCCCCTTCGCTTATCCTCTGTCACCGATGGACCCCGCCCCCGCGCTCGATCTCCGCACGCCGCTCTCCAAGGTCACCGGCCTCTCCAAACGCGACATCGACTCACTCGCTCTCCTGGGCCTCACAAACGTCGGCCGCCTGATCGCCCACATCCCGCTCCGCCACGAATCGCTCGAGAGCGAGTCCACCATCGCCGCGCTCGAGCCGGACCGCCTCTGCGCCACCCGCGGCGAGATCTCCGCCACCCGAGTCGTGAGGGCCAGAGGTGGGGGGGGCCGCTCCCCCGCCCGCTTCGAAGTCGCCCTCACCGATGGCTCCGGTCGGCTCGATCTCGTCTGGTTCAACCAGCCCTACCTCGCCAATCGGCTCCACCCCGGGCTGCGTATCCGCGTCCAGGGCAGAACCAAGCGCCGCGGCCTCGGCCTCCAGATGGTCAACGCCCTCTACGAGATCATCCCAGAGAACAGCGGCGAGCCCTCCCTCCGCGAGGCCCGCGTCCGACCCGTCTACCCACTCGCCGACGGCGTCCACCAGCGTCAGATCGAGAAGGCCCTCGACCTGGTCCTTCCCGCCGCCCTCCCGCTCATCGAAGACCACCTCCCCGAGCCCTACCGCGCCCAGCGCCAGCTCCCCACACTCGCCGACGCCTACCGCATGATGCACCAGCCCACGACCGATGCGGAAGTCGTCGCCGCCCATCGCCGCCTCGCCTACGACGAACTCCTGCTCCTCCAGCTCGGCGTGCAACTCCGCCGCGCACGCCTGCGTGAAGGTCTCGTCTCGCCCGCGCTCCGCGCCGATGCCAAGATCGACGAGCACATCCGCCGCCGAATCCCCTTCACGTTGACCGATGCCCAGAACCGCGTTGTCAAGGAAGTCGCCGACGACCTCTCCAAACCAACGCCGACGAACCGACTGATCCAGGGCGATGTCGGGTCCGGCAAGACCGTTATCGCCGCGTACGCGATGCTCATGGCCGTGGCGTCCGGCCACCAGGCCGCGCTGATGGTTCCGACCGAGATCCTCGCCGAGCAGCACTATGAGTCCCTCTCGAAGATGCTCGCCGGATCCAAGGTCTCGCTCGCGCTCCTCACCGGCGCGACGCCCGCGCCGGAGCGAACCGCGACGCTCGCCGCGCTCGCTGCGGGCAAGATCGACCTGCTCGTCGGCACGCACGCGCTCCTGACCGACACCGTCCGCTTCAAGTCCCTCGCCGTCGCCATCATCGATGAGCAGCACCGCTTCGGCGTGCACCAGCGGGCCCGCCTCCGCGCCAAGGCCGAGGACTTGACCTCCACGCCGCACGTGCTGGTGATGACCGCGACGCCCATCCCGCGGACGCTCGCCATCACGATCTTCGGCGATCTGGATGTCTCCACGATCGACGCCCTGCCGCCCGGCCGCAAGCCCGTGAAGACGGCCCACTTCGGTCGCGCCCAGCGCGGGCTCGTCTATGAGCAGGTCAAGCGCCGCCTCGACCGTGCGGAGCAGGCCTTCATCGTCGTGCCGGCGATCGGTGAGGCAGACGGTCAAGAACCCGAGTCCGACGCGACCACCGCCCACGCCCTCATGCAGGAGCTCACGCTCCCCGGCGCGATCCTTGCGCCCTACACCCTCGCGACGCTCCACGGCCGTCTCCCCCGCGCCGAGCGCGAGCGCGTCATGGACCAGTTCCGTGTCGGCAAGATCCAGGCCGTCGTCGCCACCACCGTCATTGAGGTCGGCGTCGACATCCCCAACGCCACCATCATGGTCATCGAGGATGCCGATCGCTTCGGGCTCGCGCAGCTCCATCAGCTCAGAGGCCGCGTCGGCCGCGGCTCAAAGGCCGGCGCGTGCATGCTGATCGGCGACCCCACAACACCCGAAGCCGCCGAACGTCTGAAAGCCCTCGTCGCCAGCACGGACGGCTTCAAGCTCGCCGAGACCGACTTCCTCCTCCGAGGCCCGGGCGAACTCTTCGGCGCCAAGCAGTCCGGCACGATGCCCCTGAAAGTCGCCGACCTTGCCAATGACCTCGATCTCCTTGCGCTCGCCCGCCAGGACGCCGCGGCGTGGATCAAGCGATCTCCGACGCTCTCCGATCCCGGCGAAGCGCTGCTGGTCCGTCGCCTTAAGCTCGCGTTCGGCGATGAACTCGGGCTGGCGGACGTCGGGTAACCGTCGCGAACTGGTAACAAAGCCGCCTCGTACCAACCGACGGCCGGAGTTCCACACACGTCCCGGAGCAATCGCATGGCCCGAACGTCCACGTATGTCCATGGCACGTCGCCCGTCGAGCAGGAGCGGCTCTCGCGGCTCAACGACCTCTTGAACGAGCGCTGCGTCCACGAGATGGACCTTCGCAAGGGTGAGCGCGTCCTCGACTTCGGCTCGGGTCTGGGTCAGTTGACTCGCTCCATGGCGCGGCGCGTTGGTGGGAACGGATGCGTCATCGGAGTTGAAGGGAGTGAGGCGCAGATCAATGCGGCCCAGCGGATCGCCAATGCCGACGGCGAAGGCGAGTTGGTCCAGTTTCGGCTCGGCGACGTGAAATCGCCGCCGCTCGAATCATCGGAATGGGGCACGTTCGACGTGGTTCACACCCGGTTCCTTCTTGAGCATGTTTCGGATCCCCTCGCCGTGGTGAAACAGATGGTTCGTGCGGCTCGCCCGGGCGGACGCATCATCCTCATGGATGATGACCACGACATGCTCCGCCTGTGGCCAGAAGCGCCGCGCGTGATGCACGCGTGGAACGCCTATGTCCGGACGTACGACCGGAACGGAACCGATCCGATCGTCGGGCGACGCCTGGTCGCGTTGCTGCATGCCGCCGGTGCTAAGCCCGCCCGGAACATGCAGGTGTTCTTCGGCGCGTGCGCCAGCGATGCCACGCTCGCCCCCACGGTCGAGAATCTGCTTCGCATTCTCGACGGCGCCCGCGCGCCCCTTCTCGAAACGAATGCGATCAACGTGGACCAACTGGATGAGGCCCTTGAGGAACTCGGGGCATGGGCCTCCAGACCGGATGCGGCGCTGTGGTTTGCGCTGCCGTGGGCCATGGGCACCAAGTGACTCGTTCACCATCGGGGTCGCAGATCTGTTGCCGCTCACACGAGACGGATGACGACATCGATGTTGCCGCGTGTGGCCTTCGAATAGGGGCACGTCTGGTGCGCCTCATCGACGATGGCCTGCGCGACAGCGCGCTCGACGCCCGGGATGCTCACGTTCAGGCGCGCCTGCAGCGCGTATCCCTCGCCGATCTTGCCCAGGTCCACTTCGGCGTCGATCGCGGTCTCGGTGGGAAGCTTGATCTTTCGCTTCGCAGCCGCCAGACCCATCGCGCCCAGGAAGCACGCCGACCAGCCCGCGGCGAAGACCTGCTCCGGATTCGTGCCCGTGCCCGGTCCTCCCGGTGATGAGAACTTGGCATCAAACCGTCCATCATCACTGCGTCCCGCGCCGTCGCGTCCGCCCGTGGTGTGCGTCCTGGCGGTGTAGAGAACCTTGTCGAGTGCCATGGTGGTCTCCTTGCCAGTCGTGCTGGCTGTGTCTCTTTGGGATTCCAACAGACGCACAGGGATACGCGCCTGGCGCATGACAGGACGGGGCAAGGGGTTAGGGAATGGATGGCGAACGCGGAAAGACGAAGAGAACACAGATCGCGGACCCGCCTGGGTGGGCGTCGTCGAGCGCGCGGAGAGGGAGAAGGGGCTGAACGCGAAGGACGCGAAGATTGCGAAGCAAGAGAGTGGAACGCGGAGAACGCGGAGGAACGCGGAGAAAGGCAGAGAGCAGGGGCAAAGGGGAGAAGCGGACGAGCAGAACCGTGACGTGATCGGCTGGCATGCCTGCTCCAGGAGCAGGCGTGAAGGCAGCCCCCCGCGCGCACACACGACCCCACTGACAGACGTCTGTCAGTGAACTTCTCCACAGTGGCACTGTTTGTGCGCCCAATTGACCCCACTCCGCCAGGATCCTGTTGCACCCGCTCCGCCGCGTTGTATCGTCGTGTCATGGTCACGCCCGCCGCGACAACCCGCGAGCCCGTCCTCGAGCGCACGCCTCGCTTCGACCCCGACACACTCCCCGTCGAGACCTTCGATCGCGTGGTCGCGCTCCGCTCCGACCAGTGGCCGGAGTCTCCCACCGCGCCCATGCCACCCGACTTCGCGCCCTCGCCCGAGGCCGAGTCGATCCTTCTCCAGCAGCTCGCCTCGCCGGAATCCTCGCTCACCTACCTCGCCCGCATCAACGGCACCACCGTCGATGCCCTCTCCCTCTGGATGGCTCGCCCCGACATCATGGAGAAGTGCCGCGCCATCGTCACCGCCGGCATGATGCAGACCAAGATGGTCGTCGCCACACGCCTCAACATGTGCGTCAAGGGCCTTATCTCCATCGTCGCCGCCGCCGTCGAAGCCGACACCCACACCCCTGCGCCCATCGCCTTCCACGACCGCCGCCTCCGCGAGCAGCAGCGTCGCAACTCCATCCGCGCCATCACCCTCATCCTCCGCTGCGGCACCTACGACCCCTTCACACCCACCCGCCCGCCGCGCGACAGAAACGCCGCCGACCCATTGCCTATTGCCCATTCCCCATTGCCCTCTCCCGCCGACCCCCGCCTCATCTCCAACCCCAAGACCTGGGCCGACCTCAAAGACCTCATCGCTCAGCGCGATGCCGACCACGCCGCGACCAAGCGTGTCGCGGACTCCTCCCGGGTGGCATGCCTCCACGAAGTGCAGGCATGTGCGTCACCTTCAACTGGACCAGCCCATGCCGGCGCAAGCGCAGCCATGCCGCTCGATAGAACCGCGAACGTGAGTGAGCGGATCTCTTCTTCTGAGTCCTTACTCCCACGCCAGCCGGTTCAGTGGGGGGCGGCTGGCGCACTCCCTGACCTTCCCCTCGCATCGGCCCTCAAGGCCGATGCGAACTCAACCGCGTGGCCCTCAGTGGCACTCCGTGGTGAACACTCCTCTCCGAGTGCTTCTGCAGCCCCTGCTCCGTTGCCCGAGCAACGCGCCCGCGATCCCGCCACCTGATTCCTCCCCCACCACTCACCGTGTCGCCAACTCGGCCAGTGTCGCAAGGTCCGGCACCTCGAGATGGGGCTTCACGCCCGCATCGACAGGCAGCGTCGCGCCCCAGCGGCCGCGTTGGCGATTGACCCAGACGGTCGTGTACCCGAGTTCACGGGCGGGCTTGATGTCGTGGTAGAGCGACTGGGCCACGTGCAGGATGCGCGAGCGATCGATGCCGAGCGTGATCGGCGCACGTTCGAAGTGGCCGGGCGCGGGCTTGTAGGAGCGGACATCCTCGGCGGTGACGAGCGCATCGAGATCGGCACCAAGTTTCGGGCGCGAGCCCTCGAAGAGGTCGCGATCGATGTTGGAGCAGACGCAGAGCTTGAAGCGGCGCTTGAGTTTCTGCATGGAGGCGGCGGTGTCGGGGAACGCGGGCCAGTCTTTGATTGAGCGGGAGAGGGCGTCTTCTTCGCCGCAGGGGATGCTGAAGCCGAGTTCGCGCGCGACGCCCGCGAGGGCGAGTCGCTGGACCTCTTTGTAGGGGCGGAAGGGAGTTCCCTCGACATGCGCCTCGGCGAGTCCCTCGTGCTTCGCGTAGGTGGTGAGGAGCGTGTCGTCGGATGGAGGCAACGCGGAGCACGCGGCCAGGGGACGGAGCGCGGCGAGCAGGCCGCTTTCCCAGTCGATGAGCGTCCCGTAACAATCGAAGGTGAGGGCCTGGAAGCGGCTGAAATCGACGGGACTCGGATCGGCGGACATGCTGGGGCCTCTTTCAGCACAGGGAGCGCGGCGAATCAACGTGAAACCGCGATCGATCTTTGGGTGTTCGGGTTGGCCGGGCGGAGGCGTTGTGGTAAATTGGAGGTGGTGTTGCGGGTCGTGCCCGGCCGGGGCGGCGGCTCGCGACGTTGTGCGGCCCCGGCACGGGAGACCGATGCATGGAAACGCCGACGGATCTCATGTACGCCGCGAGCGGCCGGGTTGTGACGGCTCTGGATCGCTACACCGGACGACCGGTGTGGCGGATCAAGCTGCCGCGGATGTTCGGCGGTTCGATCGTGACGGTGATGGTCTCCGGGAATGAGGTGTTCGTGGGGCGCGGCGGCTACGTCTATTGCCTGGATCGCGGCACGGGGAGCGTGCTGTGGGAACGCGGCGTGGGATCAAACGGCAGTCTGGTGATGATGGCGACGGACCACATGGGAACGGATGAGGCGGCGGCTCAGGCGGCGATGGCGGCGCAGGCCGCGGCCGCGGGGGGCGCGGCGGCGGCGGTTGCCGCGAGCACGGCGGCGATGGCGGCGAGTTGACAATGAGTGGGTACGGCACTGGCTGACAAGCAGCCAGTGGCACTTTGGATTCGTCGGCGGCGGACGCGTCAGCGGCCCCTGATGCGTTCCTGACGCATCGAGTGAGCGAGCTGGGCCATGTTGCGCGCGAGGCGGCGCTTCCGCGTGATGCGGAGGGCGATGCCGACGATGGCGGCGATGATGCCGAAGATGAAGATGACGGCGCCCGAGATGCCGAGGGGACGATGGATGCCGGGGCCGGCGGCGAGTTCAAGAGCGATCCCCCACGCGCCGGCGGGGGTGGAATCGGGCTCGGCGCCGGTCATGTCGGCGAAGCGCTCGCCGATGGTGATATAGGAGCGGACGGCGACGATGCTGATCGCGCCGACCATGAGCGTGAGACCGATGGTGATGGCGGAGATGGTGCCGTAGAAGCTCAGCCCGTGGGCGCGGTGGTCAGGGCCGTTGGGAAGGTCGTCGTGGGCTGCATGGCCGAAGGGCATGAAGAGAGTGTACCGAGAATCGTGCGTAATCCGAGTTCGGATTCAGGCCTTGCGGACGGTGCGCTGCTCGATGCGCTTTTCGGACACGGTTCGCACGATGCGGTCGATGTAGTTGCCGGGGGTGTGGACCTGGTCGGGATCGATGCCGCCGACGGGGACGAGGTCTTCGACCTCGGCGATGACGAAGGAGGCGGCGCCGGCCATCATGGCGTTGAAGTTGCGGGAGGTCTTGCGGTAGACGAGGTTGCCGAAGTGGTCGGCCTTGTAGGCCTTGACGAGTGAGAGGTCGGCGAAGAGGCCGGTCTCCATGACGTAGGGGCGCTTGCGGGCATCGGGGGCGCGGAGGGCGCCGGGGACGTCGCGGTTCATGGCGCGGGTGTCTTCGGAGGGGCGGTAGAACTCGCGCTGCTCTTTGCCTTCGGCGACGGGCGTGCCGACGCCGGTGGCGGTGAAGAAGGCGGGAATGCCCGCGCCGCCGGCGCGGATGCGCTCGGCCAGGGTGCCCTGGGGGTTGAACTCGACCTCGAGCTCGCCGCTGATGAACTGCTTCTCGAAGGTGGCATTCTCGCCGACGTAGGAGGAGACCATCTTCTTGATCTGGCGGGTCTGGAGGAGAAGGCCGAGGCCAAAGTCGTCGACGCCGGCATTGTTGGAGATGCAGGTGAGATCGCGGACGCCGGTGTCGCGGAGGGCGACGATGAGTTTCTCAGGGATGCCGCAGAGGCCGAAGCCGCCGACCATGACGGTCATGCCATCGCGGATGACGCCGCGATCTTTGAGGTCGGCCATGGCGGCTTCTGGCGTGGCGTGGACTTTCTGGACCATGGTGGACTCCTGGCGTGTGGACGGAGGGCGGGGAGAAGATAGGCGAGGAGATCGAAACAGGGCCGCGAGATGCGCTGGACAGCATGGATCTCAGGCGCGGAAGATCGCGCCGAGTTTCTTGCCGAGCAGCAGCGAGGCGCCCAGGAGCGTGGTGGTGAGGAGGGCCATGCCCCAGACGCCCATGGCGCTCGCGACGTAGGGGCCGTCCCCCAGCCGCTCGGTGAAGGCGACAATCGCCTTGGTGAAGGGGTAGTGCTTCTGCTGCTGGGCGAGGATGAGCGAGTCGGAGACCTCGAGCATGGAGAAGGAGAAGACGAGGATGCCGCCCGCGATGAGGTTGGCCATGATGAGCGGCAGGATGACCTTGCGGACCGCGCTGGTCCGTGTCGCGCCGAGATTCACCGCCGCCTCTTCGAGTTCACCGGAGGTCTGCTGCAGGCCCGCGACGGTGGAGCGGACGACGTACGGCAGGCGGCGGATGGCGTAGGCGATGACGAGGAGCGGGAAGGGATTGGGATCGATGCCGAGGACGGCGAGATCGAACCAGGTGCCGTCGAGGGGCGCGGCGGAGATCGAGGCGACCCAGGCGTCGGGAAGAAAGATGGAGAGGAAGTTCTCCACGCCGGAGGAGAGGCGGCCGTCGAAGGGCCAGCGGAGCGTCATGGCGACGTAGCCGAAGGCCATGACGAGGCCGGGGACGGCGATGGGGAGCATGCAGAGCGCGTCGAGGATGCCGCGGCCTTTGGCCTTGGTGCGGACGATGACGTAGGCGACGAAGACGCCGATGACGAGGTTGAGGGCCATGGCGAGCGTGGCGAGCATGAGACTGTTGGTGATGCCGGTGGAGGCGGTGTCGTAGGTGAGGGCGTGGACGTAGTTGTCGCCAGTGAAGGCGGTGGGAAGAACGGTTCGGTACCACTGGCCGGGGAGCGTGATGGAGGTGAGGATGACGCCGAGGTGGGGCATGACGGCGACGAGGGTGACGAGCGCGAACGCGCCCGATGCCGCGTATCCGGCGAGGCCGGTGAGGGGCTTTTCGGCGGAGGCGCGGGAGGCCTTGGAGTACATCGCGTGGGCTTTGCCTCCGAAGAGGAGCTTGCCGATGGTGTACATGAGGACGGCGGTGGCGAGGAGGACGAGGGTGAGGGCGTAGGGACGGGGTGAGGCGTTCTCGACTTCCTTCAGCCCGTAGAAAATCCGGACCGGTGTGACGCGGTCAAAGTCGAACATCAGGGGCGTGCCGAGCTCGGTGAACGACCAGATGAGCACGATCGTCGCGCCCGCGAAGATTCCGGGGCGGACGAGCGGCAGGACGATGCGGAAGAGGCGACGCCACGGGCCCGCGCCGAGATTCTCCGCGGCCTCGTCGAGCGCGGGGTCGAGGTTGGCGAGCGCGGCGGTGGCGTTGAGGTAGATGATGGGGAAGAGGTAGAGCGCCTGCACGATCATGATGCCGAACATTTTCCCATCGCCGAGGATGTCCCAGTCGGTGCCCAGGAGCGCGTTGAGCGATCCCTGACGTCCGAGCATCGCCTTCACACCGATCGCGCCGACGAAGGGAGGCATGATCATGGGGACGAGGACGGTGGCGTTGAAGACGCTCTTGAAGGGGAAGCGGTAACGCGCGGAGAGAATCGCGAGGGGGAGGGCGATGATGCAGGCGAGGGTGGTGGTGCCCAGGGCGATCTTCAGGGAGTTGAAGAGGGCGCGGCGTTCGTTGGAGTCCTGGAAGACGGCGACGACGTGCTTCAAGGTCCAGCCGTCGGGGGAGCGGAGGTCGGGGGCGAGGCCGCCGCGGATGGTCAGGGCGATGGGGTAGATCAGGAACGCCCCGAGGATGATGAAGAGCACGATCATCACGCCGTACTGGCCGAGGAACCGGGCCATGCGGGTGGCGACGGGGGTCTTCTGACCGGTGCTGGCGTCCTGGAGGGTGGACATAGGGGCGTGAGTCTATGGGGAACGGGGGTGCGGGTCGGGGTGGGACGATGGTGCGGCCGCGAGGGAAGGAGACCGCGGGGACGGCACTGAGACTATCTATAGAGGAGTGCGCGGGCGCGATCGGGGGGACTGCGAAGGCCTCAGGCGGGCGGCGTAAGTGCTGTTGAGCCAAGGGTCTGGATCGTCGAGAGCCCTTTCGGACGGCGAGCGAGGTAGGCGTTCACTTCCGGGAGTGTGAGGCGGTCGATCTCGGCGGCGATCTCGGTGAGGGTGCGGGCCCGGCCTCGGCGGTAGTAGTCGCCGACGATGGCGGCGGCCCGTGCTCCGGTGGACTCGCCGGAGAAGACGACGTCCGACTTCATGCCGACGATGGCACGGCGGTACTCATCGGGCGTGATCGCGCCGGCGGGGGAACTGATGCGATCCATCTCCGCGCTCAGGACATCGAGGGACTCCTGGGCGCGCTCGGGGGTGGTGCCGACGTAGGCGACGACCGTGCCGTGGCGCTTGTCCGCGCCGTAGGAGGCGGAGACGGAATAACAGAGTCCGCGCTTCTCGCGGACCTCGGTGAAGAGACGTCCGGACATGCCTCCGGAGAGGACGTTGGCGACGACGCGCTGCCGGAGTGAGTCTTCGTGCGCGTCGGCGGGTCCGTCGGTGAGGAGAAGAATTTGGACCTGCGATGAGTCGTCGGGCTCGTGCGCGTAGCCGCGTGCGGGGACGGGTCCGAGGGTGGGCTCGGGTCGAGCGCCCGACCAACCGGAGAGGAGACGCTCGAGCGCGTCGACGGTGCGATCGGGGTCGACGGCGCCGGCGATGCCGAGGATGGAACCGTTGGGCACGGCGCGCGCGTTCCACTCGGCGACGACATCGGCTTGGGTGATCGCCCCCAGACCCTCGACGGTTCCGAGGATGCTGCGGTTGAGGGGCGCGCGGTGGTGGCGCGATCTGGCCAGGAGCGAGCAACGCTCCTGCGGCTCGTCCTTGAGCGACTCGATGGCCATGAGGGCGAGGTCGCGGGCGGGGTCGAGGGAGTCCGGATCGAAGCGCGGGCGGCGGACCATGTCGGCGATGAGGGGGAGGCCGTCGAGAAGCCGATCCCCCAGCAAAGTGGCTGAAATCCGCATGAAAACGGGGCCTGACTCGACGGAGCGGGACATGCCGATGGTGTCGCAGGCGTCGGCGTGGGCACGGGAGTCCAGTTCGCCGGCGCCGCGGAGGAGGAGTTCGGCCCAGACGGCGGAGAGCCCGAGCCGGTCATCCGGATCGTGCGCGGCGCCGGCGGGGACGAGCCACGTGAGGGCGCAGGAGCGCACACCGGACATGGGCTCGATGATCACGGGCATGCCGCACGAGAGTGTTCGCGTCACGATGCTTGCCACTCGGATCTCCTTCTTGGTCGGTGAGAGTCTAGTGGTTATGTGCGCGGCGGGCGGCGCGAGGGGCAGACGCGGCACGTGAGCATCCGCGGGTGTCGCGAGGAGGTGAGGTGAGGGGTCGATGAGGGCGCGTTGATGGAGCGCGGGGAGGCGCGATGGGAGTCGAAGGGGGCGTCTGACGATCTCCACAATCGCTGACCCGACTTGACAAGCGACCGGGCACATGGTGAGTATGTATGGATCGACGGGAGATGCGCGTGTGCGCGTCGTCGTCGAGATCGAACGCGACGGAGCGTTCGAGGGCTCTGGAGAGTCGAGCACACCACACGCTCAAGGACGGCGGCCGGTGTGTCCGATACAGAGTTCGAATGGTCCGTCAAGCGCGCGGCGCTCCGAAGCGCGCAACATCTTTCGGTCAATCGGAAAAGAACCGAGGAGATCGCATCATGGCAAAGAAGAAAGCAAAGAAGGCAGCGAAGAAGACCGGCAAGAAGAAGGCCAAGAAGAAGGCCGCGAAGAAGTAATCCAGTCCCCTTGATCACCGGCCCGAAGGACTCGGGCCCCAACCGTTTTTCTCTCATTTTTTGTCGGGCCGCGTGGCTCGACCTCATCGGAGCGCCGCTGATTGGAAGGCCGGGGAAACCCGGCCTTCCTCCTTTTTGTGACCGGGAAGGGTGAATCGAGCCCCCGGCGGCGTCGAAATCTGCGACAATCCGGTCGTGCCACCCATGCCAAGCCATCCAGAGACGCCGCTTGTCGTTTCCGCTCTTCGATGCCACCGGCGGGGGGTGCTGTTGACGCCGGAGGGGCCTCGATCGTGCCCGACGGTGATCGATCCCGTGGGCGGGGTTCTGATCGCGCCGCTGGCGGACTCGGAGACGGAGTTGGAGAGCGCGACACTGTTTGTGCCGGAGGAGACGGCCGACGCGCTGCAGGTGCTGATCCTCCCGACCCTGTCAACTGCGGCGACGGACACGGACTCGGACCGGTACAGGGCGGCGCACGGAGCGCCCGATCCGATCCGGTTGTTCCGGCTGAAAGTCGACGGAGCGAGACTGGGTTCGAGGGTGATCGACGGTCCGGACATTGACCTCCGAGACCCCTTCGCGACGGAATCGGCGGCGATTCGTCGCGCGATGAATGGCAACCGAGACGCTCTTGCGAAGGCATGCGGGTTTCTGGGCCTGTCACTTGGGCTCCGTCCCGGAGAGACGCCCGTGGCGATTTCGGTTGATCCTGAAGGGATTGATCTGAAGGGTCCGATCGGCATCGCGAGGTACCGGTTCCCCAAGGCGGCGCGAAGCGCCGAGCACCTGCGGTCGTACGCGAGCGTGCTGCTGCCGTTTGATCCGGAGCAGACTCAGGTCTGAGCGGGGCGCGATGACCACCCACGCATTGCCGACTTCGGGATCGGGTGATTTGGGCCGCGGGTCGGGGCTGCGCGAGGCGCACTGCCACCTTCACTCTCACGGACAGTCCCAGGCGATGATCGCGCTGGACGGATGTCGAACACTTGACGAATGTCTGGATGTGCTGGAGAAGACGGCTCGGCAACGGGGCATGGGCGCGGCGGGGGGCGGCTGGCTGCTGGCGCGGGGCGCACGGCCGGAATCCTGGCCGGAGCATCGGTGGCCGACGCGGACCGAGTTGGAGCGGGTGTGCCCGGAGTGGCCCGTGGTGATCTGGTGCTTCGACCACCATGCGCTGTGCGCGAACGCGCGGGCTCTGGCGATGGCGGGTGTGACGCGAGCGACGCCCGACCCGGCGGGGGGCGTCGTGGAGCGTGACGCGGCGGGCGAGCCCACGGGTGTGATGCTGGAAGGGGCGACGCGCCTGGTCTGGTCGAAGGTTCCGGAGCCGACGCGCGCGGAGCGGAAAGAACATGTCCGGCTCGCGCTGGAGGACCTGGCGTCCAAGGGATTCGTCGAGGCGCACGACATGCTGAGTCACGACTGGCTGGGGCCGGTGCTGACGGAGTTGAGGCACGAGGCAGGTGCGGATGGTCTGCCGTGTTCCGTGTGGCTCTATCCGCTGGTGGAGGACCTGGAAAGGGCGGTTGCGGGGCGCGGCGCGTGGGAGTCGGCGGAGGTGCGGCTCGCGGGGGGCAAGATCTTCACGGACGGCACGATCAACAGCAGGACCGCGTGGATGCTGGAGCCGTTCGCGGATCCGATCCCTGCCCACCCGTGTGGCACGGCGCTGATGTCGGTGGCGCAGATCGCGGAAGGGATCCGAGCGTGCACGCGGCACGGGATGCATCTTGCAGCGCACGCGATCGGAGATGGCGCGGTGCGGGCGTGCCTTGATGCGGCGGAGATCGTCAAGAGAGAAGGCGCTGAGGGTCGGAGTGGCAGAGGGGCAAAGGGGGGCGCGGCGCGCGTGGATGTGCCGGGTGCGCTCCGCATCGAGCATGCCGAGCTGATCGACGAGGCGGATGTGCCACGGTTTGCCGAGCTTGGCGTGGTGGCGAGCGTGCAGCCGTGCCACCTGTTGGCGGACATCGAGGCGCTGCGGCGGCTGCTCCCCCACCGTCTCGGGCGGGTGTTGCCGCTCAGGGAGTTGATCGATGCGGGGTGCGGGCCGGGTGAACTGATGTGGTTCGGTTCGGACACGCCGATCGTCCGGCCGGATGCGGAGGACAGCATCCAGGCGGCGGTGCATCGCCGGCGGGTGGGAATGGACGCGAGCGACGCGATCGGGCTTGGGCAGGCGATTGGTGAGGGTGAGGCGTGGGCGTGCTATGGGTGATGAGGAAACGGGGGTTCACCACGGCTTCAGGTGTGTGGCAACCAGAGGTGCGCCAAAGCAGCGAGGGTGAGGCCTCTATTCCGCCGGCCGCTTCGTGTATCGCATGCCGCTCGCACGCGGCACATTCACCGTGATGCCGTCGACCGTGCCCGAGGCGTCGCGTGTGAAGTTCAACTCGAAACCGGGAAGGGAGAAGGTGTTAGGGGCTGATCGCTCGACGGGGAATGGGTCGCCGAGGTCGGTGGAGATTACGAAGAGCTTGCCGTCGGCACTCGAGATGCGCATCCAGCCGCCGATCTCTGAGCTGTCGTAGGTGCCGACGAAGTCGTCGAGCCCCGCGGCGGGGTCGGCCACGGGCACGATGCGGGTGAGCACGATGTCCGGGACATCAGGGATGGTCTGGGTGATGGTGGAGATGGCGCCGTCGGTATCGGGATCGAACGTCAGGCGCGCGAGTTGCGGACGCTCGACGGACTCAAACACGAGCGGGCCGATGGGGCGGGCGACAAACGCCAGTCCGGAGGTGCTCCGAATCGCCAACGTGTTCTCGCGACGCGTGATGGTCCAGGTTGGGCCGCCCGCTCCCCCGCTGGCCTTGAATCTACCAAGGAACTTCTCCCAGTCGCCATCGGCGAGCGTGACGGTCGGTGCGGCGGAGGGAGTGGCAGGCGTCGCGGCTGTCGGGCTCCCAACGTTGGCGTCGGCCGGCTCCGGGGCGTCAGGAAGATAAAGATCGGCAACGCGAAGCGCCAGTTGCGTCGGGCTGATGGTGTCGAGGTTGGCCAGGCAGATGACCGAGAGCTTGTGGTCGGGGAAGCGGATGAGTTCGGCGCGGAAACCGCGCCACGCGCCGCCGTGTGAGACCATCCGGTGGCCTCGGTGCTCGCCGATGAAGAGGCCGGAGGCGTAGCCGATGGGCTGGCCGTTGTTCAGGGCGCCGACTTTCTGCATCTGGTCGAGGAAGTCGGGCGTGCCCTTGCCGAGGATGTTGTGGTAGAAGTTGGCATCCCACTTGGCGAGGTCTTCAACGGTGGTGTAGATGCCGCCGTCGCCGACGTTGTCCATGAGGGAAATGGAGAGGTGATAGCCGCCTCCATCGCGGGGGTAGAAGCTGTCGGCGCGGTTCGGGACGGTCATGGTGTGATCGTCCCAGAAGATGGTCGAGGTCATGCCGAGCGGCTCGAAGATGCGCGCCCTGGCAAACTGCGACATGGGCATGCCGGAGACGCGGCGAACGATCTCGCCGAGAAGGAAATAGCCGGTGTTGGTGTAGTCGAAGCGCTCGCCGGTCGGAAAGTTCAGCCCCTTCTGGCGGTAGATGATGTCGAGCAGCAGCGGATCAGGATGGTCGGCCTCGATGTCGAGGTTGGCAAGGCCCATGATGGAGGTGTAGTCGCGAAGGCCACTGGTGTGGTGCAGCAAGTGCGCGATGGTGATGGGTGTGCCGTAGTCGGGCAGTTCGGGGAAGTACGTGCGGATGTCGTCGGTGAGGACGAGCTTGCCCTCTTCCGCGAGCAGGAGGAGGCACGCGGCGGTGAACTGCTTTGAGGTCGAGCCGACGTCGAAAACGGTGCTGGTTGAGATGGGGATGGCGTGGTCGAGGTTGGCCATCCCATACCCCCGCGAGTGCATGATCTTCTCGCCGCGGATGACGGCGAGGGCAACGCCGGGGGTCGGGCCGGCCGGGTCGTTCGCGTGGCGATCCCACTGGGAGAAGATCGCGTCGATGGCCGCGGGGGCGGGGTCGCTGACGGCGGAGGCGGCGTGCGTGGCGGGGAGCGACGCACCAAAGGTCGACAGGATGGCCGCCCCGAGACGGAGGGTGCGGGACAGGAAGCTGAGAGCAAAAGAGCCCATCGTTCACTCCACGCCAAGAGGCCCGACCCTGGTCCGGGAGGCGAATTCCTCGCGCGGACCGGTCACTGCCGTGATGTCGGGGTATCGGCGGAGCGGCGTCGGGTTGCAGGACGAACACAGGATGTGACAACGGCCTGACACGGTTAGCGTGGGAGGTCAGAGCATCATTGAGAAGACGACGATGATCGCCACGATCGATGCGAAGATGCTGAACCACCAGTGGGCCTTGAGCCCGAACATAACGGGGCCCTCGGAGCCGCTCTTGGCCGAGAGCTTCTGGGAGCGGGCGCGGGACTTGGCGAGCGTCTGGCCGAGCTTGTCGTAGGGGTCGCCGGAGCGACCGCTGTACTTTTTGTACATCATCGGATCGATGGCCATGTGAAACCTCCCGGCGGCGAAGCAGGGGCCGCCCGGGAACAGATTACCGAGAGAGCCGTTGGGCATTCAAACGGTCATGGCTGGGGTGGCGTCAGCGGAGGAATCGCACGATGGCCACGGCAGCGGCAGCGGAGAGTCCAACGAGCATAATGACAATCCACAGCTTGCTGTCCGGGTTCGCCGGTAGAGGGAACAGCGGGTCGCCGGAATCGCTCTCCAGGGCGTCTTTCAGGTCTCGTGTCGCGGCGCGCTGGGCGTCGCTCTGGGCGAGGACCGCGCCGACCCGGTCGCGGGGGTCCCTGAGGGGGCTCTGGCGGGGTGCATCCGCTTCTGGGTTCGCCCTGGGGTCCGCATCAGGGTTGTTGGCCATGGGAGCTCCCGGCGGCGTGCGGCTGCGACGTGAGAGCAGGGTACCAGAGGGGGTCTCCGAGTGCGAGACTTGCTCACGTATAATGACTGATACGCGTTTGGTGACCCCCGCACTGCTCCAACTCCACGGATCGGAGATCAGGTCATGCGTCAGGACATCCGGTACAACAACATCATCGATGGCGACGAGGCGCGGGCGGCGCAGGCCGCGGCTGATGCGGGGGCGACGCTTCCTGCGGAGCGGATTGATGCCGATCGGTTCTACATCACGCAGCAGTATCACTTGTACACGCAAGAGAACCACGACGTGTGGCGGGATCTGTACACGCGGCGATGGACGGTGCTGGAGCAGCAGGTGTCGCGTCAGTTCATCGAGGGGATGAGGATCCTGCGCCTCACGGCGGACCGGATCCCGCTCTTGGATGACGTGACGCTGGACCGGGACATCACGATCGCCGGGGGCGTGGTTGTGAAGAAGGGGACGAAGCTGGACGGGATCAACAAGTTCCTGAAGGCGCAGTCGAGCTGGGCGAGTTATGGCGTGCCGGGGTACCTGCCGGCCAAAAGTTTCTTTGCGTGCCTGGCTCAGCGAGAGTTTCCGACGACGGTCTTGATCCGGCCGCGTGAGGTGATGGATTACCTGCCGGAGCCGGACATTTTCCATGATGTGTTCGGGCACGTGCCGCTGCACGCGCTGCGGGTCTTCGCGGACTTTCTGCAGACGTACGGCAAGGCCGCGCTGCAGTGCGACGACGAGCAGTCGGTGAAGGAACTCGGGCGACTGTTCTGGTTCACGGTGGAGTTTGGTCTGATCAAGGAGGATGGGAAGGTCAAGGTGTACGGCAGCGGGCTGGTGTCGAGCCACTCCGAGAGTGAGTACGCGCTGAAGGGCGCGTGGGAGCAGAAGGGGAAGTCGGCGGAGGACTGCAAGGAGCGGCCCGTGGCCGAGTGGCGGCCATTCGACATGCGCCGGATCTGCAACACGGACTTCGAGATCGATCACTTCCAGCCGATCTACTACGTGCTGGAGTCGTTCGAGCAGCTCCGCGACGCGATGAACGAGTACGCGGAAGAGGTGCTGAGCCGGCGCGGGGCGGGGCAGATGGCGGGGGCGAGGTAAGGGAGCATCAGTTCCGGTTGCCGAGCCAACCGGGAACTGGTGGCACTCGTACTTTCCCTCTTAGACTTCCTCCAATGAGCTTCAACGAACGGCTTGCCGAGCGGTTTGAGCGGATCGCGAAGATCCTCGAGTTGTTGGGCGAGGACAAGTTTCGCGTGAACGCGCACAGCCGCGCGGCGCGGACGGTCGAGAGCCAGTCCGTCGACCTTTCCACGATTGCCTCGGACAAGAAGGCGTTGACCGCGATTGATGGGATTGGGCCCAAGATCGCGGACAAGATCACGGAGTTTGCGGCCAGCGGCAGGATTACGGAGTTGGAGGAACTGGAGGCGCGCGTGCCGCCGGGGTTGCTGAGGATCATGGAGATCCCGGGGCTCGGGCCCAAGACGGTGGCGATGCTGTGGCAGCAGGCGGGGGTGCAGACGCTGGAGGATCTGAAGCGGATCATGGATGACGGCTCGATCCTGACGCTGCCTCGCATGGGCGAGAAGAGCGTGGAGAAGATCAAGAAGTCGATGGCGTTTGCGGCGGAGGGGAACAAGCGGCTGGAATTGGGCGTGGCCATGCCTTTGGCGGAGTTGATTGTCGATGCGGTGCTGAAGTGGCCGGGCGTGGAGCGGGCGACGTTCGCGGGGTCGCTGCGGCGGGGCAAGGACACGATCGGCGACATCGACATCCTGGTGGCGACGAGCGACATGGCGGGGACGAGCGAGCGGTTTACAAAGTTGCCGGGTGTGGTCGAGGTGTTGTCGAGCGGGGAGGGGAAGAGTTCGGTGCGGATGCGGGCATCGGCGGATCTTGGCAGGTGGGGCGCGGACGCGGATGGACAGGGCGTGCAGGTGGACCTGCGGGTGATCCCACTGGATCGCTGGGGCGCGGCGATGATGTACTTCACGGGCTCGAAGGAGCACAACATCCGGTTGCGCGAGCGGGCCCTGAAACGAGGCCTGACGCTGACGGAGTGGGGCTTGTTTCCGGATGATGACGACCCGATTCCCCCCCACCGGCGTGGTGTGAAGCCCGTCGCGGCGGCGACGGAGAAGGAGGTCTTTGCCGCGCTTGAGCTGGCGGAGGTGCCTCCGGAGATTCGGGAGGACAAGGGGGAGATCGCGCTGGCGGAGCAGGAGTTTGCGGGGAAGGGCGGGGCGCGCCTGCCGCGGCTGATTACGGTTACGGACATCAAGGCGGAGCTGCACGCGCACACGACGGCATCGGATGGGAAGATGTCGATTGTGGAGCTGGCGGGTGAGGCGAAGCGGCGCGGGTTCCACACGATCACGGTCACGGATCACTCGAAGTCGTCGGCGGTCGCGGGCGGCTTGTCGCCCGAACGCCTGGTGGAGCACGAGCGGGCGGTTCACGCGGCTCGCGCGAAGGTGAAGGGGATCACGATTCTCGCTGGGTCAGAGGTGGACATCCTCGCGGATGGGACGCTGGACTACGAGGATGCGCTGCTGCGGCAGTTGGATGTGGTGGTGGCGAGTCCGCACGCGTCATTGAGTCAGGAGCCCGAGGTGGCGACGGCCCGCCTGGTGCGGGCGATCGCGCATCCGCTGGTCCACATCCTGGGGCACCCGACGGGACGGCTCATCAATCGCAGGCGCGGGCTGGAGCCGGACATGCAGGCGATCTACAAGGCGGCCACGGCACACGATGTGGCGCTCGAGATCAACGCCCATTGGATGAGGTTGGACCTGCGGGATGTCCAGGTGAAGGGGGCGATGGACGCGGGGTGCCTCGTGGCGATCAACTGCGATGTGCATGACCCGCGCGACTTTGACAACCTCCGATACGGGGTGACGACGGCCCGGCGTGGCTGGGTGACGGCGGAGCGGTGCGTGAACACGTGGAAAGCGCCGGCGCTGCACAGCTGGCTGGGGAGGAAGAGGGGACAGGCAATGGCAATAGGCAATAGGCAATAGGCAATGGGCAATGGGCAATGGGCAATGGGCAATGGCGGGATGATCCGTACGCGGTTGGAGCGGCCGGAATCGGCCTAAACTGGCGGTATGTTTGAACGCCTTAGCGACAGCTTTCAGGGGCTCTACAAGCGCCTCTCCGGTCAGGACAAACTCACAGAGTCGAACGTTCGTGAGGCGATGGCCGACGTGCGAACGGCTCTGCTGGAGGCCGATGTCAGCGTGGAGGCCGTCGAGGCCTTCACGGGACAGGTGCTTGACGATGCGATCGGCACCCAGGTGACCAAGTCCCTCGCCCCCGGCGAGGAGATGATCGGCATCGTCCATAAGCACCTCGTGCAGTTCCTGGGCGGGACGCCGGGTCAGAAACCGCTGCCGCCGGGGGAGAGCATCGATCCGGTCATGCGGATCACGCCGGGACCGGCGATCGTGATGCTGTGCGGCCTTCAGGGCTCGGGCAAAACCACGACGGCGGGCAAGCTGGCGGGGTATCTCAAGAAGCGCGGTCGGAGCGTGATGCTTGTCGCGGCGGATCTCCAGCGTCCGGCGGCCGTTGAGCAGCTCCAGATCGTTGCGAACCAGGTGCAGACGGAGCTGCCTGGCGGATCGCAGGTCCACTTCTATGCCGAGCCGGAGAAGTGCGCCGAGTACGGAAAGGCCGTGGGCGTGGCGGTGCAGATCTGCCAACGGGCGATCCAGCAGGCGCGGAAGCTGGGCGTGGACACGGTGATCCTCGACACTGCGGGGCGTCTGCACGTCAACGACGAGCTGATGGGCGAGCTGGCGCAGGTCTCCAAAGCCGTGCAGCCCCATCACATCTTCCTTGTTGTCGATTCGATGTCGGGGCAGGATGCGCTGGTGTCGGCCAAGGCGTTCCACAAGCGCCTGCCGGTGGACGGGATCATCCTGACGAAGTTCGATTCGGACAGCCGCGGAGGCGCGGCGATCAGCGTGAAGCACGTGACCGGCGCTTCGATCAAGCTGGTCGGCACGGGCGAGAAGCTGGACGCGATCGAGGAGTTCCGTGCCGACCGCATGGCGGGGCGGATCCTGGGCATGGGCGACGTGGTGTCGCTGGTGGAGAAGGCCCAGCAGCAGATCTCGGAGGAGGATGCCGAGAAGATCGCCGAGAAGATGGCCAAGGGCGAATTGACGATGGAGGATTTCCTCGATCAGTTGC
>CAZPPG010000058.1:0-21410 GCA_964588385.1 uncultured Phycisphaeraceae bacterium
ACCGGAGCGTGGCAGATCCAGAATCTGAATGCCATCGCCGTGGTCGAGTAGACGAGGTGGTGCCCACGTGCTGTACATGGTCATCGAGCGATTCCGGAACCGCGAAGCCGAGCCGGTGTACAGACGCTTCAGGGATCATGGACGACTGGCCCCCGACGGCCTCACCTACGTCGCGAGCTGGGTCGATCTCAGCGTGTCAACATGCTTTCAGGTCATGGAGTGCGAGGACCGGTCCCTTCTGGAGGCTTGGATCGCGCGCTGGTGCGATCTCGTTGACTTCGAGGTCATTCCCGTGATGACCTCAGCCGAAGCCGCCAACTCGATCGCCTCCCGCCTCTAACGGCTCCCACATCCCACCATCCATCCAAACGCCCGTTCCCGGGTCGTTCACAGGGCCCGATTGCACCGCGGATCGCGAATCCGGATGATTGGCCCCAGCGAAACGGCAACGGGCGGTCGCGGCATCCGCCGCTCCGGCCCCACCGGTACGGTTCACCAGGTGCCGGTGAAATCCGATGGAGGACGATTCGTGCAGGGTGCAGGTCAACACAGCTCAAACGGCCCCGGCCGCGTGACTGAAGCCGTTTCCGCGGATTCGCACCCGAGCTATGCATCGAACGACACGGATGGCCAGACGACCTTTGACCTCACCCGCTACGCGCAGTCGCCGGGCCGTCGCATCCGCCCTCTCAGCGTCCTTCCGTATCTCTCGATCCACGTCATCTGCTTGGGTGTGATCTGGGTCGGATGGTCGTGGACCGCCGTGGCCGCCTGCATCGCCCTCTTTTTCGGGCGCATGTTCATTATCACCGCTTTCTACCACCGGTACTTCTCTCACCGCACCTTCCGCACAAGCCGCGCCGTCCAGTTTCTCGCGGCGTTCATCGGTACCACTACCGCGCAACGAGGCCCCATCTGGTGGGCGGCTCATCATCGGAACCACCATCGCCATTCGGACCACCCCCCGGATGTTCACTCCCCCGGGCTGTGGGGCCTGTTCTGGTCGCACATGGGCTGGTTCCTCTCCGATGACGGCCTGAAGACAGATTGGAAGCAGGTTCCGGACTGGGCCAAAGTGCCCGAACTCGTCTGGCTCGAACGGTGGCACCTGATCGGCCCGCTCGTCCTCGCCGGCGGAAGCTTTGCGCTCGGGGTTGCTCTTCAGGCTTGGATCCCAGCGCTGGGCACGAACGGTCCTCAGATGTTCGTCTGGTGCTTCGGCCTCTCGACGACGCTCCTCTACCACGGCACATTCACAATCAACTCCCTGGCGCACACCATTGGCCGTCGGCGCTTTGCGACCACCGACGACAGCCGCAACAGCATGCTGCTCTCGCTGCTCACGCTTGGGGAGGGCTGGCACAACAACCACCACCATTACCCAGGCACCGTGCGTCAGGGCTTCTATTGGTGGGAGTTTGATCCGACCTACTACGCGCTTCGCCTCATGCAGGCCGCCGGACTTGTGTGGGACCTCCGCCCCGTGCCTGCCAGAATCTACGAGGATGCCAAGACCCATCGCACACACGTACGCGAAGAGTCCGCCCGCCTTCGCCGCCTCCGGAAGCAATCGAGGCGTGCCCTCCACGCAAAGGCGAGCCACCTCGCGGATCAGGCGGCTGCCCCGTGAGAATCGCGATCGTCGGCACAGGAATCTCCGGCCTCGTGGTCGCTCATCGCCTCCACAGGTTGCACGATCTCACCCTCTTTGAGAGCGGCTCACACATCGGCGGACACACGCGCACACGCGTCGTCTCACACGAGGGCCGCGACATCCCCGTCGACACCGGATTCATCGTCTTCAATGAACGGAACTACCCTCGCTTCACATCGCTGCTGCGGGAACTGGGCGTTGAATCCCAGCCCACCACGATGTCGTTCAGTGTCCGCGACGACGCCCATGACTTTGAGTACGGCGGCGCGAACCTGGACGCCCTCCTCTGCCAGCGACGGAACCTCCTCAGGCCCCGCTTCTGGAGCATGATCGCCGGCTTCAGACGATTCGCGGTCCGAGCGCCGATCGACGCCGCCGGGAACGACGAATGGACCACCGTCGGCGACTATCTGGTTCGCAATCGGTATCCCCGTGCCTTCCGCGAGCAACTCATCCTTCCCATGGCAGCCGCCATCTGGTCCAGCCCCGAACAGAACGTGGAGGGTCTGCCGCTCGGCTTCTTCGTCCGCTTCTTCAAGAATCACGGCATGCTCTCGGTCCGCGATCGCCCCGAGTGGCGCACGATCGTCGGCGGAAGCCGCACGTACGTTGAGAAGCTCACGGCTCCCTTCCTGGATCGCATCCGCCTGAACACGCCGGTTCTCGCCATCACGCGTACACCTACAGAAGCTCAGGTACGCACCGCGTCCGCAACCCACTCGTTCGATGCCGTCGTTCTTGCCTGCCACGCCGATCAATCCCTGCGCATGCTCACCGATCCGAGCCCCGCCGAGTCAGAGGTGCTTGGCGCCATTCCGTACAGGCCCAACGTGGCGTGCCTCCACGCCGATGAGTCGGTGCTGCCGCGCCGTCGGAAAGCGTGGAGCGCGTGGAACTACACCAAGGCCTCTGATCCCAGGAAAGCGTCCCGCTCTGGCGTTTCCGTGACATACAACATGACAATCCTGCAACGCCTCGGGACGCGCCGCCACCTTTCTGTCACTCTCAACGACACCGCGGCCCTGGATCCCTCCCTCACGCTCGACACCCACACGTTCGAGCACCCGGCGTTCGACTCTCTCGCCATCCGCGCCCAGTCGCGTCACGCCGAGATCTCCGGTGTCAACCGCGTCCACTATTGCGGCGCATACTGGTACAACGGCTTCCATGAAGACGGCGTGCGGAGCGGCGAGCGCGTTGCGGAGATGCTGGCCGCAGCCAGCCCAGCCCCATCCGTCGCCCAGCACCAAACCCGATGTGCCGAGCCCCTGCATGTCTAGCAGCCACGTCTATCCTCGCGAAGTGGTTTGCTCGCAAGAGAGAACGGCCCGGCCCGCGCTCTCGGGTCACCCCGATCTGGCCGATCCCATTCAGGAACGCCCGCCGCTCGCGAGCGCCGTCTACAGAGGGTGGGTCCGACATCGTCGCTTCGCGCCCATAGCGCGGGTATTCACGTTTCCGCTCTACATGCTCTATGTTGACCTCGACGAACTCGACTCCGTCTTCGCGGGACAACGCCTCTGGGCACGCGATTCCGGACACAAGCGGCTGGCGCTCGGCCGCTTCAAGCGTCGCGACTACCTCGGTGATCCATCGCGAGAACTCAAGGAAGAAGTCGTCGACAAAGTCGCGTTCACACTGGGGTTCAAGCCGGGCGGCGCTGTCCGTCTGCTCACGCACGCTCGCCAGTATGGCTACGTCTTCAATCCCGTCAGCTTCTATTACTGCTTCGGCGAGCGCGATGCCTCCGGCGCCGAGCAGCTCCTCGCCATCGTGGCCGAGATCACCAACACACCCTGGAAGGACCGCCACGCCTACGTTCTGGACTGCCGCACCCAAGCCCCGCACGTGTGCTCAGACACCGCGCAAGCCTCATGCTTCTCCTCACGACCAAAGCGATTCGCCTTTGAAAAGGTCTTCCACGTCTCTCCATTTCTGCCCATGGGCCTCGCGTACGACTGGTCCTTCTCAGTCCCTTGCCCGCAGGCCGGTTCACGCCTCGGCGTCCACATGACCCTTCGCGAGACAGAGCGGTCCGGGTCCGTCGAGGGCACGGGCGCCCTTCCCACACCCCGACGCCGTGTGTTCGATGCCACGCTCCGACTTGAGCGCCGCCCCATCGGCCCTCGCACGCTCGACCGCATGCTCCTCCGCTTTCCGCTGATCACGGCCCGCGTGTTCCTCGCGATCCATCTCCACGCCCTCCGGCTCTGGCTGAGGCGAGTGCCCGTCTTTCCCCACCCGAGCCGATCAGGTCATCCTCGTCCGCAAGCCCCTCCCAGCTCCCAATCGAACTGAATCCGTCCGACCTGAACGTCTCGAAAGCATTGCATCGCCCATTCAGCCTCCCGACGCGACTCGCCCGGAGCACGCCGCAATGACCTCCCTTCCAGTGACAGACAGCCCCCAGGTCGCCACTCGAGCCCTGACGCCGGGAGAACGCGCGGGCAAGCGGGTGGTTCGATCTTTGCTCTCGCGCGTGCATGCAGGCCGCCTCACGGTCCGCGACAGTGCCGACGTCATGACCGCAGGCACAGGCGAAAGCGGACCCATCGTTTCGCTCACCGTCACGGATCCGGCCTTCTACGCCTCCCTCTTGCGTGAAGGCCCGCTCGGTGTCGCCGAGTCCTACATCGATGGCCATTGGACCTGCGACGACCTCGCCGGCCTGTTCGAACTGCTCCTTATCAATCACGACGCGGCGCAGTCGGTTGCCACCCCGATCTCTCGTCTGCTCGCCACCGTCGCGCGAACGCTCAACGCGCTGCGTCGCAACACGCGTCGCGGCAGCCGGCGCAACATCGCCGCGCACTACGACCTCTCCAACGAGTTCTTCGCGCTCTGGCTCGACCCCACCATGCTCTACTCCTCCGCATACTTTGACCGCCCGGACATGACGCTGGAAGAGGCGCAGCTCGCCAAAGTGGACCGATGCTGCACGAAGCTTGACCTTCGCGCGACAGATCACCTCCTCGAAATCGGGACCGGCTGGGGCGGAGCCGCAATCCGAGCCGCGGAGACGTTCGGCTGTCGCATCACCACCACCACAATCTCATCGCGTCAGCACGAACTGGCGACGCGCCGCATCAAAGATCGCGGCCTCGATGACCGCGTCTCAGTCGTCATGCTCGACTACAGGGATCTCGAGCGCAGCTTCGGTGCGGGTACGTTCGACAAGGTTCTCTCCATTGAGATGATCGAGGCCGTCGGGCACGAATACCTCCCCGCATACTTCAGCGCGATCTCGCGACTCCTCAAGCCCGACGGGCTTGCCATGATCCAGGGGATCTGGATCCGCGACCAGCGCTACGACGCGGCTCGACACACCGTGGACTTTCTCAAGCGCCACATCTTTCCCGGGTCCTGCCTGATCGGTCTCTCCGCCGTCACGCGCGCGCTCCGCGACCACACCGACCTGACGCTGATCCACATGGACGACCTGGCCGCGCACTACGTCCGCACGCTCCGCCTCTGGAACGAAGCCTTCCATCGCTCCCTCGAAGAGGTGCGTGCCCTCGGATTCGACGAGCGGTTCATCCGCACCTGGCGATACTACTTCGAGTACTGCGAGGGCGCGTTCAGAGCCCTTCATTGCGGCGACTATCAGATGGTGCTTGCCAAACCGCTGGCGCGCCCGTCGCTCAACGCGATTCCCCCACGCTGACCATACGCCTCACGCGTTCAGGAACACCCAACGGAGTGAGCGTGCTCGCCGGCACCGGATCAGGAGGTACACCAGCGTGGTGAAGTTGCCAAGAAGGAACACCGCGACGATCCAGAGCGCTCGTGCCCACGGACGCCGCTCCGTGAGGCAGATCCACGCGCTGACAAACAGCAACCCCACCGCAAGGTCGGCCAGCGTCGTCACGCCCCACCACGTGCTCGCAACCTCACGCAAGCCCGACACCAGACCCATCTCACGCGTCGAGACCACAAACAGCCAGAGCATCGCAAACAGACCTATCACGCACATTGTGGCCAGCACACGCACACCGATGGACATTGAACTCTCCTTCGACACGCTCACCACGACCACGCCTCCCACGTACCCGAGCCCCAGGACGCGCCCAGTGTCACACGCTCCGGAGCGTGTGCCATGATGACACTCTCTCCCATTGAACAGTGCCTCTGGATTCTCGCTGCATCCGTCGCCACGTTCTCCGCCCTCTGGATCGCTCAAAGGAAGACCGGCGATGCGGGAATAGTCGATGTCGGCTGGTCGTACGGCGTCGCGCTCGGTGCAGGATTCGTCGCCGTAACCGGCTCCGGTTCCATCGCGCACCGCGCGGTCATCGGGTCAATGATCGGCCTTTGGGGCCTGCGTCTGGGCACCCACATCCTGACCGATCGAGTGCTGACCGGACGGGAGGACGGACGGTACCAGATGGCCCGAGAGCGATTTGGGCCCCGCTTCCAGCCCTTCATGTTCGTCTTCTACCAGTTGCAGGCATTGAGCGTTCCCCTTCTCTGCCTCGCCCCCGTTGCGATCGCGACAATAACCCAAGCCACACTCGGCCCGCTCGCCATTGCTGGCATCGCGCTGTACGTCCTTGCCCTCATCGGTGAAGCGATCGCCGACTCGCAACTGAAACGCTTCAAGAGAGAGCCCGCAAATATGGGGCGGACGTGCCGCGCCGGTCTCTGGAGATACTCCAGACACCCCAACTACTTCTTCGAGTGGCTTCTCTGGATCGCCTACGCACTCGTCGCCGCCCAATCCCCCCTCTGGTGGCTCGCTCTCCTCCCGGTCGTAGTGATGTACCTGCTGCTCACTCGTCTCACCGGTATCCCACCGACTGAAGCACAATCACTCCGCTCTCGCGGCGACGACTACCGCGCCTATCAGAAAGAGACCAGTCCGTTCTTCCCATGGTGGCCACGAGAGGTCTCCGTTGCAGTCAAGTCAGACAACTGTCCGAACAGTTCCACGGAGGCGCCATGAGCTCGCTCACCGGCACACAGCACCAGGCGCCGGCCGATACGCAAGGCCGCGATCGCGTCACCCCGAACCGCACCCTGCCCGACGCACCGCGCGCCTGGTACGAGCACCTCCTGGACCAAGGCATTCTGCCCGACGCACTGCTGAGATGGCAGATCAGGCGACGGCTCTGGGCCAGGATCCGCCACGAGAACCGCGGCACAATCGAGTCGCGTCACGAACGGTTCCGCGCGTTCCTCAACGACCTCCGGCACAGCCCCATCGCAATCGAGACCGACGCGGCGAATGTCCAGCACTACGAGGTTCCCGCTCGCTTCTTCCAACTCGTGCTCGGCCCCCGTTTGAAGTACAGCGGCTGCCTCTGGACCCCCGGGGTCCGCACGCTCGCCGAAGCCGAAGAGGCCATGCTCGCGCTCACGTGCGAGCGAGCAGGCATTCAGGACGGAATGGAAGTGCTGGATCTGGGATGCGGCTGGGGCTCGCTCTCCGGCTTCATCAAGGACAGGTTCCCGAACTGCCGAGTGACCGGCGTCTCCAACTCAGCCCTGCAACGAATCTTCATCGAACGCCGCCGAGATGAGCGAGGAATCAGGGGCTGGGAGGTCATCACCGAAGACGCCAACAGCTTCGTACGCGGCGATCGGTTCACGGGGCGGTTCGATCGAATCGTGTCCGTTGAGATGTTCGAGCACATGAAGAACTATCGCGTCCTGCTCGCGGGCCTGTCACGCATGCTCCGCGACGAGGGCCGCCTCTTCGTGCACATCTTCACGCACCGAGAGATCGGATACCACTTCGAGCGAACCAACGACTGGATAGGTCGCTACTTCTTCACTGGAGGCACCATGCCCTCCGATCACCTGCTCCATCACTTCCAAGAGCATCTGTGCATGCTCGATCACTGGCGGGTGGACGGACGCCACTACCAGAAGACGGCCAACGCCTGGCTCGCGAACATGGACGCTCGCCTGGACCAGATCAGGCCCTTGATGCAAGAGGCGTACGGCGACGCCGCAGACGCATGGACCCAGCGATGGCGCGTCTTCTTCCTCGCCTGCGCCGAACTGTGGGGACTCAACCACGGTCAGGAGTGGCTGGTCTCGCATTACCTCTTTGGCAAGCAAGCATCCGCGCCCGGCTCCGAGAGCGCCGGCCCCGGCTGAAGTCGAATCGGGCGGTGGCAGTTGCGCGTGATCCTGCGACTGCTCGCGAATCACTGCGAATCGAACCAATGGGCGCAACAGGACTCGAACCTGTGACCTCGGCTATGTGACAGCCGCGCTCTAGCCAACTGAGCTATGCGCCCGTACCTTGCCAAACGGCTCGGGCAACAGCATAGGCCGCCGGCAAACGCCTGTCATGGCCCGACCGCAGGCCCTTCGCATGAACCAGACGGGCATTCAGGACCCCGGCAGGCGGAACACGATCTCCCGGCCGTCCAGCTCGTTCACAGCCGTGATGGAACGGCCTCTCGCATCGATCGAGCCGACAATCCAGTGCCCCTTGATGCCCGCGCCGAGCCCGAGTGCCCGGCCGTCGATCATCGCCACGTCCCCGCTCGAGATCCGCATGATCCCGGTCAGCTTGATGGTCGGCTCGGGCTCAACCTCCGCAACGGGCGCCTGCTCAAGCTCATAGGAGTCCGGCAGGATGTCAGCAATGACCTCCACCGGAAATGGCGACCCTTCGATCTCCGGCGGCGTGTCGCCCCGGTTCCACGACTGCAGCCAAGCTCCGTCCGGAATGCGCAGCTGCGAGTCCTCCGAAGCGGATGCCGCAACCTGCTTCGCTCGCGCTGCCGAGGGCTTGGGAGACAGGTACCCGACACACATCACACCCACAACCGGCATCACCATCGCGCCAGCACACACCAGGCGTGATCGATACTTAAGCTGAGCCGACTCCATCATTCACCTCCCGCGGCAGTCGCCAGCGGCTTGGAAAGCCGAAAGTGTGCGGTTTCGACGAAGCCTTCAACGTCGCCCGGCTTCGTCGCATCCCGTCCCGGCGAGAGACGAATGGTCATCACCTTGCTCATCCCCATCCGACGTTCAATCGCATCCACGAACGCCGCGATCGATCCGTAGGATCCAGACACCTCAATGCCGTACCCGATCCCTGCGATCGAGGGAGCCCCGATCGCCTTCTTCTGCGACTTCGCCGCGCGACCCCCCGCCGTACCGGGCGTGGGCACGTTGATCTTCTTGGGCTCCATGCGTTCGATCCTGACGCCCTCGGCCTTGGCCAGTTCGCCGATCGCTTCATAGAGCGCGGATGGATCCGATGAAAGATCGCATTGCGCCTGGATTGCCTTCGCGTGCGCCGCGACGACCTTCTTCGCCTCATCAGGAGAGATCGAGTCCCTGTTCAGTATCTCCGTCATCCGAGCGGTCTCCGAGTGGGCCCGGCGAACCTCCTGAGACGCCTTGTCCACTCGTGACTGCAGCGGCCGAGCAACCAGGAGCCAACCGGCCGCGATCGCCACGGAGAGGCATGCCGCCTCCGCCGCGGACGTGAACAGCACCGAACTGCGCCTCATGACTCGTCTCCAGTGTGCGCCGCGATCGCGTCGAGCGATCGCAGCTCAACAGAAATGGTGAATGATCGCGACGACTCACCGTTGACCGATTGCAGGCGGGTCGAACCCAGCGACACCGCCTCGAACTCGGGCCGCGCCGATAGCATCGCGATGAGCGCACGTAGCGCGTCGCCGTTCTTCTCGGAGATGCTCGCGGTCCCGCGAATCGTCATCACCGACTTGCCCTGCTCCTGAGAGCACGCGATCTCGTTGAGCCGAATCCCCAAGTCCGACACGTTCCAGAGCACCGCCAAGGCCCCGTGCCAATCCACGGCCGTCCCCATCGCGGCGTGCAAACGCCGCTCGGCCTCTCCCACAATCTGCGACAAGCTCGCCGCGTCGCCGCGCATCGCCAACTGCTCTTCGAGCGACCGGACTTCCGGAGCGAGAAGCGCCAACTCGGCGTCGACCCGAGCCAGTTGCCGGCCCTTCACGCCGACATCGCCCGCGATCACAATCGCCGCCAGACCGGCGCCGATCAAGGCCGCTCGCCGGATCGACCTGGTGACCGAGTGCTTCACCATGTCGCCAGGCAGCAGATTGATCCCCGGCGGGATTCCGTGCAGGAAGCGCTGAATGACCTGTTCCGGCCCCCACGCCCTGTCGGAGCCCGACGCCGGCTCGACCGTTTCAACCAATGACTCCGCGTGATCGCTGAGCACGGAGGCGAGTGCGGGCACCAACGCTCCCGGACCTGCCAGGCGCACCCGCACGCGCCGATTGTCTTGATCCAGCCCGAATCGCACGGTCTGCTTGATCTCGATCGCGAGCCGCTGGACCACGCTCTGTATCAGCGGAAGCACATCGTGCCCGCGCGTGACCCCGGCGCGGTCCACCGCTTCGTCCCGTCCGGGAACGCCGTGCGTCCAGAGACCGGTCGCGGCCTCGTCACGCGAGAGCGCGGTCCCGGACTTCTCCCTCGTTGATCGCATCGCCCTGGAGTACGCGTCAACCAGAAGATCCGTGCCCAGCCCAACCTGGCGAATCAGCCGAGGCTGACCACCCACGATGCCGCACATCGTCGTGATCTGCTCGTCCACATCCACGACAACAACATCGGTTTCTTCCAGCGTCTCGGCAGTCCGCCAGCAAGAGTAGAGCGAGACGGCCCGTGAGGGCACAAGCCGCTCAACCTTCAAGCCCACTCGGCCGAGCATGGAACACAGCTTCGCGACCGCCGAGTCCGATTCCGCAGCCCACAGCCCGAGCGTCTGGCTCCGCGGCGTGCGCGTCGCCCAGAGCTTCTGGTAGCCCACAGCGCAGTGCTTCAGCGATGTCTCCACCGCCTCACCCAGCGACAGCCGCATCGCCTTGACCGCGGGCTCACCCCGTGCGGGCGCCTCGATGGCCTCAACAGCCGTCTTGGGCGATGCGTAGGAGACCATCACGGAGGTTCCGGCCGCAACTCCGATCGACCGCATGATCTGCGCGACCGGCTCCTCAAACTCACCCAGGTCGCCCTCCCACACCTGCTCGTGTCGCAGATCGGATATGTCCACGCGATGCGAACGAAGCACCCGGCGCCCGCGCACCGTTGCCCCGTCGATCCTTCCATGGCCGATCACAAGAACAAACGTATCTGACGCCACGACGCCTCCTCAGTGCGAGGACTCCCGATCCCTGATCGGGTGCCGCTCGCTCTTGATTCAGTTCGAGTCTCCAACCTCAACCACGACACGTCGCCTTCCGTATCCCGAACTGCCGACAACAAGAATCTGCATCTCCCCCACGCCCGTCCTCCGCGCAATAACCGTCGTTGCACCGTCGAGCTCCAGTGTTCGCTCGTCCGCGTGCATCTCCCCGCCGCGCCCCAGTTCTGACAGGGTGACCACCAGCCCCGCATCACACGCATACAGCGCTCGCAGCGTCTCCACGCGCAAAGAGGCGACGGCGGACTCGTCGCTCCCGCTCCGAACGGACCCAAACGCAACAATGTTGAGAAGCAGCAGAAGCACCACAACCGTCGCGACGGCGAACCCCCGTCGGTGCGTGCCGCGACGCACAAGCGTGGAGCTGTGACGAACGGTGTCGCTCATGCTCCCCCCATGCACGCCCGCGGGAACACCGCGCTTCGCACGCTGAGGCCCTCGGCGACGATCCCGATGCCGATGCGACGCGTGTCCTGAGGCGACGCCGTCGTCGACGTCACACCATCGGCTCCGGTCGCGATGATCTCGAACTCGCTCACACGATCGCAGACCGTTCCCACACGCCCGTCGATCTCGAGCAGGAGCCGATCCCCGTCGAGCCGGATACGTGTGCCGTTGGTCAACACGATCTCGCTGGCTGTGATTGCCTCGATCGCCAGACCGCCACCGTGTTCGGCCGCCGGAATCTCTCGAAGCACCCTGGAGATCCGATCCAACGCAAACGAGACGCGATCGGCGGCCCGCCGCAGCGACGCGGATTCCGCAAAGTGCGCACCCGATGCCTCGATCACGGGGAGCACCGTCGCCCCGACCACGCCGAGAACCGTGATCGTCGCGATCATCTCGACCAGCGTCAGTCCGCGCCGCCGATCCCGCCCACGCACGCTCATGCGCCACCCCCGACCAGCAGGGTCACAGCAACCTCCATGCGCCCGCGCGAGCCGACAAAGCTGACCAGCACCCGCACGCGTCGGTACAAGTCTGCGTCCGAACTTCCGGTCGCTTCGCCATCCGAGTTGCACAACTCGCCGATCTCGACGGACCATGTGATCCCGCGCGTCTCATACGGCTCGGCCATCCACGCCAACCGGGCTCGCAAACCCGTCGTCGGGTGCTCCATGTACGCCGCGGCATCAGCCATCGCGCCCATGCCCACCGGTTCACCTGTTGCATCGCCGGTCGCATGAGCATCGGCAAGCACGTGCTCCGCGATGCCCTGCGCAAGGGCAGTCGCCTCGGAAATGCGAACAGACTCGACTCTGGCGTCGACCACATCCGTGGTCATGGCAAGGATCGGGGGGATCGCGAGCGCGAGCACAACAACCACGATCATCGCCTCGATCAGCGTCACCGCGCGACACATGCTTCGTCTCGGGACCCGCATCACTCGATCGCTCCGCTGACAGCCATGACCGTCACCGCCGTGCCGCTCTCAAACAGAATCTCCCCATTCGTCTCCGCCACTCCGATCAACGCCCCGTCGCCCTCGCGCCACTGCGGAGCCCCGTCGTGCCCGAACCAGAACGTCACTTCGTCTCCGCTGTCCTGTCCGTCGGTGGCTCTGGCCAGACGCGCCCCGGCGAATGTTGCCCGGACCCCGACCTCACCGGACGCGCTTCCCGACAGGTCGGAAAGTGGTTCCTGCCGACCTGTCTCGGCCGACCATCTCACGAGGGCCACCGCATCCTCCGAAACGCTGACACGCAGGCCGCATGGGTCACCGGTCGCCATCGCAAACGCTCGCGCCGTCCGCAGCAGCCCGGCAACCTCCGTCGCGGCGGCCCGCTCCCGCAGCATCCCCTGCGACCCGAGCAGCGGCGCGGCCGACGCCGCGAGAATCCCGATGATCACGACGACGACCACCGCCTCGATCAGCGAGAATCCGCGTCGACCTGTCGATCTCGCCCTCATCACACCTTGCCTCACAACTCGTTCGCCGTGCGGCGGCCCCCGCTCGCAGAAGGCACCCGAGTCTCCGCGTCGCTATTGAGATAGATCACCGCCCGCGCCGGCTCCGCCTCGTTGTCCACGAAGTAGCACCACCCATACATCTCCGGCGCCAGGACCGTGCGAGCATCGGCTTGCGCCTCCGACACCTCCTGCACCGAGTTCAGCCCCGAGTAGGGATTCGCAGGCATGCCGTTCTGCATCACCGTGCCCTCGGCAACCAGCTCTTCAAGCGTGGGAAACGGCGACTCACCCGCAATCACGCGCCGCGTCCGATACGCCGCAAGCGAGGTCCGCACGCCGCCCACAGAGGTCAGAGCCGCCGAAGACCGCGCGTCATCCGTCAATCCGCCGAAACGCGGCACGACGACCGCCGCGAGGATGGCGATGATCGTGACCGCGACCATCACCTCGAGCATCGTAAACGCCGCACGAATCCCCACGAGAGCTCGTCCCATCGATCACCTCACTTGCCAACTTGCATCATCTGCCACATCGGCAGGAACACCGACAGAGCAACCACGAGCACAACCGACGCTAGCGCCAGCGTCAGCAGCGGCTCGATCAGCGTTCCGATCTGCCCCGTCAGATGTCCCACCTCACGGTCATACTGCCTCGCCACCACGGCGCACGCCCGAGACATCTCGTCGGAGTCCTCGCCCGCCGTGAGCATCCTCCGCGCAAATCCCGGCAGATAGCGGCTCTCCGCGATCGCTTCCGCAAGCTGATCTCCCCGCCCCACCCGGTCCGCCGCCTCGTCGCACTCATTCACAAACAGCGGGCGGCCCGTCGCCCGCCCCGCCATCCGTATCGACTCGATCATCCCAAGGCCAGATCCGATCCCCAGCCCGAGCACGCGCGAGAACCGCGACGTCGTATCCGCCACCACGATCCGACGCACGAATGGAAGCACCAGGAACAACCGCTCATACCCCAGCCGCCCATGCGGCGTGCGCCACAGGACCGTCCCCCCCGCCGCCAGGCCGGCAAGCAGGATCGCGTACACCCACCAGATCTCTCGCACGTGCTCGCCGAAGGCCTGGATCGCCCTTGTCACCAGGGGCATCTGCACGTTCTGTGCCTGAAAGGTCGCACCGAACCGCGGCACCACAAACACGATGATCACTGTTACCGCAATCGCGACCACGCCCATCACGATCGCCGGATACGACAGCGCCTTGCGAAGCTGGCGCCGGGTCTCAGCCTGTTTCTGCAGCAGGTCAGAAAGGTGCTCCAGCACCTCCGACATGTTTCCCGATTTCTGAGCCGCCGCCATCGTCTCGATGTACACGTCGCCGAGCACGCCGCGATACGGCTCAAAGGCCTGCGGGATCGACGCGCCCGACTCGATGTCGGCCGCAATGGCCCTCAGCATCTCCCGCAGCGGGGGCTTCCGCTCCTGCTCCGCAATGCTCACCAAACCGCGCGCCAGAGGGATCTTGGACCGGACCAGCACCGAGAGCTGCTGCGTGAGGTCGACAACGTCCTTCGACGTGATGCGCTGGAACGAGAACATCCCGGTCGTGTCTCTTGCCTCGGCAAGACTCACCGGCGACACACCCTCAGCCCGCAGCCGCCTGCTGGCGTCGGTCTCCGAACTCGCCCGCACGACTCCCTTCACACGTGAGCCGTCAGGCCGAAGCGCGACATATCTGTAGTTGATCGCGCTCATGCCGCGCTCCTGAGGGAGGCGTGCGACTCTTCCTCTGAGATTGGACGGAGTTTCGCCAGCTCCCACACCGTCGTCTGGTGACGTCTGGCTTTCTCCAGCCCGTCCCGCCACATCAGACGCATGCCCTCCGACTCCGCCGCGCTCCGGATCTCCGCCGCCGTGGCCCGATTCTCGACCAACTGCTGAATCCGCGGCGTCATCCGCAGCATCTCGTACACGCCCATGCGTCCGCGATATCCGGTGCTCTTGCACGCCCCGCACCCGGTTCCGCACACGAACTCGGACATATCAGACGCACGCAGCCCGAACCCGCTCGGCGGCGCCACACCCGAAGGCTCGGGAGCCGCACACTGCTCGCACACCCGCCGCACCAGACGCTGCGCAATCGTGCAGAGCAGCGCCGCGTTGATCGCAAATAGCGGCAGATCAAAGTCGCGAAGCCGCGGGATCGCGCCCACGGCGTCGTTCGTGTGCAGCGTGGAGAAGACCAGATGCCCCGTGAGCGATGCTTGCACCGCGATCCGTGCGGTCTCCGCGTCGCGGATCTCGCCGACCAGCACCACATCGGGATCCTGACGCAGGAAGGACCGGAGCGCGGACGCGAATGTCAGCCCGACCTCCGCGTTCGCCTGGACCTGCCGCACCATCGGCAGCCGGATCTCCACCGGATCCTCGATCGTCAGAATGTTCCGGTCCGGCGTGTTGATCGCGTTCAGCGCGGTGTACAGCGTCGTCGTCTTGCCCGAGCCCGTCGGCCCCGTCACGAGAATCATCCCGTGTGGCCTGTGCACGAGCTCGTCGTACGCCCGCTCCACATCGGCCGCCATGCCCAGCGAAGAGATCGGTCCGATCGCCGCGGCCGATCGCAGCAGACGCATCACCACGTTCTCGCCGTGAATCGTCGGCACCAGAGAGAGCCGCACATCCACGTACTGCCCCCGATGCGTGAATCGGAACTTGCCATCCTGCGGCTTCCGCGTCTGCGTCAGGTC
Source organism: uncultured Phycisphaeraceae bacterium (assembly GCA_964588385.1). Classification (GTDB taxonomy): domain Bacteria; phylum Planctomycetota; class Phycisphaerae; order Phycisphaerales; family UBA1924; genus JAHBWV01. Next base: position 15,432 of record CAZPPG010000058.1, read on the forward strand.
CAGCTTCGCCATCACCTTCAGACGCTGCACGATGCCCGGATGCGCCGCCTTGGCTGGTCCCTGCTGAGAAGCAAGCGCACCGTCCACGCGGTACCGCAGATGCAGATCGTGCTCGTCCGGGCCGATATGAACGTCCGAAGCCCCGACCTCCATCGCGGATGCCAGAATCTGGTTCACCGCCGCGACGATCGGCTCCTCCCCAGTCGTCAGATCCGTCTCGAATGCTGCGTTCTGCGCCGTCTCCGTCTCGGGCTTCACGGTCGACATCGAGTATGCCCGCGCTATCAACGCGCGAAGCGGCTCCGGATCGCAGATCACCGGATCGACATCGCACTTCAGCGCGCTCCGAACCTGGTCAAGAGCCTGCAGGTTCAGAGGATCCAGCATCGCGACCGTCGCCAGCCCATCCAGCACGAACAGCGGAAACGCTCCGAACCGCTCCGCCGTGCTCCGGGGCAGCAGCGACGCGTTCGTAATGTCCACCGTGAACGCCGAGAGATCCACGAATGGATACTCAGTTATCTTCGCCCGCGAGATCGCCATCACACGCGAGGAGAGCAGGCCCAGCGTTACGATCGCGTCCGCCAGGCCGACTCCCGACGCCTTCGCGTGCTCCGTGGCCCGCTCAACGTCCACCTGCTTGACCAAACCATCCTGCAGCAACGAACGAACCAGAAAGTGGCTTGAGTCAAGCATCGGCGCCCCCCTCCGGCTCCCCGCTGCCGCCCAGCAGTTCCAGCAGTCGCGCGATCTGTTCCCGTTGCTCTTCCGTCGGGCGTTCGAAGCACGCGCCGATCAGATAGGCCGGGCGCCGATCTGTCATCACCACCCGCTGTGTTCTGGCCACACCGGAGATCGCCACCTGATCTCGATCCCCCTCCACCCCGAAGATCTCGACCTCAATCAAACACCGGCGCGGAATGAACACGCTGGTCAGCAGCCCGATTCCACCCGCGCTGAAGTCCACAAGGTCAACCGGCAGCCATCCCTGGCGGACACCCGCCGAAGCCGTGAGACTGACAGACTTGCCATGCGCCTCGGCCACCCGCAACCGGGCTGGCAGCGACAGGTCATACCTCGCGGCCTTCCTGTACATCAATCCCGAATGGTTACCCATGCAAAGTGTCCCCAGTCTGCGCCATGGAAAGTCCCAGTTGGACTGGTCGACCGTTTCCAACCCGCGGTTGAGGGCTCGTCCGCAAACGCTCTGGCCATTCCATCCGGCGCCCGCCCTTGCCCGTGCGTGCCCCGCGCGTACTATTCCTTTCCTGATCCGATCGGGGTTGGGTTTCGTTCGGCATGTGCCGACGAACGTCTGGTTGGAGCGCCGTCATCAGCCGCGCGCTCCAAGAATCACACAAGCGCCCTTGCGCGGAGCACGGTCGGGCCTACTCGCCCGATCGCCGATCGGCCCGCCGGTGTCGCTGCCCCAGGAAAGGGGTTGATCCATGGCTGACGCAAACTCCATCGTCAAAGACCTGATCGAGTCAGGCATCCATTTCGGCCAGCGCACGGCCAACTGGAACCCGAAGATGGGTCCGTACATCTACGGCAAGCGCAACGGCATCCACATCATCGATATCAAGGAGACCGTCAAGGGTCTCCTCCTCGCCAAGCGCTACATCGCCAAGACGGTCGCCGATGGCAAGGATGTCTGCTTCGTCGGCACCAAGCGCCAGGCCAAGGGCGTTCTTGAGACCCGCGTCCCCGATGTCAAGATGCACTACGTCACCGAGCGCTGGCTCGGCGGCACGCTCACCAACTTCCGCACCATCCGCTCACGCCTCAAACGCCTCGAGGAACTCGAGACCGTCGAGCGTGAATCCAACTACGCCAGCTACTCCAAGAAGATGGAGAGCCAGCTCCGCCGCGAGCAGGCCAAGATCAAGCGTAACCTCGACGGCATCCGCAACATGACCGACATGCCCGGAGCGCTCGTCATCGTCGATGTCCGGAAGGAAGTGACGGCGATCAACGAGGCCCGCAAGCTCGGCATCAAGACCATCTGCCTGCTCGATACCGATGGTGACCCGGATATGGCCGATATCGCCATTCCCGGAAACGACGATTCGATGCGTGCCATCGACGTCATCATCCGTGAGCTCTGCCTCGCCGTCGCCGAAGGCCGCCAGATGCGAGAGATGCGTCAGGCTGGCTCAGGCGCCGGAGACAGCGGCTCCGGCGATGGCGCCCAGCGCCGCAGCCGCCGCGCCCAGTTCCGCCGCGACGGCGCGGAGGACGAGCGTGGCTCCGGAGCTCCTGACGCGGCTCCAGCCGCCCAGGGCACCTGAACCCGTCACCCCATCCCGTCAACGCAGATCCTGCCCACCGACGGGCCGCCATGTTGATCAACGCTGATCCGGCCCAAGGCCGGCATGTCTCAACCCAGCCAGCACCCGCCCCGCCGACGATCCGCACAAGCCGATCCGGCGATGAAGGAGACGGAGCGATGTACGAGCCCAATGCGAAAGACGTGATGATGCTCCGGAACAAGACCGGACTCCCGATGATGGCCTGCAAGGCCGCCCTCATCGAGGCCACCGGCGACGTCGACAAGGCCGAGGAGCTCCTCCGCAAGCAACTCAAGGGCAAGATGGAGAGCCGCACCGATCGCGTCGCCGGCGAAGGCCGCGTCGCCATCGCCATCGGCAACGGAGCCGCCTCTATCGTCGAGTTCCGCGCCGAGACCGACTTCACCGCCAAGAACGAGAAGTTCGTCTCCGCCGCCCAGAAAATGGCCGACGACGTCCTCAAGGCGCCCGCCGCGGGTCCCGTCGCCGAGACTCCCGCTATCAAGGCCCTCGTCGAGGACCTCAAGATCTCCACCGGCGAGAACTGCTCCTACGCACGCGGCCAGAAGCTCATCGCCGCCGGCGGCGAGACCTTTGGCTTCTACATCCACCACGACGGCAAGACCGGCGTCCTCATCAAGGCATCCGGCTCCGTCACCCCGGAGACCCTCAAGCAGATCGGCATGCACGTCACCGCCGCCGTTCCCCGTCCCCAGGGAATCACCGCCGACGACATCCCCGCCGCCATCGTTGACAAGGAGCGCAAGTTCCGTATCGATCAGGCCATCGAGTCCGGCAAGCCCAAGGAGATCGCCGAGAAGATGGTCGAGGGCGGCATGAAGAAGTTCTTCGCCGAGATCGCGCTGATGGAGCAGCCCTTCGTCGTCGATCCCACCAAGACCGTCAAGGACATCGTCGGCTCCGGCGCGAAGATCCTCCAGTTCTTCCGCTGGCAGGTCGGGGAGCAGATCTGACCTCACAGCCCGGAACCGTCCGACAGTTCGATGCATTCCATGAGAAGCCCGGGGCCGCCCGGGCTTCTCTTCTTTTGTCCAAACCAGCCGGCGCGTTCGCCGGTACCCTTGAGCATGAGCACCAACCCACCCATCACGCGTCGCGAAATCCTCACCTCCGCCGCAACGTTCGGCGGGCTCGCAGCCCTCTCAGGCTCCGCGATCGGAACACAGCCATCGAATCAGGGAAAGCACGGCCCGCTCCTCTCACCCGCCGAGCTCGGCTGGGACGCATCCAAGGGTGAGTACACGCTTCCGCCGCTCCCGTACGCCCATGACGCCCTCGAGCCGCACATCGATGCCGCGACCATGGAGATCCATCACTCCAAGCACCACGCCGGCTACGTCAAGGGCTTGAACACCGCACTCGCCAAACTTGCGGAGATCCGTGCTGGCGCCGGCGACGCTTCACTCATCAAGCACTGGTCCCGCGAACTCTCGTTCCACGGCGCAGGCCACGTCAACCATTCGATCTTCTGGGTCACCATGGCCCCCGCCTCAAGCGGCGGCGGGGGCGAGCCCACCGGCCCGCTCGCGGACGCCATCGCCCGCGACTTCGGCTCCTTCTCCGCGTTCTCAACCCACTTCCAGGCCGCCGCCAACGCCGTCGAGGGCTCCGGTTGGGCATGGCTCGTCCACGAGCCGACGGCTGGTCGCCTGCTCATCCTTCAGGGTGAGAAGCAGCAGGACATGATGCTCACCGGCGTAACTCCCCTACTCGGGGTTGATGTGTGGGAGCATGCCTATTACCTGCGATACCAGAACAAGCGCGCGGACTACGTAAAGGCGTTCATGAACACCATTAACTGGCCACGCGTGGGGCAGCATCTGGCCGGCGCCCGGGGCATCTGAACAAGACGCGAACTCGTAAAGTACCCATTCCAAGCCGCTTGCGCAACGCCCGAAAAAGTCGCTTTTTTGTTGCTCTATTTCTGGCAAGTCAGGAAATCTGTGGCATCTTTACCGAGTCTTGTCTCTCTCTCCTCCTATGACTCGGCAGCGGGCGGAAGCACTCGTTGCCGGGTTTTCTTTTTGGCCTGAATTACTCTTGGCCACGAGCCCCCAAGCGGCGAGTCGCCTCACTTTACAACCACGGTCTCGCAAACGAAACACCGCCCGGCAGGTGCCGAGCGGTGCGGGTTCGTTCAGATCCGTTCCAGAGCAGTCGGCGATGGCCTGATGGAAATCAGTTCCCCAGCAACAACGGCACGATGTCGTTGTTGCTCAGGCCCAGGGCCCCCATAAGAGCCGCGGCAGCCGTTGCCTCGTCACCGGTCGAGGTGCGTGCCATCTGCAGCAGGCGCCCGACTTGGCGGTCTTCCAAGCGGTTCCCGAAGCGCCGGGCCGACTGGGCGGTCTTGTCGAGCAGGGCGACGCGCTGCGTGCCGGACGCGGCGATCGCCGCGTCGAAAATCGCAACCTGAGCCCGCGGGCGGTCAACCCTTGACAGGACCTCTGCAAGTCGAAGCTGCAGCTCCCCGCCCGTCGCCGAAACGCCCTGTGCCAGCGGTGTCGCCGCGTCGCCGACGTCGAAGACCACGCTGCCGGAGACCGCAAGATCGCGCAGGGCGTCGATGGCGCGGGATCCGTACTGCTCGGCCTCGGAGACGCTGATCGGGCCGCCCGACGCGACCTCGACAAGCTGCTCAATCGAGACTGTGATCGCTGATTCGTCGATGCGCGCCGAGCGGACAGCAACCGTCGTGTCCCGAGAGAAGACCGCGTTGAGATCAGAGACATCCTGCGGCTGGGCGAGTGCGAGAATCGGTGTCGCCAGCAGCTTGGCATTGCCACGCGCGGCATCAACAGACTCACGGATCTGCTCAGCGGACTGGAGCGTGACAACCAGATCGATCGCCGCGGCATCAGCGATGGAGCTCTCGGCCTCCGCAAACGACGCGGCCGGCGGTGCAACGGTGTAACCCATCGCCTCCAGCAGGGTGCGGATCCGCGGGTACTCCTCAGAGTCGCGCGTCAGAACCACGGCGAATCGGCTTGAAGCCTCGCGAATCGCTCCGCCCAGAATCGGGACCACACGCTCGGACCCGGCAAAGCCGGTGGTCGGATTGGCGGACGCAAGCGCCAGTGCGGCCTCGTACTGCACGCGGCGGTTCGGGTATCCGAGCGCCTCGAGCAGCGGCTTCCGCGGCCCCTGGCCGGCCCACAGAGAGTCGTCCCCGGCCGTGCGTTCGATCGAAGCGATCGCAAGACGAGCCAAGGGTGTATCGCGGGTGTCGAGCGCCCGGGCCAGCACGCGCTGGCCGGCGTCCGCCCCGGCCGCAACCGCGTAGTACATCGCCTCGCGACGGTCCGACCCGTACACGGGATTCTCGTACGCCTCGGGCGAATCAATCTGGCGAGAGAAGTTGGAGGCAATCCAGAGTGCAACCCCGTCGGGATTCGCCGCATTGAGCGTGAGCGAACGCTCGGTCAGACGCATCGCCATCGCCTCATGGAACACCGGCGTCGCGATGCCCGTCATCACGAGGCCCAAGCCGGGATCAAACGACCAGAGCAGTTGCACGTCTTCCCCGGGGAAACTCGTGAGCTCGCTCCGCTCCTGGTAGTACCCCTCGGCCAGCTCGGCGTACCCCGCCGCCGCCGGAGCGTCGGCGTTCCCGCCCAATCGAGTGATCGCTCGCTCGCACGCGCTCTTCACCGAGGGGTTCGTGGTC